>NZ_JBBHZF010000018.1:49909-308351 GCF_037482365.1 Pseudokineococcus sp. 1T1Z-3
ACGGCCCGGAGGCCCTCCTGCGCGGCGACGTCGAGCAGCCTCGAGCCAGGCAGCCCCAGCACGGGGAGCGTGGCGTCGTAGGCGAGCACGGCCGCGACGACGGCCCTCGCCTGCCCCTCGTCGCGCGACGCCGCGTGGTAGAGCGCGCCGTGCGGCTTGAGGTAGGTGACGCGCGTCCCGGCCGCGCGCGCGAGGCCGTCGAGCGCCCCGAGCTGGTAGAGGACGTCGGCCGTGAGGTCGGCCGCGTCGACGTCCAGGAAGCGCCGGCCGAAGCCGGCCAGGTCGCGGTAGCCGACCTGGGCGCCGACGGCGACGCCGTGGGCGGCGGCGCCCTCGCACGAGCGCCGCAGGGTCAGCGGGTCCCCGGCGTGGAAGCCGCACGCGACGTTGGCGCTGCTGACCAGCGGCAGCAGCGCGGCGTCGTCGCCGAGCACCCAGCGGCCGAAGGACTCGCCGACGTCGGCGTTGAGGTCGACGGTCCTCACGCGGGACCCACCGCGCTCGCGAGGGCCGAGCGGTCGGGCCCGTCGCCGGGTGCCGCCCCGGACCCGGCGCCGGGCTCGGCGCGGGCCGCGGCGCGGGCCGCGGCGACGACGAGGGCGACCGTCTGGTCGACGACGGCGCGACGGTGCTCGGCGACGGCCACCTCGCCGCAGCGGCCGGCGTGCTCGCCCGTGAAGGCCGGGACGTGGAGGTGACCGCCGAGGACGTCGTGGCGACCTGCGCTGCGGCGCAGGCGGTTCGCGCGGTACATCGCCTCGTTGGAGAGGTAGTCCCCGCCGCCGCCCGCGGCGGCGAGCCACCCCGGCTGCGGCGGCTCGCTCGTCGTCACGGGCTCGCCGTCACGGGTGCCCCCGGTCCAGACGCGGATGCGCTCGCGCAGCTCGACGGGGAAGGGTCCCGTGCCGGCCGCCAGCATCTGCGCCGCCGGCAGCGTCGTGCGCAGGAGCTGCTCCACGTGGTCGGGCCCCGGCTGCGGCCAGCCGCGCGCCGGCGGGACCTCCTCCCGGCGCACCTCGCGCTCGTTGTCGGGGCCGCCGCCGCGCCACGCGCCCGCCCAGCCCTCGACCGAGAAGAGGCCGGGCGAGCCCTGGCTGACGGTCATGACGACGTCGGCGTCGCCCTCGCCGCCGAGCAGGTGGGGGCCGACGGCGTCCTCGACGACGCCGTCGTCGAAGGCCTGCCACCGCACCGGCAGGACGACCGCCTGCACGAGCGCGCTGCCGGTGGCCGTCGACACCTGCCGGCCGTGCAGCGCGAGGACGGCTGCGCCGGAGGGGTTCGAGCGGGACAGGTCGTCGTCGAGCCGGAAGGGGTCGAAGCCCGTGACGAGGACGCGCGTCGTCTGCTCCCCGGGCGGGAACGCGACGTCGTCGAGCCCGCGCGAGCTGCGCTCCAGGGCGGCGAGCGCCGGACCGGCGTCCTGCCCGGTGCGAGCCGCCCACTGCTGCAGCCTCACCCGCACCGTCAGGCGCGCCCAGTAGAGGGGCCGGTCGTCGGTGGGGTCGTCGACGGGGTCGCCGGTGAGGCCGGTCCCGCTCGCCGCAGGCCCGCTCGGACGGGGGCGCCGGGCGCGCTCGAGCGCGGCGCGCCACAGCCGGGCGCCCGCGTCCGCGGCGAGCGCGGCCGGGTCCGCCGTGACGCCGCCGGCGCCGCCCGCGTCGTCGTCGAACCGGGCGACGAGGGCGTCGACGACACGGTCGAGGCCGCTGGTGGCGAGCACCCGCGCCGCGAGGGCCTGCGGCTCCCCCGGCAGCCGCAGCCCCACGCGGGCGTCCTCGACGCCCAGCCCTGGCGGCGGGGACCCAGGAGCAGGTCCACGGGCAGGCCCCGGCGCTGAGCCGGCGCAGGGCCCGGACGAGGGCTGGGACGAGGGCTGGGCGGGGGGCGGAGGTGGTCGGTGCATCGTCGAGAACGCTAGGGCCGGGCCGCCTCGGCGGACAGGGGGCGGCGGCCGGTCGGCGGCGGCCCCGCCCGCGGTGGCCGGGAGGGCCGCCGGAGGGTAGACCGGTCGCAGCCGGGACCGGAGCCGGCGTCCCGCCGAGCCCGCAGCCGCCGCTGGAGGTCGCCGTGACCGCTGTGTTCCAGGCCATGTCCGCCGTCCGCGCCGCCCCCTGGGAGGGCACGGGCCGCCAGGGCGTCGACCTGCTGACCGCCGCCTGCGGTCGCCCCGCGGACGGCGCGCCCCCGGTGCGTGCGCTCGACCTCGGCTGCGGCACGGGCGAGGACGGGGCCGAGCTCGCCCGTCGGGGCTTCGACGTCACCGGTGTGGACGACGTCGGGCGGGTCCTGGCGCGGGCCCGGCGCCGGGCCACGGCCGCGGGGGTCGACGTCGACCTCGTCCGCGGCGACGTCACGCGGCTGGAGACCCTCGCGCTGCGGTCGGGAGGCCGCCGGGGGTTCGCGGCGGTGCTCGACGTCGGCTGCGCCCACGGGCTGGGCGAGGCGGGCGTCGCGGCCCTGGCCCGCGGGCTGGACGCCGTCTGCGAGCCCGGCGCCGTCCTGGCGCTGCTCGCGTGGTCCCCGGCGCGCCGACCGCCGCCGCTGCCCCGCGGGCTGGGGCGCGCGGACCTCCAGCGGCTGCTGCCCGGGTGGGACCTCCAGGCCGCCGAGCCGGCCGACCCGGCGACGTTGCGCCGCTGGTTGCGCCCGACGCGGCCCACGTGGTTCGTCCTGGCGCGGCGCTGACCCGCCCCCCGACGAGTCGGGCGGCCTCGGGTGAGCCGGTGGTGTCAGCGGCGCACGACGGCCCTGGCGCGCGCGAGCACGACCACGCCCTCGCAGGAGGCGGTGAGGTCGAGGCGGACCGTCGGCGGCTCGCCGTCGGCGCCGTCTGCCAGCGCCCCGACGACGGCGACGACCTCGAGCTCCGTGCCCTCCTCGGGCACGACGACGGGCTTGGTGAACCGGACGCCGAGGCTCGCGATCCGCCCGGGGTCGCCGCACCACTCCTGCACGAGCCGACCGGCCAGCGCCATCGTGAGCATGCCGTGGGCGATGACACCCGGCAGCCCGACGCCGACGGCGGTGGGCTCGCTCCAGTGGATGGGGTTGAAGTCGCCGCTCGCGCCGGCGTAGCGGACGAGGTCGCCGCGGTGCAGCGGGTAGGTCGCCCGCGCGACCTCCTGGCCGACCTCGAGCGGGGCGCCCGGGTCTGCCACCCCGATGGGCGTCGAGGTGCTCACGCGCTCTCCTGCGGTGCCCGGACCACGAGGAGCGAGACCGCCGTGCACACCGGCTCGCCGTCCTCGGTCGCGATCTCGTTGCGGGTCGTCACCATCGAGTGCCCGCCGGCGCCGCGGACGCCGTCGACGTGCAGCGTCGTCACGAGCCGGTCGCCGACGGCGATCGGCCGGTGGTGGGTGAAGGACTGCTCGCCGTGGACGACCCGGGTGAAGTCGACCCCGGCCGCCGGGTCGGCCAGGAAGCGGGCGTCGCTGCGCTGGGCGAGGACGACGGCGAAGGTCGGCGGCGCGAGCGGCGTGCCGTGCCCGAGCGCACGGGCGGCGGCGGCGTCGACGTGGACCGCCGGCACCTCCGCGGTGGCGAGGGGGCCCCCCACCGCGGCCGCGGAGCCTGCGCCCGCGACGGCGGCGGCGAAGTCGCGGACCTTCTCCGCGCTCACCTCGTAGACGCCGTCCGGCGGGTAGGTCCGCCCGACGAAGCTCTGGTCGACGGCCACGTCAGCTCCTCTGCTGGGGGTGGTCGCCGTCGCGCCGGTGCGACGGCGGGGTCGTGCGCGAGCGGGTCAGCCGTCCGGGGAGGGTGTGCTCTGCGAGCGGGTCAGCTGCCCAGGACGACGACGGCGGGAGCGCCCCGAGGGCGTCCCGCCGTGTCGTCGCCTCGCGACCCTGCGGTCAGCGGGTCTCCCGGTGCGCGGTGTGGTGGCCGCAGCGCGAGCAGAACTTCGCCAGCTCGATCCGGTCGGGGTCGTTGCGGCGGTTCTTCTTCGTGATGTAGTTCCGCTCCTTGCACACCGTGCAGGCGAGCGTGATCTTGGGTCGGACGTCGGTGCTCTTGCTGGCCACGGCGGGTTGCCTCTCGGTCTCTCGTGCGGGTGCGGGCGGTGCCTTGCGGGCGGTCTGCGGCCGGCTCCCGGCGTCACCGCGGCAGGCGGGCACCTGGCGTAGCGAGGGCGGGGATCGAACCCGCGACACAACGATTATGAGCCGTTTGCTCTACCACTGAGCTACCTCGCCGGGTCTCCCGCCGAGGCCCGGTGGGCCCCGGCGGGGAAGCTGCAGAGCCCCAGTAGGGAATCGAACCCTAGACCTTCTCCTTACCATGGAGACGCTCTGCCGACTGAGCTACTGGGGCGGCGCCCGTGACGGGCACGGCAGCCGAGCGTACACGCCGGTGGAGACCAGACCGAAACGCGGCGGCGGCACCGGGGTCGACGGCGCACCGCGGGCCGGCCCGTGTCCCCGCTCGGGAGCCCCGGACGTGTGCCCGTGACGTGCGCCCAGACGTGTGCCCTGTCGCGAGCCCTGACGTGCCGAGGGCGCCCCGCAGGTGCGGGGCGCCCTCGTCTGGCGTGGCAGGTGCAGGATTCGAACCTGCGAAGGCTGTGCCGGCTGATTTACAGTCAGCTCCCATTGGCCGCTCGGGCAACCTGCCTCGCGAGCACGCGACGTCGCGACGTCCGCCGTGCGGTGGCCGAGAGTACAAGGTCACGGCAGGGTGCGTCACGCGAGAAGATGCCGGGCGCCGCACGAGACCAGCGGCCCCGGCACCACCGGGGCGCAGAGGAGGACCCATGGCCGCCGACTCGTCCTTCGACGTCGTCAGCAAGGTCGACCGCCAGGAGGTCGACAACGCGATCAACCAGGCGGCGAAGGAGATCTCCCAGCGCTACGACTTCCGGGGCACCGGCGCGGGGGTCAGCTGGAGCGGGGACCGCGTCGTCCTCGTCGCCAGCAGCGAGGAGCGCGTGGCCGCGGCGCTCGACGTCCTGCAGACCAAGCTCATCCGGCGCGGGGTCTCGCTGAAGGCGATCGACCTCGGCGACGTCCGCCAGTCGGGCAAGGAGCACCGGCAGGAGGGCTCGCTCAAGGAGGGGCTGTCCACCGAGGACGCCAAGAAGATCGCCAAGATCGTGCGGGACGAGGGCCCCAAGGGGGTCAAGACCCAGGTGACCGGGGACGAGCTGCGGGTCAGCGCCAAGAGCCGGGACGACCTGCAGGCCGTCATCGCGCTGCTCAAGGGCGCCGACCTGGACGTCGCGCTGCAGTTCACCAACTACCGCTAGCGGCCTGCCTCGACCGGTCCTCCGACCACGGGAGCGGGACGACGGCACGAGGACGACCACCCGGGTGGGCCCGGGCGGCAGACGTCAGGGACGGGGGACTGGTGGGGCCCAGGTCGGTACGGGGAGGTCCGGGGGCGGCGGCGCTGGCCGACCCGGACGGCTCCTCGGCGCTGCACATCTACGGGCAGCACCCCCGCCAGGTGGCGGAGCTGCACCTGCCCTCGCGGCGGCGGACCGACGGCGTCGCCGTCCTCGTGCACGGGGGCTTCTGGCGGGCCGGTCCTCCCGACGGCGGGCGCGCGTACGACCGTCGGCTGCAGGACCACGTCGCCGTCGACCTGCTCCGGGCCGGCATCCCGGTCTGGCTGGTGGACTACCGGGCGGTCGGGCAGGGCGGCGGGTGGCCCGCCACCCTCGCGGACGCTGCAGCGGCGCTGGACCTGCTCGTCGCGGTGGCGCCGGCGGCGGGGCTCGACGCCTCCCGCGCCGTCGTGGTCGGCCACTCCGCGGGTGGGCAGGTCGCCGCCTGGTCGGCCGGCCGGCACCTCCTGCCCGAGGGTGCACCGGGGGCCTCGCCGGCGCTCCGCCCGCTCGCCGTCGTCGCCCAGGCGGGGGTGCTGGACCTCGTGGCGGCGCACGCGGCCGACCTCGGCCGCGGCGCCGTCGCCGGACTGCTCGGCGGCTCCCCGCGGGAGGTCGAGGAGCGCTACGCGCACGCGTCCCCGGCGGCGCTGGTACCCGCCTGCGCGCCGGTGCTGGCGGTGACCGGCGACCTCGACGAGGTCGTGCCCCCCGACCAGGGCGAGCTGTACGCGCAGGCGGCACGGACGGCCGGTGCCACCGACGTCCGGGTCGCGCTGGTCCGCGGCGAGGGGCACAGCGCCCACCTCGACCCGACGTCCCAGTGCTGGGCGCTGACGCGGGCCGTCGTCCTCGCCGCCCTGCAGGTGCGCTGAGGGCTCCGGCGACCGGGGCCCTCAGCCGCGCCGGCCCGCCATGGCCTCGAGGCGGGCGATGCGCTGGTCCATGGGCGGGTGGGTGGAGAAGAGCGACTTGACGTCGCGGGCCCGGAACGGGTTGGCGATCATCATGTGGCTGGAGTTCACGACGTCCCGCTCCGGCGCGAGGGGCGCCGCCTTGGTGCCGCGCTCCAGCTTGGCCAGGGCGCTCGCGAGCGCCAGGGGGTCACCCGTGAGCCGTGCGCCGTCCTCGTCGGCGTCGAACTCGCGCGTGCGGCTGATGCCCATCTGGATCAGCCCGGCGGCGAGCGGGCCGAGGAAGAGCAGCAGCATGGCCGCGACGGGGTTGCCGCCGTTCTGCCGGTTGCCGCCGAAGAAGAGCGCCGCGTAGCCGAGGAAGGTGATGACGCTCGCCATCGCGGCCGCGATCGAGGAGGTGAGGATGTCCCGGTTGTACACGTGCATGAGCTCGTGCCCGAGGACGCCGCGCAGCTCGCGCCGGTCCAGCAGCTCCAGGATGCCCTGGGTGCAGCAGACGGCCGAGTTCTCGGGGTTGCGGCCCGTCGCGAAGGCGTTCGGCGCCCGCGTCGGCGAGACGTAGAGCCGCGGCATGGGCTTGCCCGCCTGCACCGAGAGCTCGCGGACGATCGCGTACATCTCCGGCTGCTCGGCCTCGGTGACCGGCTTCGCGCGCATCGCCTTGATGGCGAGCGTGTCGCTCTTCCAGTACGAGAAGCCGTTCACGGCGAGCGCGATGACGAGCCCGAGGAGCAGGGCGTTGAGGTTCTGCCCGAAGACGAGGAACGACCCCAGCAGGACGAGCCCGCCGAAGGCGCCGAACAGGACTGCCGTCTTCACGCCGTTGAAGTGCTGGTGACCCATGGACGCCTGGTGCCTCTCCTCGCTGGTGCACCCGCGGGCGAGGAGCCCGCAGGCGACGGCCTCTCGCCGTCTCACCGGGGGCAACGCCGACCGGCCGGCGCTCGTTCCCCACCTACCATGGCGTGGACCCGCTCCCCCGCGCCCGGCGCAGCACTTCTCCGACCGGACCGGTCGACAAGCGGGGATGGCCCCCGACCCCGAAGGTGTTGCCGCTCCCATGCGTCTCGAGTCGCCCACGCCCGACGCCCCGACCGACCCACCCCCGGCCGACCACGACGGCCGCCCGACGTCGCCGGCCGGCGCCACCCCGGTCCAGCGGGTTGCGAGCGTCGTCATCCGCTTCGCCGGCGACTCCGGCGACGGCATGCAGCTCACGGGAGACCGCTTCACCGCCGAGACGGCGACCCTGGGCAACGCGCTCGCGACCCTGCCCAACTTCCCCGCCGAGATCCGCGCGCCCCAGGGCACCCTCCCGGGCGTCTCCAGCTTCCAGCTGCAGTTCGCCGACCACGTCGTCCTCACCCCGGGCGACGCCCCCGACGTCCTCGTCGCGATGAACCCCGCGGCCCTGCGCGCCAACATCGGCGACCTGCCCCGGGGCGGCGTCGTCATCGCCGACAGCGACGAGTTCACCCGGCGCAGCCTGCAGAAGGTCGGCTACACGGCGAGCCCGCTGGAGGACGGCAGCCTCGAGAGCTACCAGGTGCACGCGCTGCCGCTGACGTCGATGACCGTGGAGTCGCTCGCCGGCTCCGGCCTCTCGCGCAAGGACGCCGAGCGCGCCAAGAACATGTTCGCCCTCGGGATGCTGTCGTGGCTCTACGACCGCCCGACCCAGGCGACCGAGCGCTTCCTGCAGACGAAGTTCGCCAAGAAGCCGGAGATCCGCGACGCCAACCTCACCGCCTTCCGCGCCGGCTGGGCCTTCGGGGAGACGACGGAGGGCTTCGCCGTCCGCTACGAGGTGGCCCCGGCCGAGCACCCCGCGGGCACCTACCGCAACATCACCGGGAGCACGGCGCTGGCCTACGGGCTGGCGACCGCGGCGCACAAGGCCGGCCTGCCGCTCGTCCTCGGCTCCTACCCGATCACCCCGGCCAGCGACATCCTCCACGCGCTGTCGGGCCTGAAGCGCTTCGGCGTGACCACGCTGCAGGCCGAGGACGAGATCGCCGGCGTCGGCATCGCCCTGGGCGCCTCCTTCGGCGGCTCCCTCGGGGTGACGACGACGTCGGGCCCGGGCCTGGCGCTGAAGGCCGAGACCATCGGCCTGGCGGTCATGCTGGAGCTGCCGCTCGTCGTCGTCGACGTCCAGCGCGGCGGGCCCTCGACGGGCCTGCCCACCAAGACCGAGCAGGCGGACCTGCTGCAGGCCATGTACGGGCGCAACGGCGAGTCGCCGCTGCCGGTCCTGGCCGCGAGCTCCCCCACCGACTGCTTCACGGCCGCCCTGGAGGCGGTCCGCATCGCCGTCACCTACCGCACCCCCGTGATCCTGCTCTCCGACGGCTACCTGGCCAACGGCTCCGAGCCGTGGGCGCTGCCGGACGTCGCGGACCTGCCGACGATCGACCCGGCCTTCGCCACCGGCCCCAACGGCGCGGGCGACGACGGGACGCCGGCCTTCCGGCCCTACCTGCGCGACCCCGAGACGCTCGCGCGGCCCTGGGCGGTGCCGGGCACGCCGGGCCTGGAGCACCGCGTCGGCGGCCTGGAGAAGGCCGACGTCACGGGCGAGATCTCCTACGAGCCCGACAACCACGAGAAGATGACGAACCTGCGGCAGGCCAAGGTGGACGGCGTCGCCGTCCCGCCGCTGGAGGTCGACGACCCGGTCGCGCCCGACGGGTCACGGGCCCGGGTGCTCGTGCTCGGGTGGGGCTCGACCTACGGGCCCATCGCCGCCGCCGTCCGGGACGCGCGCGCCGAGGGCCTGCAGGTCGCGCGCGCCCACCTGCGCCACCTCAACCCCTTCCCGCCCGGCCTCGGCGACGTGCTGCGCGCCTACGACCGCGTCGTCCTGCCGGAGATGAACGGTGGCCAGCTGGCCCTGCTCCTGCGCGGGCGCTACCTCGTCGACGTCCAGAGCCACGCCCGCGTGCGCGGGCGGCCCTTCACCGCCGGCGAGCTGACCGACGTCGTCCGCGAGGCCGTCGCCGCCCTGCCCGACGAGCTCGCGGCCCGCCAGCTGGTCGGCGCCGGCGCCCCCTTCGAGAGCCCCCAGGAGGCCCGTCGATGACCACCAGCACCCCGCTCGGCATCCCCGCGCTCCGCACCGGCACCGACGACGTCCCGCGCCTGCCCGAGGGCGTCACCCTGGGCAAGAAGGACTTCACCGCCGCGGGCGAGGTGCGCTGGTGCCCCGGCTGCGGCGACTACGCCGTCCTCGCCGCCGTGCAGGGCTTCCTGCCCGAGCTCGGGCTGCGGCGGGAGAACATCGTCTGCGTCTCGGGGATCGGCTGCTCCTCCCGCTTCCCGTACTACCTGGACACCTACGGGATGCACTCCATCCACGGCCGCGCCCCCGCCATCGCCACGGGCCTCGCGACCTCTCGCCCCGACCTGTCGGTCTGGGTCGTCACGGGCGACGGCGACGCGCTGTCGATCGGGGGCAACCACCTCATCCACGCGATGCGGCGCAACGTCAACCTCACGGTGCTGCTGTTCAACAACCGCATCTACGGGCTGACCAAGGGGCAGTACTCCCCCACCTCCGAGGTCGGCAAGGTGACGAAGTCGACACCGGCCGGCTCGGTGGACGCGCCGTTCAACCCCGTCTCCCTCGCCCTCGGGGCCGAGGCGACGTTCGTCGCGCGCACGACGGACTCCGACCGCAAGCACCTCACCTCGGTGCTGCGCGCCGCCGCCGAGCACCGCGGGACGTCCTTCGTCGAGATCTACCAGAACTGCCCGATCTTCAACGACGGCGCCTTCGACGTCCTCAAGGACCGGGACGAGGCCACGGCCCGCCTCGTGCACCTCGTCGACGGCGAGGAGGTCCGCTACGGGCGGGAGGAGGACCGACGGGTCGTCGTCCGCACCGCGGGCGGTGGTGTCGAGGCGGTGCCGGCGGCGGACGCCGACGGGCGCGAGGTGGTCGTCCACGACGCCGGGGCGCAGGACCCCTCGCAGGCCTTCGCCCTCTCCCGCCTCGACGGCCCGTCGATGGCGCACGTGCCGGTCGGCGTCTTCCGCTCCGTCGTGCGGCCGACGTACGACGACCTCGTCCGTGACCAGGTCGCGAGCGCGCAGGCCTCGTCCGGGCCGGCGACCGACGCCGACCTCGACGCCCTCATCGCCGGCGGCGACACCTGGGTCGTGCGCTGAGGTCCCCGGCCGGTGGCTCCCCGCCGGTGACCACGGTCGAGGGAGCCCCGGCGGGCCGGGGGGCGGCAGACGTCCGCCGCGGGACGCTCATGGGCGTCGGCGCCTACACGCTGTGGGGCTCCTTCCCGCTCTACTTCGCCGCGCTCGCGCCCGCCGGGGCGGTCGAGGTCCTCGTCCACCGGGTGCTGTGGGCCCTGCTGGCCTGCCTCGTCCTGACGCTGGCGCTGCGGCAGCTCGGCGCGGTGCGGGGGCTGCTGGCCGACCGCCGCCGGGCGGGCTGGCTGCTCGCGGCCGCCGCGACGATCGCGCTCAACTGGGGCGTCTACGTCTACGCCGTGCAGTCGGGCAACGTCGTCGAGGCGTCGCTGGGGTACTTCGCCAACCCCGTGGTGACGGTGCTGCTCGGGGTCCTGCTGCTGGGCGAGCGGCTGCGCCCGCTGCAGTGGGCCGCCGTCGTCCTCGGCGGGCTGTCGGTCGCCGTCATCAGCGTCGGCGAGGGCCGCCTGCCCTGGATCGCGCTCGTCCTGGCCGCCAGCTTCGGCGTCTACGGCCTCGCGAAGAACCGGGTGGGCCGGCGGACCCCCGCGCTGGCCTCCCTGACGGGCGAGACGCTGCTGCTCGCGCCGCTGGCCCTCGCCGCGCTCGTGGCCCTCGAGGTGACCGGGCGCGGGACCTTCACCGCCGTCGGGCCGCTGCACACCGCCCTGCTCGTCGGCACGGGCGTCGTGACGGTGCTGCCGCTGCTGCTCTTCGGGGCCGCCGCCCGTCGGGTGCCGCTGACGACGATCGGTCTGCTGCAGTACCTCACGCCCGTCCTGCAGCTCCTGCTCGGCGTCCTCGTGCTCGGCGAGGACGTGACCTCGGCGCGGTGGGCCGGCTTCGCCCTGGTCTGGCTGGCCCTGCTCCTGCTCACCACCGACACCCTGCGGGCCGCGCGGCACCGCGCCACGCTCTCGCGCTCGACCCTGTCCGCGACCGGGGTGTGAGGGGCCGGCCGGGCCCGGAGCGCCGGCTCAGCGCGCGCGGTCGGCGATCGCCTCGGCGAAGGCGGCCATGGCGTCCTTGGCCTCGCCGTCCGGCAGCGGCGCCAGGGTGTCCACGGCCTGCTGGGCGCAGTGCTGGGCGCGCGCGTGGGCGGCGTCGGTCGAGGGCAGCGCCCGCAGGGCCGCGACGGCGGCCTCCAGCTCGGCGTCGGTGCCGAGCGGGCCGTCGAGCAGGGCGACGACGGCGGCGGCCTCGGGGTCCCCTGACGCGGCGGCGTCGCGCGCGAGCAGCACGGGCAGCGTGGGGACCCGCTCGCGCAGGTCGGTGCCCGCCTGCTTCCCGCTGTCGTCACCGCGCAGGTCCAGGACGTCGTCGGCGAGCTGGAAGGCGACGCCGACCCGCTCGCCGTAGGCGACGACGACGTCGAGGACGGCAGCGTCGCAGCCGCCGAACATGGCCCCGAACCGGGCTGAGGTCGCGATGAGGGAGCCGGTCTTGTCCGAGAGGACCTGGAGGTAGTGCTCGACGGGGTCGTCGCCCTCGCGGGGGCCGACCGTCTCGTGGAGCTGGCCGAGGACGAGGCGCTCGAAGGTCTCGGCCTGGATCCGCACCGCCTCGGGGCCGAGCCCCGCCACGAGTCTTGACGCCCGCGCGAAGAGCAGGTCGCCCGTGAGGATCGCGACGTTGTTGCCCCAGACCTGCTGCGCGGCAGGGGCTCCGCGGCGCAGCGGGGCCGAGTCCATGACGTCGTCGTGGTAGAGCGTCGCCAGGTGGGTGAGCTCGACGACGACGGCGGCGTCCAGCACCTCGGGCGCCGCGCCGTCGCCCAGCTCGGCCGCGAGCAGGACGAGCTGCGGGCGCACCCGCTTGCCGCCGGCCTCGACGAGGTGCCGGGAGGTGCTGTCGGCGAGGCGGTCGGAGGAGGTGACGGCGGTGCGGAGCCGGCCCTCCACCGCCTCCATCCGCGCGGCCACCCGCTCGGCCGTGGTCCCTGACGGCACGGGCACGCCCCAGCCGTCGCCCGCCGCGGCGCCGAGGGCGGGGGCGGACGGCTGGGGGGTGCGGGGGCTCACGCCACCCAGTGTCCCGGACGCGGCGCGCGCTGCGGTCACCGCCACCTCAGGCCGCCGGCGCAAGACGCTGCAGACCGTTGACGACCCGGTCCAGCGCGTCGCCGCCGCGGGGGTCGGTGAGGTTGGCCAGCAGCTTGAGGACCAGGCGCATGACGAGCGGGCGCGGCAGGCCGTGGCGGGTGGCGATCTCCATGACGGCAGGGTGGCCGATCATCTTCACGAACACGGCGCCGAGGGTGAAGTACCCGCCCCAGGCGGCGCGCACCGCCGCGGGGTAGGCGTCCAGGGCCCTCAGCCGGTCGGCGTCGGGCCGCCCCAGGGCCTGGACGACGACCTCGGCGGCGAGCCGGGCGGACTCCATGGCGTAGGCGATGCCCTCGCCGTTGAAGGGGTTGACCATGCCGCCGGCGTCGCCGAGCAGCAGCACCCCGCGGTGGTGCTGCGGCGTCCGGTTGAAGCCCATGGGCAGCGCGGCGCCGAGCACCTTGCCCTGGCGGTGCTCCTCGTCGAAGTGCCACTCCCCCGGCAACGTCGCCGTCCACCGCCGCAGCAGGTCGCGGTAGTCCACCTTGCCGTAGGCGGAGGAGGAGTTGAGGACGCCGAGGCCGACGTTGCTCGTGCCGTCGCCGACGCCGAAGACCCAGCCGTAGCCGGGCAGCAGCCGGGAGCGGCCGGGCTCGCCGTCCCACAGCTCCAGCCAGCTCTCCATCCAGTCGTCCTCGTGCCGCGGGGAGCGGTAGTAGGTGCGGACGGCCACGCCCATCGGCCGGTCCTCGCGGCGCTCGAGGCCCATGGAGAGGGCGAGACGTGCGGAGACGCCGTCGGCGGCCAGGACGACGGGCGCACGGTGCTCGACCTCCTCGCCGGCCCGCCGCCCGCGCTCGTCGACGGCGTGCGCGCGGACGCCGACGACGCGCCCCGTGCGCTCGTCGACGACGGCGCTCGTGACGGACGTGCGCTCACGGACCTCCGCGCCGGCGGCGCGGGCGTGCTGCACCAGGAGGTGGTCCATGTCCAGGCGGGTGCGGACCAGCCCGTAGGGCGGGAAGGACGCCAGCTCCGGCCAGGGCAGCTCGACGCGCATGCCACCCCCGATGAGCCGCAGGCCGTGGTTGCGGCGCCAGCCCCGCTCGGGCGAGAGGTCGAGGCCGAGCGCCAGCAGCTCGCGGACCGCCCGGGGGGTGAGGCCGTCGCCGCAGACCTTCTCGCGGGGGAAGGACGTCTTCTCCAGGACGAGGACGGACAGGCCCGTCGCGGCCAGGTGGCGGGCGGCGGTGGCGCCGGCCGGGCCGGCGCCGACGACGAGGACGTCGGCGTCGTGCTGCGCAGGGGTGGGCACGTCGGCTCTCGATCTGGATGTCGGCTGGGGGTGCTGGGTGAAGGGCCGGAGGAGCGGCTGGGTGAGGAGCCGGGGCGCCCTCCCCGAGCCTACGGAGGGCCCCTCGCCGGACGCACGAGGACCCCGTCGCGGGGGCGCGGCGGGGTCCGGCGTCGTGCGGGCAGGTCAGTCCTTGACGGCGTCCTTGAGGTGCTCGCCGCGCTGCTTGAGGTCGCCGGAGGTCTGGTCGGCCTTGCCGTCGGCGCGCTTCTCGTCGTCACCCTGGGCGCTGCCGACGACCTCCTTGGCCTTGCCGGACGCCTGCTGGGCAGCGTTCTTGATCTTGTCCGTGGCGCTCATGGGTGCCTCCTCGTCGGCGGGGTCCTGGTGGTCCTACGAAAGCACCGGCCGGTCCCCGCCGCACCCCGGCGTGACGCCGCGACGTCGCGCGCCCCACCGGCTCAGAGCGGGCGTGCCGCCCGGTGGAGCGCGACGACGCCGCCGGTGAGGTCGCGCCAGGCGACGTCGTCCCAGCCGGCGGCACGGATCTGCCCCGCGAGCGCCCGCTGGTCGGGCCAGGCCCGGATCGACTCGGCGAGGTAGACGTAGGCCTCGGGGTTGGAGCTCGTGCGCCGCGCCAGGGAGGGCAGCGCACGCATGAGGTACTCGGTGTAGAGGGTGCGGAACGGTCGCCACGTCGGCGCGGAGAACTCGCAGACGACGAGGCGCCCGCCGGGACGCACGACCCGGAGCATCTCGGCGAGACCCGCGCCGGGGTCGGTGACGTTGCGCAGCCCGAAGGAGATGGTGACGGCGTCGAAGGCGCCGTCGGCGAAGGGCAGCCGGGTCGCGTCCCCGGCGACGAAGGGCAGCGGACGGCGGCGGGCGCCGGCCCGGAGCATCCCGAGGGAGAAGTCGCAGGCGACGACCTTGGCCCCGAGGGCCGCCATCGGCGCGCTGCTCGTGCCGGTGCCGGCGGCGAGGTCGAGCACCCGCTCGCCGGGGCGGACGTCGAGCGCCCGCACCACCGCGCGTCGCCACCGGCGGTCCTGGCCGAGGGACAGGACGTCGTTGGTGACGTCGTACCGCTCCGCCACGCCGTCGAACATCGCGGCGACCTCGGCAGGCTGCTTGTCCAGGTCGGCGCGGCTCACGCCGGGAGTCTGCCAGCCGCCTTCGCGCCGGCTCGCGCGCGCCGCGGGGGCGGCTCGGCGACGACTCCTCCTCAGGGGGCGGGCGCCAGTGCGTCCAGGGCGGCCGTCACGGCGTCGCGCAGGCGTGCGTGGAGCGTGCGCAGCCGCGAGCGGTCGGCCGGTACGACGACCACGGAGAGCCCCGGCTCCGGCGCGCGGAGGGTGGCGCGCAGGTCGCCCGCGTCGTCGACGCGGCGAGCCGGGACGCCGAGGCCGCGGGCCAGCGTGAGCAGGTCGACGCCCGGTGGCGTGCCGAAGAGCCGCTCCACGTCCCCCTCCCGCGCGGGGGACGACGTCGCCACCTCGCCGTGCTCCAGCAGCCCGAAGATGCCGCCGCCGGCGTCGTCGAGGACGACGACCTGCACCTGCGGCGGCGTCGACCACCGCGTGGACCGCCCCCGCTCCCCGGCCGGGACGGCGAGCCCGGCGAGGTCGTGCAGGGCCGCGAGGTCCCCGACGAGCACGCGGGTGCGCCGCCCCGTCGCGAGCGCCGCACCGACCGCGCCGCCGAGCGTCCCGTCGATGCCGGCCAGGCCCCGCCCGGCGAGCACGAGCCGGACGTCGAGCGGCACCCGCAGCGGCGGGGGCGACGGCGAGCGCTGGGCGTCGAGCGCCGGCTCGACGAAGGGGGCACCCGCGAGGTCGGCGTCGCGCACGGCGGTCGAGGCCGCGAGGACGGCGACCTCGTCGACGGCCGTGGCACCGAGCAGCTCGCGCGCCAGCCACGGACCCGTGAGCCGGCCGGCCGCCGCCTCCGCGTCGAGCACCTCGTCGACCGCGGCGGCCGCGGCCGCCCCGGCCCGCAGCCAGGCCGTGAGCCAGGCGTCCGGCGCCAGGGCGCGTCGGGCGTGCCATCCCGCGGGCGCGTCGAGCAGGTCGGCGGGCACGGCCGACCCGACCACGCGGTGCAGCCCCGGGCGAGGCGCCGGCCCGGGGTCGCCGTCGTGCTCGACGACCTGGACGACCTCGACGCCCTCGTCGGCGAGCAGCCGGGTGACCTGGCGGGACAGGGTCGGCCGCCCGAGCACGACCACCCGCTCGACCCGCCCGCCGAGCTCGGGGCGCTCCAGCAGCAACCGGTAGGCCTCGGTCGTGCACGGTCCCGAGCGGGCGCCGGACGTCGGCTCCGCCAGCAGCGGCCACCCCCCGGCCTCGGCCAGCCAGCGCGCCGTCCACCCCGTGCTCGCGGGTGCGTCCCCGGCGACGACGACGGTGCGCGGGCCGGGCTCGAGCGCGTGCACGTCGCGGCCGCGCGGCGGCGGCGCGAGACGCCGCGCCGGCAGCCGCGGGGCCGCGACGACGACGTCGTCCGCGGGCACGAGCGGGTCGGCGAAGGCCAGGTCGAGGTGCACCGGCCCGGGACGGCGGGCGCCGCCAGCCCCGCCGCCGGCCTCTTCGCCGGCCGGCAGCCCCCGTGCCGCCTCGACCGCGCCGGCGACGGCCTCGGCCCACCGCTGCGCGGCCGCCGCGACGTCCTCCCCCTCCCGGGGTGCGGGCAGGTCCACCGCCACGCGCACGGCGCCGCCGAAGAGCCCCGCCTGCAGCTCGCTCGTCTGGTTCGCCCAGGTCCCGCGCAGCGCGTGCGGGCGGTCGGCGGAGACGACGACGAGCGGCACGCCGGCGTGGTGGGCCTCCAGCACCGCGGGGTGCAGGTTGGCCACCGCCGTGCCCGACGTGGTGACGACAGCCGCCGGCACGCCGCTCGCCCGGCCGATCCCCAGCGCGGTGAAGGCTGCGGCGCGCTCGTCGGTCCGCACGTGCACGACGAGGTCCCCGGCCCGCTCGGCGTCGGCGAGGACGTAGGCGAGCGGCGCCGACCGCGACCCCGGGCACAGCACGACGTGGCGCACCCCGCGGGCCACGAGCGCGGCCACCGCGGCGACGGCGCAGGCCTGCGCGGACGGCGGTGCGGCGGGGGGTGAGCCGTCGTCCTCGGCGGCGTCTCGGTCCACGGGCACGGGCCCATCCTGCGGGCTCGACGACGGCGGTGTCGTCGGCACCCGTCGGCGGGCCCCAGGATGGGCCCGGTGCGACGACGGGGGGCCAGGGGCGAGGGGCCGCCGTCGCCGGTGCCGTGGTGGCGCTGGGCCGTCGTCGTCCTGCTCACCGCCCTCGTCGGCGGCGCGCTGGAGCTCGGTGGGGTGCCGTCCGGCGTCCTGTTCGGCGGGCTCCTCGTCGGGGTCGTCGCCGCGCTCTCGGGCCTCTCGGGCCACGACCCGCGCGGCCCCCGACAGGTGCCCCGCCGGGCGGCGCTCAGCGCCCAGGCGGTGCTCGGGGTCCTCGTGGGCACGCTGGTGCAGCCCGGCACGCTGACGGGCCTGGCGAGCGACTGGGCCCCCGTCGTGCTCGTCGTGCTGCTGACGCTGGGGATCAGCGTCCTCGCCGGCGTCCTCCTGGGCCGCCACCGCGACGTCGACCCCCTCACCGGGGCCTTCGCCCTCACCGCCGGCGGTGCCTCCGGCCTCGTGGCCATGGCCGGCGACCTCGGCGCCGACCAGCGGCTCGTCGCCGTCATCCAGTACCTGCGCGTGCTCGTCATCACCGCCTCGCTGCCGCTCGTGCTGCTCGCCACGGGCGTCGGCACGGGCCAGGGCGACGGGGCCGACCCGGCGGGCGCGGGCGCGGCGCCGCTGTGGGCGGGGGTGCTGCTCGTCGCCGTCGTCGTCCCGCTCGGTCGCGGGCTGGGCCGGCTCAGCCGCGTGCCGTCGGGGACGCTGCTGGGTCCGCTCGTGCTGTCGGCGGTCCTCAGCGGCCTCGGCGTCACCGGGGGCGCGCAGGTGCCCTTCCTCTTCGTGCAGGTCGCCTACGGCGTCATCGGGCTGCAGGCGGGGCTGGCCTTCACCCGCGAGACCGTCGTCGTGGTCCGGCGGGTCCTGCCGGCGGCGCTCGTGCTCGTCGCCGGCGTCATCGCCGCGTGCGCCGGGCTCGGGGCGCTGCTGTCGGCGCTCACCGGCACCACCCTGCTCGACGGGTACCTCGCGACGACGCCGGGCGGGCTGTACGCCGTCATCGCGGCGTCGGTGGCCACGGGCTCCGACGTCACCTTCGTCCTGGCCGTCCAGGTGCTGCGGCTGCTGGCGATGCTGGTGCTGGCGCCCGCGATCAGCCGGCTCCTGGCGCGGCGCCGGGGCTGAGCCGCCCGCCCAGGTGGGCGTGCGCCCGCCCCAGCCGCTCCTGCCACCAGCGGCGGCGGTCGGCCGGTGCGGCCAGGTCGGCGAGGGCGGCGGGGTCCACGCCGGCGCGCACGCGGTCGGCCTGGGCGACGGTCAGCGCCCCGGCGTCGACGGCGAGCGGCGTCGAGACGTCGCGGGCGAGCAGGCTGCCGGTGGCCAGCCCGCACGCGTGCGCCAGCGAGGGCAGCGCCGCGGCGGCGTGGACCCCCGCCGCCAGGCCCACCGCGGTGTCCAGCGCGCTGGAGACGACGACGGGCACGCCGTGCTCGCGCGCCAGCCGCTCCGCGAGGGCGAGCAGGGCCCGCATCCCCCCGAGCGGCGGCGTCTTGAGGACGGCGACGTCGGCCGCCCCGGCGCGGACGACGGCGAGCGGGTCGTGCGCGCGCCGGATGCTCTCGTCGGCGGCCACGGGCACGTCGACGCCGGCCGCGGCCAGCCGCGCCCGCAGGTCGACCAGGCCCTCGACGTCCGCGCACGGCTGCTCGGCGTACTCCAGCGGCCCCTGCGCCCGCAGCGCCGTGAGCACCCGCTCGGCCTGCGCCGGGGTCCAGGCGCCGTTGGCGTCGACCCGCACGCACCCGCCGGGGCCGAGCGCCGCGCGCACCGCGGCGACGCGCTCGAGGTCCTCGGCCGTCGACCGCTCGTGCGGCACGCCGGGCTCGGCGACCTTCACCTTGGCCGTGCGGGCACCGGGCGTGCGCGCGAGGACGGCGCCGACGTCCTCGGCCGCGACGGCAGGGACGGTCGCGTTGACGGGCACGACCTCCCGCACCGCCGGCGGCGGGCCGAGCCAGGCGGCCTCGACGGCGGCGGCGAGCCACCAGGCCGCCTCGGCGTCGTCGTATTCCACGAAGGGTGCGAGCTCGGCCCACCCGGCGGGCCCGCGCAGCAGCAGCGCCTCGCGGCGGTCGAGCCCGCGGAAGCGCACCCGCAGCGGCACCTCGACGACGAGGGCGCCGTCGAGCAGCTCGGCCACGGGAGGGAGCGGTGTCGCCGGGTCGACGCCGGGTGGGGGCCAGGCCGCGGGGGTGCGCGTGCCGCCCGTCCAGGCGGGCATCAGCGCCGCTGGTCGCCGTCGCCCGCCCACTCCTCGCGCGCGCCGGAGTCCGCGGGCGAGCCGGCCGTGGCCCCGGTGCTGAGGTGCCCGCTGCCGGCCCGGCCGGGCGGGGGGCCGCCAGGGGCGCGGCCCGTGCCGGCCGCACGCGCCGGCTCGGGCGCGGCGACGTCGTCACCCGGGCCCTCGCCGTCGGGCAGCGGCTCGGGCAGCGGCTCGACCCAGATCCGGTCGGCCCGGCGCCCGTCCAGGCGCAGCACCGTGAAGCGGTGCCCGAGCGCCTCGACCGAGTCCCCCTGCGCGGGCACCCGGCCGAGCTCCGCCATGACGAAGCCGCCGAGGGTCTCGAAGCCGCCGTCGGGCAGCTGCACGCCGGTCGCGTCGGCGACCTCGTCGCGGTGCAGCAGCCCGGAGACCTCCACCTGCCCGCGCCTGGAGGAGCCCTCCTCGGCGCGGTCGTGCTCGTCCTGGATGTCGCCGACGAGCTCCTCGACGAGGTCCTCGAGCGTGACGATGCCGTCGGTACCGCCGTACTCGTCGACGACGACGGCGATGTGGCGGCGGGTGCGGCGCATGGCCGAGAGGGCCGGCAGCACGGCCTGGCTGCCGGTGACGAGGCTGACCTTGCGCATGACGTCGGTGAGCCGGCCGTCGGGGTTGCGGCGCAGCGCGGTCAGGACGTCGCGGACGTGGACGAAGCCGATGATGTCGTCGACCCCCTCCCCCGTCACCGGGTAGCGGGAGTGGGCCTGGCGCTCGACCTGGGCCGCGGCCTCCTCCAGCGTGAGGCTGCCGTCGAGGAACTCGACCTCGGTGCGCGGGATCATCACCTCGGCGACGCGACGGTCCGCGGCGGCGAAGACGTCGTCGATGAGGCGACGCTCGTCGTCGTCGAGGTCCTCGTGCGTGGAGACCATCTCGCGCAGCTCCTCCTCGCTGACCTCGTCGCGCTCCTCGCTGGGGTCCATGCCGAGCAGCCGGACGACGAGGTTGGTCGACTTGTCGAGCAGCCAGATGACCGGCGTCGCCAGCACGGCGATGCGGTCGAGGCTCGGCGCGACGAGGCGGGAGACGGTGTCGGGCTTCTGCAGGGCGATGCGCTTGGGCACGAGCTCGCCGAGCACGAGCGAGACGTAGGAGACCAGCGCGGTGACGAGGACGAGCGCGAGCGTGACGGCCAGCGCGGGCGGCACGCCCCAGCTCTGCAGCTGCGGGCTCAGGCGCTGGGCGATCGTCGCGCCGCCGTAGGCCGAGGCGAAGAAGCCTGCGGCCGTGACGCCGATCTGGACGGCGGACAGGAACCGGTTGGTCGAGGCGCGCAGCCGCTCGACGGCGGCGGCGCCTCGCAGCTTGTCCGCGACCATGGCGCGCACCTGGCCGTCGCGCAGCGAGACCAGCGCCAGCTCGGACATGGCGAAGAGGCCGCCGACCAGGACGAAGACGAGGACGAGCAGGATCTCCCAGCCGAGCGACATGGGCTCATCCTCGCCCGAGGTGGTGCCGTGGTCGGGGACGCGGTGGGCAGGACGGCGCCGCCGGGTGCCCGTGCCATCCTCCGCGGGTGAGCGAGAGCACCGGTCCGTCGTCCGCGGGAGTGCCGACCGGGGGGCCGGCAGTCGTCTCCGAGCTGTTCGACCCGGCGTCGTGGGCGGTCGTCCCCGGCTTCGAGGGCCTGCAGGACGTCACCTACCACCGCTGCACGCGGCCAGGACCCGAGCGCGGGACGGTGCGGGTGGCCTTCGACCGGCCCGAGGTCCGCAACGCCTTCCGCCCGGGGACGGTCGACGAGCTGCTGGCCGTGCTCGACCACGCCCGCCGCACGCCCGACGTCGGCTGCGTGCTCCTCACGGGCAACGGCCCGAGCCCGCGGGACGGCGGGTGGGCGTTCTGCTCGGGCGGGGACCAGCGCGTCCGCGGGCGCTCGGGCTACCAGTACGCCAGCGGCGAGGGCGCCGACACCGTCGACGCCGCCCGCGTCGCCGCCGAGGGCGGGCGGCTGCACGTCCTGGAGGTGCAGCGGATGGTCCGGACGATGCCGAAGGTCGTCGTCGCCGTCGTGCCCGGGTGGGCGGCCGGCGGCGGCCACAGCCTCCACGTCGTCTGCGACCTGACCCTGGCGAGCCGCGAGCACGCCCGCTTCAAGCAGACCGACGCCGACGTCGGCAGCTTCGACGCCGGCTACGGCTCGGCCTACCTGGCGCGGATGGTGGGGCAGAAGAACGCCCGCGAGATCTTCTTCCTCGGCCGCACCTACGACGCCGAGCAGATGCAGCGCATGGGCGCCGTCAACCTCGTCGTCGAGCACGCCCGGCTGGAGGAGGAGGCCCTCGTCGTCGCCGCCGAGGTCAACGGCAAGTCCCCCACCGCCCAGCGGATGCTGAAGTACGCCATGAACCTGCCCGACGACGGGCTCGTCGGCCAGCAGCTCTTCGCCGGCGAGGCGACGCGCCTGGCGTACATGACCGACGAGGCCGTCGAGGGCCGGGACGCCTTCCTGGAGAAGCGGTCACCGGACTGGTCGGCCTACCCCTGGTACTACTGAGGCCGGCGGCACGCCGCGACGTCGGCGGTCCGACGACCGGGACGCCGCGGGCTCTCGCCGGCAGGCGCACCGGCTGACGACGGCCGAGGTCGCAGGGACGTCCCGCGCTACCGTCGCTGGATGGTCGGTCTGCAGCAGGACGACGTCACCCGCTCCCCCGCCGCCACCCGCACCCCGTGGCGGCTGGACGCGCGCGAGCAGGTCGCGGGCTGGGGCCTGCTCGTCGTCGGGCTCCTCGCCCTCGCGGCGGCCACGGCGGGGCTCCTGCCGCTGGCCCTCGACCCCGACCTCGCGGGCTGGGGGGCCGTGACGGCGATGGACACGGGCGTCCGCGAGCCGGTGGCGACCGGCGAGGCGCTAGGCCTCGGCGTCGGCGCCGGTCTCGGCCTGCCGGTGGCGACGGCGCTCGTCGGCGTCGGGCTCTCCGTGCTGCGGAGCGGCCGCGAGAGCACCTGGCGCGGGGTCCTGCCGCTCGTGCTGCTGCCGGCGGCGCTGGTCGCGGCGGCGGCGGGCCTGTGGGCGGCGGCCGCCGCGGCCGTCGCCGTCGTGCTCGCCGTCCGCACCGCGCTGGGGCCGGCGCCCCGCTGAGAGCCCTCAGCCCGCAGGCGGCGGCAGCGGCCGGCGCGTGGCCGCGGCGACCAGGACGAGCGCCAGCAGCACGAGCGCCGCGACGACGCCCACGCCGAAGCCGGCCGTCGGGCTGACCCGCTCGGCCAGCACCCCCGCGACACCCGAGCCGGTCGCGACGCCGAGGACGACGCCGCTGGTCAGCAGCGTGAGCGCCAGGCCAGCGCCGCCCTCGGGTGCCAGGCGGCCGGCGACGTCGAAGATCGTCACGAGCAGCGGCCCGATCGCCAGCCCGGCGAGGACCGTCGTGACCACGAGCAGCGGCAGGCCCGGCGCCGCCCACAGCATGAGCAGCGCACCGACGACGAGGACGGCGGCCGCCCCCGCCCACCGGCGCCACGGGCCCAACGAGGCGGGCAGCGCGACGACGGCGAGCGCCGTCACGGCCGAGCCCACCGCCATGGCGGCGACGACGAGCCCGGCGGCCTCGGCGACGCCGGCGGCGGCGGCCGACGCCGTCAGCGCCGTGTTGCTGCCGCCGAAGAAGGACCCGACGGCGAGCATGCCGACGAGCGGCACGAGCGCCAGGGGCTCTCGCCGGCGGCCTCCGTCGGCGCGGCGACGCTCGCGCACCGCCTCGCGGTCGGCGGCCCGCTCGGCGGCGGTGCGGACCGGCACCGCCTGGGCGGAGGGGTGCAGGGCGAAGGCGCTGACGGCCCCGACGACCAGCAGCGCCGCCAGCACGACCGGCGCCGAGGCTCCCAGCGCCCACGCGCTCAGGCCGACGAGGGCCGGGCCCAGGGCGAAGCCGACCTCGTCCGCCGTGCCCTCGAAGGCGAAGGCGGTGCGGGTGTGCCTCGGCGACATGGCCATCCAGCGCACCCGCGACAGCGGCCCGACCTGCGGGACGGTCGCGCCGACGGCCGCGGCGGCCAGGACGAGGCCGAGCGGCAGCCCCGAGGAGGCGGCGACGAGCAGGGTCACGAGCGCGAGGGCGTGCAGCCCGGCGACCGCCAGCAGGACCCGGCGCTGGCCGAGGCGGTCCGCCAGCGCCCCCGTGGCCGGCGCCCCGACCGCCTCGCCGACCGCCGCCGCGGCGGCCGCCGCCCCCGCGACCGCCGAGGAGCCGGTGGCCACCTGGCCGAGGGTGAGGATGGCGACCGGGACCATCGTCACCGGCAGCCGGGCCAGGAAGGTCACCGGCAGGTAGGAGCGGCCGGCGACCTCGGGCAGGTGGCGGTACTCGCGGAAGGAGTCGATGACAGACCGCCACCGCGTCGGGCGGTGGGCCGCGGCCGCGGCAGGAGGGGCCGCCGCGGCGCCGGCGACGCTGCCGAGCTCGCTGCTCGGCGGCCGACGGTCGACCGTGCCGCCCGACTCGGCGCGACGGCCGGGAGAGCGAGGCGCGAGCGGGCGGCGCGGGGTGGTGGACGAGGTCATGCGAGGGCGCTCCAGTGTCTGCGCGCCGCCCCACCACCAGCACGCGATGCCCTGGAGCCCGAACTGCCGAGCCCGTCACCACGAGCGTACGCGCCGACGCCCCGCCGGCGCCACGGGCGACTCGTAGCCTGCGGACGTGCACGGTTCCGCGGCAGGCGCCCCCAGCGCGGGCCCGGGCACGGGCGCGGCGGAGCCGGTGGGCGTCGACGCCGTCGCCCCGCCGCAGGCCGCGGAGGACCCGGACGGCTGGGCCGCCGGGCTGCAGCACCTCCTGCGGGGACGGCTGGAGCGCAGCGGCGTCGGTGCGCTCCTGCCGCTGCCCGGCGGCCCGGACGACGAGCGGCTGCGGGTCGCGGCGCAGACCTCGACACGCCCGGCGGCGCTGCTGCTGCCGACCTCCGGCAGCACGGGCGACCCGCGCCTCGTCGAGGTGGGCGCGGCCGCGCTGCTCGCGAGCGCCCGGGGCAGCGACGAGCACCTCGGCGGCCGCGCGCACTGGCTGCTGGCGCTCCCGCTGGGCCACGTCGCGGGGTGGAACGTGCTGGCGCGCGGCGTCGTCGCGGGGACGCCGGTGACGGCCCTGCCCCCGGGGCGTCCCTTCGCGGCGTCCGCGCTGGCCGCGGGGCTCGCTCGCCTGCTCGAGCGGGCCGGGGACGGGCCGGCGCGGACGGCGCTCGTGCCGACCCAGCTGGCGCGCGCGCTCGACGACGAGGACGCGCGAGGTGCGCTGGCGCGGCTCGACGCCGTCCTGCTCGGCGGCGCCGCAGCGTCGCCGAGCCTGCTGCGGCGGGCGCGCGAGGCCGGTGTGCGCGTCGTCACCACCTACGGAGCCACCGAGACCTGCGGCGGCTGCGTCTACGACGGCGTGCCGCTGCCCGGGGTGGGCGTGCGGCTCGACGGCGACCGGGTGCTCCTGGGCGGCCCCGTCGTCGCGCTCGGGCTGGCGGGCGGCCCGGGGCCGCAGGTCGACGACGACGGCGTCGCGTGGGTGCGCACCGACGACGCGGGGCGCTGGGAGGACGACACCTCGGCGCCGGGCGGGCGGAGGCTGCGGGTCCTCGGGCGGCTGGACGACGTCGTCGTGACGGGCGGGGAGAAGGTCGCCCCCGCGGCGGTCGAGGCGGTCCTCGCGGCGGTCGACGGGGTCGGCGAGGTGCTCGTCGTCGGGGTGCCGGACGAGCGCTGGGGGCAGGCGGTGACGGCGCTCGTCGTCCCGGCCGCCTCGGGCGCGCCGTCGTTGGAGGCGCTGCGGTCCGCCGCCCGGGGGGCGCTGGGCCGGGCCTCCGCGCCGCAGCACCTCGTCGTCGTCGACGCCCTGCCGGCCCGCGCGCTCGGCAAGCCCGACCGCCGCGCCGCCGCCGCCCTCGCCGCCCGCCGCCTGCCTGCAGCCCCCTGCTCCTCCCCCGACGTGTGACCGTGACGCGCCGGCGCGGAGGGTCCTTCCCCGCGACGAGGTCGCATCGCGGGCAGGGGCGGGCGGGGGCGGCGCGACGAGGTCGCACGTCGGGGGAAGGGGGCGGGGCGGGTAGGTTCGCCGGTCGTGGCGAGCGCGGCGCAGTGGGTGCAGGGTGCCCGGCCCCGGACCCTGCCGGCCGCCGTCGCCCCCGTCCTCGCCGGCACGGGTGCCGCCGCGGCCCTGGGTGGTGCGCACCTGGGACGGGCGGTGCTCGCGCTGCTCGTCGCGCTCGCGCTGCAGGTGGGTGTCAACTACGCCAACGACTACTCCGACGGCGTGCGCGGCACCGACGCCGACCGGGTCGGGCCGCTGCGGCTCGTCGGCTCGGGCGCCGCGGAGCCCGGGGCGGTCAGGCGCGCGGCCTTCGCGGCCCTCGGCGTCGCGGGCGTCACGGGCGTGGTGCTCGTCGCCCTCAGCGGCGCCTGGTGGCTGCTGCTGGTCGGCGCGGCGAGCGTCGTCGCCGCCTGGACGTACACCGGCGGACGACGGCCCTACGGCTACCTCGGGCTCGGCGAGGTGTTCGTCTTCGTCTTCTTCGGGCTCGTCGCCGTGCTCGGGACGACCTACGTGCAGGCCGGACGGGTCGACGCCGTCGCCCTGCTGGCGGCCGTCGGGGTCGGGCTCCATGCCTGCGCGATCCTCGTCGCCAACAACCTGCGCGACGTGCCGACCGACGCCGCCGCGGGCAAGCGGACGCTTGCCGTCCGGCTCGGGACGGCGCGGACGCGGCGGCTCTTCGTCGTCCTCGTCCTGGCGCCGCCGCTGCTGTCCGCGCTCGCGGCCGCCGTCGTCGGCTCGGCGTGGCCGTTGCTCGCCCTGGCGGCGCTCGCGCTCGCGCTCCCCCCGGCCCGGACGGTGCTCGGCGGCGCGCAGGGTCGCGCGCTCGTGCCGGTGCTCGGCGCCAGCGGGCGGCTGGAGCTCGTGCACGCCGCGCTGCTGGCGCTCGGGCTCGCGCTGTCCTCCTGACCGGCCCGTCGGCGCGAGCGCCCCGCACCTCGGGCGCGGCGCAGCGTGCCCACGCGCCCAGCATGCCGAGATCACCTGGGGCTGCGACCATCGCGGCATGGACGCGGACGTGCGGGCCGACGGCGCCGAGGCCTACCTCGTCGTGCTGGACGACGACGGCCCGGCCGAGGCGCTCTCGGAGGACGGTGGGCACCGGACGCGGCTGCTGGTGCCCGACGAGCTGCTCGAGCGGCTGGGGCTGCGGACGGTCGACGCGCCGTTCCTGGCCCGCGCCACCGCCGACGTCCTCGCCGAGGACGCGGGTGCCGGCGGGGGCCTGCTGGCCGGTCAGGTGTCGCTGGTCGACCTCGACCGCGAGCGCCCTGGTTTCCTCGACCGGGTGCTGGCCGCCGCAGGCCGCTGAGTCAGCGCGGAGCGCCGCCGCCCCGGCGCCGTTGGGCGTCGGCCGCGGCGTCCTCGGCGGCGGCGTCCTCGTCGAGGCGGCTGCGCCGCCCCCCCGCGGCGCGCTGCTGCTGCCGCTGGACGAGCGCCTGCGCCATCTGCTCCCGCGGTCCCCGCAGCACCACGTAGGACAGGCCGATCGACACGACGGCGGTCAGCAGCAGCCACACCAGCCCCCGCGCCCCGACGGCGTACATGACGACGGCGACGGCGACGAGCAGGGTCAGCCGCAGGAGCGAGTAGCGCAGGACGACGGCCACGCGGCCAGGGTAGGCCGCCGCCACGCCTGTCTCGTCGACAGGGGTGGCCGCGGACCACCGGCGGGACGGACCGGGCGGCGGCAGCGTGAGGCGAGCCCGGACCCGCGCGGGTGGTGGATGCGCCCGGCAGTGCTGAGCGGGCCTGCCGTCCGTACCATCGAGAGATGTTGCGCCCGGCGCTCGTCCTGCTGACCATCGGCCTGGCCGTCTACGCGGTGCTCGACGTGCTGCGCAGCCGGGACGACGAGATCACCGTGCTGCCGCGGACCGGGTGGGTCCTCGTCTCCATCTTCCTGCCGATCCTCGGCCCGGTGCTGTGGATCACCGTCGGCCGCCAGCGGGCCGGCGGCGGCGGTGGTGGGGGCGGCGGGGGTCGGGGGCCGCGCGGCCCCGTCGGCCCGGACGACGACCCAGGCTTCCTGCGCGACATCGACTCGCGCAAGGACGACGACACGAGGGCCTGAGCCGCCCCGTCCTCGCACCGACGACGAAGGGCCCCTCCCGGGCGGGAGGGGCCCTTCGTCGTCCCCGAGGTCAGCCGATCCCGGCGTAGGAGTGGTTGCCCGGGAAGAAGACGTTGACGACGCCGAAGTTGACGAGCAGGCAGACGAAGCCGGCGATCGCGACGTAGGCCGCCCGGCGCCCGTCCCAGCCGCGGGTCGCGCGGGCGTGCAGGTAGGCGGCGTAGACGACCCAGATGACGAAGGTCCACACCTCCTTGGGGTCCCAGCCCCAGTAGCGGCCCCACGCCCGCTCGGCCCAGATGGCCCCGGCGACGAGGGTGAAGGACCACAGCGGGAAGGACAGCGCGATGAGGCGGTAGGCCGCCCGCTCCAGCTCGACCGAGCCGGGCAGCTTGTCCATGAACTGCCCGCGGCGGGGGGGCGTCCCGGCGAGCGCCAGGCGCTCCCGACGGTCCTGCACCAGCTGGAGGACGTTGGCGGAGAAGGCGATGACGAAGAGCGCCGAGCTGACCGTCGCCACCGAGACGTGGATGACGAGCCAGTAGCTCTGCAGCGCCGGCACCAGCTCGGCGGCCTCGGTGTAGAGCACGGCGAGGGCGACGCCGAGCGAGAGCAGCACGGGCCCGACGACGAAGGCGCCGAGGTACCGCAGGTCGCGCCGCAGGAGCACGAGCACGAAGACGGCGGTGACGACGGCGGAGCCCGTGAGCGTGAACTCGTACATGTTGCCCCACGGCACCCGGCCGGCCGAGAGGCCGCGGGTGAGGACGGCGCCCGTGTGCAGCAGCAGCGCGAGCCACGTCGTCGTGACCCCGATGGCCGCCGCGGCGCGCCGCTCGTGCGCGGGCTCGCCGGCGGCGGGTGCCCCGGTCGTGCCGGTGCTCGGCGCAGGCGCGCCCCCCGCACCGACGAGCGCGCCCGCGCGGGACGGCGCGGCTGCGGCGGCACGCCCGCGCCCCGACAGGTCGAGGGAGAAGGCCACGAAGGCGACGACGTAGACCGTCATCGCCGAGTACACGAGCAGGTTGCTCGTCGAGGCCAGTGACTCGCCCATGTGTCAGCTCCCGGTCCGGTCCGCGGTCTTCGTGGTGCTGGTGGCGCCCGCTCCGCCGGGTGCCGGGGAGGCGGCCGCGGCCGCCTCGGGCGACCGTGCCGCGGGCGCCTCCGGCGGGGGCTCGGCCAGCGGTGCTCCCAGCCTACGGGCGAGCGCGTCCACCTCCTCCGCCAGCCCGGCGTCCTCTCCCCGGGCCAGCGCGGCGACGTCGAGGCGCCAGCGCCCGTCGGGCTCGGGCTCGCGGCCGACCCGCACGAAGGCCCGACGGCGAGGGGTGAACAACGAGGCGACGAGCCCGGCCATCGCGAGCACCGAGAAGACCAGCGCCGGGATGCGCCCCGGGTCGTGCCGGACGGTGAAGCCGGCGAAGCGCGGCAGCGGGTCGACGGCCGACGCCGGCTCCCCCGCCGCCTGCGCCGCGGCGACGACGTCGGGCGGGTACCCGAAGCGCAGGGTGCCGCGGCCCCCGGGCAGCTCGACGGCGTCGTCGCCGGGGCGCAGCGCCACCGACCAGGGCGCGCCGTCCTCCGTCGTCATCTGCTCCATGAGTCGGGTGTCGAGCTCGTAGACGTTGACCGGGCGCCCGTCGTTGACGGGGCCGAGGTCGCCCTCGTAGCCGGTGAGCAGGAGCAGCGGGTCGCGCGCGTCGGGGAAGACCGATCGGGGCCCGAGCACGTCGTCGAAGTCGGCCGTGGGCAGGAACGCGCCGGTGAAGCCCATCTGCTCGGGCCGGGAGCCGACGACCTTGACGACGCCCGTGGAGCTGTACGCGTCGTCCTGGGCCAGGAAGGGCGTCGGCTCGGAGTAGACGAGCCGGCCCTCGGCGTCGGTCACGCTGATGACGGGCGCGTACCCGTTGCCCGCCAGGTAGACCTCCGCGCCGCCGGTGTGCAGCGGCTCGTTGACGCGGATCTGGTCGGGCTCGACCTCGGCGCCCGGGCGCTGGACGAGGACGTCGGCCTGGAAGTCGCGCGGTGCTCCGAGCTGGCCGCCGACCTCCTCCTCGAACTCCACCGACAGGTCCTGCAGCTGGACGGCGAAGGGCGGCAGGTCGTCAGGCTGCACCCAGACGCCGGGGTTGTACGTGTCGTAGCGCGCGACGGTGTTCGTGAAGCCCTGCCCGACCGGCACGACCACCTCGGCGCGGTAGCTCAGCAGGCTCGAGGCCGCGAGCGCCAGCAGCAGCCCGACGAGGGAGAGGTGGAACACGAGGTTGCCGGTCTCCCGCAGGTGGCCTCGCTCCGCGGCGACCGACCCGGAACCGTCGTCGGGGCGCACCTGCACGCGGTAGCGGCTGCGGCGCAGCGTCTCGGCGGACCGCACCAGCACCTGCTCACGGGACCCCTCCGCCAGGACGGTGCGGTGCTCGGGCAGCCGCTCCAGCCTCGCGGGCGTGCGCGGCGGCGCGCTGCGCCAGGCCGTCCACTGCTGCTTGCTGCGCGGCAGGACGCAGCCGACGAGGGAGATGAAGAGCAGCAGGTAGATCGCGGAGAACCACGGCGAGCTGAAGACGTCGAAGAGGCTCAGCCGGTCCAGCCACGGCGCGAGGGCGGGGTTCTCCTCGACGTAGGTGGCGACGCCGGCCAGGTCCTGGTCGCGCTGGGGGAAGATCGAGCCGGGCACGGCCGCGACCGCGAGCAGCAGGAGCAGCAGGAGCGCCACGCGCATGCTCGTCAGCTGGCGCCACACGAAGCGCGCCGTGCCGAGCGCGCCGAGGCGGGGCTGGCGCGTCGCCTCCCCGGACGGGGCGCTCACAGCAGGGCCCACTCGGAGAAGCGGGCACCGACGGCGCTCGTCCACTGCGTCCACACGCCGGTCAGCAGGAGCAGCCCGACGACGACGAGCACCGCCCCGCCGGCGCGCTCCAGGGCGAGGCGGTGCCGTCGCAGCACCTCGACGCCGCGCGCGCCGCGGCTGGCGGCGAGCGCCACGAGCAGGAAGGGCACGCCGAGGCCGACGCAGTAGGCGACGGCGAGGACGACGCTGCGGGGGCCCGAGCCGGTGACGAAGGCGAGGCTCGTGATCGCCGCGAGCGTCGGCCCCATGCACGGCGTCCACCCGAGGCCGAAGACGACGCCGAGCAGCGGCGCCCCGGCCAGCCCTGGGCGGGGGCGCCGGCGGAGCGCCACCTCCCGCCGCAGCCGCGGCAGCACCCCGGCGAAGGAGAGCCCGAGCAGGACCACGACGGCGCCCAGCACGCGCGCGACCTCGTCGCCCCACTGCTGCAGCAGGGCCCCGAGAGCGCCGGCGGTGAAGCCGACGACGACGAAGACGGCGCTGAAGCCGAGGACGAAGAGCAGGGCGCCGAGCAGCACGCGGCCCTGCCGCTGGCGCTCGAGGTCGACACCCGTCATCCCGGTGACGTAGCCGAGGTAGCCGGGCACGAGCGGCAGCACGCACGGCGAGGCGAAGGACACCAGGCCGGCGAGCGCCGCGACGGGAAGGGCCAGCAGCATCGGCCCGGAGAAGGCGGCGGCGCCGAAGGCGTCCGGCGCGGCGAGCAGCACAGGGCTCACGCACCCTCCGCGGCGTCGTCGATGACGGACCGCAGGATCGAGGGCTCGGTGATGGCCCCGCTGAAGCGGGCGGCGACGCGCCCCTGCGGGTCGAGCACCAGCGTGGTCGGCGTGGCGGCCGGCGGCAGCTGGCCGCGCAGGGCCAGGACGCCCTCGCCGTCGCGGTCCTCCAGCGAGGGGTAGGGGACGCCGAACTCCTCCTCGAAGGCGAGGCCCTGGGCGGCGCCGTCGCTCGTGTTGAGGCCGAGGAAGTGGACGCCGTCGGCTGCGGTCTCGGTGGCGACCTCGACGAGCGTCGGCGCCTCGACCCGGCAGGGGCCGCAGGCGGCGTACCAGGTGTTGAGGACGACGGGCGCACCGCGCCAGTCGGTGACGTCGACCTGCTCGCCGTCCAGCGTCGTCCCCACGAGCTCGACGGGGTCGCCGCGGTCCTCTGGCGCGAGCTGCACGAGGCTGCCGTCGCCGGAGACGTAGCCCTGGCCGACGACCTGCTGGCCGTCGCTCGTCGAGCAGCCGGCGACCAGGAGGGCGACCAGCGCGACGACGGTCCCGACGAGGTGGGGGCGCGGTCGGACGAGCCCGCCGTCCTGGCCCCCTCGCTCGGCTCGTCGCATGACCTCCAGGGTTCCACACGCTCCCTGGCAGCCCGCTGGGAGCCGGCGTCGTCCCAGGTGGCGCGGTGCCCGGCCGCCCGCCGGGTCAGGCGCCGGCGACGGCCTTCGCCCCGGGCAGGAGGTCGGCGGCGGGCTCGCGGTAGGTGACGCCCTCCAGGCGGTGCCCGACGTAGTGCAGCGACGTCAGGCTGGCCAGGGAGCACTCGCGCCGGCGCGGGTCGTGGGCGTAGCGGCGGCCCTCGGCGGCGCTGCGGGCCATCCAGATGGGCAGCTGGTGGCTGACGAGCAGGGCGTGCCGGCCCTCGGCGCGCACCCGCGCCTCGTCGGCGGCGGCGTGCATCCGCGTGGCCATCTCGACGTAGGGCTCCCCCCACGACGGGCGCAGCGGGTTGCGCAGCTTCCACCAGTGCTGCGGGCGGGAGAGGGCGCCGTCCCCCACGCCGACCGTGAGGCCCTCGAACTGGTTGCCCGCCTCGACCAGCCGCTCGTCGGTGCCCACCTCCAGGCCGAGCGCCGCGGCCGCGGGGCGCGCCGTCTCCTGCGCCCGCTGCAGCGGCGACGCGACGACGAGGGCGATGTCGTGGCCGGCGGCCACGAGGTGCTCGGCGAGTCGGTCGGCCATGGCCCGCCCGCGCTCGGACAGGCCGTAGCCGGGCAGCCGGCCGTAGAGCAGGCCCTCGGGGTTGTGCACCTCGCCGTGGCGGAGCAGGTGCACGACCGTGCGTGCCGTCGGGTCGGGCAGCGGGGCCGGGCGCCGGGCGGGTCGGCCCGAGGTCGCAGGGGGGTGCGCGTCGTCGGTCGCCGGCGGGGCCATGGCGGCATCCTGCCGGAGAGCCAGGACGGCACTGCCACCCTCGGTCGGCCTGGTCCACGTGTTCGACGAGCGCTAGCGTCAAAGACCTGCTGCCCGCCTGCGTCACGAGGAGCACCGCCATGGCCGTCGTCGTCCTCTTCCACCACGTGCTGGGCCGGACGCCGGGCGTCCGCGAGCTCGCCGCAGCGCTGGCGGGCGAGGAGCACACGGTCCACACCCCCGACCTCTACGACGGGCGCACCTTCGGCTCGGTGGAGGAGGGCTTCGCGCACCTGCAGACCCTCGACCGCGACGCGCTGGCGCGGCAGGCCGACGACGTCGCCGACGGGCTGGCCGGGCCGGTGGTCTTCGCGGGCATCTCGTGGGGCGTCTTCTTCGCCCAGCGGCTCGCGCAGACCCGGCCGGCGGCGGCGGGGGCGCTGCTCCTCGAGGCGTGCCTGCCCGTCGGCGACGACGGGTTCGGCCCGTGGCCGGTAGCCCTGCCGGTGCAGGTGCACGGCATGGACGCGGACGAGTACTTCGCGCACGAGGGCGACGTCGACGCCGCGCGGGCGCTCGTCGCGCAGGCGCAGGACGGCGAGGTCTTCACCTACCCCGGCGGCGCGCACCTGTTCCTCGACAGCTCGCTGCCCTCCTCGGACCCGGCCGCCACGGCGACCGTCGTCGGCCGGGCGCGCGAGCTGCTGGCGCGGGTCTGAGGGGCCGCGCCAGCCGGTCAGGGCGGACAGCGGTCAGGGCGGACAGCGGTCAGGGGCGGACAGCGGTCAGGGCCGGATGTGACGCAGGTAGCGCTCGGGGGCGCCGAGGAACGAGCGCCAGTGCGCGACGACGTCGAGGTCCTCCCAGGCGACCTCGTGCAGCCCCCGCTCGGAGACCTCCATCACCCGGGCTCCCGGGAGCGCGGCGACGAGCGGGGAGTGCGTGGCGACGACGACCTGCGCCCGCCCGGACGCCACCTGCGCGGCGAGGACGCCGACGAGGGCGAGCTGGCTCTCGAAGGACAGCGCCGACTCGGGCTCGTCGAGGAGGTAGAGCCCCGAGCCGTCGAAATGGTCCTCCAGGAGGGCGAGGTAGGACTCGCCGTGCGACATCGCGAGGCGGTCGGGGCTGCCCTGCACCCGTTCGAGCAGCGCGGCGAAGGTCGCGTGCATCGTCTCGGCGCGCAGGAAGTACCCCCACCGGGAGGCGCCGGCGCCGCGGACGAGCTGCAGGTGGCGCTGGAGCGGGGAGACGTCGCGCAGCCGTCCGCCCGGCCCGCCCGCGTCCTCGTCGTCGGCCCAGTGCGCGGTGTTCGCGCTCCCGCCCTCGACGGAGAGGCCGAAGGCGCCGGCGACCGCCTCGACGAGCGTGGACTTGCCCGAGCCGTTCTCCCCGACGAGGACGGTCGCGGGCCCGAGGTCGAGGCCGTCGTCGAGCAGCTGCCGGACGGGCGCGAGGGTCGCCGGCCAGTGGTCTCGGGAGATGGGGTGGGTCACCCGCTCCTGGACGCGCCGGACCGGGAGCCGGAAGCCCGGCAGCACGTCGACGTCACCCCCGCTCCGCCGACGTCGTGCCACCGCGTCAGTACACACCTGCGCCCCGACGACGCCGCACCCCGATGTCGGGTGCCGGAGGGGCGGAGCCGGGCTCAGGTGCCGGTCTGGCCGGCCGTGCTGGTCTGGGCGCGGGCGGCGGCCTGGGCCGCGGCGGGGAGCGCGTCGAGGACCCGGCCGACCGCCTCCTCGTCGTGCGAGGCCGACAGGAACCAGGCCTCGAAGGCGCTCGGCGGCAGGTGGACGCCCGAGGCGAGCATCGACTGGAAGAAGGCCGCGTAGGCGCCGAGGTCCTGGCTGCGGGCGCCGGCGTAGTCGCGCACCGGGTCGGGGCCGAAGAAGACCGTGAACATGTTGCCGGCCGCCGAGACCGTGTGCGGGACACCGGCGTCGGCGAGCGCCGCCGACGCCGCCGACGACAGCCGCTCGGCCGTGGCGTCGAGGTGGGCGTACACCTCGGGCGTGCACAGGCGCAGCGTGGTGAGCCCGGCCGCCGTCGCCAACGGGTTCCCCGACAGCGTCCCCGCCTGGTACACCGGGCCGGCCGGGGCCAGCTGGGCCATGACGTCGGCGCGCCCGCCGAAGGCCGCCGCCGGCAGGCCGCCGCCCATGACCTTGCCGAAGGTCATGAGGTCGGGGGCGCTCGCGTGCACGTCGCCGTCGTCCGCGCCCGGCTCCGCGCCCTGGGGGCCCTCCAGCCCGTACCAGCCGGCGACCGAGACGCGGAACCCGGTCATGACCTCGTCGCTGACGAGCAGCGCGCCGTGCTCGCGGGTGAGGCGGCGCATGAGCGCCGTGAAGCCGGGCCGCGGCGGGACGACGCCCATGTTGCCGGCGGCCGCCTCCGTGACGAGCGCCGCCACCCGGTCACCGTGCTCGGCGAAGACGGCCTCCAGCGCCTCGGGGTCGTTCCACGGGACGACGACCGTGTCCGCCGTCGTCGCGCCCGTGACTCCGGGGGTGTCGGGCAGCGCGAAGGTCGCGAGTCCTGAGCCTGCCGCGGCCAGCAGGGCGTCGACGTGGCCGTGGTAGTGCCCAGCGAACTTCACGACGAGCGCACGGCCGGTGGCCCCGCGGGCCAGGCGGACGGCGCTCATGACGGCCTCGGTCCCGGAGCTGACGAGGCGCACCTGCTCGACCGGGGCCACCCGGCCGATGATCTCCTCGGCGAGCTCGACCTCCCGCTCCGTCGGCGTGCCGAACGAGAAGCCCTGCGACGCAGCCGCGGTGACGGCCTCGACGACCTCGGGGCGGGCGTGCCCGAGGATCATCGGCCCCCACGAGCACACGAGGTCCACGTACTCGCGCCCGTCGGCGTCGTAGAGGTAGGGCCCGCGCGCCGACGTCATGAAGCGCGGGGTGCCGCCGACCGCGCCGAAGGCCCGCACCGGCGAGTTCACCCCGCCCGGCGTCACGCCGCGGGCCCGCTCGAAGAGCGCCTGCGACGTCGGCGCCTCGAAGGGGTACGGCGTCGCCGCGCGGTCGGTCTGGGGCGGTGCCTGCTCGGCCGACGTGCTCATGCCGCCATCCTGCCGTCCCGCTCGGCGCCGTCGGCCCACGGGTGACGACGACCGTCCCCGGACCCGCCCCCGCTCTCCGCCGTCGTCGAGCCGCGCCCTCCCGCCGGTGCGACCGTGACGCGCCAGGTGGCCGGCCCTCAGGGCACGACGAGGTCGCACCGCGGAAGAACGGCCGGGCGGGGTCAGCGCCGGAGGTGGGCGGCGACCTTCTCCATCGCGGCGCCGAGGACGTCCAGCTCGCCGGGCTCCAGGAGGTCGACGAGGGCGGCGCGGACGCTGGCGACGTGCGCGGGGGCGTTGCGGTCCAGGGCCGCCAGCCCCTCGGGGGTGACGGCGCACAGGACGCCCCGGCCGTCGTCGGGGCAGGCGCGGCGCTCGACGAGGCCCCTCGCCTCCATCCGCCCCACCGCGTGCGTCAGACGGCTGCGCGAGTGCACGAGCAGGCGCGCGAGCTCGGACATCCGCAGCGCCCCCTCGGGCGCCTCGGACAGGTGGACCAGCACGTCGTACTCGTGCAGGGGGACGTCCCCCTGGGCCGCGAGGACGTCGTCGAGGTGCTCCCAGAGCCGTTGCGTGCCCTCGAGGTAGCTGCGCCAGACGCCCTGCTCGCGCTCGTCGAGCCACCGCGGCGGCGCTGCGGCCGCCGGTGCTGACGACGGAGCGGCCGGCGACGCGGCGGCCGGCGAGGAGGGGCCCTGGCTCATGATCGGACGTTACGCCGCGGGACGTCGCCGCGGTGGGCGGCCCGTCACCTGGCGCCCGGGACCGCGACCGGTCAGCCGCGCCGCAACCACCGGGCGGCCTCGAGCGCCCAGTAGGTGAGGACGGCGTCGGCCCCGGCACGCTGGATGCTCGTGAGCGTCTCGAGGATCGTCCGCTCCCGGTCCAGCCACCCGTTGGCCGCGGCAGCCTCCACCATCGCCAGCTCCCCCGAGACCTGGTAGGCCCAGACCGGCACGTCGACGGCCGCCGCGACGTCGGAGAGCACGTCCAGGTAGGGCAGGGCCGGCTTGACCATGACGACGTCGGCACCCTCCTCGACGTCCAGGCGCACCTCCCGCAGCGCCTCGCGCCGGTTCGCCGGGTCCTGCTGGTAGGCGCGGCGGTCCCCGACGAGCGTCGACTCCACGGCCTCGCGGAAGGGGCCGTAGAAGGCGGAGGCGTACTTCGCGGCGTAGGCCAGCAGCACGACGTCGTCGCGGCCGGCCTCGTCCAGGGCGGCGCGGACGACGCCGACCTGGCCGTCCATCATCCCCGAGAGCCCCAGCACGGTCGCGCCCGCCTCGGCCTGCGCGAGCGCCATGGACGTGTACCGGGCGAGCGTCGCGTCGTTGTCCACCGACCCCGCCCGCGGCCCGTCCGGCACGAGGACGCCGCAGTGCCCGTGGTCGGTGAACTCGTCGAGGCACAGGTCGGCCATGACCACCGTGGAGCTCCCCACCGCGGCGCGGAGGTCGGCCAGCGCGAGGTTGAGGACGCCCTCGGGGTCGTCGGCGCCGCTGCCCCGCGCGTCCCGCTCGGCGGGCACGCCGAAGACCATGAGCCCCCCGACACCGGCCTCGACGGCCTCGTGCGCGGCCTCGACGAGCGAGGCCCGCGAGTGCTGCACGACCCCGGGCAGGCTCGTCACCTCCCGGGGCGCGTCGAGCCCCTCCTTGACGAACATCGGCAGCACGAGCTGCGCCGGGTCCAGCCGCTGCTCGCGCACCAGCTGGCGCAGCGCCGGCGTCGCGCGCAGCCGCCGGGGCCGCTCCACCGGGAACGGCACGGTCAGCGCGCCCGACGACGCGCGGGCACCCGGCGCTCGCTGGGTCGCTGCAGCGGCTCGCCCGACTCGGCCGCCGCGGCGGCCAGCGCCGCGCCGTGGTCGGCCAGGGCCGCCACGAGCGCGTCGGCGTTCGGCTCGGCTGCGAGGACGTCGACGCGCAGCCCGTTCTCCGTGGCCGTCGCGGCGGTCGCCGGGCCGATGCACGCGACGACCGTGCTCGGGTTCGGCTTGCCCGCGATGCCGACGAGGTTGCGCACCGTCGAGGAGGACGTGAACACCACCGCGTCGAAGGCCCCGTTCTTGATGGCGTCGCGCACCGGCGCCGCGGGCGGGGCCGCCCGCACCGTGCGGTAGGCCGTCACGTCGTCGACCTCCCAGCCGAGACCGGCCAGCCCCGCGACGAGGGTGTCCGTCGCGATGTCCGCGCGCGGCAGCAGGACCCGGTTGATGGGGTCGAGGACGTCGTCGTAGGCCGGCCAGTCCTCCAGCAACCCGCGGGCGGACTCCTCGCCGGACGGCACGAGGTCGGGCTCGATGCCCCACTCGCGCAGCGCCGCCGCCGTGACGCCGCCCACCGCGGCGACCTTGAGCCCGGCGAAGGCCCGGGCGTCGAGCCCGTACTCGGCGAACTTCTCGCGGATGGCGCGGACGGCGTTGACGGAGGTGAAGCCGACCCACTCGTACCGGCCGGTCACCAGACCGGTGACGGCCTTGTCGACCTGGTGCGGCGTGCGCGGCGGCTCGACCGAGATCGTCGGCACCACCTCCGCGACGGCTCCCACCTCGGCGAGCAGCGCGCTCATGCCGCCCGCCTGGGCCTGCGTGCGCGGCACGAGCACCCGCCAGCCGAACAGGGGCCGGTTCTCGTACCAGGACGCCCGCTCGCGCAGCGCCACCCCGGGCCCCGCGACGGCGACGAGCGGCCCCGGCAGGGCCTCCTCGTCGGCGCCCTCGAGCAGCCCGGGCAGCTCGGCGAGCGCCGCCGTCACCGTGCGCTGCGCGGTCGTCGTGCCGCCGGAGGTGACCGTGGCGCCCGCCGTGCCGCTGCGCCCGCCCTCCAGCAGGGCCCGCACCGAGACGGCGATCTCCTCGCGCAGGCCGAGCAGCACGACCGTCTCCTTGGCGGCCGACAGGCCGGCCGCCGCCTGCGGGTCGCGGGCGGCGTCGACGACGTGCACCTGGCCCGTCCCGGCCGTCGTCACCGGCACGCCCGCGTACACGGGCACGGCGACGGCCGGCGAGACGCCGGGCACGACCTCGAAGGGCACCGACGCCCGGTGGCAGGCCAGCAGCTCCTCGGCGAGCCCCTCGAAGGTGGCCGCGTCCCCGGGCAGCAGGCGGACGACGCGCCGGCCGGCGCGGGCCGCGCGGGTGACCAGCCGGGTGGTGGCCCGGGCACGCGCCGAGGGGGTGGTGGCGGCCTCGCCGCCCTCGTCGGCCTCCCGCACCTGGCGGGCGTCGAGCACCTCCACGTCCTCGCGGACGGCCCGCCGCGCCAGGGCGGCGCCGACCGGCCCGTCGACGACGACGACCTCGGCGCGGGCGAGCAGGTCGGCGGCCCGGACGGTGAGCAGGCCGGGATCACCCGGCCCGGCTCCGACGAAGGAGACCGAGCCGAGCGTCACCGGCCGACGGGCCGGCGTCGAGGAGCCGGGCGTGGTGGCGACGGCGGTCGGCCTCGCGGCGCCGTCGAGGACGCCGGGGACCGGTTCAGGCAGGGACCCATGGCGCCTGTCGTCTCGGGTCTCGGGTCGCGGGTCGAGCTGGAGGTCGGTGCGCGCGGTCACGCTTCACTCTCCTGAGAGGTGGGCCACCGGGTCTCGGCGGCACCCGTGGGTGCAAGGTCTGGGATCACTGCTGGGGTCACTGCGGGCTTCGCTGCTGAGGTCACTGCTGGGATCACCACCGGGGTCACTACTGCTGGCGGCGCTGCTGCTGGCGTCGTCGCTGCGTCCGCGGCGGGACTGGCTGCTGGGCTCGTGAGCGGGGTCCTGCCCCGCTCACGTCACGTCCCGTGCGGCTGCCGGGCCTCCGCCGCGTCCGGCCGGCTCGACGGACGCGGTGGGTGAGCCGGCTGGGAGCAGGGCCGGTGAGGGGTCGGGGGTGCCCGAGGGAGCCGGGAGCCCCTCGGTGGTCTCTTCGGGGCCGGACGGACCGGCGGACGCAGCCGGGACCGGGTCGCTGCCCGCCCCGGCGGGCCCGTCGGCCACCAGCATCGGTCCTTGCGGGCCGGCGGCAGGTCCGGACGCCGGCGACCCCAGGTCCACGAGGTCGGCGGCGCCGGCGTCGAGCAGCTGCCGGGCCAGGCGCGCACCCAGGGCGACGGGGTCGTGGTCGTCGCCGCTGGCGGTGGCCCGCAGCACGCGGGAGCCGTCCGGCGCTGCGGCGAGCGCCTCGAGCACGAGCCCCCCGGCGCCCTCGGACCCGCCGGGGCGGGCCAGCGCACCGACCGGGGCGGAGCACCCGGCCTCCAGCGCGGCCAGCACGGCCCGCTCGGCCGTGGTCGCGGCGCGGGCGAGCGGGTCGTCGAGCACGGAGCAGGCGCGGGCGGTCTCGAGGTCCTCGGCGCGGCACTCCAGCGCCAGGGCGCCCTGCGCCGGCGCCGGCAGCATCTGCTCGACGTCGAGGACCTCGGTGACCTCCTGCGCCCGGCCGACCCGCCGCAGGCCGGCGTGGGCCAGCACGACGGCGTCGACCCGCCCGGAGGTCACGAGGGCGAGCCGGGTGTCGACGTTGCCGCGCACGTCGACCACGTCGAGCCCGGTGCCGAGGGCCCGCAGCTGCGCGGCGCGGCGCGGCGAGCCGGTGCCCACCCGGGCGCCGGCGGGCAGGTCGGCCAGGGTGGCGCCGCCGGCGGCCACGAGGGCGTCCCGCGGGTCCTCCCGCGTCGGCACGGCCGCCAGCACGAGCCCGGGCGCGGGCGCGGTGGGGAGGTCCTTCATCGAGTGGACGGCGAGGTCGACCCGCCCCTCCAGCAGCGCCTCCCGCAGCGCGGTCACGAAGACGCCGGTGCCGCCGATCTGGCGCAGGGGCGCCCGGTCGACGTCGCCCTGCGTCGTCACCTCGACGAGGACGACGGCGCGCCCGGTCGCCGCGCGAAGGCGCTCTGCGACGTCCTCGGACTGCGCCAGGGCCAGGGCGCTGCGCCGCGTGCCCAGGCGCAGCGGCGGCGGCGTGGAGCCGCCGACGACGGCCTGCCCACCAGGCCCGGGAGCGGGGGCACCCACCGGCGCGCTCACCGGGTCTCACCGCCGTCGCCGGGGCGGCGCAGACCCAGGGCCTGGGCCAGCGAGCCGTCGCTGCCGCGGACCCCGGGCGCGCTACGCGCCTCGGGGAAGGCCCGGAGGGCGTCCGAGACCACCTCGGGCGCACGCGTGCCCACCGGGTCGAGGTCGAAGAGCTCCCGGACCGCCTCGACGTAGGCGGGACCGTGCGAGGCGTCGGCGGCGAGGGTCTTCATCCGCACCGTCGGGGTGTGCAGCAGCGCGGAGACGACGCGGTGCAGGGTCTGGGCGACCTCGGCCTCGACCCGCTCGTCGAGGTCCTCGCCCAGGTGCTGGCGCAGCCGCGCGCGCAGCCGCTCGAGCTCGGCGTCGGCGACCTCGCGGGCCTGGGTGCGCAGCGCCACCACGGTGGGCGCCACGGCCGCGGCCCGCCGCTCGGCGAGGTAGGCGGCGGCCTCCTCGGCGACGACGGCGCGCGCGTCGGCGAGGTCGGCGGCGACCCCGGCCCCCCGGCCTGCCGCCTCCTCGCCGAGCTCCTCCCCCAGCCCTGCGAGGTCCATCAGGACGACGCCGGGCAGGCGCCCCACCTCGGGGGCGACGTCGCGCGGCAGCGCCAGGTCCAGGACGAGCTGCGGCGCCGCGGTCCCCGAGCCACCGGGGGCGCCGCCGCTGCGCAGCGCCCGCGCCGCGCCGACGGTGGCGGCGTCGACGACGTGCCCGACGGCGCCCGTGCAGGACAGGACGACGTCGGCGGCGGCGAGCTCGCGCTCCAGCGCCCCGCTCTCCCCGAGCGCCCGCCAACGGCCGCCGACGGCCTCGGCCAGCCGCTGCGCCCGGGCCGCCGTGCGGTTGACGACCGTGACGCTGCCGGCGCCCAGCCGGTGGGCCGTCGTGACGGCGAGGGCGCTCATGGCGCCGGCGCCGACGACGAGGACGCGCGCCCCCTCCAGCGGGCCGACGACGTCGCGGGCGTGGGCCAGGCCCGCCTCGACGAGGGAGTGGCCGGCGTGGTCGAGACCCGTCTCGGTGTGCGCGCGCTTGCCGACCCGCAGGGCCCGCTGCAGCAGGCCGTCCAGGACGGTGCCGACGCTGCCGTCCTCCTGCCCGCGCCGCAGGGCCGACCGGACCTGCCCGAGCACCTGGGACTCGCCCACGGCCATGGAGTCGAGCCCGCAGACGACGGTGAAGAGGTGCTCCACGGCGCCGTCGGCGTAGTGCACGTAGAGGTGCTCGGTGAGCTCGGGCAGCGGCACGCCCGTGGCCCGGGCGAGCGCCCCGCCCAGGTCGGCCAGCCCGCCGTGGAAGCTCGCGACCTCGCTGTAGACCTCCAGCCGGTTGCAGGTCGAGAGGACGACCGCCTCGGCGACGTCCTCTCCCCCGCAGGCGGCGACGGCCAGCGCCCGCGCCGAGCCGGCGTCCAGCGCGGCGCGCTCCAGGACCTCCAGGGGCGCGGACCGGTGGGAGAGCCCCACGACCATCGTGCTCACCGGGCCACCCCGCTCCGGCGACGGGCGGACCGGGCCCGGCCCGCGACGTGGGCCCGCACGGGCAGGCCAGGCCCACCGCCGAGGGCGCCCGCGGCACGACCGGCCTCGGCCTTGCGCTGCTCGTGGAAGGCGAGGATCTGCAGCTCGCTGACGAGGTCGACCTTGCGCACGTCCACGCCCGCGGGCACGGCCAGCACGGCCGGCGCGAAGGTGAGGATGCCCGTGACCCCCGCCGCGACGAGCGCGTCGCAGGCCTCCTGCGGCTGCGGGCCGGGGGTGGCGAGGACGCCGATGCACACGCCCTCGCGCCGGACGACCTCCGCGAGCTCGGCCATCGGCCGCACGAGCGCGCCCCCGACCTCCTGGCCCACCACGGCGGGGTCGACGTCGAAGAGCCCGACGACGACCGTGCCGCGCTCGGCGAAGCCCCCGTGGCTGGCCAGCGCCCGGCCGAGGTTGCCGACCCCGACGAGGACGACCCGCCACTCCTGGGTGACGCCCAGCTCGCGCGAGACGTGGGCGAGCAGGGGGGTGACCTCGTACCCCACGCCGCGCACGCCGTAGGAGCCCAGGTGGCTGAGGTCCTTGCGCAGCTTGGCCGACCCGACGCCCGCGGCGACGGCGAGCTCCTCGGAGGAGACGGTGCGCACGCCGCGCTCGACGAGGCCGGTGAGCACCCGCAGGTACACCGGCAGCCGCGCGACCGTGACCCCGGGGATGCCGCGCTCGACGAGCCGCTCGACGACGGGCGTCGCTCCCGTCAGCGGGGGCACTCGCTCACCGGCGGCGAGGGGCGGCTCGGTGCAGGCGGCAGCGGCGGCGCGGCCGGGGTCCTCGGGCATCGTCACGGCGGCGGCCGGCTCCTTCGCGTGCGGCGGCGGGTGGGGCTGCGCGCGGGGGCTCGGCGCTGCTGGAACGGCTCCAGGTTAAGCCTTGTGAAGCCCTGCACAAAGTCGGCGAGGAGCACGGGAGGGTCACGGCCGCACTCGGCGGCCCCCTCGCCGGGGTCCGCGCCGCAGGGCCGCCTCCAGCCGGGCGGCGTCGACGTGGTACACGGCGTGCTGCTCGCCGTCGACGAGGACGACGGGGACGAGCTCGCCGTACCGGGTGGCCAGCGCCCCCGGCGCGTCACCCGCCTCCTCGCCCTCGGCGGGGGCGTCGACGTCGACCTCGCGGAAGGCCTCGCGCGTCCGGGCGGTCACCTCGGCGACCACCTCGCGGGCCTGCGCGCACAGGTGGCAGCCGGTGCGGCCGTAGAGCACGACCCGCTCCTGCGGCCCCTCCCCGGCCGTGGTCGCCGGACCCACGCCGGAGGACCGGCGCCACCACCGGCCGGGGCGCGCACGCGGCGTCGCGGGGCTCACCGGAACACCGACGTCCGGCGCAGCAGCAGCGCGTGGAGCGTCTCCTGGACCGTCTCGCGGACCTGGTCGGCGAGGTCGAGGACGGCCGCCGGGTCCTCCGCCGTGCCCGGCGGCGCGAGGTCGGTGCGGACCGGCTCGCCGATCTCCAGCACCCACTTGGTCGGCAGCGGCACGAGCCCCAGCGGCCCGAGCCAGGGGAAGAACGGCGTGACGGGCACGTACGGCAGGCCGAGCAGGCGGGCCAGCGGGGCGACGTCGCCGATCTTCGGGTAGACCTCCTCGGCGCCGACGACGGCGACCGGGACGATCGGCACGCCGGCCCGCAGCGCGGAGGCGACGAACCCGCCGCGGCCGAAGCGCTGGAGCCGGTAGCGGTCCCGGAAGTGCTTGCCGACGCCCTTGTACCCCTCGGGCCACACCCCGACGAGCTGGCCGGCGCGCAGGAGCCGCTCGGCGTCGCCGGGCGAGGCGAGCGTGATGCCCGCGCGACGCGCCAGGTCGCCCAGCACCGGCGAGGCCAGCACGACGTCGGCGGCCAGCACGCGCAGGTGGCGCCGCCCCGGGACGTCGTCGTGGACGGCGACCATCGTCATGAGCGCGTCGATGCCGACCGTGCCCGAGTGGTTGGACACGAGCAGCGCCCCGGTGCCCTGCGGGACCCGCTCGGCGCCGCGCACCTCGACGCGGAACCAGCGGCGGTACAGGGGGCGCAGCAGGTCGAGGAGCACCTCCTCGGTGAGCTCCTCGTCGAAGCCGAGCTCGTCGACCTCGTAGTCGCCGACCACCCGGCGGCCGAGCAGCTTGCCCGTGCGCACGGCGCGGCGGCCCACGGCGGCACCTGGCCCGGCGGCCAGGTCGGCCGCGCCGCGGGCGGCCCGCGCGGCAGCCACGACGCCGAGGTCGAGGCCCCGGGCGAGCAGGCGCTCGACCCGCCGTGACGACCCGGCTCTCCCCGACGACCCGGCCCCCGACGACGACCCAGCCCTGACCGACGCGTCGGGGCGCCGGGCCGCCCCGCCGTCGCGCTCGCCACGCGGGCGCAGCGGGACGACGACGCCGCCGGGCGAGGGCCGCGAGCCGCTCACGGGCTCCCCCTGCCCCGCCGCCGGCGCGACGTCCGCGGCGGCCGCCGGCGCGCCGGGGCGCGGTCGACGCGCGCCCTCCCCGCGCCCGGGCGGGGCGCCGGCTCGTGGTGGGCCTCCGGCACCGGCCTCACCGGGGCCCACCGGCGGCGGCGAGCAGCCCGCGGGCGCCGCGGACGGCACGCCCCACACGCTCGGCGGCCGCGGCCCGCACCTCCGGCGACAGCGGCCCGGCCAGGCCGCGCCCCCGGGCCAGGTCCTCGACGGCGCCCCGGCTGGTCCAGCGCGGTGCCAGCCCCAGGTCGGCCCGCATGCGGGCGAGGTCCACGACCCGCCCCGAGCGCAGCACCCGGGCCGCGTCCGACCACGGCGGGTCCACCGCACGACCCGACAGGGCCCGGGCGGTCACCGCCAGCGCGGCGGCGGGCACGGGCAGCACCGGCCGCCCGCAGAGGGCCGCCGCCTGCTGCAGCGTCACGACGCCCTCGCCGGCCACGTTGACCACACCGGTGACGTCACCGAGGGCGGCCAGGCGCAGCGCCTCGACGGCGTCGTCGGCGTGCAGCACCTGCAGGCGGGGGTCGTGCCCCCACAGGCACGGCACGGCGGGGACCTCCAGCCAGTCCCCGAGCGGCGTCCGCAGCCCTGGCCCCACGACGTCGGCGAGGCGCAGCACCGCGCTCGCCTGGTCCGGGCGCCGGCGGCCGGCGGCGCGCAGGGCCGCCTCGACCTCGCTGGCGCGCCGCTCCGCACCGCCCGAGGGAGGCGCCAGCTCGGCGTCCTCGCCGCGGACCGACGGTGCGCGCGGGCTCGCGCCGTAGACCCCCGTCGAGGAGGCCAGCACCAGGCGCCGCACACCCCTCGCGCGCTGCGCGGCCGCCACCACGTGCAGCCCGACGGGCGGTCCGCCCCCGCGGCCGCCCCGGGCGCCGGGCAGCAGGGTGACGTCCACCACGACCGCGGCGTCCTCGGCGTCCAGCAGCCGGGGCAGCGCCGGGCCCCGCAGGTCGACGCGGGCCCAGCGCGCGCCGCCCAGGTCCTCGGCGGGCAGCCGGACGTCGACGGCGACGACCCGCGCGGGCGCGAGCGGGCTGGCGGACGCGTCGCCCCGGGCGACCTGCGCCAGGTCCGTCGCCAGCCGGCGGGCGAGCGCGGCCCCGAGGGGGGAGGCCGCCCCGACGACGACGACGGCGCCACCGCCCGGCCCGCCAGCCGCGACGGCTCGGGCCTGGTCGGGGCGGGGGTAGGGGTGGGGCGAGCGGCCGTGAGGGTGGGGGCCACGGGTCGGGCGGCCGGCGTCACCCGCCACGGCGGCCCGCCCGGACGCACGACGCCCGCCCCCGGCGTGCGGGAGCGGGCGTCGTGCTGGAACCTGCCGGCCGGGCGCTGGGCGCACCGCCGACGTGGTGGGCGGGGACGGGGCCGGTGGGAGGGGCGCCGACGCACGGCACGTCCACCCCTCGACCCCGCCGGCTCACTTCTTGTTGCGGCGCTGGTGGCGCGTCCTGCGCAGCAGCTTGCGGTGCTTCTTCTTCGCCATCCGCTTGCGACGCTTCTTGATGACCGAACCCATGGGCCTGCCTGTCGTCTCGGGGGCGACCGGGTCGGCGCCGACGGGTGCCGGCGGACGCGGTCTCTCGTCCACGGGCCAGCCTACCGGTGGCTCCCGGCGCCGACGACGCGCTCGCGGGGCGGTCGCTCAGGCGGTGCCGGCGCGCCGCTGGGGCGCCGGCGCGGTGCGGGAGGCGGCGAGGAAGGCGGCCGCCGCCGCCGTCGGCACGCGGTAGGAGCGGCCGACCCGGACGGCCGGCAGCTCGCCCCGCTCGATGAGCCGGTAGACGGTCATGCGGGAGACGCGCAGCTCCTCGGCCACCTCGGCGACCGTCATGAGCGGGCCGTCCGTCAGCCCCCCGCCGCTCCCGCGACCGTCCTCGCCTCGCCCGTCGGTCGGCACACCGGCCCCCTCGTCTGGTCTGGCCGCGGGTCGCCGCCGGCCTGCACGTCCTGGTCGCCCGACCCTAGGGGACGGGCGGCCCCCGGCGGTGCCGGTCCGGGGCGGACCACCGGGGCAGATCACCGGGACGGCCCCCTCGCCGGCGCCCGGGCCGCTCAGTCCAGCCAGGGGTCGAGCCCTCGCGCGGGGAAGAGGGCCGTCCGGGTGGCGAGGACGGCCCGGTCGACGGCGTCCTCGGGGTCGTAGCCGCTGCTCCAGGGCCTGAACCGGGGCCAGCGCCCGTCGTCGCCGGCGCCGGCGTCCCCGAGCAGGAGCGGCGGCTCGCGGCGCAGGCTCGTGCGGACGTGCTCGCGCCACGCCCGCGGCGTCGGCGTCGAGGGCCGCAGGGGTGCGTGCGCGGCGATGGCGACGACGTGGCTCCACGTGCGCGGCACCACGTCGACGACGGCGTACCCGCCCCCGCCCGTCGCGAGCCACCGCCCGTCGCAGACCTCGTGGCCCAGCTCGTGCAGGGCGTCGGCGGCCGCGCGCTGGGCGTCGACGGACACCGACAGGTCCGCGAGCGGGTCCAGCAGGTGGGTGTCGCAGCCGTGCTGGGTGACGAGCACGTCGGGGGCGAAGTCGCGTACGAGCGGCATCGCGACGGCGTGCAGCGCCCGCAGCCACGCCGCGTCCCCGGTGCCGCGCGGCAGCGCCACGTTGGCCGCCGTGCCCTCCGCCGCCGGGCCGCCCGTCTCCTCGGGGAACCCGGTGCCCGGGAAGATGGTCCGGCCGCTCTGGTGGAGGGAGACGGTGAGGACGCGCGGGTCGTCGTAGAAGGCCGCCTGCACGCCGTCGCCGTGGTGGACGTCGACGTCGACGTAGGCCACGCGCCGCGCGCCGAGGGCCAGGAGCCTCGCGATGGCCGCGGCCACGTCGTTGTAGACGCAGAACCCGCTCGCCCGGCCCGCCATCGCGTGGTGCAGGCCACCCGTGAAGTTGACGGCGTGGGCGACGTCGCCGCGCCAGATCGCCTCGGCGCAGTCGACGCTCGCCCGCAGGACGCGGGCGCCCGCCTCGTGCATGCCGGCGAAGGCGGGGTCGTCCTCGGTGCCGAGCCCCCGCTCGACGTCGACCCGCCGCGGGTCGGCCGAGACGCGGCGGACCGCCTCGACGTACTCGGGCAGGTGGACGGTGTGCAGCAGCGCGTCGTCGGCGACGTCGGCGCCGCGCACCTCGACGCCCGGCCGGGAGAGGAGCCCCAGGGCGTCGAGCAGGCGCGCGGTGAGGTCCAGGCGCACCGGGTTCATGGGGTGGTCCGGCCCGAAGTCGTACGCCGTGAAGGCGCGGTCCCACACGACCCGGGTGCTGCTCCGCATGGCTCGACGCTAGCGTTCCGCCTCAGCATCCGCGGGCGCCCGAGGGTCCGGGCGCGCTGCCGGCCGGCCGTCGCCCTGCCCCCGGCTGGAGCCCGACCCGGCCGGAGGGAGCACGGTGGACCTCGAGACGCCGCCGTCGACCCGGCCGCGGGTGCGTGGCGGCTTCGCCGGTTTCGTGCGCCGCTCGCCCGCGCGCCTGGCGATCCTCGCCTTCGTCGCCGTCATCGCCGTCTTCGCGGTGCTCCTGAGCCTGCCGGCGGCGACGGCCACCGGGGAGCGGGCACCGCTGGCCGACGCCGTCTTCACGGCCGTCTCCGCCGTGTGCGTCACCGGCCTCGTCGTCGTCGACACCGCCGAGTACTGGTCGGACTTCGGCGAGGCCGTGATCATCACGGGGATCTGGGTGGGCGGCTTCGGCGTCCTGGTGCTCGCGAGCCTGCTGGGCCTGGTGGTCTCCCGGCGCCTGGGGCTGTCACAGCGCCTGCTCGCGCAGAACGAGACGAAGGCGCTGCGGCTCGGCGACGTGGGCGTGCTCATCCGCACGGTGCTCGTCGCCTCCGTGGCCGTGCAGGGCACGCTCGCGGCGGTGCTCCTCCCCCGCTTCCTCACGGGCGGCGAGCCGTTCTGGGACGCGCTGTGGCACGCGGTCTTCTACGGCATCTCCTCGTTCAACAACGCCGGCTTCATCTCCCACGCGGGAGGGCTCCCGCAGCTGACGGACGGCCCGGTCGCCGGGGACTGGTGGCTCTCGCTGCCGATCGCCGTCGGCGTGGTCGTGGGCAGCCTCGGGTTCCCGGTGCTGCTCGTCTTGCGCGAGCGCTGGCGCCGGCCGCGGCGCTGGGGGCTGCACACCCAGATGACGGTGGCCGCGAGCGCCGTGCTGCTGCTCGCGGGCGCCGTGGTCATCGGCGCCCTCGAGTGGTCCAACGACGCGACCTTCGGCGCGCTGACCTGGCCGGACAAGCTGCTCGCGGCCTTCTTCGCCTCGGCCATGCCGCGCTCGGGCGGCTTCACGACCGTCGACATCTCCGAGATGTACTCCTCCACGTGGGTGGTCACGGACGCGCTCATGTTCGTGGGGGGCGGCAGCGCCTCCACGGCCGGCGGCATCCGCGTCACGACGCTCGCGGTGCTCGTGCTCGCCGTCGTCGCGGAGGCGCGGGGCAACCGCGACGCCGAGATCTTCGAGCGGCGGGTGCCCCAGGGCACGCTGCGGCTGGCGGTCGCCGTCGGCCTCGTCGGCTCCACGGCCGTGCTGCTCGGCACGGTCGTCATGCTGGCCGTCACCGACGACTCCCTCGACGTCGTCCTGTTCGAGGTGATCTCGGCCTTCGCGACGGTCGGGCTGTCCATCGGCGGCACCGCCGACCTGCCCGACGCCGGCAAGTGGGTGCTGTCGACGCTCATGGTCGTCGGGCGGACGGGCACGATGACCCTCGCGGCCGCGCTCGCGCTGCGCGAGAGCTCCCGCATGTACCGGCTCCCGGAGGAGAGGCCCATCGTTGGCTGACAGGAACCACGACGACGCCGTGCTCGTCATCGGCCTCGGCCGTTTCGGCAGCGCTCTCGCCTCGGCCCTGGACCGCATGGGGCACGACGTCCTCGCCGTCGAGCGCGACCCCGAGCTCGTCCAGGAGTGGTCGGGCCGGCTCACGCACGTCGTCGAGGCGGACGCGACGAACGGCGACGCCCTCGCCCAGCTCGGCGCCCAGGACTTCAGCGTCGCGGTCGTCGGCATCGGCACGTCGCTGGAGGCGAGCGTGCTGACGACGTCGACGCTCGTCGACCTCGGCGTGGGCCAGATCTGGGCGAAGGCCATCACGCCCTCGCACGGGCGGATCCTCACCCGGCTCGGCGCCCACCACGTCGTCTACCCCGAGGCCGACGCCGGCGAGCGGGTGGCCCACCTCGTGGGCGGCAAGCTGCTGGACTACATCGAGTTCGACGACGGCTTCGCCATGGTCAAGATGCGACCGCCGCGGGAGACGCAGGGCTTCACGCTCGCCCAGTCCAAGGTCCGCGAGAAGTACGGGGTCACCGTGATGGGCGTGAAGTCGCCCGGCGAGGACTTCCACTACGCGACGCCCGAGACCCGGGTGCGTGACCGCGACCTGCTCATCGTCTCGGGCCGCACGAGCCTCATCGAGAAGTTCGCGGGCCGGCCGTGAGCGCCGACGAGCGTCCCGGGGCAGGCCCCGAAGCAGGCAAGGGGGCAGGCAAGGGGGAAAGCAGGGACCCCGCGACCGAGCGCGAGCTCGGGTACGTGGCCATGCGCCTGCACGTGCTGGAGGCGCTGCTGGTCGCCGTCGAGCGACGGGCCGAGCTGGTGGACCTCGTCGCCGCGGCGGACGACGTCGCCTCGGCGGCCGCCGCCCTGGAGGGCTGGGGGCTCGACGACGCCCAGGCCCGCGCCGTGCTGGACCTGCAGGTGCGCCGTCTCGCCGGCCGTGAGCGCCAGCGCCTGGTCTCCGAGCGCACGCGCCTCCTGGCGCGGCGGGAGGAGCTGGGCGGCTGAGCGAGCCAGGTCGGCAGGGTCCCCGGCGTCACCCGGAGCCCGCGCAGCCGTCCTCGCCGCCCGGGCCGTGCACCACGCACCCCGGACGCCGACCGGGCAGCCCCAGCCGCGGCAGCCTCAGGCCCGGACCGGCGTCAGGGCTTGCCCCAGTCCTTCTCGACGACCTGCAGCCTGTCCCAGGGGAAGCCCTTCATGACGGCGTAGCCCGGCCGGCCGGCCAGGATGCCGTACCAGGGGTCGGAGCCCGTCCGGGCCTTCGTGGGTGCGCCGCTCTCGGTCGTCACGGCGACGGCGCCCGAGCGGTCCACGACGACGAAGCCGTACCGCTGCGAGGCCTTGGCGACGGCGGCGGCGACGGGGTGCAGCCTCAGCGCGTCGACGTCGACCGACGGGTCCAGGCGCAGCCGGGTGCCCATGGGGATGGCCGCGGACCGCGTGTCCGACCCGTCGCTGCGCTGGGCGGGGTAGCTGATGGTGCTGCGGTGCCCGACGTGCGGGATGGCGAGGGCGATCGCGTGGTCGATGCGGCCGGCCTTGGCCTCCGCGATGCCGACGGCGCCGAGCGAGGTGGCGAGGCCGCTGGCGCTGGCACCCATCCCCGAGCCGAAGAAGCCGGCGCTCCTCGACACCTGGTCGATGCGGCCGCCCCAGCAGGCCGACCAGCCGCTGGCGGTCTTCTTCGCCCGCCAGAACTCCCACAGCTGGTCCGAGCTCGGCGAGTAGATCGTCAGCTGCCCGTCGCGCCCCACCGCGGGGACGGCGCCGGAGGGGATCGGGACCCGGGTGAAGTGCCCGCCCGGCCCGTACAGCTGCTTGGGGGTGTACCCCTTGCCCTGGCAGTCGTCGAAGCGGACGTCGACCCGCCTCTGCGACGCCCCGACGCGGTAGACGGCGGCGTTGTACTGCCAGACGTTGAAGGCGGCGACCCCGCCGTAGCGGGACGTCACCTGCTCGTGGAGGTTGGCCACCATCGCCCGGCTGCCGGGTGCCAGCGGCGCCGAGCGCACGTCGGCGGTCCACGCCGTCGTGCGCGGCAGGGACGACGTCGTCGAGGACGACGCGGCAGCGGCGTCGGGCCCAGAGGACGCGCCCGACGTGCCGGCCGACGCGCCGGCGGACGCGCCGGCCCCGGTGACGAGCAGCGCGCTCGTGAGGACGGCGGCGGCGAGGTGACGGCGAGGACGGCGGGGGCTGGGCATGAGGTGCTCCAGGGTCTCGGACGGGTGAGAAGTCGGTCCTACCACCCATATCGGGACATCTCGGCCGAACTGGAGTGGTTGGCTCCGCCTATCGCCCACCGAGCCGGCAGGACGTCGCTCGGCGTCGACGTCCCACTTTCGTGTCGGTCGGGGTCACCCTCCGTAGGTGGCCAGCGTCGGCTCGTCAGGGACCGAGGTGCGGTACGTCAGCGCCGTCGGTGAGGACGTCGGGTGGCTGCTTGGTGCAGTGGGCGGTGCGGCAGGCTCCGGGCGTGCGCCCTGGTCGTCTGGCGGTCCCTGCCGCCAACGTGCGCGTGCGCTTCGACGAGGCGGCGCACGAGCTCGGGTCGGTGCTCGACGCCGAGCAGCGCCCGGCCGCTGACCGCCTCGCCGTCCTCGGCGCCCAGGTGACCACCGCGCGCACGAGCTCGGCACCGTGGGCCACGTGGCGCCGCTCCCGACGGCCGACAGGGATCTACCTGCACGGCCCCGTCGGGCGGGGCAAGACCTGGCTCGTCGACGTCCTGGTCGACCAGCTGCCCGACGACACGACGCAGCGGCTGCACGCGCACGAGGCCGCCCGGGGCATCGGCGGTCTCAGCACCACCGGAGGATGGCAGGGCGCTCGACGAGATGGCCGGAAGGGAACGAGACGCGCGGGGACGGTTGGCACCTGCAGCACGGTCGTCCAGCGGCACCGGCCCCAGCAGCGGTCCATGTCCGAGGACGGTCGACGACCGGGACGATGGGCTGATGGACGAGTCGAAGTGCAGGCACTTCAGCCTGAGCAACCCGATCGACGACGGCGCCACCGACCTCCCTCGCCTCCTCCGGCGCATCGCCGACCACATGGAGCACGAGGGCATCGGGCCGATGGAGGTGATGGACCTCACCGTCTCCGAGGAGATGACCGAGCACGGTCCCTGGTGGAGCGCCACGGTCTACTGGGCGCCCGGCGAGCCAGCCGAGGAGGGCCACGGCACCTGAGCGCCGGTGCGACCAACAGGCGCATGGGGCAGAGGCCCGACGTCCCGGCAGCAGCCGATCGGTCGTGCCGCTGACGATCGCTGTCTGGTCACGTTTCGCCGCGGGTCCACTGTCACCGGCTCGTGCATCGGTGGCCCCTTCGCCGCCGTGACGGACGCCTCGCCTTGAGACCGGGGCGGGGCCCGGCCGAGGATCGCGACAAGATCCTGAGACGCCGGCGCTGACACAGCCGTGAGACGTCGCAGGTCAGCCCACGGCGCCTCCGACAGCTGCAGCGAGCTCCTACACGGCTGCCCACGACCGCTGCGGCAGGCGGCTGCCTCTCCTCCCCACGCCACCGGGCCTCACCGGGACGGAGGAGGCCGGACGGGTGGCGCTCGCGTCCGCGCCGCGGTCCGGCTGCGGTGAGCGGCCCCGCCGGCCGACACAGCACACCGAGGGTGGCGCCGGAGCCCGCCCACGGGGGCCGAGCCGCTGGAGGACGAGACAGACGATGGGCCGACCTCGCACGACCGCGGCGCCGCCCGCCGCACGCCCTCGGCACCGCCTGGCCACCCGTGCGGCCGTCGGCCCGACGCTCGTCGCCGGGCTGCTCCTGACGCCGGGCCTCGCCGCGCCGGCGGGGGCCGACGACGCCCGGGACGACCGTGCCGAGGTGGCGGTGGTGGCGCTGAGCGGACAGGTGGTCCGGCTCGTCGCCGAGCCCCCGCGGCCCGCGTCGGGCGCACCGGGCGAGGACGGGCACGCCCATCACGACGACACCCCGGGGCAGCCGCACGCCTCCTCCCCGCACGTGGCCGACTCCTGGGGCCTGCAGCTGCCCGACGGCGACCTCGTCGGCGTCGACGGGCTGGCGGGCTCGGGCGCGGGCGTCGGCGAGCGCGTGCGCCTGACCGTCGACGTCCCCGCCGAGGTGACGGCAGCGGTGGTCGACGTCGTCGGCGAGCGCCGCCTGGACGCCGCCCGGCAGCGCCCGGCGAGCCAGGGCTCAGCGCTCGGCGAGGCCGTGCTGGCCGCCGCCGCGCAGGAGGCCGTGGCGCTGCCGGTGACGCCGGGGTCGGTCGAGGTGACCGCGGCGGCACCGGAGCCGCTGGCCGCCGCGGCCACCCCGCCCGCGCGGCCGGTGACGGTCGCCGTCGTCCGCACCGGCGAGGGCTCGGAGCGGGCACCCACCGACGCAGAGGTGGCCGCCATGGTCGCGCGGACGTCGGACTACTGGTCGGACCAGAGCGCCGGCCAGGTCACCTTCCGCCTCGCGGGCCCGCCGGTGCGCTACAGCACGGGCATCCGCTGCACGTGGGGCTGGGACATCTTCACGGAGGCCAAGCGGCGCACCGGGTGGGGCGGCGGCCAGCGCGAGCACCTCGTGCTCGTGCTGGTCGACGAGGCCGGGCAGGGCTGCAGCTACGGCCTCGGCAGCGTCGGCTGGGGCCTGGACGCGGGCGGTGTCTCCTACCTCGCCAACGCCGGCGACCTCTCGCTGAGCGCCCACGAGATCGGGCACAACCTCTCCTTCGAGCACGCGAACGCCGTGGAGTGCACCTCCGGCGCACGCCAGGACTTCGCCGGCGACCTCCCGCAGAGCCCCTGCAGCGCACGGGAGTACGGGGACACCCTCGACATCATGGCCGGCGCGAACCAGCACACGGGCGCCCTGTCGGCCATGGTCCGGGCCCGTGTCGGCTTCCTCACGCCGCAGGAGCGGGGTGACGTGCGAGAGGTGGGCACCTCGGTGGTCGAGCTGGCCCCGCTGGCCGGCCCGCCCGCCACCGGGCTGAAGGACGTGTCGGTCACCGACCCGCGCACGGGCGTGGTCTACCGGCTGGAGAACCGCCAGGCGGTGGGCCGGGACAAGGGCCGCCTCGACATGTTCCGGGCCGCCTCCGGCCTGCGGGTGCTGCGGGCGCAGAAGGGCACCCGGGCCAGCCTGGCGCTCGACGCGACCCCGACCGCCCGCACGGGCAGCCCCGACACCGACCGGGCGCTGCGGCACGGCCAGGTCTGGCGCAGCGCCAGCGGCGGCGTCGAGGTCCGCACCGTCGCCCTGCCCGGCGGCGTCGTCCAGGCCCGCGTGAGCTTGGCGCCCTCCGGGCAGGAGCACGGGGCGCTCACGACGACGACGACGCTCGCCGAGCCGTCGGCCCTGGCCCAGGGCCGCAGCGCGACCGTCACGGGCAGCGTCGCCAGCGCGCCCGGCGCGGTCCGGCCGCAGGGGACGGTGACGCTCCGGCTCGCCGGCGCCACCACCTCCGCGGCCGTGGGCGCCGACGGCACGTTTACCGCTGGGCTCGTGCCCGCCGCCGGCGGCCCGCAGGTGCTCTCGGCCGACTTCGTGCCCGCTGACGCCGCCCGGTGGACGCCCTCAGCAGCCAGCCGGCAGGTGGACGTGGCCTCCGGGACCACCGCGCTCGCCGTCGCGGTGGGCACCGCCGCGGGGGGCGCGCCGGACGCCGCCACCGCCGCGGTGCTCGACGTCCGCCTCGACCCCGCGGCGCCTGACGGCACCGTGACGGTCACCGGCACGGACGGCGTCCTCGCCGAGGTCGGCGTCCGCGAGGGCCGGGCCCAGGCGGTGCTGCCGCTCCTGCCGGCCGGCTCGCACGACCTGCTCGTCGCCTACGACGGCGGCGCCGCGGCCTCGCCGGGCTCGGCGTCGCTGCGCCTGGACGTCGCGCCCGCCGCCCCGCTGTGCCGTGCGCAGGTCGCGTCGCGGGCGAGCGCCCTCGAGGACCTCGGGCGAGGCACGAGGAGGCTGCTGGTGGCTGGGTTCCCGGCAGTGGGGCTCCCGGCGGTGGGGCTGCCCGCGGCTGGGCCTGCCCCGGTCGGCCTGCCCACGACGGCTGTCGCTCGCTAGGCGCCCAGCTCGCGGGCGCGCGCCTGGGCGGCCTCCACGGCGGCCAGGACGGCGGCGCGCACGCCGCGCTCGTCGAGCTGGCGCAGCCCGGCCGCCGTCGTGCCGCCCGGGGAGGTGACCCGCTCGCGCAGCAGTGAGGGGTGCTCGCCGCTCTCGCGGACCAGGGCGGCCGTCCCGGCGAGGGTCCCGGTCGCCAGCTGGGCCGAGACCGTCCGCGGCAGGCCCGCGTGCACCCCGGCCTCCACCAGCGCCTCGAGCACGAGCAGCACGTAGGCGGGGCCGGAGCCGGAGACGGCGGTGGCGGCGTCCTGCTGGGACTCGGGGACGACGACGACGTCCCCCGTGCCGGCGAGCAGGCGGCGCACGAGGTCCAGGTGCTCCTGCCCCGCCCCCGGCCCGGCCGAGACGGCGCTGACGCCCGCACCCACGAGCGCCGGCGTGTTGGGCATGACGCGCACGACGGCGACGCCGGCCGGGAGCGGCTGCGCGAGAGCGGCGCTCGTCACCCCCGCCGCGACCGACACGACGAGGGCCCCGGGGCGCACGTGCACGGCGACGTCGTCGAGCAGGCCCGCCAGCTGCTGCGGCTTGACCCCGACGACGAGCACGTCCCGGGTGGCGGCCTCGGCCAGCGGCACCGCGCGCACGCCGTGCCGCTCGGCCAGCTCACGGGCCCGCTCCTCGCGGCGGACGACGACGACGACGTCCTCCGGCGACCAGCCCGAGCGCAGGACGCCGGCGAGCACCGCCTCGCCCATCGTCCCGACGCCGAGCACGGCGACCGACGGGCGCTCGCCGTGCTCGTACGCCTGCTCGCCGCTCATGCCCCGGACCCTAGGGGCGCGCAGCGGTGGCGAGGTGCGCGCAGTCCTGCCGACGTGACGCGACGGCGGCGCACCCACCCGGCACCTCGTCGTCGAGGTGCCGCGGACGGGGGCCCGGGGCGGAGGAGAGTCGTCGACGTGCCGGGAGGCGGGGCAGGGGGGCTCAGGCCTGGCCGAGGTGGCGCCGGGCGAAGGCGAGGGTGTCGGCGAGGTCCTTCTCGCGGGCACCGGGAGCCTTGGCCCGGCGGGTGTTGATCTCGGCGACGACGTGGCCGGTGAAGCCGCCCGCGGCCAGGTCGGCGAGCAGCTCGGCGACCGGCTGGCGGCCGCGCCCGGGCACGAGGTGCTCGTCCTTGGCCGACCCGTTGCCGTCGGTCAGGTGGACGTGGCGCAGCCGGCCCGCCAGCCGCCTCGCGAGGTCGCGGGAGTCGCTGCCCGACGTCGCGGCGTGCGAGACGTCCAGGGTCACGTCGTCGTAGTCCTCGTCGACGACGTCCCAGCCAGGCGAGTAGGCGAGGACCTCACGGCCGCCGGCGCGCCAGGGGAACATGTTCTCCACGGCCACCGTCGTGCCCGTGCGCGCGACGACCTCCTTGACCCCCGCGACGAAGCCGGCGGCGTACTCCCGCTGCCACCGGAACGGCGGGTGCGCGACGACGACGTCGGCCCCGAGGTCCTGGGCCAGCTCGACCGACTTCTCCAGCTTGGTCCACGGGTCGCCCCAGACCCGCTGCGTCAGCAAGAGCGTCGGGGCGTGCACGGAGAGCACGGGGACGCCGTAGTGCGCCGACAGACGCCGCAGGGCCACCGGGTCGCGGCTGACCGGGTCCGTCCAGACCATGACCTCCACGCCGTCGTACCCGAGGCGGGCGGCCGCCTCGAAGGCGTCCGAGCACGAGCCGGGGTAGACCGAGCTGGTGGAGAGGGTGACGGCGGGCACGGGGCGTCGTGCGTCCCCGGGCTCGCTCACGGCGCCACCCTAGGCCCCGGGCCGGCGTGCCCCCGCGGGCGGGGCTCACCGGCCCAGCAGCGGGGCGAGCGCGTCGAGCCGGCGCAGGATGACGCCCTCCCGCAGGGCCCACGGGCTGAGCGAGAGGCGCTCGACGTCGAGGGCGCGCATCGCCTCCAGGGCGACGACGGAGCCGGCGACCACCTGGCCGGCGCGCGCCTGCGAGACGCCGGCGAGCCGTCGGCGCCCCGCCGGCCCGAGGGAGGCGAGACGGGGCACGAGCTCCTCCAGCGCCTCGCGCGTCAGCTCCCGCGGCACGTGCATGCCCTCCCGTGCCGGGGCCGCCCCCGTCAGGCGCCCGAGGGTGCGGAAGGTCTTGCTGGACCCGACGGCGAGGTCCGGCGGTCCGCCCTCGTGCAGGCGGGCGGTGGAGGCGGCGAGCACCGCGCGCGCGTGCTCGCGCAGGCCGGCCACGTCCCGCGGGCGGGTGACGCCGCCGGCCAGGTGCGAGCGGGTCGTGCGGCCCGCGCCCAGCGGCACGCTGAGGGCGACGTCGGCGTCCTCGTCGCGCCCGACGGCCATCTCCAGCGACCCGCCGCCGATGTCGAGCACGAGCATCCGACCCGCCGACCAGCCGAACCAGCGCCGCACGGCGAAGAAGGTCAGCCGGGCCTCGGCGCCCCCGGAGAGCACCTCGAGGGCCACCCCGGTCTCGGCCCGCACCCGCTCCAGGACGTCGGCGCCGCGCGTGGCCTCGCGCAGGGCGCTCGTCGCGAAGCCGCTGAGCTCCTCGACGCCCTCGGCGGTGGCCACGGCCCGCGCGGACGCGACGGCGTCGAGCAGGTCGGCGACGCCCTCCTCCTGCAGCGCGCCGTCGGCGTCGAGGCGCTCGGCCAGGCGGAGCACCCGCTTGTGCGACGCCGTCGGCACCGGGGTCGCGCCGGGGGAGGCGTCGACGACGAGCAGGTGGACCGTCGTCGAGCCGACGTCGAGGACCCCGAGGCGCATGGTGGCGGACGCTAGCGGCGTGCTCAGCCGGCGCTGTCGGACCCTCCCCCTACCGTCGCGCGCATGGCCTCGAAGAGCTCCGCCGCACCCCGCCAGCCCCGCCCGGCCTACCGCTGCGCCGAGTGCGGCTGGACCACCGCCAAGTGGGTCGGCCGGTGCGGGGAGTGCCAGGCCTGGGGCGCCGTCGAGGAGGTCGCCACCCCCTCCGGGCCGCGCACGGCGCCAGCCCGGGCGGTGCGCCGCGACGCCCAGCCCATCGCCGAGGTCGACGCGCACGAGGCCGCCGCGACGCCGACGGGCGTCGACGAGCTCGACCGGGTGCTCGGCGGCGGCGTGGTCCCCGGCGCCGTCGTCCTGCTGGCGGGCGAGCCGGGGGTGGGCAAGTCGACGCTGCTGCTGGAGGTCGCGGCCCGGACGGCGACGACGGCCCGGACGGTGCTGTACGTCACGGGCGAGGAGACGGCGGCGCAGGTGCGGCTGCGCGCCGAGCGGATCGGGGCGCTGCGCCCGCGCCTGTACCTGGCCGCCGAGAACGACCTCGCCGCGGTCCTGGCGCACGTCGAGAAGGTCGCCCCCGACCTGCTCGTCGTCGACTCGGTGCAGACGCTCGCCTCGGCCGCGGTCGAGGGCACGGCCGGCGGCGTCACGCAGGTGCGCGAGGTGGCGGCCTCGCTCATCGCGGCCGCCAAGGAGCGCGGCATGGCCACGGTGCTCGTCGGGCACGTCACCAAGGACGGGTCGGTCGCCGGGCCGCGCGTCCTGGAGCACCTCGTCGACGTCGTCGCCACCTTCGAGGGCGACCGGCACTCCCGGCTGCGGATGGTCCGGGCCGTGAAGAACCGCTACGGCCCGACCGACGAGGTCGGCTGCTTCGACCTGTCCGAGGGCGGCATCACCGGCCTGCTCGACCCCAGCGAGCTCTTCCTCTCCCGCACCTCCTCCCCCGTGCCCGGCACGTGCGCGACGGTGGCGCTGGAGGGGCGACGCCCGCTGGTCGTCGAGGTGCAGGCGCTGGCCGTGCCCGCCGCGGGCGGCACGCCCAAGGTGCGCTCCAGCGGCCTGGACGCCAGCCGGGTCGCCATGGCCGTCGCCGTGCTGCAGGCGCGGGCCGGGCTGATGCGGGCACCGATGGACGTCTTCACCTCGACCGTGGGCGGTGTCCGCACCACCGAGCCGGGCGTCGACCTCGCCGTCGCGGTGGCCCTGGCCGGCGCCTGCTTCGACGCCGCGCTGCCGGCCGGCACCGTGGCCGTCGGCGAGGTGGGCCTCTCCGGCGACATCCGCGCCGTCCCCGGCATGGAGCGCCGCCTCGTCGAGGCCTCGCGGCTCGGGATGGCGACGGCGCTGGTGCCGCGCGGCTCCCTGGGTCTGCACGGTCCAGGCGCCGACCCCGGCTCGGCGGGCGGGCGCCGGGAGTCGCCTCCGTGGGGGGCCCTGCGCGTCGTCGAGGTGGACGACGTGCGCTCCTGCGTGCTGCACCTCTTCGCCGCGGGCGAGGGCAGGGAGCGCGGCGCCGCGCCGCCGCGCGAGCCCTGACCGGACGTGCAGGCGGCGAGGGGGCGGACCGGCCGCAGGTCACGTCTCGGCGACGACGCGGTGGTCGGCCTCGCGCCGCCCCCGGGCGCCGATAGCGTTCGCCGTGGCCGGGGCACCGCACGGCCTCGACCGCCCGCCCCGCCCGCACCACCAGATCTGCCTGCACCGGCCGACGGCCGCACGCACGAGGGAGCCGATGGCCGCCGACCGATCGCCCGAGGACCTCCTGCTCGCGACCCTGGCCGCCGTCGCCCCGGGCACCGAGCTGCGCGACGGGCTCGAGCGCATCCTGCGAGGGCGAACGGGCGCCCTCGTCGTCCTGGGCCACGGCCGCGACGTCGAGAAGATCTGCAGCGGTGGCTTCTCCCTCGACGTCGACTTCTCCGCCACCCGGTTGCGCGAGCTGGCCAAGATGGACGGGGCCATCGTCCTGGACGCCGGGGTCACCAAGATCCTGCGCGCCGCCGTCCAGCTGGTCCCCGACCCGACGATCGAGACCTCGGAGTCGGGGACGCGGCACCGGACGGCCGAGCGGGTCGCCAAGCAGACCTCGATGCCGGTCATCTCGGTGAGCGCGTCGATGCGCATCGTCGCGCTCTACGTCGCCGACCGCCGGTTCGTGCTGGAGGGGTCGGCGGCCATCCTGGGTCGCGCCGAGCAGGCCCTCGCCACGCTGGAGCGGTACAAGTCCCGCCTCGACGAGGTCGCCGGCACCCTGTCGGCCCTGGAGATCGAGGACCTCGTCACGGTCCGCGACGTCGCCGCCGTCGTCCAGCGGCAGGAGATGGTGCGGCGGATCAGCGAGGAGATCGCCGGCTACGTCGTCGAGCTGGGCACCGACGGGCGGCTGCTGTCGCTGCAGCTGGAGGAGCTGATCGGCGGCATCGGCCCCGACCAGGAGCTCGTCCTGCGCGACTACACCGACCCCGAGCGCGTCGGCCCCTCCGTGTCCACGGTCCTCGCCGACCTCGGCCGGCTGGAGTCCACCGAGCTCGTCGACCTGGCGCAGGTGGCCCGGGCCCTGGCCCTGACCGCCGGCGGCGAGACCCTCGACAGCGCCGTCAGCCCGCGCGGCTTCCGGCTGCTCAGCAACGTGCCCCGGCTGCCCGGTGCCGTCGTCGAGCGCCTCGTCGCCCACTTCGACGGGCTGCAGCAGCTGCTGGCCGCCGGCATCGACGACCTCATGGCCGTCGACGGCGTCGGCGAGCAGAGAGCGCGGGCCGTGCGCGAGGGCCTCTCCCGGCTGGCCGAGTCGAGCATCCTCGAGCGGTACGTCTGAGCCCCGCACCGACCGCGAGGGCACTGGGCGCGAGCCGGGACGCCCCTGGGCGCCCGCAGGTCCCCGAGGACGTCGCCGGCCTGCACGCAGGCGTCCTGGCCTGGTACGACGAGCACGCCCGCGACCTGCCGTGGCGCGCGGACGACGCCAGCGCCTGGGGCGTCCTCGTCAGCGAGGTGATGCTCCAGCAGACGCCGGTCGCACGGGTGCTGCCCGTGTGGCACCGCTGGCTCGCGCGGTGGCCGGCGCCGGCGGACCTGGCCGCCGCCCCGGCCGGCGAGGCCGTGCGCGCGTGGGAACGGCTCGGGTACCCGCGGCGCGCCCTGCGCCTGCACGCCGCGGCGACCGCCCTCGTCGAGCGCCACGACGGCGAGGTGCCCGCCGACCTGGAGGCGCTGCGGGCGCTGCCGGGCGTGGGCGCCTACACCGCGGCCGCCGTCGCGTCCTTCGCCTTCGGCCAGCGGCACGCCGTCGTCGACACGAACGTCCGGCGCGTCCAGGCCCGACTCGTCACCGGCGTCGCCCAGCCGGCGCCCGCGCTCACCGCCGCCGAGAGCGCGCTGGCGCATGCCCTTCTGCCCGGGCCCGGCGCCGCCGGCGACGCCCGGGCCGCGCGCTGGGGCGTCGCCGTCATGGAGCTCGGCGCGCTCGTGTGCACGGCCCGTTCCCCGCGCTGCGGGGCGTGCCCCGTGGCGGCCCGCTGCGCGTGGCTGCTCGCCGGCGCACCGGCGCACGAGGGCCCCGCGCGCCGGGCGCAGCGGTGGGAGGGCACCGACCGGCAGGTGCGCGGGCGGCTGCTGGCGCTGCTGCGCGAGGCCGACGGCGCCCTCGGCGCGGCCGACCTCGCCGCGGCCTGGCCAGAGGAGGTCCAGCGGGAGCGCTGCCTGTCGTCCTTGCTCGACGACGGCCTCGTCGTCCCCGCGCCCGGGGACGCCTACGCGCTGCCGGGCTGAGGGGCACCTGCTCCTGGCGGCGCCGGGGCGAGCCCGTACCGGGCGACGTCGTCCGCCCGTGCCGCGTCGTCGAGGTAGTGGATCATCCGCGCGTTGCCGAGGGTGTTCGGCTTGACGCGGGCCAGGTCGAGGAACTCCGCCACGCCGTCGTCGTGGGAGCGCAGCAGCTCGGCGAAGACCTCCGGCTCGACCGGCGTGCCGTCGATCTCCTCGAAGCCGTGCGCCGCGAAGAAGGCCGTCTCGAAGGTGAGGCAGAAGACGCGGACGACGCCGATGTCCCGCGCCCGCCGCAGCAGCTCCTCCAGCAGCAGGCTCCCGACGCCCCGGCCGCGGGCCTCGCGGGCGACGGCGAGGGTCCGCACCTCGGCGAGGTCCTCCCAGAAGACGTGCAGCGCGCCGCAGCCCAGCAGCTGGCCGTCCGACTCCGCGACGACGAGCTCCTGCAGGCCCTCGTAGTAGGTGACGGCCTCCTTGGCCACGAGCACCCGCTCGGCCGCCAGCGGCGCCGTCAACGCCCGGACGGCGCGCACGTCGTGCGTGCGGGCGGGGCGCACGACGACGGGGGCGTCCGTCACCGGGAGCAGGTCGGGGTCAGGAGCCATGCCCAGGACCGTAACCGGGGAGCGCGAAGGCCCCGCCCCTCCCGGAGGAGAGACGGGGCCTTCGGACGGGACGTCGGGCCGGGCCCGACGGCCGCCGGTCAGTCGGTGGCGGCGGCCTCGACGACCGGGGCGTCCGGCACCTCGCCCTTCGGCGTCCCGGCGAAGGTCAGCTTCTCGGCCGGCCCCTCGCCCTCGGTGTCGACGAGGATGATCTCGCCCGAGGCGATCTCCCCGTAGAGGATCTTCTCGGACAGGACGTCCTCGATGTCGCGCTGGATCGTCCGGCGCAGCGGCCGAGCGCCCAGCACCGGGTCGTACCCCCGGGTCGCGAGCAGGGCCTTGGCCGCGGGCGTGAGCTCGATGGCCATGTCCTGGTCGCGCAGCCGGCTGTCCAGCCTCGCGAGCATGAGGTCGACGATCTGGATGATCTCGTCCTGCGTGAGCTGGGGGAAGACCACCGTGTCGTCGACGCGGTTGAGGAACTCGGGGCGGAAGTGCTGCTTCAGCTCCTCCCCCACCTTGCGCTTCATCCGGTCGTAGTCGGTCGACAGGTCCCCGCCCGCCTGGAAGCCCATCTGCAGGCCCTTGGCGATGTCCCGGGTGCCCAGGTTCGTCGTCATGATGATCACGGTGTTCTTGAAGTCCACCGTGCGGCCCTGGGAGTCGGTGAGGCGCCCGTCCTCGAGGATCTGCAGGAGCGAGTTGAAGATGTCGGCGTGGGCCTTCTCCACCTCGTCGAAGAGCACCACGGAGAAGGGACGGCGACGCACCTTCTCGGTGAGCTGGCCACCCTCCTCGTAGCCGACGTAGCCGGGGGGCGAGCCGAACAGCCGCGAGACGGTGTGCTTCTCGGAGAACTCGCTCATGTCGAGCTGGATGAGCGCGTCCTCGTCGCCGAAGAGGAACTCGGCGAGGGCCTTGGCGAGCTCGGTCTTCCCGACGCCCGTGGGCCCGGCGAAGATGAAGGAGCCGCCGGGGCGCTTGGGGTCCTTCAGCCCGGCGCGGGTGCGCCGGATCGCCATCGAGAGCGCCTTGATGGCGTCCTCCTGGCCGATGACCCGCTTGTGGAGCTCGGCCTCCATGTTGAGCAGGCGGCTGGACTCCTCCTCCGTCAGCTTGACGATGGGGATCCCGGTGGCGATCGCCAGCACCTCGGCGACGAGCTCCTCGTCCACCTCGGCGACGACGTCCATGTCCCCGGCCTTCCACTGCTTCTCGCGCTCGGCGCGCGAGGCCAGCAGCTTCTTCTCGTCGTCGCGCAGCGACGCGGCCTTCTCGAAGTCCTGCGCGTCGATCGCGGACTCCTTCTCCCGGCGGACGCCGGCGATCTTCTCGTCGAAGTCGCGCAGGTCCGGCGGCGCCGTCATCCGGCGGATGCGCAGGCGCGCCCCCGCCTCGTCGATGAGGTCGATGGCCTTGTCCGGCAGGAAGCGGTCGTTGACGTAGCGGTCGGCGAGGTTGGCGGCCGCCACCAGCGCGCCGTCCGTGATGGAGACACGGTGGTGCGCCTCGTAGCGGTCCCGCAGGCCCTTGAGGATCTCGATGGCCTGCGCGAGCGTCGGCTCGGCCACCTGGATCGGCTGGAAGCGGCGCTCGAGCGCCGAGTCCTTCTCGATGTGCTTGCGGTACTCGTCGAGCGTCGTCGCGCCGATCGTCTGCAGCTCCCCGCGCGCCAGCATCGGCTTGAGGATGCTGGCGGCGTCGATCGCGCCCTCGGCCGCACCCGCCCCGACGAGGGTGTGGATCTCGTCGATGAACAGGACGATGTCGCCGCGCGTGCGGATCTCCTTGAGGACCTTCTTGAGCCGCTCCTCGAAGTCACCGCGGTAGCGGCTGCCGGCCACGAGCGCGCCGAGGTCGAGGGTGTACAGCTGCTTGTCCTTGAGGGTCTCGGGCACCTCGCCCTTGTGGACCGCCTGGGCCAGGCCCTCGACGACGGCGGTCTTGCCGACGCCGGGCTCGCCGATGAGGACGGGGTTGTTCTTCGTGCGGCGCGAGAGCACCTGCATGACGCGCTCGATCTCGGTGGCGCGGCCGATGACCGGGTCGAGCTTGCCCTCACGGGCGGCCTGGGTGAGGTTGCGCCCGAACTGGTCGAGCACCAGCGAGCCGGACGGCGTGCCCTCGGCCGGGCCACCGGCGGCCGCGGGCTCCTTGCCCTGGTAGCCCGAGAGCAGCTGCAGCACCTGCTGGCGGACGCGGTTGAGGTCGGCGCCCAGCTTCACGAGCACCTGGGCGGCGACGCCCTCGCCCTCGCGGATGAGCCCGAGCAGGATGTGCTCGGTGCCGATGTAGTTGTGGCCCAGCTGCAGCGCCTCGCGCAGGCTCAGCTCGAGCACCTTCTTGGCGCGGGGGGTGAAGGGGATGTGGCCCGACGGCGCCTGCTGGCCCTGGCCGATGATCTCCTGGACCTGCTCGCGGACGGAGTCCAGCGAGATGCCCAGGGACTCCAGCGCCTTGGCGGCGACGCCCTCGCCCTCGTGGATCAGCCCGAGCAGGATGTGCTCGGTGCCGATGTAGTTGTGGTTGAGCATCCTGGCCTCTTCTTGGGCCAGGACGACGACTCGACGAGCTCGGTCGGTGAACCTCTCGAACATGAAGTGCTCCTCGCGAACGATCTCAGCGAGCGGAGGCCGGTCCCCCTTGCTGCGTCGTTCGATGCTAGCCCGGCAGGTGCGCGGGCGGTCAGCCCGTGGAGCCACCGCTGGCGCGCCCTGCCGGTCGACCTGACCAACGACCCCGCAGGTCACGGCTGTTCCGGCAGGGCGTTCGCCGTCGGCGTAGGTGCCGGGCGGGAGGACGTGCCGCGGGCCTCACCCGTTCGGAGCAGCGAGGGCGAGGCGGCCCGCCCCGGCTCAGCGTCGGGCGAGGCGGCGCCCTCCGCCGTCCCGGGCCTCCTGGCCGTAGTGGGCGAAGACCGCCGGCTCGTCGTCGACGAGCAGCTCGCCGTCGGTGTCGATCGACGGCGCCTCCTTCACCTGGGACTTGGAGAAGGCGACCTTGACGTAGTCGGGGCCGACCGTCGCTCCCTCGAAGGGGACGAAGACGAGCTTCTTGGCACCGAGCAGGCCGCCGAGGGTCACGGTCCCGTAGGCGGGCTGGTCGGTGGCGGTGTCGACGTAGACCGCCTCCAGCTCGCCGATCTTGTCCCCGGACTGGTCGACGACCTTGTAGCCCCGGTACTCGCGGATGTCGGTGGCCTCGAACATGACGTCCTCCGTGGTCCTGCCGGTCGGTCCCGGCCGCGGGTGCCCCTCCGGGGGTCCGGCGGGGTGGCGTCGCGGCCTCGGCGCCGCGTCGCGCGCCAGCCTAGGAGCGCGGCGACGGCGCCGCCCGCCGCTAGCCTCCCCGGGTGCATCCCAGCGGCGAGCAGCACGTCCTCCGGCACGGGTCCTCCGAGGCGGTCGTCACGCAGGTGGGGGCGAGCCTGCGCTCCTTCACCGACGCCGGGCGCGACCTCGTCGTCGGCTTCGGCGCGGACGAGGTCAGGCCGGTCTACCGCGGCGCGGTCCTCGCGCCCTGGCCCAACCGGGTGGTGGACGGCGCCTGGTCCCTGGACGACGTGGGGTCGGCCTCGGGCACCGAGCACCAGCTCGCCCTCACCGAGCCGGCCCGCGGGCACGCCCTCCACGGCCTGCTGACCTGGGCTCCCTTCGACCTCGTCGAGGCCAGGTCGAGCGAGGCCGGGTCGAGCATCCGGCTCACGGCCCGCGTGTGGCCGCAGGCCGGCTACCCCTTCTGCGTCGACGTCGTCGTCGGCTACGCGCTGTCCGACGCCGGCCTCACGACCACCATCACGGGGACCGGCGTCGGCGCGGACCCGGCGCCGTGGGGCTGCTCGGCGCACCCCTACCTCACGGCGGGCACCGGCCGGGTCGACGACTGGGAGGCCTTCGGCAGCGCGGACGCCTACGTCGAGGCGCTCGGCGAGCGCCTGCTGCCCGGGCAGGTGCTTCCCGTCGACGGCACCGACCTCGACCTGCGCGGCGGACGGCTCCTGGCCGGCGTCGAGCTCGACCACGCGCTCACCGACGTCACGGCCGACGCCGACGGGCTGGCGCGCTGCGGCGTCGTCGGGCCCGACGGCCTGGGCGCCGAGGTGGTCTGGGACCCGGCGGTGCTGCCGTGGGTGCAGGTGCACACGGCGGACCGGCCGGAGCCCGAGCTCGACCGCGTCGGCCTGGCCGTCGAGCCGATGACGTGCCCGCCGGACGCCTTCAGCACCGGCGAGGGCGTCGTCCGGCTCGCACGGGGCAAGAGCGCCTCGGCGTCCTTCACCATCCGGCCGCTGCGGGGCTGACCGCAGGCCCCCGCCGGCGCCGCGCCCGCGGGGCTCGGCGCCCCCGGTGACGACCGCCTCGGCGCCCCACCGGCCAGGACCGGCCTCGGCTCGACACCGTTCCCTACAGTGCGGCAGGCGCGACACCGCCGTCAGCCCGACCACCTGTGGAGGCTCCCGTGGAGACCGTCGAAACCGCCCTCAGCGCAGGACAGCTCCTCGGCATCGCCGCGGGCGCCGTCGCCCTGCTCCTGCTGCTCATCATCCGCTTCAAGCTGCACGCGTTCGTGGCGCTGGTCCTCGTGAGCCTGCTGACCGCCGTCGCCACCCGCATCCCGCCCGCCGACCTCGTCGACACGTTGACGTCCGGCTTCGGCAGCACGCTGGCCAGCGTCGCCCTGCTCGTCGGCTTCGGGGTGATGATCGGGCGCCTGCTCGAGGTCACCGGCGGCGCCCAGGTGCTCGCCGACACGCTCGTGGGCCGCTTCGGCGAGAAGCGGGCGCCCTTCGCCCTCGGCATCGCCTCGCTGCTGTTCGGCTTCCCGATCTTCTTCGACGCCGGCTTCGTGGTCTTCCTGCCGATCATCTTGTCGGTGGCCCGCCGTTTCGGCGGCTCGACCCTGACCTACGCACTGCCCTCGGCGGGCGCCTTCGCGATCATGCACGCCTTCGTGCCGCCGCACCCGGGACCCGTGGCGGCGGCGGACCTGCTCGACGCCAACGTCGGCCTGCTCGTGATCGTCGGCGTCGTCGTCGCGCTGCCCACCTGGTACCTCGCGACCTACCTGTTCGGGCAGTACGCCGGACGCCGCCACGACGTGCCGCTGCCCGCCACGTGGGGCGGCGGGACGATGGAGGACCGCACCGACGGCACCGACGCGCCGGCGCCGCCCTTCGGGCTCGTCCTCACCCTGCTCCTGCTGCCGCTGCTTCTGATCTTCCTCAACACGGGCATCAGCGCGGTCGCCACCGCCACCGACCTCGACGGCGAGGCCACGTGGGTGAGCTGGCTGCAGGTCGTCGGGAGCACGCCGGTCGCCCTGCTGATCACCGTGCTCGTGGCGATGGCCGCCCTCAGCCGTGGCCGCTTCTCCGCCGGCGAGGTCGAGAAGCTGGTCAACGACTCGCTCGGCCCGATCTGCGCCGTCGTCCTCATCACCGGCGCCGGCGGCATGTTCGGCGGGGTCCTGCGCGCGAGCGGCATCGGCGACGCGCTCGCCGGCAGCCTCGAGGCGATCGGCCTGCCCGTCGTCGTGGCGGCCTTCCTCGTCTCGCTCATCCTGCGGGTGGCGCAGGGCTCGGCCACCGTGGCCCTCACGACGACGGCTGGCCTCATCGCCCCCACCGTCGCGGCCTCCGACCTCAGCGAGCTCGGCGTCTGCCTCGTCGTCATCGCCATCGCCTGCGGCGCCACCGCGCTCTCCCACGTCAACGACTCCGGCTTCTGGCTCGTCGGCCGGTTCCTCGGGATGGACGTGCCGATGACGCTGCGCACCTGGACCGTCATGGAGACGCTCATCGGGGTCGTGGGCTTCTCGATCGTCCTCGTCCTCAGCCTCGTGGTCTGACGGCGCCCACGTCCGGGCCTCCGGACGTCCGGGGACCCGGGGTCACGACGCAGCAGAGCCCCGCGGCGGTCGCCGCGGGGCTCTGTGCTGCTCGTGCCGTCAGGCGATCAGCCGTTGGCGGCCTTGTAGGCCTCCAGGACCTTGCCGGAGATGCGGCCGCGCTCGCTGACCGTGTGGCCGTTCTGCCGGGCCCACTCGCGCACGGCCCCCGAGTCGAGGCCGCTGCCCGAGGGGCGCGAGGCGGCCGGACGGGCGGTGCGGCGAGCACCGCCGGCGCGGCTGCTCCCGGCGGACTTGCGGGCGTGCCCGACCCACGGGGCGAGGGCGTCGCGCAGCTGGGCCGCCCGCTCGCTCGTCAGGTCGATCTCGTAGCCGACGCCGTCGAGGGAGAAGGTGACGGTCTCGTCGGCCTCCCCGCCCTCGACGTCGTCGATGAGGATGGTCTTGGTCTCCTGTGCCATTGCGGCATCTCCTTGTCGTGCAGCTGTTGTGGTGCCTTCGCCGTCGCCCGTGGTCTTCACCGGCCGTGGTGCCGTCGCCCATGCGCCTCGGCGATGGTGGCGGGAAAAGCCGGTCGCGGCTTCTGGCCTCAAGAGGTCGGCGGGCAGAGATGTTCCCACCGTGATTGCCGCGAGTCAAAACTCGCGTCATTCTCGGGCGAGCCCGCGGCGGCCCGGCGCCCGACCTGGCCGAAGGTGTCGCCAGGAATCAGGAGGAAGGGTGCTCGTCGCCGGAGGAGGTCGTCGGCGCAGGGCTGCCCTGGTCGTCCCGGCGCTCGGCGGCGTCCAGCCGTGCCAGGGCCGCGCGCTCGTTGCGGTCCGCCGCGACCATCTTCCGGACGACGTACACGAACAGCGCGCAGACGCCGATCGAGGGCAGCAACGCCGCGGCCACGGGCCAGATCTCCACGGCACCAGGGTAAGACGGACGCCCCGGTGCGTCCGCACAGGCGCAGGGCCCGGCTCAGCGCTCCGGCCGCACCAGCGGGAACAGGACGGTCTCCCGGATGCCGAGGCCGGTGAGGGCCATGAGAAGTCGGTCGATGCCCAGGCCGATACCGCCGGTCGGCGGCATCCCCGTCTCCATCGCCGCGAGGAAGTCCTCGTCGAGGGCCATGGCCTCCAGGTCGCCCCCGGCGGCGAGCCGGGCCTGCTCGGCGAGACGCTCGCGCTGCACGACCGGGTCGACGAGCTCGGAGTACCCGGTCGCCAGCTCGAAGCCCCGCACGTAGAGGTCCCACTTCTCGACGACCCCCGGCTGCGAGCGATGGGCGCGCACGAGGGGGGAGGTCTCGACCGGGAAGTCACGCACGAAGGTCGGGCCCGTGAGCGTGGGGGCGACGCAGTGCTCCCACAGGTGCTCGACGAGGGCGCCGTGACGCCGGTCAGCAGCCTGCGGGCCGACCGGCATGGCGACCCGCTCGGCCAGCGCCAGCAGGTCCTCGACCGACGTGGCCGGGGTGACCTCCTGCCCGGCCCGCTCGGACAGGGAGCCGTACATCGGCAGGTGCGTCCACTCCCCCACGAGCTCGGCCGCCTCCGGCAGGAGGAGGTCGGGGGCCACCCGCGAGGTGGCGCGGTAGGCCGCCTGCACGAGGTCACGCGTGAGCTCGGCCATGACGTCGTAGTCCGCGTAGGCGAGGTAGGCCTCGAGCATCGCGAACTCCGGGCTGTGCGTGGAGTCCGCGCCCTCGTTGCGGAAGTTGCGGTTGATCTCGAAGACCCGCTCGAGCCCGCCGACGACGCACCGCTTGAGGTAGAGCTCGGGGGCGATGCGCAGGTAGAGCTCGAGGTCGAAGGCGTTGCTGCGGGTCGTGAAGGGCCGCGCGCTGGCGCCGCCGTGCAGCGTCTGGAGCATCGGCGTCTCGACCTCGAGCACGTCGCGGGCCGCCAGCTCGGCCCGCACGCCGGCGACGACGGCGGCACGGGTGCGGACGACGTCGGACGCACGCTGGCGGACGACGAGGTCGACGTGCCGGGCCCGCACCCGCGCCTCCTCGGAGAGCTCGGCGCCCTCGTACAGGTTGGGCAGCGGCCGCAGGGCCTTGGCGGCCAGCTGCCACGACGTCGCGAGCACGCTGAGCTCGCCCGTCCCGCTCGTGATGACGCGGCCGGTGACGCTGACGAGGTCGCCCAGGTCGACGTCGGTCTTCCACGCCGCGAGGGCGTCGGCGCCGACGCCCTCGGGGAGCCCGCGGTCGGGGCGCGCCTCCTGCGCGAGCATGACCTGGAGGCGGCGGGCGGTCATGCGGTCGCCGGCGACCTCGCCCTCCGGGGGCGCCAGGCCGCCGCCCTCCTGCAGGACGGCGAAGAACAGCTTGCCGCGGCCGCGGCGGAAGACGACGCGACCGGTGACCGAGACGACGTCGTCCGTCACGACCTGCTCGCCCAGGCCGGCGTGGCGGGCGCGGACCTCGGCGAGCGTGCTCGTGCGCGGGACGACGACGGGGTAGGGGTCGGCGCCGGCGTCGAGCAGGCGCACGCGCTTGTCGCGGCGGACCTGCTCCTGCTCGCTGATCCCGACGGGGGCCGGCTGCTCGGGCGTCGGGGCGTCTGTCGGGTGGTCCTGCACGGCGGGCAGGCTATCCGCGGCTGGCGGAGCCCCCGCACGCCGCGAGCTCACCGGCCTGCTGCTCGCCGACGTCGGCGCCCGTGGGGCCGGGGTCACCTCGCCCCGGGCCGCCGAGCAGGAGCGGGACGTTGTCGATGAGACGGGTGGCGCCGACCCGGGCGGCGACGGCGAGCAGCGCCGGGCCGACGGCGTCGTCGTCGAGGGCAGAGAGGTCGACGGGGTCGACGAGCGCGAGGTAGTCGACGTCGACGCGCGGCTCCTCGGCGAGGACCTCGGCGGCGACGGCGCGGACCTCCCCCGCCGGGGCGCCGGAGGCGGCGAGGTCGCCGCCGGCGCGCAGCGCGCGCGAGAGCGTCGTCGCGGCCCGCCGGTCGGCGCCGTCGAGGTAGGCGTTGCGCGAGGAGCGGGCCAGCCCGTCGGGCTCCCGGGAGGTCGGGGCGGCGACGACGTCGACGCCCAGGTCGAGGTCGGTGACCAGGCGCCGCACCAGCGCGAGCTGCTGGGCGTCCTTCTGGCCGAAGACCGTGACGTCGGGGCGCGTCAGCGCCAGCAGCTTGGCGACGACGGTGAGGACGCCGTCGAAGTGCCCGGGGCGGCTGGCCCCCTCCAGGACGTCGCCCAGCGCACCGGCGCTGACGCGCACCTGGGGCGGGCCGGCGGGGTAGACGTCCTCGACCCCGGGCACGAAGACGACGTCCACGCCCTCGTCGGCGAGCAGGTCGAGGTCGGCCGCGAGGGTGCGCGGGTAGCGGTCCAGGTCCTCGGCCGGCCCGAACTGCAGGGGGTTGACGAAGATCGTGACGACGACCGACGTCGCCCGTCGCCGGGCGGCCCGGACGAGGCAGGCGTGCCCCTCGTGCAGGGCCCCCATCGTCATGACGGTGGCGACGGGGCCGCCCAGCCCGGCTCTCGCGCGGGCCAGGTCGTCGCGGGTCCCGACGACGAGCGGCCCGTCGGCCCCCCAGCGCGAGCCGTGCCCCCGCGGGTCGTCCCGCCACGGGGTGGCCGCGGCCTCGTCGTCGAGCGTCGTCACCCGTCCATGGTGCCCCCAGGACGCCCCGCGCCCCGAATCCGGGCAGGTGCGTCAGCGCCCCTGCAGGACGAGCCGTCGACGACCCGCCCCCGCCGCTCAGGGTCGGGGCGGCTCGGCGAGGAGGGCGAGCATCTCGGCGGCGGCCTCGGGGCGCAGACGCCCGCGCGCCAGGGTGCGCTCGGCGGTCGCCCTCGCCAGCGCCCGGTGCGTCGCGAGCACCTCCTGCGAGCCCGAGCGGCGCGCCACCTCCGCGAGCGCCTCGCGGTGCTGGGCGAGCGTGCCGACGTCGCCGCGGGCGACCGGCCCGGTGAGGGCGTCGTCGCCCCTGCGCAGCGCGCCGTCCAGGGCTGCCCCGAGCAGCGGCCCGAGCACCCGGCCGGGCTCGGCGACCCCCGCGGCGGCGAGCAGCTCACGGGCCTGCGCGACGACGGTGACGAGGTGGTTCGCGCCGTGCGAGAGCGCCGCGTGGTACAGCGCACGGTCGGCCTCGGCGACGACGACGGGCTCCCCGCCCATCTCGACGACGAGCGCCTGGGCCACCGGCAGCACCGGCCCGGGCGCCGTGACGGCGAAGCAGCAGTCGACGAGGCGGGCCAGGTCCAGCGACGTCCCCGTGAAGGTCATGGCCGGGTGGACGGCGAGCGGGATGCCACCCGCGGCCCGCGCCGGCGCCAGCACCTCGACGCCGAAGCGGCCGGCGGTGTGGACGACGAGCTGGCCCGGCTGCCAGGCGCCCGTGGCGGCGAGGCCGTGCACGAGGTCGGCGAGCGCGTCGTCGGGGACGGCCAGCAGCACGAGCTCGGCCCGGCGGACCACCTCGGGCACCTCCAGCAGCGGCACCCCCGGCAGCAGGGCGTCGACCCGCTCGCGGGTCTGCTCGGAGACCCCGCTGGCACCCACGACGGCGTGCCCCGCCGCCCGCAGCGCCGCGCCCAGCACGGCGCCGACCCGACCACCCCCCACGACGCCGACCCCCAGGCGGCCGGGACGGTCGGCGGACGCCGGTGCGGGCCCGCCCGCCGCGGCGGGAGGCACGCCGTGCTCGCCCGGGGGCGTAGGGCCGTCCACGCCGCGGATGGTGCCACGCCCGCTGGGCGGCCCGCCGGGCCCTCGGCGCCTACTGTCGAGGTCGTGGGCAGGCACGAGAGGGTCGCGGCGCTCGCGGGCGAGGACCTCGCGGGCCAGCACGTCGCCGACCTGGGCTGCGGCGTCGGCCGGACCGTCCGCGCGCTGCTGGCCGCGGGTCCGGAACGGGTCCACGCCCTCGACCACGTCTCCGACCTCGACGACGACGTCCTCGTCGACCCGCGCGTCCGCAACCGGCTCGCCGACCTCGACGAGGGCATCCCCGTCTCCGACGGGGCGCTGGACGCCGCCGTCTCGCTCAACGTCGTCGAGCACCTGGCCTCGCCGACCCGCCACCTCGTGGACTGCCACCGGGTGCTCCGGCCCGGAGGGCGCCTCGTGCTCGCGCACAGCGACTGGGACACCGCCCTGTTCACGAGCAGCGACGACGCGCTGACGCGCGAGCTCGTCGACCGCTTCGGCGCCGCCGCGCACGGCCCCTCCCCCAGCTCGGACGGCTTCATGGGCCGAAAGCTGCTCGGCCTCGCCGACGCCGCGGCCGCGGCCGGCGCGCCCTACCGGCTGCGCTCGGTCGACGTCTGGGCCGATCCTCACCGCCGCTTCGACGACGGCTCGGTCGCCTGGAAGGTCGCCATGGCCGTGCTCGCCGCGGCCGCCGACGACCCGGGGCTCGCCGCCCGCGCGGCCGGGTGGGTCGAGGACCTGCGCGTGCTCGCCGACGCGGGGCAGTTCCTCTTCGCCGTCACCGACGTCGCGGTCGTGCTCGAGCGGGTCTGAGGTCCGGCTCCCCGGGGGCGCCGGCCACTCGGGCGCCTACTCCAGCGTCCGGTGCGGGAGGTCGTCGTCCTCCTCGTCGGCGTGGCGTCGACCGGAGCGCCCGAGCACGACCTGCTCGAGGCGGACCAGGCACTCGGCGTGCCGCGGACGCAGCAGCGCCTCTCGCAGCCTGCGCGGCGCGAGCAGGGCGACGCCCGTCGTGGCGTCCTCCCACATCCGCACGTGCGTCCCGCCGTCCACCGGCGTCAGCTCGATGTCCACCCGGGCGCGCCCCCACGGCCAGGCCTTGGCGAGCAGCTCCAGCCGGTGGGGCAGCTCCGAGCGCAGGACGCGGGTGCTGTCGTCCAGGTGCAGCGGCCACGGCCCGGAGGAGTGGTGCAGGCGCGAGCCCCGGGCGGGCCAGTCGTCCTCGACGCCGCGGATGCGGGCGGCGCCGACGACCCACAGCCCGTACAGCCAGCCGTCCTCCAGCACGGCGACGACGTCCTCCGGGGGGCAGGGGAAGGTGCGCTCGACGGTGGCCACGGCCGCATCCTCGCGCCTCTACTCCTGCGCGAGCGCCGTCATCCACCGTTCAGGGCCCGCGCGGCGTCGCGCGGCGCGCGCCCGGGTGGCCTGCTCCTGCAGCAGCTCGGCGGCGGCCGACGCCGTGAGGTGGTCCACCCGCGGGGTGACCGGCCCGGGCGTCACGTGCGCGACGACGCTGGCGAGGCCGAGCCGTCGCTGCACCGGCCCCTGGTCCAGGGCGAGGCTCTGCGTGCGCTCGTGCGGGACGACGTCGAGGTGGCGCACCAGCCGTCCGCGCCGGGCGAGCAGCGCCGTACCGGTCACGCGGTAGCCGTTGCGCCGCCAGGAGACCGGGTCGAGCCAGCGCGAGGAGCGCGGGGCGCACGTCCAGCCGGCGTCCTCCCCCGTGCCGGTGAGGCCCGCGGCGAGGACACCGGAGGGGTCCTCGACGCCGGGGTCGGGCAGCAGCAGCGAGAGGACCTGCACGGCCTCGGCCCGGGTACCGACCGGCAGCAGGACCGTCTCCTTGCCGACGTCCTCGGCGCTGCCGCCCGCGTAGCCGGCGACGTCCATCTGCATCGACCACCAGTCGGGGCCGCGCCACAGCAGCGGCTGGGTGAGGCGCACGGCTTGCACCCGGCCAGGCGGCACGGTCTGCGCGCGGGTCTCGGTGAGGCCGTGCCGCAGCCGCAGCCCGTCCGCCGACGCGGCGATGCGGAAGCCGAATCCGCGCGAGAAGGCGCCCCACACGCCGGCGACGGCGCCGAAGACGGCGGGGAACGCGCCGACGAGGATGCCCGGCCGGCCCGTGACGGCGACGGCCACGACGACGCCGACGAGCACCAGCACGGCGACCACCGGCCACACCGAGCGCACCATGCTGAGCAGCAGCCGGTCGACCGGGACCTGCAGCACCTCGCGCTCGGGGGCCTCGGGCGCCTCGCCCTGCTCGTCCTCGGTGACGCCGGCGGCGCGCGCGAGCAGGGTCCGGCGCAGCCGCTGGGCCTCCGCCGAGCGCAGGTAGGCGAGCGAGACGTCGGACCCGGCGCCGCCCGCGACCTCCAGCTTGAGCTCGGACAGGCCCGTGAGCCGGGCGACGAGCGGCTGGACGACGTCGACCGCCTGCAGCCGGTCCAGGCGCACCTGCCGCTGCTGGCGGTTGAGGACGCCGGTCCGCAGCTCGACGACCTCCTCGCCGACGCGGAAGCGCGTCACGCGCCAGGTGAGGTAGGCCCAGCCGGCCACGAGCAGCGCACCGCCGAGGACCAGCCCGAGGGAGCCGGCGACCCGGAAGGCCTGCCCCGGCGCGCCGGGGAAGTCCTCGCCACCGCCGAGGAAGGCCTCGCCCTGGCGCTGCACGACGAAGAAGAGCAGCACCGCGAGGACCGCCCAGCCCCGCACCAGCGGGGTGATGGGGTGCAGCCGCTTCCACGTGCCGTCGGCCTCGGGCGCCGGCTCCAGCTCGCCCCGCCGCTCGGCCCGCACGGCCTCCGCGGTCTCGGTCGAAGGAGCGGTCTCGGTCGAAGGAGCGGACTCGGCGGCGCGGGGGGCCGAGGTCGCGGGACCGTCCGCGGCAGGCGCCTCCTCGGCCGCCTGCCGGCCCCCGCGCGCCGTCGGCCGGTCTGCCGGCTCGCCGTGGTGCTCGGGCTCGGCGCTCCCGTCCCGCTCGAGGCCCCACGTGGCGGCCGGCCGCTCGTCGGACGTGCTCACAGCCCCGCCAGCCGCGCCTCACCGCGGGAGGCCAGCCGGTCGCGCAGGCGCTCGGCCTCCTGCGGCGGCAGGCCCGGGATGGTGGCGTCCGTCCCGGCGGAGGCGGTGTGCAGCTGCACGGTGGCGATGCCGAAGCGCCGGTCGACCGGTCCGGCCTGGACGTCGACGAACTGCATCCGGCCGTACGGCACGACCACGAGGCTGCGGAAGAGCAGACCGTGGCGCACGAGGAGGTCGTCCTCGCGCTCGGCGTAGCCGATGGCGTCCACCTGCCGGCCGATGACGAGCTGGCGGACGACGAGCAGCACGAGGAAGGGCAGCCAGAGCAGCACGACCCACCAGCGGTCGAGGGCGAGAGCCAGCACGACCGCCGGCACGAGCGGGAGGAGGTTGCCGATGGCGCTCCCGATGCGCCGGACGGTCGCCAGCCGCGGCGAGACCCGCTGCCAGTCGACGCCCGGGGGGTCGAAGACCCCGTCGTCCGCCCTGCCCGCCATCGCGCCGCCTCTCCCTCACCGGCCGCTCCCCGGCCGGCGTGCTGGGTCGAGCCTGGCACGGACCTCCGCGGGCCGTCGCAGCGCGGGGCGCCCAGGCCCCGACCACCACCCGCACCTCCCGGGCGGTGGACGTCGCCGGCCCCTCGGCGTCGAGGGGCCGGGCGTCGGGTCTGGCGGGGCGGGCGGACCGGCGTCAGCCGGAGATGAGGCCCTGCTCGACGAGGTACTCGCGGGCGACGTCGTCGGGCAGCAGGCGCTGCTGGTCGACCGCGGCGTTGAGCTCGCCGAGGTCCTCGGTCGTCAGCACCGGGGCGAGCCGGTTGAGGACCGCCAGCACCTCGCCGTCCACCGCCTCGGCGTTCGCGACCGGGATGAGGTTGTTGGCGGGCTGGACGTCCTGGTCGTCCTCCAGGAGCACGAGGCCGAGGTCGGCGAGCGTCGCGTCGGTCGTGCCGGTGAGCCCGAGGGGCACCTGGCCGTCGGCCACGCGCTGCTTGCCGGTGATGCTCCCGAAGCCGTCACCTGTCACGCCGCTGATGTCGATGCCGTACACGGAGGTGAGGGCCGCGGCGCACGTCGGCTGCTGCACGGGGTCGAGGCACTCCTCGCCCGCGGCGATCTCGACCGGACCGTCGAGGGTGGCCGCGAAGTCCGACAGCGTCTCGATGCCCTCGGCGTCGGCGCGCTCCTGGGTGATGTAGAAGGCGTTGTCGCTGCTGGCCGCCGCCGGCTCGCCGACGACGAGGCCGGACTCCTCGGCCAGCGAGGTGAGCGTCGTGACGGTCGCGTCGACGTCGGCGTCCGCGACGGCGCCCCCGCCGTCCTGGCCGCTCAGCCAGTCGGCCATCGCCGCCGCGTACTCGGGGACGACGTCGACCTGGCCGTCGATGAGCGCGGGCCCGTAGGTGGCCCGCGCCTCCGTGGCGGTGACGGTGACGTCGTAGCCGGCGTCCTCCAGCAGCGCGGCGTACATGCTCTCCATGAGCGCCATCTCGGTGAAGGTCGCGCCGCCGACGGTGATGGCGCCACCGCCACCGCCGCCGTCGGAGCCGGTGCCGGTGTCGTCGCCGGCGAGCTGGTCACCGCCACCGCAGGCCGAGAGGCCGAGGGCGGCGGCGAAGGTCACGGCCAGCAGTGGGGTACGTCGCAGAGCAGTCATGGTCTCGCCTTCTGTGTCCCGCGGTGAGCACCGCGCGTGTCCGGCGGACCTGAGGTGGCCCGCGCCGCCGTCGAGTAGACATCGCAGCCGTGGGCCGCGCCCGCCAGGGTGGAGCCGTCGGCGTCACGATCGCGTCACACGACCCCCGCCGCGGACCACCTCCTCGCGGGGACGACGGCGTCGCCGGCGACCACGGCGGCACGCGGGCGGGCGATCTCCAGCCGCTGCCGCGCCAGCTCCTCGACCGCCTCGACGGTGGTCCGGCCCAGCGGTCCGGCCCAATGTTCCGGCCCAGCGTCTCGGCCCAGCGTCTCGGCCTCGCCCGGTGTGCTCATCGTCGAGCAGCAGCAGGCCGACGTGGGCGGTGCTCCCCTCACTGCTCGCTGCTCGCAGCGTCGCCCCGGTCGCCCTGGAAGTCCGCGACGCGCGGGGTGCGCGGGCGTGCGGTGACGCGCGGACCTCGCGGGCCGCAGGACGGCGTGGCGGCCCGAGACGTCCGCGCCCACGAGACGAGACGGCGCGGCGACCCGCCACGTCCGCGACGCGCGGACTACGCGGGCCCTCGGTGACGAGTGCGGTCTCGCACGCGGCCCGAGCCGCCGTCGTCACGGGTCGCCGGGCCGACGCTGCGGGCTCGCGACCGCTCCTCGGGGTGCTCCTGACGCGAGGCCCGGGCCGACGCCCCGCTCAGCCCGACGACGCTGCTCAGCCCGACGACGCCGACGCCGCGGCGACCTTCCCGGCCCGGCGCCCCTTCCCGGCAGCGGGCCGGGAGGAGCGGCGCCCGACCCGCTTCTCCAGCGCGGCGAGGGCGAGCTCGACGACGAGCGCGAGCGCCGCGACCAGCAGGGCTCCGGCGATGACGCGCGGCTGGTCCTGGCTCGCGACGCCGGCGGTGATCGTCGAGCCGAGCGTGCGGGTGCTGACGAGCCCGACGACCGTCGTCGTCGCCACCACCTGCACCGCGGCGATCCGCAGCCCGACCATGAGCAGCGGGGTCGCGAGCGGCAGCTCGACGCGCAGGAGCATCTGCGCGGGCGACATCCCCAGGCCGCGGGCGGCGTCGACGGCGGAGCGGTCGACCTCGCGCATGCCCGTGTAGGTGTTCGTCAGCAGCGGCGGGACGGAGAAGAGCGCCAGGGCGAGGACGAAGCTGCCGGTGTTGTCCCCCAGCGGCTGCGGCAGCAGCACGAAGATCACGAGGATGGCGAAGGTGGGGATCGCCCGGCCGATGTTCGAGATGTTGATCGCGAGGGCCCCGCCGCGGCCGGTGTGCCCCAGCACCAGCCCCAGCGGGACGGCGACGAGCGTCGCGACGAGAAGCGCGAGCGCCGAGAGCCCGAGGTGGTCCAGGAGCCGGGCGCCGAGGCCGCTCGTCCCTTCCCAGCTGGCGCCGTCGAGGAGGAAGGAGAGCGCGTCCGTCAGCCAGCTCATGCGGCCACCCCCCGTCGCCACGGCGTCAGTGCCTTCTGCAGCGCCAGCAGCAGCAGGTCGACGGCGAAGGCCAGCAGCACCGTCAGCACCGACGCCGTGAGCACCTGCGCGAAGAAGCGCGTCTGCAGCCCCTCGAACAGCAGGTTGCCGAGCCCGCCGTGGGCGACGACGGCGCCGACCGTCGTCAGGGCCACCGTCGAGACGCCAGCCACCCGCAGGGACGCGACGAGGGAGGGCACGGCGAGCGGCACCTGCACCTGCCACAGGAGCCGCTGCGGGCCGTACCCGACGCCGCGGGCGGCGTCCTCGACGGAGGAGGGCACGCCCTCCAGCCCGGCGACGACGCCGCGGACGATGATCGTCAGGGAGTACAGCCCCAGGGCGAGCACCACGGTCGTCACCGTGAGGCCCGTGTACGGCAGGACGAGGACGAAGAGCGCCAGCGACGGGACCGTGTAGACGATCGTGGCGGCGCCGAGCACCACCGTCTTCAGCCACGGGGTCCGGCGGGCGAGCAGCGCCAGGGGGAAGCCGACGAGCAGGCCGATGGCCAGGCTCAGCACCAGGATCTGCACGTGCTCGCCGACGGCGTCGAGCAGGATCGACGACCGCGTCTCCAGGTAGAGCGGGCAGACCCACTCGTTGCGGGTCAGGCAGTTGTCGGCGAGGCTCGCCGAGTGGATCACGGAGACGACCGGCACCAGCGCGACGCTAGCCCAGAGGCCATGATCCGGCTCGACGGCCTCGGCAAGCGGTACCCCGACGGGACGGTCGCCGTCGACTCGCTCGACATGGGCGTCGGGCGCGGCGAGCTCATCGCGCTCGTCGGCCCCTCCGGCTGCGGCAAGTCGACGACGCTGCGGATGGTCAACCGCCTCATCGAGCCGACGAGCGGGCGCATCGTCCTCGACGGCGACGACGTCACGAAGGTGAGCACCGTCCAGCTGCGGCGGCGCATCGGCTACGTCATCCAGCAGGTCGGGCTCTTCCCCCACCTCACCGTCGGCGCCAACGTCGCGACGGTGCCCCGGCTGCTCGGGTGGGAGAAGGGGCGGACGCGGGAGCGCACGGCCGAGATGCTCGACCTCGTGGGGCTGCCGGCGGGCACCTACGCCGACCGGTACCCGCACGAGCTCTCCGGCGGCCAGCAGCAGCGCATCGGCGTCGCCCGCGGGCTGGCGGCCGACCCCGACGTCCTGCTCATGGACGAGCCCTTCGGCGCCGTCGACCCCATCGCCCGCGACCGGCTGCAGGGGGAGTTCCGCCGCATCCAGTCCGACCTGCACAAGACGGTGCTCTTCGTCACCCACGACATCGACGAGGCCGTGCGGCTGGCCGACAAGATCGCCGTCTTCAGCGAGGGTGGGCGGCTGGAGCAGCTGGCCGACCCGGCGTCGGTGCTGGGTGCGCCGGCCAACCAGTTCGTCGCAGACTTCGTCGGCAGCGACCGTGGGCTGCGGCGCCTGGCCGTGCAGCCGGTGGAGGAGCAGGACCTCGTCCAGCCGCCCGTCGTCCGCCTGGCCGACCGCGCCGCCGACGCGCGTGCCGCCGTCGACCGGGCGCCCGAGGGCTACGCCGTCGTCGTCGACGACGCGGGCGACCTGCGGGGCTACGTCGGCGGTCCGGCGCTCGCCCAGGCCCCTGGTGACGCGGCCGTCGAGGACGTCGCGCGGCGTTTCGGCGAGACGGTCGAGCTCGGGACCTACCTGCGGGTGGCGCTCTCCGAGCTCGTGCGCCACGACGCCGGCTGGCTGCCCGTCGTCGCCGGCGACCGGTACCTCGGCGTGCTCACGCCCGAGGCCGTGTACGCGGCGCTGCGCCGCACCGTGCCGGGCGACGGCGGGGTCGACGCCGAGCAGGAGCGGCCGCTGCTGAAGGCTGTCTGATGCTCGCAGCCGTCCGCGCCCTCCCCCTGCCCGGGCCGCACGGGCCGCGGCACCCCGGCCGACCACCCGGAGAGGCGATGATCGAGGCATGAGCAGCACGCAGCGCCCGGTCGCGGTCCTCGGTGCTGGACTCCTCGGGGCGGCCATGGCCACCCGCCTCGGCGAGCGCGGGCACGACGTCCGCCTGTGGAACCGCTCGCCGGAGAAGGCCGAGGCCGCGGCCGCAGGCCCGGTGCGCCCCGTGGCGGACCTGGCGGAGGCCGTGGACGGCGCGGGGGTGGTGCTCACGGTGCTGCGCGACGGTGACGCCGTCGCCGAGGTCGCCGAGCGCTTCCTGCCCCGGCTCGGCGACGGCGCGGTGTGGGTGCAGGCGAGCACGGTCGGCCCGGCCGCCGCGGACCGGCTGCGGGCGATGGCGGAGTCCGCAGGGCGCGCCGTCCTCGACGCCCCCGTGTCGGGCAGCACGACGCCCGCGCGGCAGGGCGCGCTGACGTGGCTGGTGTCCGGGGACCCCGCGGCCCTCGAGCGCGCGCGCCCGGTGCTCGACGACCTCGGCCAGCGGGTGCTGCACGTCGGCGGCGCGTCCGAGGGCAGCGCGCTCAAGCTCGTCGTCAACGCCTGGATGACGGGCGCGACCGCCGTCATGGCCGACTCCCTCGCGCTGGCGGCGACGCTCGGCATCGACCCCGAGGACCTCCTCGGCGTCCTCGACGGTGGCCCGCTCGGGATGCCCTACGCGCTGACGAAGGCCCAGATGATGCGCGGCGCGTCGTCCGGCGGCGGCTACCCGGCCGGCTTCCCCGCCGAGCTGGCGCTGAAGGACCTCGACCTCGCGGCGGCCGGCGGCGTCCTGCCCGGCTCGCTCGAGCCTGTCCGCGAGCGTCTCCGGGCGCTGGTCGACGCGGGGCACGGGCGCGACGACGTCGCCGTCCTCGCCGAGCGGGGCCAGGGCGAGTAGGCGACGACTCGCCCCGACGCCCCCTCGCACCGCACGGGCGGCGTCACGCCGGCTCCTACTCGGGGACGACGACGGACAGCGCGCCGGTGCGGACGTCGTAGACCGCACCGGCCACCGGCAGGTCCTTCGGCAGGTAGGGCGAGCTCCGGATCCGCTGGACGTCGTGGGCGAGCGTCGCGCCCTGGTCGGCGATGGTCCGGAACTCGAGGCTCCTCGTGTCGAGGCCGCTCCCCTCCTTGATCGTCTCGTGGACCTGCTCGTCCGTCGCCTTCGTCATCCGGCAGTCGGTGTGCGCCATGACGAGGACGCGCTCGACCCCGAGCAGGTGCGTCGCGAGGACGAGCGTGCGCAGCACGTCGCCCGTCACGCGGGCGCCGGCGTTGCGCATGATCTTGGCGTCGCCGGGCCCGAGACCGAGGGCGTGCAGAGGCTCGATCCGCGAGTCCATGCACATGACGAGACCGAGACCCTTGGCCGCCCTCCCGGGCAGCCCGGCGTCGGCGAAGGTGCGCTGGTGCTCGACGTTGCCGAGCAGGAGGTCGTCGAAGGCGCTCACGCAGCGCATCACACCAGGTCAACGACCGTTCGGCAGCACCGCGCCACATCTCGGGCGCCGTCAGGCCTGCGGCAGGGTCAGCCGGCCTCGCAGGTCGCGTCGTCCTCGACGTCGGCCTCGACCTCGCCCGGGTCGAGGTCGAGGTCTGACAGCGCGGCCTCGCCCTGGGCCCAGGCCGCCACGGCGAGCTGGGTGCCGTCGGTCGAGCACAGGACGGTCAGCGCGTACGCGCCGTCCTGCGTGCGCTCCTCCTGCAGCTCCCCGGCGAGGGCGACGACGGCCTCCTCGACCGGGACCTCGTCCACCGTGACGACGATGTCGGTGACCCCCTCGCCCTCCTCCTCGGAGGTGATCTCGTACGCCGGCGCCTGGCCGACGATCTCCGGCTCGATCTCGGTGCCGGTCTCCTGCGACGCGCCGCAGGCGGGCAGCAGGAGGACGAGCGGGGCGACGGCGAGGAGGTGTCGGGCGCGCATGGCGCGACAGTGCCACGCGCGCCCGTACGCCGCACCGCAGGCCGTGCGGGCAGCGAGCAGCGCGCACCGGAGGCGGAGGCGGGGGGCGCGCGAGGGGCCTCAGGCGGTGCCGGAGCGCCCGGCCGCCGCCAGCCGGGCACGGAGGTCGGGCCACGAGCGACCGTGGGCGGCGACGAGCAGCGGCGTGGTCCAGCTGCTCTCCCCGTCGCCCTCGGCGACGTCCTCGCCGCCGACGAGCGCGGTGCCGCCGTCGGAGCGCACGGCGCGCACGAGCGGGTCTGCGGCGCGGCGCGCCTCCGAGCGACGCGACCCCGTGGTGGCGGCGAGCGCCCAGAGCTCCTCGGGCGCGCCGCCCGCGGTCGCCGCGACGACGGCGCCCACCGCCTCGCCCGGGCGCACGTGCCCGCCGGGAGCGGCGCGCGCGGGCCGCGACACCGGGTGGCGCAGCCGGCCACCGACGTCGACGAGCACCTGCCGGCCGGCGGCGGGCACCGGCAGGGCCAGGTGCAGCCCGCCGAGGCGGCACGGGGCGGGCGGCTCGACCCTCGCCTGGCCCCGCAGCGAGAGGACACCCGCCGGGTCGAGCGAGAGCGAGACCTCGACGAGGAGCCGCCGGCCGGCGTCCCGCGCGCGCACCTGCAGCCGTTGCCGCCCGTCTGCCGTCACCGAGAGGGACGTGCGCTCGCGCACGAGCGAGGGCGCCGTCCCGGCGGGCCGCAGCCCGAGCCCGGGGACGGACGGGCAAGGCCCTTCTCCCGCCGCGGGCGACCCGGCGCCAGGACCGCCCGCACCGGGCCGGGCGGGCGGCAGCGCGAGCAGCGGGGCCCCCGCGTCCTCGCCGGGCAGGGCCGCGGCCAGCGCGTCGGTCTCGTCGACGGTCAGCTCGCCGAGGTCGGCGCCCCAGTGCAGCACGCGGGGCAGCCCGGGCACGCCCACGGCCAGCAGCAGGCTCGTGCCGCGCGCCCGCAGGTGGACGACCGAGGGCACGCCCCACGGGTCGGGGACGCCGTCCAGCAGCTCCTCGACCTCTTCGGGCGTCTCGCGCCCCGCGGAGCCGCCCTCGGGCAGCCCGCCCGAGGCCTCGCCCGCCGGCTCGACCACCGCAGCGCACCCCCTCGTGCCGGCGACCACCCCTCGGTCGCGACCTGCCACGAGTGTGCTCCCCTCAGGGCAGCCGCAGGACCCGGGCCTCCCACGGCCTCAGCACCGGCTCGGCGGTGTCGGTGCGCGCCTCGCTGCCCAGCACGAGCTCGGCGCCGACGGCCTCGGGCAGCAGCTCGGCCAGGTCGACGGGGGTCGAGGAGACGTTCGCGACGACGAGCAGCTCCTCGACCGCCGGCTCGCCGTCCTCGCCGGCGCCCTCCAGGCGACGGGTGAAGGCGTAGACCTGCTCGTGCTCGGGCAGCAGCGTCGTGAGGTCGCCGAGCGCCACCACCGGCCACGTGTGCCGCAGCGCGACGAGGCGGCGGTAGTGCGCCAGCACCGAGTGCGGGTCGTCGGCCTGCGCCGCGACGTTCCACTCCCGGTGGTCGGGGTTGACGGCGATCCACGGCTCGCCGCTCGTGAAGCCGGCGTGCGGCGAGCCGTCCCACTGCACCGGGGTCCGGGCGTTGTCCCGGCTCATGAAGGCCACGCCGGGCAGGACGTCCTCGACGGGGACGCCCGCGGCCAGCTGCTCCTGCAGGTGGTTGACGCTCTCGATGTCGCGCAGCTGCTCCGGCGAGGACCACGGGAAGCTCGCCATCCCGATCTCCTCGCCCTGGTAGACGTACGGCGTCCCCCGGTGCAGGTGCAGCAGCGTGCCCAGGCAGCGCGCCGAGGCCGCCCGGTGCTCGGGGGAGTCGTCGCCCCACCGCGAGACGACGCGCGGCTGGTCGTGGTTGTTCCAGTAGAGGCTGTTCCAGCCCCGCTCGGCCAGGCCCTCCTGCCACCGGCCGAAGGAGGCCTTGAGGTCGCGCAGGTCCAGGGGTCTGGCCTGCCACTTGCTGCCGACGTGGTCGAGGTCGACGTGCTCGAACTGGAAGACCATGTCGACCTCGGCGCGCGCCGGGTCGGTGAAGAGACGCGCGTCCTGCACGCCCACGCCGGGCATCTCCCCGACGGCGAGCAGCGCCTCGGGGCGGTCGGCGAAGACCTCCGCGTGCATCTCGGCGAGGTACTCGTGGACGCGGGGCCCGGAGCGGAAGTGCTCGCCGCCGTCGGCGAGCCCGGTCGCCGGGTCAGGGCCTGCGCCGTCGGGCAGTGCGCCGTCGGCGCCGACGGCCTTGCTGACGAAGTTGATGACGTCCATGCGGAAGCCGTCGACCCCCCGGTCGAGCCACCACCGCATCATCGCGTGGACGGCCCCGCGGACCTGCGGGTTCTCCCAGTTGAGGTCTGGCTGCTTGCGGGAGAACAGGTGCAGGTAGTACTCCCCGCTCGTCTCGTCGAGCGTCCAGGCGGGCCCCGAGAAGGCGGACCGCCAGTTGGTCGGCTCGGCCCCGGGCGCGCCGGCCTCGAGCCCGTCGCGCGGTGCGCGCCACCAGTACCAGTCCCGCTTCTCGCTGCCGGCGCCGCTGCGGGACTCGACGAACCAGGGGTGCTCGTCGCTCGTGTGGTTGACGACGAGGTCCATGACCAGCCGCATGCCCCGGGCGTGCAGCGCGTCGGTCAGCTCGTCGAGGTCGGCCAGCGTGCCGAAGGTCGGGTCGACGTCGTGGTAGTCGCTGATGTCGTAGCCGTTGTCGTCCTGCGGCGAGGCGTAGACCGGTGAGAGCCAGACGACGTCGACGCCGAGGTCGGCCAGGTGGTCCAGCCGCGAGGTGATGCCCCGCAGGTCCCCGACGCCGTCGCCGTCCGAGTCGGCGAAGGAGCGGGGGTAGACCTGGTACACGACGGCGCTCGTCCACCAGGGCGCCGGACCGGGACCGGGACCGGCGCCGTCGGGCGCGTGCAGGACGCGCGGCCGCACCCCCGAGGCCTGCACCTTCGAGGAGGGCCCCGCCGACGAGGGCCCCGCTGACGAGAGGTCGGTCGACGAGGCGTCGGCCGTCGGACGGTCGGTCGTGGGCGTCCCCATGCGGGCATCCTGCCCCCCGGGAAGTCCGGCGACTCCGGCACGCCATCTCCGCCGTCGTCTGCGCGAGGATGGCGACATGAGGATCAGGCAGCAGGTCGTGGTCTTCGACGCGGCGGACCTCGGCGCCGAGAGCAGCTTCTGGGCCGGTGTCCTCGGCGGGAGCGTCGAGGCCGACGACGACTGGCACATGGTGCAGACCGACGGCGAGGTGCGCCTCGCGGTCCAGCTGGCGCCCGACCACGTCCCGCCGAGGTGGCCAGACGGGAGCCCGCAGCAGATCCACCTCGACCTCTGGGTGGACGACGTCGACGAGGCCCACGACGAGGTGATGTCGCTGGGCGCGACGCTGCTCAGAGCCGCGGAGGAGACCGACGAGCCCGACGCCTTCCAGGTGTACGCGGACCCGGCCGGACACCCGTTCTGCCTCTGCTGGGTGAAGAAGCGGGACTGAGCGCTCGGCCCCTGTCGCCGCCCGGTCTCAGGCGGCGGCGCGCTCGCCGTCGGCGCGCACGGCTTCCACCACCTCGGCGAGGACCCGCTCGGAGACCTCGTGCGGCACCTGGCAGGTCCCCGCGGCGACGTGCCCGCCCCCGCCGTGGGCCAGGCAGACGGCGCCGACGTCGACCGGCGAGGTGCGGTCGACGATGGACTTGCCCACCGCGAGGACGGTGTTGACCTTGCCGCGGCCCCAGAGGACGTGGACGGAGACCCGCGCCTGCGGGTACAGCGCGTAGACGACGAAGCGGTTGCCGGCGTGGATGACCTCCTCCTCGCGCAGGTCCACGACGACGACGTCGCCGACGACGCGGGAGCACCGTCGCAGCTGGGCCACGAAGAGCTCGTGCTGCGCCCGGTAGAGGTCGACGCGCTCGGCGACGTCGGGCAGCGCGAGGATCTCCTCGACGTCCTGGTGCTCGCGGCAGGCGTCGACGAGCTGCATCATCAGCTGGTAGTTCGAGACGCGGAAGTCCCGGAAGCGGCCGAGGCCGGTGCGGCTGTCCATGAGGACGTTGAGCAGCGTCCAGCCCTGCGGGTCGAGCACCTCCTCGACGTCGTAGGAGGCCGAGTCGGCACGGTCGACGGCCTCCATGAGCGCCGCGGAGACGGAGGGGAAGCGCGCGGCCCCGCCGAAGTGGTCGAAGACGACGCGGGCGGCGGAGTCGGCGTCGGCGTCGATGACGTGGTTCGCCCGCTCGCCGGCCAGCCGCAGCGTCTCGGAGTGGTGGTGGTCGAAGACCAGGTGGGCGCGGGCGTCGTAGGGCAGGTTCGTGAGGATGTCGCGCCCGGTGATCTCCACGACGCCGTCCTGGACGTCCTTGGGGTGGACGAAGGTGATCTCGTCGACGAGGTCGAGGTGACGCAGCAGCACCGCGCAGACCAGGCCGTCGAAGTCGCTGCGGGTGACCAGGCGGTGCGCCACGGGTGCCTCCAGCACGTCACGGGCGCCCGTCCGCAGGCACCCCTCGACCACCCGTCGGCAGGGCGGAGGTCGTGGCTGAGCCCCGGCCGGGCCCGCCCCCCGGCCGGGTGAGCGCTCAGCGGGCCTGCGCGGAGACCGCCGCCGGCTGGGGGGCGCGCCCCCGCATGGCCACGAGGTACAGCGCCGCGCCGAGGACGGCGCCGATGATCCAGGCGAAGCCGGACAGCAGGGCCAGGGCGGGCACCCACACCGCGGAGACCGAGAAGACACCGGCGACGGCCACCGCGACCAGCGCCCGGACGTTCCAGCCCCGCGTGTAGTGGTAGCGGCCCGCCGGGTCCATCGAGAAGAGCTCGTCGACGACGAGGACCTGCCTGCGCAGGACGTAGTAGTCGGCCACGAGCACCCCGAAGAGCGGCGCGAGGACGGCGCCGAGGGTGTCGACGAAGACGGGGAACCCGACCTCGTCGATGAACGCCACCCACAGCGCCCCGATGACGAAGCCGACGCCGGCGGTGATGTAGCCACCGGTCCGGAAGCTGATGTGGCCCGGGGAGAGGTTGGCGAGGTCGAAGGCGGGCGGGATGAAGTTGGCGACGAGGTTGATGCCGAGGGTGGCCGCCAAGAAGGTGAGGGCGGCCACGACCGTGAGGGCGGTGCTGTCGACGAGCCCGACGATCGCCGCGGGGTTGACCTCCGGCTCGCCCGTCCCGCCCTGGAAGACCAGGTAGCTGCCCGTGGTGATGAAGAGCGCGAGGACGGTGAAGAAGGCCAGGCTCACCGGCAGCCCGGTGAAGTTGCCGACCCGCATGGACCGCTGGTCCTTGCTGAAGCGGGCGAAGTCGCCGAAGTTGATGATGACCGCGGAGAAGTAGGCGATCATCGTGCCGACCACGCCGACGAAGGCCGCGACCAGGGCGACCCCCGTGCTCTGGCCCCCGGCGAAGAGGGACCCCACCGCGGGCAGCAGCTGGTCGCCCGCCTGCACCCAGATCGCCACGAGCAGCGCCACCATGACGAGGTAGACGGCCGGTCCCGCCACGTTGAGGAAGCGCTCGATCGTCGCGATGCCGCGTGTGAAGAGCAGCAGCTGCAGGACGGCGACGACGACGTAGCCCGCCCAGTCCACGGGCGTGAGGCCGAGGAAGGTCGGCTGGGCGTCGGCGTCCGTGCCGGTGAGCGCGTAGAGGGCCAGCGCCATGGCCGTCGAGGCGAAGTAGGTCTGCGCGCCGAACCAGAAGATGGCGACGACCCCCCGGATCATCGCCGGCACCTGGGCCCCGCGGACACCCATCGCCGCCCGCGCCAGCACGGGGTAGGGCACGCCGTGCTCGACCGCGGGCCTGCCCGTCATGTTGACGAGGGCGTTGACGACCAGGCCGGCGAGCACGATGGCCGCGAAGACCCACCAGCCGCTGATGCCGGCCGTGACGAAGAGGCCCGCCGCGAGGGTGTACCCGGCGAGGCTCTGGATGTCGTTGGACCACACGTTGAAGAAGGGGAACCAGCCCCAGCGCCGTTCCTGCGGCGCCAGCGGCGCGAGGTCGGCGTTGTGCAGGTCGGGGTGGGGCGATGGGCGCGACGCCACGGCCTCGCGCTGCGGTGCCGGCTCCGTGCTGTGGGCCATGACCCCTCCTCGTCACTCGTCCGGGTGAGAGGAGCACGGTGTCGGCGTCGTGTTGCGCACGGGCCGCACCGGTGTAACGACGAGGTGTCCGCAGGGTCAGGCGGGCACCCAGGTGTCGAGCAGCCAGCTGTCGAAGGTGGTCTCCAGCAGCTGGGCCCGCGGGCCGGGCAGGAGCACCTCGCCCGCGGCGTCGGCGCCGAAGGGTGTGCCGCGCCAGCTCGCGTGCAGGTCCAGCGGCTCGCGGCGGGCGGCCAGGGTGCGCCGGGCCATGTCGACGAGGTCCTCGGTGCGGGGTCCCGCCACCTCGACGAGCCCGCGCGGCGGCCCGACGGCGACGCGCGCCAGCAGCTCCGCGAGGTCGGCCGCCGCGACGGGCTGCACGAGCAGCGGGGGAACCCGCGCCGAGCCGCCCTCGCGGGTGAGGGCGGCGGTGTCGGCGCCCACCTCGTGCGGCGCCGTCGCCCGCACGACGGTCGTCCGCACGGCGCCGCGACGGGCCCGCTCCTCCTGCGCCCGCTTGCCGGCGAAGAGCGGCGGCCCGGCGATGCGGTCCAGCCCGACGACGGACAGGACGACGTGGTGCTCGGCGCCGGCCCGCCGCGCCGCCGCGGCCACCCGGTCGGCACCCGCGGCGAAGAAGCGCTCCAGCTCGTGGGGAGACCGCGTGGACAGCCACGAGGGCCCGCTGACGTCGACGACCGACGCGCACCCCGCGAGCGCGCCGTCGAGCCCCCGCCCGGTGACCACGTCGGCGCCCGTGGAGCGCGCGACGACGACGGGCTCGTGCCCCGCCCGGCGCAGCAGCCCGACCAGCGGGCGCCCCACACGCCCCGTGCCTCCGACGACCGCGACCCTCACCCTGACCTCCTCACGCCGACCTCCTCACGCCGACCTGCTGCCGTCGACCGCTGCACCGGAGCTCCTCGCACCCGGACCACGCACGACCGGGGTGCGGCCCATCCTGCCCACGGCCTCCTGCTGCCAGGCCGCGCCCCGCCGAGACCGCCGGTCCCGGCGCGACCGCGGCACCGGCGAGCCGGCGCTCCCTCCCGCGACGCCCGTGCGTGCGGTGACGGCGCCGCCCGCACCGACGGGACGACGGCCCGCGCGCTCACGCATCGCACCCACCCGGGGGGCAGGTGGTTCCCTTCGACGCCAGTCCGGGTGACACTCGGTGCATGGCCACCTCTGCGCCCCGCCGCCATCTGACCACCAGCCCCTTCGCCCAGCAGGCCGCCCCGCCGGTCGAGCACTACGAGGTCGACGACCGCGTCAACCACGACCGGCACGGCCTCGGCCGCGTCGTCTCCACCGAGGGGGACGAGGGCGTGACCGTCCGCTTCGCCCAGGGTCTCGTGCGGGTGGCCAACAACCGCCGCCTCATGAAGCTCTGACGCGGGCCCTCTCCGCGGACGTCGTAGCCCTTCTCCGCCGCGGGCGCCCCTAGGGGCGGACGTCGTCGCCGTTCTCCGTCGGGGGCGCCCGGGTCGGGCCGGAGGTCGAGGCGGACGGGCGTCGCCCCTCCTCGCCGTAGGCTCGCTCGGTGAGCAGCACCAGGGGGCCCGGCGCCTACCTGCAGGTGCTGGCGCGGCGCCGGGCGGCGCTGCCCTTCGCGGCCTCGGTGCTCGCCCGGCTGCACATCGCGATGGCGCCGCTCGGCCTCCTCGTGCTCGTCGCCGACACCCTCGGCGACTACGCGTGGGCGGGTGCGGTCGGCGGGGCCTACGCGGCCGGCATCGGCGTCGGCTCGCCGCTGTGGGGCCGGGCGATCGACCGGGTCGGGCAACCGCGCGTCGTCGCGCCGACGGCGGCGGCGAGCGGCGTCCTGCTCGCTGCGCTGGCCCTTTGCGCCGCCGCCGGAGGCGGTCCCGCCGCGCTGCTCGCCCTCGCCCTCGCGGCCGGCGCCACGGCGCCGCCCGTCAGCGCGGCCATGCGCCTGACGTGGCGCTCCGCCCTCCCCCGCGAGCGCTGGCGCACCGCGTACGCCCTGGACGCCTCGTCCGTCGAGGCGATCTTCGTCCTCGGGCCCCTGCTGCTCGTCGCGCTCGTGCAGGCCCTCCCGCCGGCCGGGCCGCTCGTCGTGACGGCGGTCGTGCAGGCCGGCGGCGCGCTGCTGTACACGCGCTGCGACGCCGTCCGCCGCCCCGGCCGCGACGTGGCCCTCGACTCCCCGGCCACTCCTGACCCGCTCCCGCGGACCGGGCGTCTCGTCGGGCCGGCGCTGACGGCCGCGCTCGTCGTCGCCCTCGCGACCGCGGTGGGCTTCGGGTTCATCGACACCTCGCTCGTGGCGACGGCTCGCGAGGTGCTGGCGGACGAGTCGCGCCTCGGCGTCCTCTTCGCCGCCATCGCCGGCGGCAGCGTCGTGGGCGGGCTGGTCTACGGCCTCCTGCCGGGCTCGGCGACCGAACGGCGTCGCGTCCCGGTCCTCTCCGCCGGCTTCGCCGTCGGCCTCGCGGCGCTCGCCTGGCTGCTGGCGGGCGAGCCGCCCCCGCTCGCCGCCCTGCTCGGGGCGCTTCTCGCCACCGGCCTGCTCATCGCCCCAGGCCTCATCGTGCTGCAGCAGCTCGTCGACGCCCAGAGCCCCGACGGGCGCCGCGCCGAGGCCCAGGCGTGGCTCTCCACGGCGGTCGTCGCCGGTGCTGCGGCCGGCACGGCCCTGGCCGGCGTCGTCGTCGAGCTCGGCGGCCCGCCCGCCTCCTTCGCGGCCGCCTCCGCCGCCCTGCTCGCCGCCGCCCTCGTCGCCCTGGCCGCGCAGCCCACGTGGCGGCGCCAGACGGCGTCAGCGTCCGTCCCGGACCGCAGTGGTGCGCAGATCTGACCGTGCACGGTCAGATCTGCGCACCACTGCTCTCTGACGGAGCCTGTCCACAGGCCTCCGACGAGACCTCTACCGCTGCGGCAGGCTCTCCGCGTGCGCGAGAACCCGCTGCCGCTCCCGCTCGCCGAGCTCGCCCGCGAGCAGCGCGCGTGCCTGTCCCGTCGCCAGCTGCGCGCGCACAGGGTCGGGCCCGACGTCGTCCGCCGGCGCACGAGCAGCCGGCGGTGGCAGCCGGCCGGGCCGCGCGTGGTCGTGCTGCACACCGGACCGCTCGACGTCGCCACCCGCCGCTGGGTCGCCGTCCTGCACTTCGGGCCGACGGCGTGCCTCGCCGCCGAGACCGCGCTCGCCGTGCACGGGCTGCAGGGGTGGGCGCGCGAGGACGTCCACGTCGCCGTCCCGGCGTGCGTGGACCGGCGGGTGCGGCTGCCCGGCACGGTGCTCCACGTCGGCCGCCGCGTGGACACCGCCTGGCGGACCACACGAACTGGGATGCCCGTCCACCGGGTCGAGCGCGCTGCCCTCGACGCCGCCGCCTGGTCGACGGCGCCACGGACGGCCGGCGGAGTGCTGGCCGCTGCCGTCCAGCAACGCCTGACGACGCCGGAGCGCCTTCTCGCCGCGCTGGACCGGGCCGGGCCCGTCCGGCACCGCGCCCTCATGGCCGCCGTCCTCGCCGACCTCGCCGGCGGCTCGCAGTCGATGGCCGAGGTCGACCTCGTCGCGCTGTGCCGCAGGCACCGGCTGCCTGTGCCTGCGCGCCAGTCCGTGCGCGTGGACGCTGCTGGTCGGCGTCGCTACCTCGACGCCGAGTGGCTCCTGCCCGACGGGCGTCGGGTGCTGGCCGAGGTGGACGGCGTCGGCCACGTCGACGAGCGGGTCTGGTACGACGACCTCTTGCGCGCCGCCGAGGTCACCAGACCCGGTGAGACGGTGCTGCGCCTGCCGGCGCTGGCGCTGCGCGTCGACGCCCGGCACGTCGTCGACCTGCTGCGGGCCCACCTCGGCCCGCCCGCCGTAGCCCTGACCTGACCTGACCTGACCTGACCTGACCTGACCTGACCGCAGTGGTGCGCAGATCTGACCGTGCACGGTCAGATCTGCACACCACCTCCCGTCGGCCGCCCCGCTGCGCTCAGGCGGCGCGGCGCGGGTAGTCGAGGTAGCCCTCGGCGGTGGTGCCGTAGAAGGTCGTCGGGTCGGGCTCGTTCTCCTCCGCGGCCGCCTGCCAGCGCTCGACGAGGTCGGGGTTGGCGATGAGGGCGCGCCCGACGGCGACGGCGTCGGCGTGCTGCTCCTGCACCAGGGCGAGGGCCTCCTCGCGCGTCGTCACCGAGCCGAAGCCGCTGTTGGCCACGACCTTGCCGCCGAAGCGACGCCGCAGGTCGGCCACGAGGGCGTCGGTCGGGTCGGCGCGCAGCACGCTGAGGTAGGCCAGGCCGAGCGGGGCCAGGCCCTCGACGAGAGCGCCGTAGGTCGCGGCGACGTCCGCCTCGTCGTCCTCGACGACGCCGTGGGCGCCGTTCCCGGGCGAGATCCGGATGCCGACCCGGCCGGCGCCGACCTCCGCCGCGACGGCCGTCGCGATCTCGACGCCGAGGCGGGCCCGCGCCTGCGGGCTGCCGCCGTAGACGTCGTCGCGGACGTTGGTGACCGGCGAGAGGAACTCGTGGAGCAGGTAGCCGTTGGCGCTGTGCAGCTCGACGCCGTCCAGCCCGGCGTCCACCGCGCGGCGGGCGGCGGCGACGTGGTCGGCGACGACCTGGCGGACCTCGTCGGTGCTCAGCGCGTGCGGCTCCGCGTACGCGAGCTTCCCCTGCGGGGTGTGCGCCTCCCCCTCCAGGGCGAGCGCGCTGGGCGCGACCACCCGGCCGGTCCCGGTCGTGGCCGGGTGCGCCACCCGCCCGGCGTGCATGACCTGGGCGACGAGGAGCCCCCCGCGCTCGTGGACGGCGTCCGCCACACGGCTCCAGCCGGCGGCCTGCTCGTCGGTGACCAGGCCCGGCTGGCCGGGGTAGCCGCGCCCTTCCTGGGTCGGGTAGGTGCCCTCGGTGATGATCAGCCCGGCGCTCGCGCGCTGGGCGTAGTGCTCGACCAGCAGGTCGTTCGGGACCCCGCTCGCCCCGGCGCGCGTGCGCGTCAGCGGGGCCATGACGACGCGGTTGCGCAGGTGCAGGTCGCCCAGGTCGACGGGGGTGAAGAGCTGCTCGGTGTCCACGGCGGTGCCTCTCGACGCGCGTCAGGGCGCCGTCCGACGGCGCCCGGTCCGGCGATCGGCCGGCGAGGTGCAGAACCGCCTCGAGCGCCTCGCTCTTCCAGCGCTCAACCTCTCGTCGCCGAGAGACCGCGGCGCGACCCGAGGTGGTGCGCAGATCTGACCGTCTACGGTCACATCTGCGCACCACGTCTCTGGGCGAGCGTCCCGGGCGCGCCCGTCGTCGAGCCGCAGGAGGACCCGTGGGACTGCTGGACGGGCGCGTCGTCCTCGTCAGCGGAGGGACGCAGGGCGTCGGCGCCGCCATCGCCCGCGAGGCCGCGCGCGAGGGGGCCGACGTCGTCGTCTCGGGACGGCGGGAGGACGTCGGCCAGGCGTGCGTCGCCGCGCTGGAGCCCCTGCTGGCCCCCGGCCGCTCGGCGTCCTTCGTCCGCGCGGACGTCGCCGTGGTCGCCGAGGCGCTCGCGAGCGTCGCGGCCGTCGTGCAGCGGCACGGGCGCGTGGACTGCCTCGTCAACGCCGCCGGCCTGACCTCGCGCGGCACGCTGCTCGGCACGACGCCGGAGCTCTTCGACGCCCACGTCGCCGTCAACCTGCGCGGCCCCTTCTTCACGATGCAGGCCGCCGTGGGCGACATGGTGCGCCGCGGCGAGCCCGGCACGGTGCTCAACGTCATCTCCTCCTCCGAGCTCGGCGGGCAGCCCTACCTGGCGCCGTACGTCGCCGCCAAGGCAGGGCTGGCCGGGCTCACGCGCAACGCTGCGCACGCCCACCGCCACGACCGGGTCCGCGTCAACGGCCTCGACATCGGCTGGACCCAGACCGAGGGCGAGGACGCCACGCAGCGCGCCTTCCACGGTGCCGGCGACGGGTGGGCGCGCGAGGCCGGCGCCGGCCTGCCCATGGGCCGGCTGACGCAGGTGGACGACGTCGCGCCCGTCGCCGTCCTGCTGCTGTCCGACCGCAGCGGCGTGGTCACCGGCTCGGTGCTGGACTGGGACCAGAACGTGCTCGGCGCCCTGGGCTGACGTCACCGGCCGCTCCCGACGCCCGCCCAGGACGCAGGGCTACCGTCAGCCCATGAGCACCGCGACCCCCGCCGGGCGCACGGCCGCCCGCGCCGACCAGGCCCGTCAGCCCGTCTGGTTCACCGACGCCGACTGCCACCTGGAGGACTTCCGGGCGGTCGTCGAGGTGAGCACCGACCTCGGCGACTACCCCTACGCGGACGCCCTCGAGCAGGGCGTCCTCGTCTACGGGCCGCGCCTGGCCGGGCACGTGAGCACGCCGGAGGGCCGCCGCGACGTCCAGGCCGAGCTCGCCCGGGCGCTGTCCGACGGGCCGGGCGTCGTCGTCTTCCGCCAGGCGGTCGCCACGGACGTCGTCGACCGCGCCACCGCGGTCTTCGAGGCGATGGTCGCCGACCAGAAGGCGTCCGGCGGCGCCGCGGGGGACCACTTCGGCACGCCCGGCGCCAACGACCGCGTGTGGGGCGCCGCCGACAAGCTCGCCGTCCGCGACCCCGAGGTCTTCGCCGACTACTACGCCGCCGACGTCCTCGCCCTCGTCTGCGAGGCGTGGCTCGGGCGCGGGTACCAGCTGACGTCGCAGGTCAACGTGGTCAACCCGGGCGGCCAGGCGCAGACCGCGCACCGGGACTACCACCTCGGCTTCATGGGCGCCGAGCAGGCCCTCGCCTACCCCTCCCACGTCCACGCCCTGTCCCCGCTCATGACGCTGCAGGGCGCCGTGGCCCACTGCGACATGCCGCTGGAGACCGGGCCGACGCTCTACCTGCCGCACTCGCACAAGTACCCGGCCGGATACGTCGCCTTCCACCAGCCCGAGTTCACCGCCTACTTCGACGACCACCGCGTGCAGCTGCCGCTGGCCACAGGCGACGCCGCCTTCTTCAACCCGGCCGTCTTCCACGGCGCCGGCACGAACACGACGACCGACGTGCGCCGCATGGCCAACCTGCTGCAGGTCTCCTCGGCCTTCGGCCGGGCCATGGAGGTCGTCGACCGCACGGCGATGGTCGAGGCGCTGTTCCCCGTGCTCGCCGCACGCTGGGCCGAGGGTGCCGACGAGCAGCAGCTGCGCGCCGTGGTCGCGGCCTCGGCCGAGGGCTACGCCTTCCCCACGAACCTCGACCTCGACCAGCCGGTCGACGGCCTGGCCCCGCCGACGCAGGCGGACGTCGTCCTGCGGGCGGTGCAGGAGGGCTGGGACGCCGGGCGGCTCTCGGAGGCGCTGCACGCCCAGGACGAGCGCCGGCGGTCCGGCGTCTGACCGCTGCGTCCCCTCGGCCGGCGCCCCCGCTCCGACGACCTCAGGCGGTCGTCAGCCGGTACCCGCGCTTGACCACGGTCGTCACGAGACCCGCTGGCAGGACGGCGCGCACCCGCGCGACGGCGACGTCGACGGCGTGGTCGTCGGTCGCCGACGGCAGCGCGGCCAGCAGGTCGGCCCGGGGGACGACGACGCCACCGGCCGCCACGAGGCGGCCCAGCACGGCCAACGGTCCGGGCGCCAGGTCGAGCTGCCGCCCGTCCAGCAGGGCCGCCCGGGCCCGGACGACGAGCGCGCCCGCGGGCGTGCGCGCCCGGGCTCGCGGCTCCTCGACGAGGTGCGCGGACAGCTCCCGCATCAGGGCGCCGAGGCGCCAGCGGCCCGGCACCAGCGGCTCCACCCCGGCGGCCCGCAGCGGCTCGGCCGTGACGTCGCCCACCGCGCAGGCCAGCACCCCGGCACCGGCCCTGCCGCCGGGCCGGCCGTCGACCAGCGCTGCCACGAGCTCCTCGCGCCGACCCCGCGCCTGCGCCGCGTCGAGCAGGGCCGCGGCGGCCGGCGCGGCGGTGAAGGTGACGGCGTCGAGCGACCGGGCGCAGGTCGCGTCGACCAGGCGGTCCACGGCGGCGGGGTCGCGCGGCGGCAGCCAGTGGTAAGGGCTGACGGTCCGCACGCGCGCCCCCGCCAGACGTAGCGGGTCCAGCTCGCCGCTCCCCGAGGCGCCGTGCAGCTGCACGAGCACAGAGCGGCCACCCACGCCCTCGGCGACGAGGTGGTCGACGGCCTCGGCCGTCTTCTCGCTCCGGGCGGCCCAGTGCTCGGGCAGGCCCGCCGCCCGCAGCGCACCGCGCGCCTTCGGCCCGCGCGCCACGACGTAGCAGCCCTGCAGCACGGCCAGGAGCTCCTCGGCCAGGCCGGCGGCGTCGGCGGCGATCACCCAGGCGCGCATGCCGATGCCCGTCGTGGCCAGCAGCACCTCGGGCGGGTCGGCGATGACGGCACGGGTGTCGGCGATGAGCTCGGCGTCCTCGGTGACGGGGACGATCCGCATGGTCGGGGCGTGCACCACCTGCGCCCCGCGCCGCGTGAACGTGCCGACGAGCTCGTCGCTGCGGCGGTCGCTCGTCACCCCGATCGTGACCCCGAGCAGCTGCTCCCGGTCGAGCTCGCCGGGCCGTCCGCCGCCCGGGTCCGAGGTCACCTCAGGGGTCGCGGGCTGGGTCATGGCGGGCCTCCGGCTGGTGGTCGGACGAGCCTCGCTGGGCTGGGACGCGGGTGGAGCCCCATGGTGCCTGGCCCGGGGGGTGCGTGGGGTCCCGTCCGGCCAGGTCGAGGCCGACGGGCGAGCGGCCTACCTCTCCTCGGCGAGCCGGACGAGCACCCGCCCCTCGTGCACCGCGGCCGTGTGCGCCGTGATGTCCGGCTGGCCGCTGCACGCCTTGCCCGTGGCGAGCTCGAAGACGTTGAGGTGCAGCGGGCACACGACGACGCGGTCGTCCATCTGCCCGTCCGCGAGCGGCCCGCCCGAGTGCGAGCAGACGGCGTCCAGCGCCGAGAGGGACCCGTCACGGTGCCGGAACACCGCCACCTGACGCCCCTGCACGACGACGGCCCGACCCTCCAGCACGGCGAAGTCCTCCAGCGGCCCCACGTCGACGCCCCCGAGCACCTCCGGGGCCGCCTCCGCCGCGGCGCTCACGCCTGCGCCCCGGCCGGCACGGCCGCCGAGCTGGAGTGCGTCTGCGGCAGCACCCCGCCCGGTGCTCCACCGGGCCGCTGCGGCACGAGCGGCAGCGGGACGAGCGGCAGCGCCGTGCGGAACTGCCCCGGCGTGCGCGGCTCCGCCCGCTCGGCCCACGGGTCGCGGTAGGCCCCGACGGCCTCCTCCAGCTCGGCGTCCAGCTGCGCGAGGATGCCGTCGGAGTCCTCCAGCAGGACCTTCTGCAGCCGCTCGAGCCCCATCCGCGGGACGAAGTCGTAGGTGCGCTCCAGCCAGTTGCCCCACTGGCGGTAGAACTGCACGAAGCGGCCCACGAGCGTCATGACCTCCTCGGGGCTCTCCACGGTCGCCAGCAGGTCGCCCTTGCGGACGCTCGCGCCCGCCGCGCCGCCGACGTAGACCTCCCAGCGCCCGTTGCCGACGGCGACGACGCCGACGTCCTTGACGTAGGCCTCCGCGCAGTTCCGGGGGCACCCGACGACGCCCATCTTGATCTTGGCCGGGGACTCCAGGCCCTGGAAGCGCGTCTCCATGTCGATGCCCAGGGTCGTCGAGTCCCCCAGCCCGAAGCGGCAGAAGTCGGTGCCCACGCACGTCTTCACCGTGCGCATGCTCTTGCCGTAGGCGTAGCCCGACGGCATCCCGAGGTCGGCCCAGACCTTCGGCAGGTCCTCCTTCTTGATGCCCAGGAGGTCGATGCGCTGGCCACCCGTCACCTTGATCATGCCGACGTCGTACTTCTCGGCGACGTCGGCGATCTTCCGCAGCTGGTCGGGCGTCGTCACGCCGCCCTTCATCTGCGGGACGACGGAGAAGGTGCCGTCGCGCTGGATGTTGGCGTGCACGCGGTCGTTGATGAAGCGTCCGCCGCGCTCGTCGACGAACTCCTCGTTCCACAGCGTCCGCAGCAGCGACGTCAGGCCCATCGTGCTCTTGGCGTCGTGCTCGCCGCCGGGCGCGAGCGCCGCGAAGACGGCGGACACGCTCGTGAGGTGCTGCTCCCGGATGGCCGCGACGAGGGCGTCCTTGCGCAGCGGCACCCCCGGCACGTAGTAGTGCGCCGACGGGTCCTCGGTGAGCCCGCCGTCGGCGGCGAGCTCGACGATCTGGCTGACGAGGCTCTTGCACGAGCCGCAGCCCTTGCCGGCGCGGGTGGCGTCCATGACGCCCTTGACGCTCGTGCTGCCCGCCTCGACGGCGCCGACGATGGTGGCCTTGCTGACGCCGTTGCAGTTGCACACCTGGGCGTCGTCGGCGAGCTCGGCGGCGCCCTGCTCCTCCGAGCCGGACCCGAGGTCGAAGAGCAGCCGCAGCCGCTCCTCGGGCAGCGGCAGCTGGCGGTCGAAGGCCTGCTGGAGCGTCGAGGTCTTGCGGACGTCGCCCAGCAGCGTCGCCCCGACCAGGCGGCCCTCGCGGATGACGACGGACTGGTAGACCCCGCGCGAGGACTCCGAGAAGACGACGAACTCGTCCTCGGCGCGCTCGGGCTCGGACAGCCCCATGGCGGCGACGTCGACGCCGGCGACCTTGAGCTTCGTGCAGGTCCGCGAGCCGTGGTACTCGGCGGTGGGGTCGGCGCCGGTCAGCACGTCGGCCAGGACGCTGGCCTGCTCCCACAGCGGCGCGACGAGCCCGTAGACCACGCCGCGGTGCTGCACGCACTCGCCGACGGCGAAGACCCCCTCGGCCATCGAGCCGTCCCCGACGCGCGTGTCCACGCACCGCATCTGGTCGTCGACGACGACGGCCCGCTCGACGGTCAGCCCCGCCTCCAGCGCCAGCTGGGTGTTCGGGGTGATGCCCGCGGTGAGGACGACCATGTCGGCGTCCAGCCGGCGCCCGTCGGCGAGGACGACGCCGTCGACCCGGCCCTCCCCCGTCACCGCGGACGTGCGGACCCCGGTGTGCACGGTGATGCCGAGGTCCTCGATCTGGCCGCGCAGCACCGCGCCGGCGGCGGCGTCGAGCTGCTGGTTCATCAGGTGGGCCGGGGAGTGCACGACCGTGACGTCCAGCCCGTGAGCCTGCAGCCCTCGGGCGGCCTCCAGGCCGAGCAGGCCGCCGCCGACGACGACGGCGCGCTCGTGCTCGCGGGCCGCGGCGAGCATGCCGCGGGTGTCGTCGATGCCGCGGAACCCCGTGACGCCGGGCAGCAGGCTGCCGTCCTCGCGCCGCACGCCCTCCATGGGCGGGATCCGCGGGCTGCTGCCCGTGGCCAGCACGAGGACGTCGTAGGGGGTGGTCGCGCCGGTCTCGTCGACCACCTCGCGGGCGTGCACGTCCACCCGGTCGACCCGGACGCCGCAGCGCAGGTCGATGCCGTTCTCGGCGTACCACTCCAGCGGGTTCATCACGATGCCGGACTCGTCGTCCTCGCCCGCGAGCACGTGGCTGAGGAGGATCCGGTTGTAGTTGCCGTAGGGCTCCTCGCCGAAGACGGTGATGTCGAACATCTCCCCGCCGCCGCGCTCCAGCAGCTCCTCCAGCGTGCGCGCGCCCGCCATGCCGTTGCCGACGACGACCAGGCGTCGCCGGCCGCCCGTGCCGCCGCGGCGCGGCGCGGGCACGTCGGCGGTGGCCGTCGTCCCGGCCGTCGCGCCGTCCACGGCCCGCTGGCCCACCTCAGCCGCCATCAGACCTCCACCAGGCCCAGGTCGACCACGACGGTGCCGGACACGCCCTCGGGGGCGGCGACCCGCAGCTCCAGGGTCTCGCCCGCCTCGACGTCCTCGACGACCCGCAGCGGCACGTGGACGTCGCCGCGCGCGGCGACGGGGAAGTACCGCATCGGCACCCCGCCGCGCAGGAGGACGACGACCGCGAGCTCGGGCGAGGAGTTGCCGCCACGGAAGTAGAGGACCTGCGCGCGGGCGCCGTCAGGGACGACGTAGCGGAGGGCGGCGTCGAGGGCGACGGGCTTCTCCAGCCCCTCGCCCTCGAAGGGGTGGACGCCCTGCAGGAAGCGGAACGTCGAGCTCATCGGGAACCTCCGGGGATCGGTTCTGCGGTGGTGGTCTGGTCGGTCTCGGGTGCCCTGGCCGCCGCCGTGGGTGCCGGCGGCTCGGCGGACAGGTCGAGGTCGTCGGGGCCGCCGGCGCGCTCCAGGCGTACGGCGCAGGCCTTGAACTCCGGCATCCGGGACGTCGGGTCGAGCCGGGCGTCGGTGAGGCTGTTGGCCCCGCTCAGGCCGGCCCAGTGGAAGGGGACGAACACCGTCCCGCGCACGACGCCGTCGGTGACCCTCGCGCGGAAGACCGCGCGGCCACGGCGGGTCTCCAGCCGCACGAGGTCGCCGTCGGCGACGCCGTGGCGCGCCGCGAGGTCGGGGTGCAGCTCGGCGCGGGCGTCGGGGTCGGCCATGAGGAGCTGGCGCACCCGCCGGGTCTGCGCCCCCGACTGGTACTGCGTCATCGTGCGGCCGGTCGTCAGGACGTAGGGGTAGGTGGCGTCGGGCTGCTCCGCGCGGGGCCGGAAGTCCACACGGACGAAGCGGGCCCGCCCGTCGGGCGTCGGGAAGCCGTCGAGGAACATCCGCGGCGTGCCCGGGTGCGGCTCGTCCTGCTCGCCTGGTACCGCCGCGGGCGCCGGGCAGGGCCAGAAGACGCCGTCCTCGGCGTCGAGCCGCGCGTAGGTGATGCCGGCGTAGTCGGCCTTGCCGCCGGAGCTGGCGCGCCGGAGCTCGGCGAAGACCTCCTCCGGCTCGGTGGGGAAGCCGCGCTCGACCCCGAGGCGGTCGGCCAGGGCGCGCAGGATCCCGAGGTCGTCGAGCACGCCGTCGGGCGGGTCGATCGCCTTGCGCCGCAGGATCACCCGGCCCTCGAGGTTGGTCATGGTGCCGCCCTCCTCGGCCCACTGGGCGGTCGGCAGGACGACGTCGGCGAGCGCGGCCGTCTCGGAGAGGAAGAAGTCGGCGACGACGAGGGTGTCCAGCGCCGCGAGGCGCGCTGTGACGCGCTCGCGGTCGGGCGCCGAGACCGCGATGTTGGACGCGAGGACGAGCAGCGTGCGGACGCCGCCCTCGGTGCCGCAGCGGTCGAGCATCTCGAAGGCGGACAGGCCGGGGGCGGGCAGGTCGTCGGGATCGACGCCCCAGACGCCGGCGACGTGGGCGCGGGCGGCGGGGTCGGCGAGCATCCGGTAGCCGGGCAGCTGGTCGGCCTTCATGCCGTGCTCTCGGCCGCCCTGGCCGTTGCCCTGGCCCGTCGTCGTCCCGAAGCCGGAGCCGGGGGTGCCCGGCAGGCCGAGGGCCAGGGCGAGGTTGGAGAAGCCGAGCACGGTGTCGGTGCCGCCGGCGTGCTGCTCGGCCCCGCGGGCGGACAGGACGACCGCCCGCTCGGCCTCGGCGAGCAGGTGGACGGCACGCTCGAGGTCGGCGACGGGCACGCCCGTCGTGCGCTCCACGCGGTCTGGCCACCAGCTGCTCGCCGCGGAGGCCGCCGCGTCGTAACCGGTGGTGCGGGCCGCGACGTAGTCCTCGTCGACGAGCCCGTCGCGACGGGCCACGTGCAGCATGCCCAGGGCGAGCGCCAGGTCGGTGCCCGGCACCGGGGCGAGGTGCAGGGTCGCGCCCTTGGCCGTCGCGGTGCGCCGCGGGTCGACCACGACGAGCGTGGCGCCGCGGGCGCGCGCGGCGTCCAGGTGCTGCATCGCCGGCGGCATCGTCGCGGCCGGGTTGCCGCCGACGAGCATCAGCGCGTCGACACCGGCCAGGTCCTCCAGGGGGAAGGGAAGCCCGCGGTCGACGCCGTAGGCCTTGTTGAGCGCACCGGCGGCCGAGGACATGCAGAAGCGGCCGTTGTAGTCGATGGCCGAGGTGCGCAGCGCGACCCGGGCGAACTTGCCCAGGGCGTAGGCCTTCTCGTTCGTCATGCCGCCGCCGCCGAAGCAGCCGACGCCGTCGCGGCCGTACCGCGCCTGGGTCTCCCGGACCGCGCCGACGACGCGGTCGAGGGCCTCCTCCCAGCTCGCCGGCCGCAGCGGGCTGGCCCGGTCCCCGTGCACCTCCCGCACCAGCGGGGTGAGCAGCCGTTCGGGGTGGTCGAGCAGCTCGGCGGCCGTCCATCCCTTCGAGCAGAGCCCGCCCTTGTTGGTCGGGAAGTCGTCCGGCTCGATCTCGGCCGGACGCCCACCGGCCGTGAGCCTGATGCCGCACTGCAGCGAGCAGTAGGGGCAGTGGGTGCGGGTGGTCCGGCGCTCGGCCGGGCCGGCCGCCCGGGCCTCCGCGAGCGGGAGGGTCGGGCGACCGGCGGGCGCGGTGGTCGTCGTCACGGTGTCGTCGTCACCTCAGATCCGCTCGCTCATGCCGAGCGCGCCCCTGCGGGCGTAGACGACGACGGTGACGAGGATGCAGACCACGTAGAAGCCGATGAGGGCGACGAGCGCGGGGACGAGCGACCCGAAGCTGCCGAGCGAGGTCGCGAAGCCGCGCGGGATGAAGAAGCCGCCGTAGGCCCCGATCCCGGCGGCGATGCCGATGCAGGCCGCCGCCGTCCGCTTGGCGGTGACCGTGGCGGCGCGGTCTCCCGCCTGGACGCCGCGCCGGAAGATGACCGGGATCATCCGGTACGTCGAGCCGTTGCCGATGCCGCTGGCGAGGAAGAGGACGACGAAGGAGAGGAAGAAGAGCAGGGCGCTGCCGGTGCTGATGGCGAGGATGGCCCCGAGCGCACCGAGCCCCAGGAGGGCGAAGGACGCGACGGTGACGATCGAGCCCCCGACCCGGTCGGAGAGCTTGCCTCCGACCGGGCGGATGAGCGCCCCGGCGAGCGGCCCCAGGAAGGCGAGCCCGATCGGGATGACGGGGAACTGGTTCTGGATGAGGGACGGGAAGGCGCTGGAGTACCCGATGAAGGAACCGAAGGTCCCGATGTAGAGGAAGGACATGATCCACGTGTGCCGGTCCTTGCCGGCCAGCCTCCACGCCCCGCCGTCGGCCTTCGCGTCGCTGAGGTTGTCCATGAAGCGCCACGCGAGGACCGCCGCGAGGACCGACAGCGGGATGAGCGCGATGGCCGGCCTCGCCGTCGTCAGCGCCGCACCCCCGACGATGACGAGCGGGGCGACGGCCTGGATGACGGGGACGCCGATGTTGCCGCCGGCCGCGTTGAGGCCCAGGGCGCTCCCCTTCTCCCGCTCGGGGAAGAAGTAGGAGATGTTGCTCATGCTCGAGGCGAAGTTGCCGCCGCCGAAGCCGGCCGTCGCCGCCAGCAGCAGCATCAGCCAGAAGGGCGTCCCGGGGTTGTAGACGACGTACACGAGCCCCAGGCACGGGACCACCAGCAGCAGCGCGGAGATGATCGTCCAGTTGCGGCCGCCGAACCGTCCGACGGCGAAGGAGTACGGGAAGCGCAGCGTCGCGCCGACGAGGTTGGGGACGGCGATGAGCCAGAAGACGAGGTCCTGCGTGAGGCCGTAGGTGCCCGCAGCCAGCAGGAAGGGGGCCGAGATGCTCCACAGCTGCCAGACCGTGAAGCCGAGGAACTCGGCGACGATGGAGAAGAAGAGGTTGCGCCGGGCCAGCTGGCGTCCGCCGCCGCGGGCCCACTGCTCGGTGTCCTCGGGGTCGTAGGTGTCGACCCACCGCCCCGGGCGGGGGTCGGCGATGGTCCCCAGGCGACCCGCCGGGTCACGCTCGTCGGTCTGGACGGCCATGCCGCACTCCTGTCGTCGAGCCGCCCGGGGACGTGGGCGACCGCTGCACCCCCCGGCCACGGCGCCAGCGTCGACGACGCTAGGAACGGCGCGTTTCAGGCACGTGGCCGCGTGTGACGACTACGGCAACGACTTCTCTCACCCGTCCGGGCTAGCCGAGAGGTGGTCGCGACGACGGCCGGGCACCGGTGCCCGTCGTCGCCGGGACGGCGACGTGACGAGGAACACGTCGGTCGGGGGTCCCTCCGGGTCGGCGTCCCTCGGCGCGATGCCTAGGGTCGGAGGACCGTCGAGCGAAGGAGCACGCGTGCCGACCGAGTCCCACCAGAGATCCCTCGACGCGTGGTCGCGATCGCTGTCGGTGGCCGAGGAGCTCGTGCCCCTCGTCGGGCGGCTGCACCGAGAGCACGGCGTCGTCCTCTCGGTCCACGGCCGGGGGCTCGCGGGCCTGTCCCCCGTCGGCCTCGTCAAGGCGCACCGCTTCGCCCGGCACGCCGACGGCGACGAGCTGCCGCTGGACGACACGCACGCCCTGCTGCGCGTGCTCATGGACCTGGACCTGGCCCCCGGCTCGGTGGACGTCGGCAAGGTGCTCGCCGAGCACCGGGCCCAGGGCGGCGACCTCGAGGCCATGGTCCGCCGGCGGCTCGGCGACCGGGTCGGCGGTGGCGCCGGCGAGCGGCGACCGCCGCGCGACGTCGTGGTCTACGGGTTCGGGCGCATCGGTCGGCTCGTCACCCGGATCCTCGTCGAGCACGCCGGCCCCGCCGCGTCGCTGCGGCTGCGCGCCGTCGTGGTGCGCCCGGGCGGCCCGGAGGACCTCACCAAGCGGGCGAGCCTGCTGCGCCGGGACTCGGTGCACGGGCCCTTCCGCGGCACCATCACGGTCGACCACGAGGCCCAGACCATCCTCGCCAACGGCACGCTCATCCAGGTCCTCCACGCCAGCGACCCCGCGGCGGTGGACTACCCGGCGCACGACATCGACGACGCGCTCGTCGTCGACACGACCGGCCGCTGGCGCGACGCCGAGGGTCTCTCCCAGCACCTGCGCAGCCCCGGCGTCGCCCGGGTGCTGCTGACGGCGCCCGGCAAGGGCGACCTGCCGAACGTCGTCGCGGGCATCAACATGGCCGACGTCGGCGACCACCCGGTCGTCACGGCGGCCTCGTGCACGACGAACGCCATCACGCCGGTGCTGCACGTCCTCCAGGAGCGCTTCGGCGTCGAGCACGGCCACCTGGAGACGGTGCACTCCTTCACCAACGACCAGAACCTCATCGACAACTACCACCGGGGCGCACGGCGGGGGCGCGCGGCGACGCTCAACATGGTCATCGCCGAGACCGGCGCCGCCAAGGCCGTCGCCAAGGCGCTGCCGGCGCTGGCCGGCAGGCTCACCGGCAGCGCGATCCGGGTGCCGACGCCCGACGTCTCCCTCGCCGTCCTCGCCCTGCGGCTGGAGCGCCCGACGACCGTCGAGGAGCTCAACGACCTCCTGCGCCGCACCTCGTTGCACGGTCCGCTGCGCCGCCAGGTCGGCTACATCTCCTCCCCCGAGGTGGTGTCCACGGACTTCCTCGGCTCCCAGCAGGCCGGCGTCGTCGACGGGCTCGCGACGCTCGCCGACGGCCGCGACGTCGTCCTCTACGTCTGGTACGACAACGAGTACGGCTACAGCCACCAGGTCGTGCGCGTGCTGGAGGAGATGGCACGGCCGACGACCACCGCGCCGTCGGGCGCCGACCCCGAGCCGGTCCGCGAGCCCGACCTGGCGGGCACCAGCGCCTGAGTCCCACCCCGGGACTGCGGGGACGACCAGGTGCCGACGGCGCCGTCCTCCGACGGCGCCGTGGTCAGGGCCGGTCGGCGCCGCCGCACGAGGTCGCCCCGCCGGGCACGGCCGGCACCGCGCCCACAGCATGGGTGGATGAGCGCCGCTCCCCGCCCGCCGGGCGTCGTCGTCGTCGCCGCCGTCGTGCTGCTCGTCGTGACCGGGGGCCTGCACCTGCAGATCACGCCCGCCACGCTCGAGGAGGAGACGTGGGTCGGGGTGCTCACCGGGCTCGGCGGGGCGTCGATGCTCGCGGCCGCCGTGGTCCTCGCCGTCCCCGCGGCGGCTCGGCTGCGCGGCCTCGTCGCCGTGCTCGCGGCGCTGGCGGCGGTCGGCATGACCGTCTTCGGCGTCCTCAGCCGGACGACGGGGCTGCCCGAGGACTACCGGTACGGCTGGTCGGCCTTCTTCGTCGTCAGCCTCGTGCTGCAGGTGGCCACCGTCGTCGCGATGGTGCCCTTCGTGCGACGTCGCCGGACCCGGCGCTGAGCGCTCTGCCGGACCCGGCGCTGAGAGACATGCCGGCCCTGCGCTGACGGCGCCTCAGAGCTGGGGCGGGTTCACCGGATGCCGCTGCGCGCGAAGCCCTGGACGAAGTAGCGCTGGAAGAGGAGGAAGAGCACGACCATCGGCGTCACGCTGAGCAGGGCGAAGGCCATGGTCCCGCCGTAGTCGGCACCGAACTGGCCTTGCAGGTAGAGCAGCCCGATGGGCAGGGTGAACAGCGCGTTGTCGCGCAGGGCGATGAGCGGCCAGGCGAAGTCGTTCCACGTCTGCAGCAGCGCCATGAAGAACAGCACCGCGAGCAGCGGCCGGCACAGCGGCAGCACCACCTGCAGGAAGACCCGCAGGTGCCCGGCGCCGTCGATCCGGGCGGCCTCGACCAGCTCCCGCGGGATTCCGAGGATGAACTGGCGCGCCAGGAAGATGCCGAAGGCCGACGCGGCCGAGGGCAGGATGACGGCCCAGTAGCTGCCGTAGATCCCGAGGTCGGTGACGAGGCGGAACAGCGCCACCATGATCACCTGCACGGGCAGCATGAGGGTCGAGAGCGCCAGCAGGAAGACCACCGACGAGCCGCGGAAGCGCAGCTGGGCGAAGGCGTATCCGGCGAGCAGGTTGACGACGACGGTGATCGCCGACGTCACCAGCGCGATGGCGACCGAGTTGCCGAACCACGTCATGACCGGGAACGCCGTGAGCACCCGCTCGAAGTTCTCCAGCGTGAGCGAGCGCGGCACCAGCCGCAGCTGGCCGCCGAGCAGCTCCGCCCGCGTCGACAGGGCGACGACGACCATCCAGTACAGCGGCGCGAGGACGACGAGCGCCACGAGCACCGCACCAGCCGTGCGGGCCACGAGCAGGCGGCGCTCACGGCGACGACGGGCCAGACCCGGCGCAGGGGTCCGGGGGCTGGTCGCCGGCGTCGGCACGGGCCGCCTCGTCGGGGCGCTCACTCGGTGAGGTCCCGGGTCCGGCTCGTGCGCCACTGCACGGCGGTGAAGGCGAGCGTCAGCAGCAGCAGGACGACGCCGATGGCGGCCGCGTAGCCCTGGTCGCGGGTGACGAAGCCGTTCTCGTAGGCGTAGGTGACGAGGACCGACGTCGCGTCCTGGGGCCCACCGCCCGTCATGACGAAGACGATGTCGAAGACCTGGAAGGAGTAGATGACGTTCATGACGAGCAGGAAGAAGGTCGCCGGCCCGACCATCGGCACGGTGACGTAGCGGAACCGCTGCCACGCCGAGGCGCCGTCGAGCGTCGCCGCCTCGTGCAGGTGCGAGCCCACGCCCTGCAGCGCCGCGAGGTAGATGAGCATGTTGAAGCCGACGCGCCACCACAGCGTCACGAGGACGACCGAGGCGAAGGCGCCCGCGCCGCCGGACTGCCACGCGACGTCGGGCAGCCCGAGCGCGCGCAGGACGCCGTCCAGCACACCGCTGTTCTCGTCGAAGACGAGGACGCCGATGAGCGCCGTCGCCACGCCCGAGACGGCCATCGGCAGGATGAGCACCGAGCGGATGACGCCGCGCCCCGGCAGCGCGCCGTCGAGCAGCACCGCGGCACCCAGCCCGAGCGCCATCGCCGTCGGGGTCACCAGCGTCGTGAAGAGGACGGTGTTGACGACGGCGCGCCAGAACTGCCCGTCGGAGACGAGGCGCGCGTAGTTGTCCGCGCCGACGAAGTCGCCGGCGCCGAAGCCGTCGGTCTGCTGGGTGCTGATCCACACCGCCCACACCAGGGGCAGGAGCACGAAGAGCCCGAGCAGCACCAGGTTGGGGGCGAGGAAGCCGTAGGCCGCGAGCGACTCCCCCGGCGAGGCGTCCCGGGCCCGGCCGCGGCGGGGGCGACGTCGCGCGGGCTCGGCCGGCGCGGGGGCGCCGGCCTGCGCCAGCGACGTCACGCCACCGCCGCGGCGATGCCCTCGGACAGGCCGGTGACCGTCGTCTCGACGTCCTGGCCGCCGACGAAGGCCGCCTCCAGCTGGTCCTGCAGCACGGTGATGATCGAGGCCATGTCGGGGCTCGCGACCTGGCCCGAGTCCTCGGGCTGCACGACCGAGGCCTGCCCGACGAAGACGGGCGAGAGGTCGGGCCGGACGTCGAACTCGATGCCCTGCTCCACGAGGTCGGCCCGCGTCGGCAGCAGCGAGGCGCCCACGCAGAACTCGCGCATCGACTCCTCCTCGGTGACCGAGGTGAGGAAGGCCGCGACGAGCTCGGGGTCGGACGCCCCGGCCGTGGCGACGAGCGCGTTGCCGCCGAAGTCCCCGCCGCCGCGCACCTGCTGCGGGGCGAAGGTGGCGCCCCACTCGAAGTCCAGCGTCGCCTCGGCGTCCGGCACGAGGAAGGCGCCGGCCCAGACCATCGCGACGGTCTGGGCGTACCAGGTGTCGCTCGCGTAGGTGGAGGAGGTGATCGTGTCGTTGGGCGGCACCCAGCCCTGGGCGAAGAAGCTCTGCGTGAACTCGACGGCCGCCCTGCCCGCGTCGGAGTCGATGGCCGGTCCCGCGAGGTCCTCGGTGAGGAAGCGCCCGTCGGCCTGGAAGAGCCACGACAGCCAGCGGGTGACGCCGTTGCCCTGCCAGTTGTAGGCGAAGGGGTACCGCTCCGGCGGCATCGCCTCGCGCAGCGTCGTCGCCACCTCGGCGAGCTGGTCCCAGGTCCAGGCGTCCTCGAGCGTCGCCGGCACGTCGGTGATGCCGGCGTCGGCCAGCATCGCGCGGTTGTAGAGGATCACCGACGTGTCGGTGTGGTGCGGGACGCCGAAGGGGGCGCCGCCGTTCTGCACGGCCGCCCAGGCCTGCGGGGTGAACCGGTCGGCGAAGCTGCTCTCCAGGTACGGGGAGAGGTCGAGCAGCTGCCCGGCGCCGGCGTAGCTGCCGAAGGTGTAGTACGGCACCCGGAAGACGTCGGGCGGGTTGCCGGCCTGGATCTGCGCGTCGATGTTGGAGAACATCTGCTCGTACGGCACGACGTTAAGGGCGACGGTCGCGCCCGAGCCCTCCTCGAAGCGGCTGATCGCCGAGCGCAGCCCCGCCACCTCGGCGTCGGTCCCCCACGTCGTGAAGCTGACGGTGCCCTCGCCGCCGCTCGCGGACCCGCCTGAGGTCGAGAAGCCACCGCACCCGCCGAGCGCGGCGGGCAGGGCGAGCGCGCCGGCGGCCCCGAGGAGCCGGCGTCGGGTGATGTCCATGGGTGCCTCCTGACCCGCCGCCGCGGGGCGCGCGGGCGGTCGTGGGCGCCCGGGCTCAGGGGGCGGGACGCCCGGCGGAGACGGTCGGCGTGCCGGGCGGCGCAACGGTAGCCCGCCGGAGAGGAGTCGTCTCGCGTCAGGCCGCGCTGAGCCGGGCGACGTCGTCGGCGGAGAGCTCCAGCCCGGCGGCCCCGGCGGAGCTCGTCGCCGACTCCGGGCGCGAGGATCCGGGGATGGGGATGACGACGGGCGCCAGCGCCAGCTCCCACGCGAGCGTGAGCTGCTGCGGGCTGACGCCGTGGGCGTCGGCGACCTCCTTGAACACCGAGTGGGCGCTGCCCAGCTCGGCCGCCTTGGCGATGCCGCCGAGCGGGCTCCACGGCAGGAAGGCGATGCCGAGGGCGGCGCAGTGGTCGAGCTCGCCACGGCTGGACCGGAACGCCGGCGAGAACTGGTTCTGCACCGACACCAGGCGCCCGCCCAGGACGGCGTTCGCCTCGTCGACCTGCTCGACCGAGGCGTTGGAGATGCCCGCCATCGCGATGACGCCTTCGTCGAGCAGCTCGGACAGCGCGCCGATCGAGTCCGCGTAGGGGACGTCGGGGTCGGGGCGGTGGAACTGGTAGAGGCTGACGGTGTCGACGCCGAGGCGCCGCGCCGACGCCTTCGCGGCCGCCGTGAGGTGCTCGGGCCGGCCGTCCTGCGCCCACGACCCGTCGCCTGGCCGGGTGTGCCCGCCCTTGGTCGCGACGACGACGCCGGAGGTGTCACCGCCGTAGCTGCGCAGGGCCTCGGCGACCAGCTCCTCGTTGTGCCCGACCTCACCGGCGTCGCGGTGGTAGGCGTCTGCGGTGTCGATCAGGGTCACGCCGGCGTCGAGCGAGGCGTGGATGGTCGCGACGGCGCGCTCACGGTCCGGCCGCCCCTCGATGGACATCGGCATCGCGCCGAGCCCGATCGCGGACACCATCCGGCTTCCCAGGGTTCGCTGCTCCATGCCCTCGACCCTGGACCCCGTGCCGGACGTCCGCCAGTCGCCGGCCCGGCCGCCGTCCTCGTCGAGATGGAGGTCGTGGCGAGCTTCTGCGCCAGATGGCGACCACGACCTCCACCTCGGCGCAGCACCAGCCCGCCGGTCCTCGCTCAGCGCGACCAGTCGACCGGCGTCGTCGTGCCCGAGAGCCAGTCCGTGCGCAGCAGCCCGTCGCCGACGCCGTCGTGGACGCCGCCGGCGTCGTCCGGCCACGAGGCGCGCCACTGCGACTCCTGCACGAAGCCGCACCGACCCAGCACCCGGCGCATCGCGGCGTTGTCCACGCGGGTCGTCGCCTCCACACGCGTCAGCCCGGGCTCCCGGGTGAAGAGGTGCTCGGCCGCCCACCGCACCGCCGCCGTCCCCACCCCGCGACCACGGTGACCCGCGTCGACCCGCAGGTCGAAGAGCGGTGTGCCGTCCCCGACGTCGTCCAGCCGCAGCAGCCCGGCGCGGACGACGCCGACGAGCACCCACCAGGACGACGTCGTCGCGCCGGACCAGCGGCCCTCGTCCACGCTGCGGCGCACGTCCTCGGCCGTCGACCGCGAGCGGACGTGGAACGGCCAGGGCGCAGCGGTGAGGAAGTCGGTGAGGAGATCGACGTCCTGGGGGAGGTCGAAGGGCACGACAGCTGCGCGGGGGACGTCGTCCGGCTCGGGCACGTCCTCACCTCCCTCGCGAGCCGACACTCGGACTCGAACCGAGAACCGCCCGATTACAAGTCGGGTGCGCTACCAGTTGCGCCATGCCGGCCGGCCCGGCGCGGGCACCGGGTCCGCCGAGAGCCTAGCGAGACACCTGGTCGACCCGGACGGACGAAGGATCTTCCCCGTCAGGGTCTTGAGGTCGGGCGGCGGTCGCACCAGAGTGGGCGCGACCGCGCCGGGCACCGGCGGCCAGCCGATCGAGGAGGACGACGTGCGCCGCCCCCGCCTGGCCGTCGCCGCGCTCGTCGGTCCTGCGCTCGTCGTCTCCGCCCTAGCCCTGCCGGCGGCGTCCGCAGCCGCGGCGGACCCGCCGCCGCGGGCTGAGCGCGAGCAGCTGAGGAGCAGCGTGGCCGGCACCCTCCCCCCGCCCGCTGGGGCCCCGTACCGGACGGTGCTGCGCTTCGCCACGTACAACGTCTCGCTCAACCGCCCCGAGCAAGGGCAGCTGCTCGCCGACCTGCAGGCCGGCGACCAGCAGGCCCGCGACGTCGCCGAGGTCATCCAGCGGACGCGCCCGGACGTGCTGCTGCTCAACGAGGTCGACTACGACCCTGAGGCCCTGCGGGTCTTCGTGGAGGACTACCTCGGCGTCTCCCAGGGCGGCGCGGAGCCCATCAGCTACCCGTACTCCTTCGTCGACGAGTCCAACACCGGCGTCCCGTCGGGCGTCGACCTCGACGGCGACGGCAGCGTCGGCGGCCCCGGCGACGCCTTCGGCTTCGGCTTCTTCCCCGGGCAGTACGGCATGGCGCTGCTCTCCCAGCACCCCGTCGTCGAGGACGAGGTCCGCACCTTCGCGACCTTCCGGTGGGTCGACATGCCCGGTGCCCGGCTGCCGAGCGACCCGAGCACCCCTGCGGAGGGGGACTTCTACTCCCCCGAGGCGCTCGAGGTCTTCCGGCTGTCGAGCAAGAGCCACTGGGACGTGCCTGTCCAGGTCGGCGAGCGCACCGTGCACGTGCTCGCCAGCCACCCGACGCCGCCGACCTTCGACGGCCCCGAGGACCGCAACGGGCTGCGCAACGCCGACGAGATCCGCTTCTGGCGCGACTACATCACCCCCGGACGCGGCGGCTACGTCTACGACGACGACGGCGTGAGCGGCGGCCTGCCCGTGCGCGAGCAGTTCGTCGTCATGGGCGACCTCAACGCCGACCCCGCCGACGGCGACAGCGTGCCCGGGGCCATCCAGCAGCTGCTCGACGCGCCGCGGGTGCAGGACCCGGCCCCGACCAGCCGCGGGGCGCTGGAGCAGTCGCAGCTGCAGGCCGGCTCGAACCTCGACCACGTCGGGCCCGCGAGCACGGACACCGCGGACTTCGGCGACCCGCCCGGCAACCTCCGGGTCGACTACGTGCTGCCGCGGCGCGACATGCGGGTCACCGGCTCCGGCGTCTTCTGGCCGCTGGAGGAGGACCCGCTGTTCCGCCTCGTCGGCACCTTCCCCTTCCCGACGTCCGACCACCGGCTCGTCTGGGTCGACGCGACCGTCCCGGGCGCCGGTCGCCTGCCCGGCCCGGACGTCGCGGGGTCCTGAGGGCGCGCTCTCCCGCACCTCGTCCGCGACGAGGTCACACATCGCGCAGAAGCGGCCGCGCCACCTCCGCGACGAGGTCACACATCGCGAGGGGGGGCCTCGGGTCACCCCGGGTCGTGCCGGGACAGGAAGGCGTAGACCTCACGCTCGTCGACACCGAAGAACGGTCCCGCGGGCAGCGGCGTGACGACGTGCGAGGCCAGCCGGGCGCTCGGCCAGGCCTGGTGCTGCCAGTCGCGGCGCTGGGAGGCCGTCGGCTGCTGGCAGCAGCCTGCGCCCGGGCACGTCGAGCGGCGGCGCACCGAGGTGTCGCGGCCACGGAACCACCGCGCGTGGGCGAAGGGGACGCCGACGGTGACGGAGAAGGCTCCCGACGTGCTCTCCCCCACCTGGCTCGAGCACCAGTAGGTCCCTGCCGGGGTGTCGGTGTACTGGTAGTTCTCCGTCGTCCGGTCCGTCTCGCCGAAGACCGTCCGTGCCGTCCAGCGCCGGCAGACCCGACGCCCCTCGATGGTGCCGTCCTCGGCCGCCGGCAGCGGCAGCCCGTCCCCGACGTAGCCGCGCAGCAGCGCACCGTCCGAGCGCACCCGCAGGAAGTGCAGCGGGATGTCCAGGTCGTGCGTGGCCAGGTTGGTGAGGCGGTGGGCCGCGGCCTCGTGGGTGACGCCGAAGGCGTCGCGCAGGTCCTCGACCGCGAGGTCACGCGCCGCCTTGGCGGCCGTGAGGTGCTCCAGCGCCGCCGACCTCGGCAGCAGGCAGGCCTGGGCGAAGTAGCTGATCTCGACACGCTGGCGCAGGAAGTCGGGGTGGCTGACGGGGTGCTCGTGGCCGAGGACGCGGTGGGCCAGGGCCTGCAGCGCCAGCGACCGCAGCCCGTGCCCGCCGGGGATCGACGCCGGCGGGAGGTAGATCCGTCCGTTGCGCAGGTCGGTGACCGTCCGTGTCGACCCTGGCAGGTCGTCGACGTGGACGACCTCGAGGCCTAGCGCCGACGCCATCCGCGTGACCGCGCGGTGCGTCAGCGCCCCGCCCGCGTAGCCCGCGGCAGCGACGGCCTCCTCGGCGAGCTCCTCGATCTCGGGCAGGAAGTTGTCGTGCTCCTGCATCAGCAGCCGCAGCTCCGTGTTGGCGCGCCGCGCCTCCTCCGGCGAGGCCGTCAGCGCGCTCTCGCGCCGGGCGAGCTCGGCGTGCAGGCCCACGAGCGCCTCCAGCGCGTCCATCGGCAGACGGCGACCCGCACGGACCTCCGGCACGTCCAGGCTCGCGAAGAGGTGGCTGCGCTGGGCCCGCGCCAGCTCCAGCTCCAGCTCCGCCCGGCGGTCCGGCGGCGGCGCCGGCTCGAGCAGGACGGCGGCGCTGACCCCCAGGGCCGCCGCGACCGCCTGCACCGTCGACAGGCGCGGCTCGCGGTGGCCGTTCTCCAGCAGGCTCAGCTGGCTCGGCGTCGAGCCGACGGCGTCGGCCAGCTCTCGCAGCGTCAGCCCGCGCTCGCGCCGGTAGTGCCGGATCCGGCGCCCCAGCAGCTCCCCGGGCGTGCTGGCGTGCTCGGGGACGCGCGCGTCGTCCTCACCGAGGTGCTGCAGCGCGCTGACGACAACTTTGGCCACACTTGACGGTACCAAGAGGCGCCCCGCCCGCCTCGGCACCGTCGCGGCGTCGTTGTCTGACACCCGCTGGCCGCAAGAATTCCACTTCTCCCTCAGAGAGAAAGTTGGGCGATTGTTGCCGCCGTCCTGCCGCGCGGGTCGGGCACCCAGACGTCAGCCTGGGAAGACGCCACCGACGGAGGAAGCCATGACCCTGATCGCCGACACCGCCCCGAGCTCGACGTCCGGCCTCGTCGCCCCGCCCGAGGGGGCGACCACCCGCGACGTGCGCGCCTGGGTGGAGCGCGTGGCCGCGCTCACCCGGCCGGACGAGGTGGTCTGGTGCGACGGCAGCGAGTCCTCCCGGGCCGAGCTGGTGGAGGTCGGCGTCCGCGCCGGCACCTTCATCCCGCTGGGCGAGGCGCAGCCGGACAGCTACCTCGTGCGCTCCAGCGAGGACGACGTCGCCCGGGTCGAGGACCGCACCTACCTGGCCTGCCCCGACCCCGCCGACGCCGGCCCCACGAACAACTGGCGCGACCCCGCGGAGGCCGAGGCCGAGCTCACCGGCCTCTTCGAGGGCTCCATGCGCGGGCGCACCATGTACGTCCTGCCCTTCTCGATGGGTCCGGTGGGCGGCGCCATCTCCCAGCTCGGCGTCCAGGTCACCGACTCGGTCTACGCCGCGGTGAGCATGCACGTCATGACCCGGGTCGGCGCCGAGTCGCTCGCACTGGTCGAGGGCGGCCAGCCGTGGGTGGCGTGCCTGCACACGGTGGGGATGCCGCTCGTGGACGCCGACGGGAACGAGGTCGAGGACGTCGCGTGGCCGTCCAACGACGTCAAGCACATCGCGCACTTCACGCAGTCGCGCGAGATCTGGTCCTACGGCTCGGGCTACGGCGGCAACGCCCTGCTGGGCAAGAAGTGCTTCGCGCTGCGCATCGCCTCGGTCATGGGCCGCGACGAGGGCTGGCTCGCCGAGCACATGCTCCTCATCCGCGTCACCTCCCCGCAGGGCAAGAGCTACCACGTCGCCGCAGCCTTCCCCTCGGCGTGCGGCAAGACGAACTTCGCGATGATGCAGCCGACGCTGCCCGGCTGGAAGGTCGAGACGCTCGGCGACGACATCGTCTGGATGCGTCCGGGCCCCGACGGGCGCCTGCGCGCCATCAACCCCGAGGCCGGCTTCTTCGGCGTCGCACCGGGCACCGGCTACTCCACCAACCCCGTCGCCATGAAGATGCTCGACGCCGGCGGGACGGTCTACACCAACGTCGCGCTGACCCCCGACGGCGACGTCTGGTGGGAGGGCAAGACGAAGGAGAAGCCCGAGCTGCTCACCGACTGGCGTGGCCGCGCCTGGACCGCGGCCGACGGGGCCGAGGGCCGCAAGGCCGCCCACCCCAACGCCCGGTTCACCGTCGCGGCCGACCAGTGCCCGACGCTCGCCGACGACTGGGACCACCCGGACGGCGTGCCGGTCGACGCCGTCCTGTTCGGAGGGCGCCGCGCCTCCAACGCCCCGCTCGTCACCCAGGCCCGCGACTGGGAGCACGCCGTCTTCCTCGGCGCGACGCTCGCCAGCGAGCAGACCGCGGCCGCCGAGGGGCCGGTCGGCGTCCTGCGCCGCGACCCCTTCGCGATGCTCCCCTTCACCGGCTACAACGCCGCCGACCACTGGCAGCACTGGCTCTCCCTGGGCGAGTCCCTCGGCGAGAGCCGGCCGGAGGTCTTCGGCGTCAACTGGTTCCGCACCGACGACGACGGCTCCTTCATCTGGCCCGGCTTCGGGGAGAACTGCCGGGTGCTGGCCTGGGTCGTCGCCCGGCTGGAGGGGACGGCGGGCGCCCAGGACACGCCGGCCGGCCTGCTGCCGGAGCTCGGCGACCTCGTGACCGGCGACCTCGGCATGCCGGAGGGCGCGCTGGAGAAGCTCTTCGCCGTCGACCCCGAGGCGTGGGGCGTCGAGGCCGACGACACCGAGGAGTTCTTCACGAAGTTCGGCGACAAGCTGCCGTCGGCGCTGACCGCCCAGCTCACCGAGCTCCGCAGCCGGCTCGACGCCCTCAAGGGCTGACCCTCCTCGGCCGGACACCCGTCGCCACCGGCCCACCGCCGACACCGACTGTCGAGCACCGGCACCGGCACCGGCACCGACGCACGAGCGCCCCGACCTCCCGCAGGTCGGGGCGCTCGTGCGTCCACCTCCCTGCCGACACCGCTGTGCACCGCAGGCATCGTCGGCCTCACCTCTCGGAGCACCGCTCGGCGGCGTGAGGCGCTTGTGCGGCCGTCGACACCTCGGCGAAACGCCCCGGGTCGTCCGGTACGTCACGGTCGGTCGACGCCGGGCCCCCGGGGCGCCGCCAGCCGGGCGGCACCGGCCCGGCGTGACGCAGCGGGCTCTCTGGCCGCTGCGGACAGACCGCAGGGAGGTGACCCGTGTCCTACGTCAGCCCGCCGGACTTCGTGACGAAGATGGTCGACGCCGGCCATGCCAAGACGCTCATGTCCACCCGCGACACCCTCATCCGGGCCTACATGGCCGGGGCGATCCTCGCCCTGGCGGCGTCCTTCGCCGTCACCGTCACGGTCCAGACCGGCAACGCCCTCGTCGGCGCCCTGCTCTTCCCCGTCGGCTTCAGCCTGCTGTACCTGCTCGGCTTCGACCTGCTGACGGGGGTCTTCACCCTCGTCCCGCTCGCCCTGCTCGACAAGCGCCGTGGGGTCACGATGCGCTCCATGCTCCGCAACTGGGGGCTGGTCTTCCTCGGCAACCTCGCGGGCGCCGTCACGGTGGCCGTCATCATCGGCGTGGTCGTGACGACGGGTTTCGCGCTGCCGCCGGACGAGGTGGGGCAGCGGCTGCAGGAGATCGGGCGCGAGCGCACCGTCGGCTACGCCGAGTTCGGCGCGGCGGGCATGCTCACGCTGTTCCTGCGGGCGGTGCTGTGCAACTGGATGGTCTCCACGGGCGTCGTCGCCGCGATGATGTCGACGACCGTCTCGGGCAAGGTCATCGCCATGTGGATGCCGATCATCGTCTTCTTCTACATGGGCTTCGAGCACTCCATCGTCAACATGTTCCTCTTCCCCATCGGGCTCATCCTGGGCGGGGAGTACACGGTCGTGGACTACCTCGTGTGGAACGAGATCCCGACCGTCGTCGGCAACCTCGTGGGTGGCCTCGCCTTCGTCGGGCTCACGCTGTACGCCACCCACGCCCGCACCGGCAAGAGCACCCGCGCCAAGCAGCTCGAGGAGGCCGAGACGGCGGAGCAGGCCGAGAAGGCCGAGGTCGCTGCGCCGACGACGGCCGAGGAGCCCGTCGGCGCGGACGCCGCCGGCGGGCGCTGACGTCGCCCCCTGCCCCGCGCCCGCCGCCCCCCGCTCCGCCGTACCGGCACGACCCGACCACCGCCCCAGAAGGAGCTCTCCCATGACGACGCCGATGATGTCCCGCGCCGAGGCCGCTGCCCTCGTCCGCACCGCCCGGTCCCGCCAGGGGGTGACCTGGGCCGCGATCGCCGAGGAGGTGGGCGCCCCCCTCGTGTGGACGACGTCCGCGCTGCTCGGCCAGCACCCGATGGACGCCACCCGGGCGAAGAAGGCCTGCGCCGTGCTGGGTCTCGGCGACGAGGTCGTCGAGGCGCTGCAGCAGCAGCCCTACCGCGGGATCGACCCGGCCCTGCTGCAGGACCCGACCATCTACCGCTTCCACGAGGCGCTGATGGTCTACGGCCCCGCGCTGAAGGAGCTCATCCACGAGGAGTTCGGCGACGGCATCATGAGCGCCATCGCCTTCAACGTCGACATCGCCCGCAAGGAGATGCCGGAGGGCGACCGCGTGGTCGTCACCTTCGACGGCAAGTTCCTCGACTACAAGTGGTGAGCTGACCCGCCGCCGCTCAGGCCCGGGCGCCGCCCGTCCCCTCCTCGGGGCGGGCGGCGCCGCGGCTCCCCGACGTCCGGCGACGCACCCGCTCGGCCAGGTCCGCGGCCAGGTCGGGCCACGCCGACGTCGGCCGCGCCGGGGCCTGGGGGCGGCCCCGCCGCCCGCGCCCCGGCGCACCGCGCGGGTGGTCGGCCCAGCGCGGGGCGTCGTCGGCGGCGACCACGACGCCCGTGCGGGCGCCGACCGCGTCAACGTCGACGTGCGGGACCAGCGCGCACGTCGCCCAGACACCGCCGCGAGGTGCCGGCTCGCCGTCCCCGGCCGTGCGCACGCGGGCGTCGCTGCGCAGGCGCAGCCGGCCGTCGTCCTCGTCGACCCAGCCGATGCGCTCGCCGACCTCCCGCAGCGTCCCGTCGGGCCACAGCGCGTAGCGCCCGAGGTCCCACCCGGTCCCGTGCACCGTCAGGACGTCAGGCAGGAGCACGACGTGACGGACGCTCGCGTGGGTCGCGTCGTGCGGCACGCCCGCCGCCTGCAGCTGCTCGACCGCCGCCGCGCAGAGCTCCTCGACGCGGGCGCGGCACGCGAGCACCCGAGGGGTCGCCGTCGTCTCGGGCGCGTGGCGACGCTGCCCCCCTCGACCACCGGACGCGCCCTCGCGCCCCTGCCGCGTGTCCCGTGCCACCTCTCCAGGGTGCGCCGGACGCACCGCTCTTGTCAGCCCCCGCGCGCCCTGCGGTCAGGGACGACCGCTCCCCGGCGCGGCCGAGGTGCCGACGACGTCCGCCAGGGGACCGGCGCGCCAGCGCCGCACCTCGGCGTGGCTGCGGAGCCGGACGACGACGAGGCCGGGGTGCCGTGACGGCAGCTCGAGCACCCGCACCCTCGTGTGGGCGTGGGTGCGCCAGGCCCACCGCACGATGTGCCCGTCGTCGGTGACGAAGGTCCGCAGCGGCGGCTCCAGGTTGCCGTTCCAGAGCACCTCGCGCCGCAGCCGCCGCCGGAGCGTCCGCGTGACCACCTGCCGCATGACGGTGCGGCGCGGCAGGTCCAGCCAGAGGAGCAGGTCGGCGCGCTCGGCGAGCAGGTCCCGCACCAGCCGGTACTCCCACTCCATCACCCACGTCGGCGCGGCCACCGCGGCGGTGACGTCCTCGACGAAGGTGGGACGAGGCGTCCAGCCCGGGCCGTGGTACAGGGCGTCGACCTCGAAGTGCGTCACGCCCAGATCTCCCGCCAGCGCGGACGCGAGCGTCGTCTTGCCCGCGCCCGAGGTCCCCGCCACGAGCACCCGAGAGGGCCTTCGCGGCAGAGGGTCGTCAACGCCGAGCACGGCCGCCGAGGCTAGCGACGCCTGAGGGTCACCACGCCGTCGCGCGCCGAGATCGTCGACCATGTGCCGGTACCGCGACCTGCGCACGCCGCCGTCACCCCCCGTCAGCACAGCTCAGGAGTCCGGGGTGCGAGGAGCTGCTGAGGTCTGCAGGTCGCTGCGTACGAGGCGACCGCCGGGACTGGCCTGCCTCGCTACAGCACCGCACCCGCGAGGAGCACGAGCGGGATGGAGCCCGCCCAGGCCACGGTGGTGGTGCCGGACCAGCCCTTGAGGGCGTCGGTGCCCTCCAGGCCCAGCAGGCGGGTGATGACCCAGAAGAAGGAGTCGCTGAAGTAGGCGAAGACCATCGAGCCCGCGCAGCAGGCGAACGCGGCCGCCAACGGGGCGAGCCCGAGCTGGGGCACCAGCGGGGCCGACACCGAGGCGGCCGTGATCATGGCGACGGTGCCCGAGCCCTGCGCGAGGCGGACGACAGAGGCGATGAGGAAGGGCACGAGGACGCCTGGCAGCGGGGTCGAGGCGACGGCGGTCGCCAGCTCGTCCCCCACGCCGGAGTCACGCAGCACCTGCCCCAGCGCCCCACCGGCGCCGGTGATGAGGATGATGAGCCCGGCGGCGGCCGCGGCGTCGGCGAGCCACCCGCTGACGCGGTGGCGAGGCACCCACCGAGGCAGCAGGCCGTAGACCGCGATGACGAGCCCGATGATGAGGGCCACGACGGGGTTGCCCACGAAGGCCAGCCCCCGGGCCCACGTGGAGGGCTCGTACTCCCCCGCGAGGACCCCCTGCGCCGTGCGGTCGACGAAGCCGCCCACGGTGTTGGAGATGATGAGCGCGAGCGGCACGAGCAGCGGGACGAAGGCGCGGAAGGCGCCCACCGAGTGCTCGGGCGCCCCGGGCGGGGCCTCGCCCAGCTGCGCTCCGGCGCGAGGCTCCGCCATCCCGCGTCCGTCACCGCCCTCGACGTCCTCCCTGCCCGGGCCCGCGCCGTCCGTCGCGACGGCCCCCGCCCCGGCGCCTGCTGCCCCCGCGCCGGCCAGGGCCTGGGCGCGCGCGGAGCCGTAGACGTCCGCCGCGACCCCTTCCGCGACCCGGCCCTCGAGGCGTGGCCCGACCCACTGCGCGTAGAGGACGACGAGCGGGAGCAGCAGCACCGCGGCGACGAGGCCGAGGAGGATGAACGCCCCGATGTCGGCGCCGATGATGCCGACGACCGCGATCGGCCCTGGCGTGGGCGGCACCAGGTGGTGGGTGAGGATCATGCCGCCGCCCATCGCGAGGCCCAGCGCCACGTATCCGCGGCCCTTGCGCCGGGCGATGGACTTGGCCAGCGGGCTCATGATCACGTAGGCGGAGTCGGCGAAGACGGGGATCGAGACGAGCGCGCCCGTCCCGCCGAGCGCCCACGGCTCGCGCCCCCGGCCGAGGGCGCGCACGAAGGCCCGCGCCAGCGCGTCGGCCGCCCCCGAGACCTCGAGGATCTTGCCCAGCGCGATGCCCAGGCCGATGACGATGCCGATCGAGCCGAGGGTGTTGCCGAAGCCGGTGGTGATCGAGGCGAGCGTCTCCGTCGGGACGGACCCGGCGACGGTGCCGGTGAGCAGAGCCGCGACGAGCAGCGCCACGAAGGCGTCGAGGCGCGTGCGCAGCACGAGCACGACGATGGTCGCGATGCCGAGCACCAGGGCGAGCAGCAGCTGCAGGTCCACGTCGGGCCTCCGAAGACGTCGTCGTCTGCGCCGGCCGGGGCGTCGGCACGGTCGGGGTGCTGCGGTGACGGCCCATCTATACGCTGCCGCCGAGCCCGTGGGAAGACGTCGAGCGGGCCGACGACGACGAAGGAGCCGTCATGACCTCAGGTCCCACCTTCCCCAGCGAGCGCACCGCGGTCGTCACCGGCGCCGGGTCTCCCCGCGGCATCGGCCGGACCCTCGCCGGCCGCCTCGCCCGTGAGGGCTGGTCGATCGCCGTCCTCGACGTCGACGAGGAGGCGGCCCGCACGGTCGCCGCGGAGATCTCCGGCGAGGGTGGGCGGGCTGCCGGCTACGGCGTCGACGTGTCCGACCCCGCGTCGCTCGACGCCGCCGCGAGCCGCGTCGAGGCGGAGCTGCCGCCGGTCGTCGCGCTGGCCAACATCGCCGGGATCAGCTCGCCGACGGAGTTCTTCGACACGACGCCGCAGGAGTGGGACCGCGTCATGGCGGTCAACGCCCGCGGGGTCTTCCTCGCCACGCAGCGCTTCGCGCGTGGCATGGCCGACCGCGGTCTGGGACGGGTCGTGACGATCTCGTCCGTCTCGGCGCAGCGCGGCGGCGGCACCTTCTCCAAGTCGGCCTACAGCGCCTCCAAGGGCGCCGTCGTGAGCCTCATGCGCGCCGTCGCCCGCGAGCTCAGCCCCCTCGGCGTCACCGCCAACTGCGTGAGCCCCGGGCCGGTGGACACCGACATCATGGGCGGCCCGCTCGACGACGAGCGCCGGGCCTCGATGGCCGCGGCAGGCCTCGTCGGCCGGGTCGGCACCGTCGACGACGTCGCCGCCCTCATGGCATTCCTCCTGGGGCCGGACGCCGGCAACATCACCGGCGCCACGTACGACGTCAACGGCGGGCTGCACATGTCCTGACCCCGTGTCCCGGCCTGCGCCGGGGCAGCCGTCAGGACGTCGAGGCACCACCGACGGCCGCGCTGACGACCGCCTGGAACTGGCGGACGTCGATGACCTCGTCGTCGACGAGGACGGTGGGGGTGCCCTCCACCCGCTCGTCGCGGTCGGCGGTCACCTCGTCGACCCAGTCGGTGTAGCGGCCGCTCGTGATGCAGCTGTCGACCTCGCCGGGCACGCCGGCCTCCTCGGCGACCGAGGTGATCTGGGCGTCGGTGAGCCCGCCGCCGCCCTCCTCCGGCTGGTTGGCGTAGAGAGCGTCGTTGAAGGCGACGAACTGCTCCGGCGCCTCCTCGGCGACGCAGACCGCTGCGCTCGCCGCGCGCGAGGAGTAGTCGCCCAGCCGGCTGAGGATGTTGATCGGGTGGTAGGTGACCGAGATGTCGCCCCCGTCGCGCAGCTCGGTGATGAAGGCCGAGTTCTCCTGCTCGAAGGTCGCGCAGAACGGGCACTGGTAGTCCTGGTAGATCACTACCGACACCGGCGCGCTCTCGTCACCGGTGACGAATCCGCCGCTCTCGGTGAAGGACGGAGGTGTCGCCTGTTCCACGGCCGGCTCGCGCCCGGAGACCACGGCGACGACGACGACCGCCACGAGGCCCGCGACCGCGAGGGCGGCCGCGGTGACCAGCCCGAGCTTCTTGCGCCGGGCCGCACGCTCACGCTGCTCGCGCATCGCGCGGGCCTTGGCGCGGGCGTCGGCCTGGCGGTCGGCCTTCGAGGGCTTGCGGGGGTCGGGGCTCATCGGGTGCTCCACGGCTCGTCGGGCGGCGTGACAGGAGACCTCCCCGCGCGAGGCGGTCTCCGAGAGGGAAGGACGAACGGCTCAGAGACGGCGTTCCTCGCGCTGGCGTCGGGTGACGGCGGAGGCGAAGAGCCCGCCCAGCACCAGCAGGCCGATCGCCGACCCCGCGATGATCGGCAGGACCACGCCCGTGCCGGTGTCGTCCCGGGCCTGCAGGGTCGGCTGCTGCGGCGCGGGTGCGGGCGTCGTGGCCGCGGTGGATGGCTCGCCCGCCGGGGTCGTCACGGCCGACGTGACGACGCCGGAGGCGGGTGCCGTCGCGGCGGGCGAGGCGACGGCCGGCCCGGCGCGCAGGCCCGCCAGCAGCACCGCGAGCAGGAGGACGGCGAGGCCGAGGCCCGCCGCGGCGCCGGGCAGCCGCGAGGTCGACGCGGGGCGCGAGGGGGTCGGCACCGCTCCAGGCTACGTGGGCGGCGCGGCGCACCGGGCCCGCTCCGCGCGCGCCCCGCGAGGCGCGGAGGCTCAGAGCCCCGGGGGCACCCAGGGCAGGGGTCGCCAGTCCGGCGTCGTCCCCGTGACGGCCAGCCACACCGCGGCGACGACGACGAGCAGGGCGACGACGACGAGCACGCGCCCGACCGGCCCACCGGGAGCCGCCCGCGTGAGGAGGACGGCACCGCGGCGCAGGCGGTAGCCGCCAGGCCCGTACCAGGCGAGGACGACGCCGCTCGCCGCCCCGGCCGCCAGGGACACCGGGTCACCCGGCACGACACCGGCGTCACCGAGGAGGACGCCGACGAGGAAGAGCACGGCGGCGGCCACCGCGAGGGGCAGCAGCAGCGCGGCGACGGTGGAGACGGTCGCGGGCAGCAGGGACAGCGGCGAGCGCAGGACGGCGAGCGCGACGTCGCCCCGCCGGGGCCCGAGGAGCTCTCGACGACGGTCGACCCAGCGGCCGCCGCGCTCGACGGTCCGGGCGAGGACGACCAGGGCGGCGCCCACGAGCACGCCGACGACGGGCGCGAGCGCGCAGAGGCCGACGAGCGCGGCGGCCCAGGCCGCGCGCAGCCCGGGCCTGTCGCGCCGGGGACGAGGCGGCTGCGGAGGCCCCGCGGCGATGGCCGGCAGCGGGCCGTCGGGGTGGGGCCGGGGTCGCGCCCAGGGGTCGGCGCCGCCGGCCTGGCCTCCCGGCCCGCTGCTGGGCAGCGCGGCCGTCGGGCCGGCCCACGCCTCGTCGGCGGGCGCCGGCACGGAGGGCTGGCGGGGCACGGCCTCGGTCGCGCCGGTCGTCTCGCCGCGGAGGAACCGGTGCCCGGCATCCCTCCTGTGGTCCTGCGAGCCGCCACGGGCCTCGCGGGGAGGCGTCGAGGCCGGGGCGTGGTCGGCGACCGCGCCCTCGTGGGCAGCGACCTCGCGCGCCGCGTCGTCGGCGTAGGTGCCCGCGAGGTCCCATGACCTTCCCGCGTGGTCGGCCCCGTTCGGCAGGTGAGCGGCCCCGGCCGCCGCCGCGGCGCCGGAGGGCTCGTCCCAGCGCCCGCCGCCCACCGCGCCCAGCGCCGTCGTCGGCGCCTCGTCGGCGTCCAGGCCCGTGGTGGGCGCGTCCGCGGCCGCGGGGACCGTGCCCAGCGCGCGGTCCGAGCCGTCCTCGGTCCACCGCACGCGACCTGCGTCCCCCTCGTCCGGGAGCGCCTCGTCCAGGTGCACCTCGTCCAGCTGCACCTCGTCCAGGTGCGCCTCGTCCGGGGACGCCGGGCCCGGGCGCTCGTACGCCGACGTCATCTCGTCGTCGACCCCGGCGCCGGCGAGCGAGGCGAGGGCGCTGGTCGCCGCCGCGTCCCCCGCCGACGGACGCGGGTGGGGCTCGCGCGCCGCAGCGGCGGCCAGCTCCTCGACGGCCTGGCGCAGCCAGCCCTCGCCGGGTCGCTCGCGGGCGTCGGGGGAGAGCGCCGCCGCCAGGACGGCCCGCAGCTCGGGCGGGACGCCGTCGAGGTCCGCCCGCCCGCGGCGCACCCGGTCCAGGACGGCGGTGACCGGGCCGCGCCCGAAGGGCGGGCGGCCGGTGGCGGCGAAGGCCGTCGTGGCCGCCCAGCCCCACCAGTCGGCCGACGGGCCGACCTCGGCGCCCTCCAGCAGCTCGGGGGGCAGGTACCCCGCCGTGCCCATGACCAGCCCGGGGCTCGTGAGGGCGGTCGCCTCGTCGGCGACGCGGGCGATGCCGAAGTCGATGACGACGGGGTCGCCGTCGAGCATGAGGACGTTCGAGGGCTTGAGGTCGCGGTGGACGACGCCGGCGTCGTGGACCGCGGCCAGGGCCCGCCCCAGGCCGTCGGCGAGGCGGGCGAGCGCCGCGGGGGCCAGCGGCCCCTCCTCCTCGACGTGCTCCTGCAGGCTGCGGGCCGGCACGAACTGGGTGACGACGTAGGGCTGCGGCCCGTCGGGGTCGGCGTCGAGGACCTCGGCGACGCGGCGGTGGCGCACCCGCCGCAGCACGGCGACCTCCCGGCGCAGGCGCTCGCGGGCGGAGGGGTCGTCGGCGATGTGCGGGCGCAGCACCTTGACCGCGACGGCGCGCCCGTCGGCGTCCAGGGCGAGGTGGACGACGCCCATGCCGCCCTCGCCGACGCGCTGGAGCAGGCGGTAGGGGCCGAGCCGGGCGCTGCTGACGGGCCTGCTGGCGGCCCCCCTGCCGAGCGCCCCCCTGTCGACGACCCGGGGGCGAGAGGGTGCGTCCACCTCGTCCATGCGTCCTCCCTGCAGTCCACCGGGCCGCCCGTCAGGCAGCCCGGTGGCGGCCTCGCACCACCGTGGACCGGACGCGCCGCACCCGGCTGGGCTCCGAGGGCACCCGGCTGGCCTCCCACGGCCTCGGGGCCCGACGACCGCCAGCCAGCGGTGCTCCACGCTACGGCAGGCGGCGGCGTGCCCGTCGCGGCTCGCGGGGGTCCCCGTCCCGGCACTACGTTCGAGGCGAGCGCGGACCGCTCACCTCGACCGTCGGCGTCGTCTGCGGCGCCGGGGGCGGGCGGCTGCGCCGAACGCCGGGACCCCGGGGTCCGACGACGAGGGCCGCGCCGCGGCCGACGAGGAGAGCTCCGTGCCAGCTGCCGGCCCTGCGACCACGCCCGCACCGACGTCAGGGGGCGGGGCCGGCCCGAGCGCGCAGGACGGCGAGGCCGCGGGGACGGCGGTCACGGACGCCAGCCGGGCCCCGGAGCCGGCCGGCGGTGACCTCGAGACGCTCGCGGAGCCGGTGCCCGTCCCGCCTGCGGGCGAGGGCTACGACGTCGTCGTCGTCGCCAACCGCCTGCCGGTGGACCGGGACGGCTCCCACCCCGACGGCTCGCCGCGCTGGCGGCGCTCCCCCGGCGGCCTGGTGACGGCTCTCGAACCGGTCATGCAGAGCCAGGACGGCGCGTGGGTCGGCTGGTCCGGCGCCCCGAGCACGGCGGAGGAGGAGGTCAGCGAGCCCTTCGACGAGGGCGGGATGCGCCTGGTCCCCGTCGGGCTGTCGGGGGACGAGATCACCGGCTTCTACGAGGGCTTCTCCAACGGCACGCTGTGGCCGCTGTACCACGACGTCATCGTCGCGCCGGAGTACCACCGCACGTGGTGGGAGGACTACGTGCGGGTCAACGAGCGCTTCGCCGCGGCCGCCGCCGACGTCGCCGCCCAGGGCGCCGTCGTCTGGGTGCAGGACTACCAGCTGCAGCTGGTCCCGGCGATGCTGCGGGCCGCCCGGCCCGACCTGTCGATCGGCTTCTTCAACCACATCCCGTTCCCGCCGTACGAGATCTTCGCGCAGCTGCCGTGGCGCCGGCAGGTGCTCGAGGGGCTCCTCGGCGCCGACCTGGTGGGCTTCCAGCGGCCCGCGGACGCGCAGAACTTCCTGCGCGCCTGCCGCCGGTCGCTCAAGCTGGTGCCGCGCCACCAGGGCGTCGAGGTGACGGCGGCCGACGGCTCGCAGCGCCGGGTGCGGGCCAGCGCCTTCCCCATCTCCATCGACACGGCCGCGATGGAGGCCCTGGCCCGCTCCGAGCCGGTCCGGGCCCGCGCGGCGGAGATCCGCGAGCACCTCGGCAACCCTGACACGGTGATCCTCGGTGTCGACCGGCTCGACTACACCAAGGGCATCGGGCACCGCATCAAGGCCTTCGCCGAGCTCCTCGACGACGGCCTGCTGGCCGCCGACGACACCGTGCTGCTCCAGGTGGCGACGCCGTCGCGCGAGCGCGTGGAGCAGTACCGGCTGCTGCGCGAGGACATCGAGCTGCAGGTCGGCCGGGTCAACGGCGCCCACGGGCGGATCGGGCACTCGGTCGTGCAGTACCTGCACCACAGCTACGGCCGGGAGGAGATGGCGGCGATGTTCCAGGCGGCCGACGTCATGCTCGTCACGAGCCTGCGCGACGGCATGAACCTCGTGGCCAAGGAGTACATCGCCAGCCGTCACGACGAGCGCGGCGCCCTCGTCCTGTCGGAGTTCACCGGTGCGGCCGACGAGCTGGGGCAGGCCATCCACGTCAACCCGCACGACATCGACGGCCTGAAGGCCGCCGTGGTGCAGGCCGTCGTCATGTCCCCGCGGGAGCAGCGCCGCCGGATGCGCTCGATGCGGCGCCGGGTCGGGGAGCACGACGTGCAGCGGTGGGCGCACGACTTCCTCACGACGCTGCGGCCCGACCTCGCCGGCCAGGTCCCGGGCGGGGCAGACGAGGCGCGCGGCGACGACGCGGAGGACGAGCACGCCGGGCAGGCGCGAGGGGAGGACCACCGGTGAGCACGCAGGCAGGCACGGGCAGGGCGGTGGGGCTCGACCCGGCGCTGGTGACGGCGCTGGAGCGACTCGCGGGCGCGGCGCGGCCACTGGTGGCGCTGGACTTCGACGGCGTCCTGGCGCCGCTCGTCGACGACCGCGACGCCGCGCGGCCGCTGGGGCGCTCCTCGGCGGCGCTGGCCGCCCTCGCGGCGCTGGAGGGTGACCGGGCGCTCTCGCTGGCCCTGGTCTCCGGACGGCCGCTGGAGCCGCTGGCACGTCTGGCCTCGCCGCCGGAGGGCACCTCCCTGGTCGGCAGCCACGGCGCGGAGGTCCGGCTGGCCGGCCAGGAGGAGCCCGCAGCGCTCCTCTCCGAGCACGAGGAGGCGCTGCTGCACGACGTCGTCGACCGGATGCGGGTCGTCGTGGCGGCGCACCCGGGCACCGACCTGGAGATCAAGCCCGCCGGCGCCGTCCTGCACACCCGCCAGGCCGACGTGGCCGTGGCCTCCGAGGCCGCCCGCGCGGCCGTCGACGGGCCGGGGCGGCTGGCCGGCGTGCGGGCGCTGCGCGGCAAGGACGTCGTCGAGCTCGGCGTCCTGGACGTCGACAAGGGGCGCGCCGTGCAGCAGCTGCGCGCGGCGCTGGAGGCGGACGTCGTCCTCTACGCGGGCGACGACGTCACCGACGAGCACGCCTTCGCGGTGCTGGACCCGGCCTCGGGGGACGTCGGCGTCCACGTCGGGGACGGCAGCACCGCCGCCGAGCACCGGGTCGCCGACCCCGAGGTGGTCGCCGACCTGCTGGAGCACCTGCTGGCGCTGCGCTCGGGCTGACCCTGCGCCGCCCTCAGGCGCCGGCGCGGCGGTCGGCGGCGTGCCGGGCTGGAGGGGGCGGCCGACGGCGCAGCAGCCGCCTCAGGGCGAGCCCGACGACGAGCCCCAGCGGCGCGCTCCCGAGGCCCAGCAGGCTGACGCCGCTGGCGGTCACGAGCACGACGACGGCGGCCGGGAGCCGCTCGTCCTGGTCCTCCAGCGCCGCGTGCGCCGAGGCGGTGAAGGTGGGCAGCAGCGCGAGCCCCGCGGCCGCCAGGACGAGCCCCGTCGGGGCCTGGGTCACGACGGCGGCCGCCAGCGGCGCCACGAGGGCCAGACCGAGGTGGCCGACGCCGGCCGCCGCGGCCGCGACCCAGCGGCGCGAGCGGTCGGGGTGAGCCGCCGGGCCGGCGGTCAACGCCCCGGTGATGGCCGCGAGGTTGGACGTCGGGGCGCCGAGGGGGGCGAGCAGCGCCGACGTCACCCCGGTGCCCACGAGCGCCGCGCCCAGCGGCGGCCGGTACCCGTGGGCGACGAGCACGGCCGCGCCGACCAGGTTCTGCGCCGCCATCGTCACCAGGTAGACCGGCAGCGCGACCTGCAGCACCGCGGCGAGGGTGAAGGACGGGGCCACCAGCACCGGGACGGGCACGACGGCCTCCCCCGCCGGCAGCACGACGTCACCGGCGACCAGCACGAGGAGCACCCCCAGCGTCGCCGGGGCCGCGGCCCGCGGAGCCCACCGCAGGGCCGCCAGCCAGGCGAGCCAGAGCACGCCGACCTGCAGCGGCCGGTCGGCGAGCGCCGTCGCCGGGGCGAGGCAGAAGGGCAGCAGCACCCCGGCGAGGACCGCCGAGCTCGTCGCCGCGGGCAGCCGCTGCAGCGCCCCCGAGAGCGGGGGCACCAGTCCGGTCACCGCGAGGAGGAGGCCGGCGACGACGAGACCACCCAGCACGACGGGCAGCCCGCCGTCGACGTCCCCGAGGCCCGCGAGCAGCGCGAGGCCCGGTGTGCTCCAGACCACGGCGACCGGGACCCGCGTCGTCACGCTGAGGAGCACGCTCGTCACGGCCATGCCCACCCCGAGGGCCAGCAGCGCGGAGGAGACCTGCGCCGTGCTGGCGCCCACCGCCGTCAGCCCCGCGACGACGACGGCCACGGAGCTGGCGTAGCCGACGAGGCAGGCGCTGACGCCGGCGCCGACGGCCTGCGCGGAGAGGTCGTGACGGCGCGGCTGGGGCACGTCCCGACCCTAGCCGCGTCGTTCTGTTCACGGAACGGTCGTCGGTGGCGAGGCGGGCGGGAGACTGTCCCCGTGAGCCAGGTGGGTCAGGACGTCGGGACGCGCCTGCGCCAGCTCCGTGCCCGCGGCGGGCTGTCGCTCTCGGAGCTCGCCCGACGCTCGGGGGTGGGCAAGGCGACCCTCTCGGAGCTGGAGGCGGGCCGGCGCAACCCGACGCTGGAGACCCTCTTCGCCCTCACGACCGCGCTGGGCGAGCCCCTCTCGGCGGCGCTGCCCCCGGCGGCCCCCCAGCGCCCGCCGGCGCCGGACGCCGTCGACGACGTCGTCGACGCGTGGCTCCTCGAGAGCAGCACCGGGGTCGAGGTCTACCGGCTGCGGGTGCGGGCCGGGCCAGGGCGGGTGTCGAGCCCGCACACGGCGGGGGTCCGCGAGCAGGTGCTCGTCGTCTCGGGCACCCTGCGGTGCGGCCCTGCGGCCGGTGACGAGGCGACGGGCGACGGCCCGGCGCCCGAGGCCTTGGGCGGGCGCGTGCTCGCAGCAGGCGAGTCGACCGAGTACCCCGGCGACGTCGCGCACACCTGGCAGGCGTGCGGCGGGCAGGACGTCACCGCCGTGCTCGTCATGCGCTACGACGCTCCCCCGGGCGGCGCTCGTGAGGCATGATGACGCCTGCGGCACAGCGGCCGCCCACCTCGGGCTGCTGGGGTGGCCGTCGACGTGCTCGCCTTCGAGGCCGAAGGGGCGCCCGCCGCGCAGGCTCGGTGCCGAGCCCGCACGCTCCACCCGCACGACGACGTCGGGACCACCGGCGCCGCACCCGGCCACCGAGGAGCCAGCCGAGCACCTCTGGTCGCCGCCAACCCCTACGACGGATCGTCCGGCACGTACCTGCCGGTAGGAGGACAACCATGGCAACGGTCACCTACGACAAGGCCTCGCGCATCTACCCGGGCGGCGACAAGCCCGCCGTCGACGCGCTGGACCTGCACATCGAGGACGGCGAGTTCCTCGTCCTCGTCGGCCCCTCAGGCTGCGGGAAGTCCACGTCGCTGCGGATGCTCGCCGGGCTCGAGGACATCAACGCCGGCCGCATCCTCATCGGCGACCGCGACGTCACCGACGTCCAGCCGAAGGACCGGGACATCGCGATGGTGTTCCAGAACTACGCGCTGTACCCGCACATGTCGGTCGCCGACAACATGGGCTTCGCGCTGAAGATCGCGGGCGTCGACAAGGGGCAGATCCGCACCCGCGTCGAGGAGGCCGCCAAGATCCTCGACCTCACCGAGTACCTGGACCGCAAGCCGAAGGCGCTCTCCGGCGGCCAGCGCCAGCGGGTGGCGATGGGCCGGGCCATCGTCCGCCAGCCGCAGGTCTTCCTCATGGACGAGCCGCTGTCCAACCTGGACGCCAAGCTGCGCGTGCAGACCCGCACGCAGATCGCGCAGCTGCAGCGTCGCCTCGGCGTCACCACCGTCTACGTCACCCACGACCAGGTGGAGGCCATGACGATGGGCGACCGGGTCGCCGTCCTCAAGGACGGCCTGCTGCAGCAGGTCGCGACGCCGCGGGAGATGTACGACCGGCCGAACAACGTCTTCGTCGCCGGCTTCATCGGCTCCCCCGCGATGAACCTCGTCGAGGTGCCCGTCACCGACGGCGGCATCAGGTTCGGCGACTACGTGCACCCGGTGCCGCGAGACGTGCTGTCCGCGGCCGGGGACCGGGTCGTCGTCGGGGTCCGGCCGGAGGACCTGGACATCGCCGACAACGGCCTGAAGGTGGACGTGGACGTCGTCGAGGAGCTCGGCGCCGACGCCTACGTCTACGGTCGCGCCAAGCTGGACGGCACCGAGGGCGAGGTCATCGCCCGCGTCGACGGACGTCGTCCCCCGGAGAAGGGCTCGGTGATCTCGTTGGCGCCGAAGTCCGACCACGTGCACCTCTTCTCGACGACCGACGGCGAGCGCCTCGGCCAGGGCTGAGCGCCAGGGCACCTGAGCACGCCGGAGGGGCCGGCCCACGTCGGGCCGGCCCCTCCGCTGGTCCGACCCTGTGCTGGTCCGACCCTGTGCTGGTCCGGCCCCTCCGCGACCCTCGCTCCGCCGTCCCGGCCGTCACGCCCGGGTGGGAGGATCACCGACATGGCCGGCCTGCAGATCACCGCCGCGCAGCCCGACCCGGCACTGCTCGACCTGCCGTGGGAGACACCGCTCGAGGAGTGGCCGGCCGAGCGCATCACCGCCCTGCCCCGCGGCATCTCCCGGCACATCGTGCGGTTCGTGCGGCTGTCGGACCACGTGATAGCCATCAAGGAGATCAAGGAGGAGATCGCCCGCCGCGAGTACCAGATGCTGCGCAACCTCGGGCGCCTCGACGTCCCCTCGGTGCACCCGGTCGCCGTCATCTCCGGGCGCGAGGGCCGTGACGGCGAGCCGCTGGAGGCGGCGCTCATCACCCGGCACCTGCAGTTCTCGCTGCCCTACCGGGCCCTGTTCAGCCAGGTGCTGCGGCCGGACACGGCGACCCGCGCCATCGACGCGCTCGCCGTCCTGCTCGTGCGCCTGCACCTCACGGGCTTCTACTGGGGCGACGTCTCCTTGTCCAACACCCTCTTCCGGCGTGACGCCGGCGCCTTCGCCGCCTACCTGGTGGACGCCGAGACCGGCGAGCTGCACCAGGAGCTGTCCACCGGCCAGCGCGAGTACGACCTGGAGGTGGCGCGGGTCAACATCGCCGGCGAGCTGATGGACCTGCAGGCCGGTGAGCTGCTGGAGATCGACGTCGACCCGCTGACCATCAGCGAGCACATCATGAGCCGCTACCGGTCGCTGTGGGCCGAGCTGACGGACACCGAGTCCTTCGACTCCGGCGACCGCTGGCGGGTGGCCGCGCGGATCGAGCGGCTCAACGACCTGGGCTTCGACGTCGACGAGCTGTCGATCTCCACCGACCTCGACGGCACGTACGTGAGCATCCAGCCAAAGGTCGTCGACGCCGGCCACCACAGCCGGCGGCTGCTGCGGCTCACCGGGATCGACGCGCAGGAGAACCAGGCCCGCCGGCTGCTCAACGACCTCGACGGCTACGGCGCCGCGACCGACCAGCAGAACGAGGAGGAGGAGCTCGTCGCCCACGAGTGGGTGGCCCGCAACTTCGAGCCGGTCGTCCGCGCCATCCCACGTGACCTGCGCCGGAAGCTGGAGCCGGCGGAGATCTACCACGAGGTCCTCGAGCACCGCTGGTTCATGAGCGAGCAGCAGGGCCGCGACGTCCCCCTGCGAGAGGCCGTCGACGCCTACATCGACCGGGTCCTCGTCCACCGCCGCGACGAGGCCGCCTTCCTCGGCGGCGTCGACACCGCGTCGGTCGACGTCGTCGGGAGGAGCTGACGCCCTACTGGCAGGTCAGCGCGGTCGACGACGGCCGAGCTGCACGCCGAGGGCCAGCCCGGCGAGGACGAGGCCGACGACGACCGCGGCAAGGCCGGCCAGCTGGCGACCACCGAGCACGAGGGGCAGCGGCGGACCGGCGTACCCGTCGCTCCCCGGCGGGGCCGAGGCGAAGTAGCCGAAGGTGACCGGCGGCGCCGTCACGACGACGAGCCCGCCGAGGACTACGAGCACACCAGCCAGGGCGCCGGCGAGTCCGAGTCGCTGCATGCCAGGAGCATCTCAGGCCGAACGAGGCGTCGCGTCGTCGGCCGTCTCGTCCGAGGCCTGCGGGCCGCCACCCACGACGGACTGCCCGTCCTCGTCGGCGCCGTGGTCGTCGACGACCGGGCCGACGCCAGCAGGACCGGGTTCCCGGACGTGAGCGCGGACCTCGTCCTCGCCCGCGCGCTCGTCCATCACGGTGCGCGGCATACGAGAGATCTCGCCTGACGACCGCTCACAATCTGTGCCGTCGTGCCCGACCAGAGGTCCCCATGGCTTCGCCGGGTGGTCGTGGGGCGGTCAGCGACGCCGGCGCGCGACCTCGTACAGCGCCACGCCGGCGGCGATCCCGGCGTTGAGGGACTCGGTCGCCGAGTCCATCGGGATGGAGACGACCTGGTCGCAGGTGCTGCGCACGAGGCGGCCGAGGCCCTTGCCCTCGGAGCCGACGACGAGGACGACGGGCCCCGTGGCGACGTCGAGGTCCGGGAGCTCGACGTCGCCGCCGGCGTCCAGGCCGACGACGAAGAGGCCGGCGTCCTTGAGCTGCTCCAGGGCCCGGACCAGGTTGGTCGCGCGGGCGACCGGGATGCGCGCGGCGGCGCCGGCCGAGGTCTTCCACGCCGAGGCCGTCACGCCGGCCGAGCGCCGCTCGGGGACGAGCACGCCCTGGCCGCCGAACGCCGCGGCCGAGCGCAGGACGGCGCCGAGGTTGCGGGGGTCGGTGACGCCGTCGAGCGCGACGAGCAGCGGCGCGGCGTCGGACTCCTCGGCGGCCGCGAGCAGGTCGCCGACGTCGGCGTACTCGTAGGCCGGCACCTGCAGGGCGAGCCCCTGGTGGACGGCGCCGTCGGTGAGCCGGTCCAGCTCCGTGCGGGAGGCCTCCAGCAGCGGGATGCCGCGGTCGGCCGCGGTCTTGACGGCCTCGCGGGTGCGGTCGTCGGACTCGACACGGGCAGCGACGTACAGCGCGGAGGCGGGGATGCCCGCGCGCAGCGCCTCCACGACGGAGTTGCGCCCTGCCACGACCTCGCTCGTGCCGCCGCTGCGCCGACGTCCGCCCGCTCCGCGGCTGCCCTGGCCGCCTTGGCCGCCCTGGGGACGGGTCTGCTGCTGGGCCTTCTTGTGCGCCGGGTGGTAGACGCGGTCCTCGGCCTTCGGCGTCGGCCCCCGACCCTCGAGCGCCCGCCGTCCGCGACCTCCGCTGCCGACGGTGGCGCCCTTCTTGGACCCGGGACGGCGGACCGCGCCGCGTCGCTGGCTGTTGCCGGCCACTGGGTGCTCCTTGCTGGTCGTGGCGAGAGGGGGAGAGAGGCTGCGGGCGGGGCGAGGACGAGGAGGCGAGCCCTCAGGCCCACGACCACCGCGCGCCCGCCGGGGTGTCCTCGACGGCGACGCCGAGAGCGGCGAGGCGGTCGCGGACGGCGTCGGCGCTCGCGAAGTCGCGGGCGGCCCGCGCCTCCTGGCGCCGGTCGAGCTCGGCCTGGACGAGGGCGTCGACGGCGACCTCGGCGCGGGTCGCCGACGTCGAGGCCGCACCCCACCGCGGGTCGAGCGGGTTGAGGCCGAGCACGTCGAGCATCGAGACCACCTCGCGTGCGTGCCAGCCCGCGGCCTCGCCGTCCCCCGCCTCGAGCGCGGTGTTGCCCGAGCGGACGCAGTCGTGGACGACGGCGACGGCGGCGGGCACGGCGAGGTCGTCGTCGAGGGCGGCGCGGAAGGCCTCGGGGAAGACCGGCTCGCCGCCCGGGGCGCTCGCAGGCCCGACCCGCCGCAGGAAGCCCTCGACGCGCTCCAGCGCCCGCCCGGCCTCCTCGAGGTGCTCGGGCGCGTACTCGACCATCGAGCGGTAGTGCGCCGTCCCCAGCGCGTAGCGCAGGGCGAGAGGGCGTGCGCCAGAGGCCAGCACGCTGTCGACGACGAGGGAGTTGCCGAGCGACTTGCTCATCTTCTCCCCCTTCACCGTCACCCAGCCGTTGTGCAACCAGGTGCGCGCGAAGGGGTCTCCGGCCGCGCGCGACTGCGCCTGCTCGTTCTCGTGGTGGGGGAAGCGCAGGTCGAGCCCGCCGGCGTGGATGTCGAGCTCGCGGCCGAGGTAGCGGCGCACCATCGCCGAGCACTCCAGGTGCCAGCCCGGGCGGCCGCGGCCCCAGCGAGCGGGCCAGCTGGCCTCCTCGCCGTCCTTGGCGCCCTTCCAGAGCGCGAAGTCGCGCGGGTCGCGCTTGCCGCGCGGGTCGGCGTCGGCGGCGGGCTCCATGTCGGCCAGCGCCTGGTGGGTCAGCGCGCCGTACTCCGGCCAGGAGCGGACGTCGAAGTACACGTCGCCGCTGCCGTCGGGCGCGGGGTAGGCGTGGCCGGCGTCGACGAGCTCGTCGACCAGCTCCAGCATCTCGGTGACGTGGCCGGTCGCGCGAGGCTCGTAGGTCGGCCGTCGGACGCCGAGCGCGTCGTAGGCGCGGGTGAAGGCCTGCTCGTTGACCGCGGCCCAGGCCCACCAGGGCACGCCCGCCTCCGCCGACCTCGCGAGGATCTTGTCGTCGACGTCGGTGACGTTGCGGATGAGGGTGACCCGCAGCCCGTGGCCGGCCTCCAGCCACCGCGCGAGGACGTCGAAGGCGATGCCCGAGCGCAGGTGGCCGATGTGCGGCGGGGCCTGCACCGTGGCGCCGCACAGGTAGATCGACGCCTCACCGGGCACGAGAGGCGCGAAGGGACGCACCTGTCCCGTGGCGGTGTCGTGCAGGCGCAGGCTCACCCGCCGAGCCTACCGGCGCGGCCCGGGCCGGCCCGGGCCCGTCGAGCGCCCCCTGCGCCGGCCCCCGGCGCCGCCCTCCCGCGCTGCTCCCCGGGACTCGGCCACGGCCACCAGAGCCGGTGACGGGCGCCCGTCCCGGAGTCCGGGACGGCGGGCCGTCGCGCGAGGACGGCGCCCCCACCTCCTGGCTAGGGTCGGCCGGAGGCCCGGGGCGGCTGGTCCCCCGCGCCGTGCGCCGGCTCCGCCGGCCTCCGGACGGGCACCCGCACGAGACCCCCGCACGAGCCCCCTGCACGGACCCCTGACACCGCACGAAGTGGAGCTCTCCCCATGCCGCACACCGTCCAGGGAGTCGTCTCCCGCACGAAGGGGGCGCCGGTCGAGCTCGTCGACGTCGTCGTCCCGGACCCCGGCCCCGGCGACGCCGTCGTCGACGTGGAGGCGTGCGGCGTCTGCCACACCGACCTGCACTACCGCGAGGGCGGCATCGGTGACGACTACCCGTACCTGCTGGGCCACGAGGCCGCCGGGCGCGTCTCGGCCGTCGGCGAGGGCGTCGTGGGGCTCGAGGTCGGCGACTTCGTCGTCCTCAACTGGCGCGCGGTCTGCGGCGTCTGCCGCGCCTGCGCCGCCGGCAAGCCCTGGTACTGCTTCGACACGCACAACGCCAGCCAGCCCATGACGCTGGCCGACGGGACGCCGCTGTCCCCCGCGCTCGGCATCGGCGCCTTCGCCGCCAAGACCCTCGTCGCCGCCGGCCAGTGCACCAAGGTCGACGAGCGCGTCCCCGCCGCCGCGGCCGGGCTCCTCGGCTGCGGGGTGATGGCGGGCTTCGGGGCGGCCGTCAACACCGGCGCCGTCACGCGCGGGCAGTCCGTCGCCGTCATCGGCTGCGGCGGCGTGGGCGACGCCGCCATCGCGGGGGCCCGGCTCGCCGGCGCCTCGACGATCGTGGCCGTCGACCTCGAGGCGCGGAAGCTGGAGTGGGCGAAGGGCTTCGGCGCCACGCACACGGTCGACAGCAGCAGCGAGGACGTCGTCGAGCGCATCCGCGAGATCTGCGGCGGCGTGGGCGCCGACCTCGTCGTCGACGCCGTCGGGCGCCCCGAGACCTACCGGCAGGCCTTCGAGGCCCGCGACCTGGCCGGCACGGTGGTCCTCGTGGGCGTGCCCAACCCCCAGCACACGGTCGAGCTGCCGCTGCTCGACGTCTTCGGCCGCGGCGGGTCGCTCAAGTCCTCCTGGTACGGGGACTGCCTGCCCAGCAGGGACTTCCCCATGCTCGTCGACCTCACCCTGCAGGGCCGCTTCCCGCTGGAGGACTTCGTGACCGAGACCGTCGGCATCGGCGACGTCGACGAGGCCTTCGCCGCGATGGGCCGCGGCGACGTCCTGCGCTCGGTGGTGGTGCTCTGATGGGCGGCGTTCGCGTCGAGCACCTGACCACCGAGGGCACGTTCAGCCTCGACGGGGGTACGTGGGACGTCGAGAACAACGTGTGGCTGCTCGGGGACGACGAGGAGGTGCTCGTCGTCGACGCCCCCCACGCCCTCGGGCCGATCGCGGACGCCGTCGGCACCCGGAAGGTCGTCGCGGTCGTCTGCACCCACGCCCACGACGACCACGTGACGGTCGCGCCCGACCTCGGCGAGCGCTTCGCCGCCCCGGTGCTGCTGCACCCCGACGACATGGCGCTGTGGACGACCACCCACGCGACCTCCGCGCCCAGCGGGACCCTGACGGACGGCCAGGTGCTGCAGGTCGCGGGCACCGACGTCCACGTGCTGCACACCCCGGGGCACTCCCCCGGCTCGGTCTGCCTGCACGTGCCGTCGCTCGGCGTCGTCTTCACGGGCGACACGCTCTTCCAGGGCGGACCGGGGGCGACGGGACGCTCCTGGAGCGACTTCCCGACGATCATCGAGTCCATCCGCGACCGGCTGCTCACGCTCCCCCCGGAGACGCAGGTGCGCACCGGCCACGGCGGCTCGACGACCATCGGGGACGAGGCGCCGCACCTGCAGGAGTGGGTGGACCGGGGGCACTGAGCCCCGCTCGTCCGCACCTCGACCTCGGCTGGCGCCGCGCCCGTCGAGGTCGTAGGCATGGGCGTGCAGCCCGCTGCGGCGGGTGCGGGCACGGGCCTCACGGGCCCGGGCGCGAAGCGTGAGCACCGACCTCGGGAGGAACCATGAGCACGAACGACGACATCGAGGGCCCCGCCGACAGCGGCGCAGGAGAAGGCGTCCCGGGCCAGCACGACGGCGGCGCCGACGGCGGCGCCGAGGGCCCCGCGGACTCCGGTGCGGGAGAGGGCGTCCCGGGCCAGCACGACGGAGGCGCGGACGGCGGGGCCGACACCGGCGCCGACGACGCGGTCGAGGGGCCCGCGGACTCCGGGGCCGGCGAGGGCGTCCCGGGCCACCACGACGGCGGCGCGGACGGCAGCGCCTGACGTGACGGCGGTGCACGAGGACCGGGTGGTCGGGCAGCAGCCCGACCACCCGGTCTCGCACGTGCAGGGCCAGGCGGACGCGACGTCCACCCGCCCTGCGTTGCGCCGGCTCGTCGGGGACAGGGTCGCCGACTTCGGCGACCTCTGGGGCGAGGACCTGCTCCTGACGCGCTCCGAGGACCTGCCGCAGGACTTCTCCGACCTGCTGTCCGCGGGCGCCGTCGACGAGCTGGTCTCCGAGCGAGGCCTGCGGACGCCGTTCCTGCGGGTGGCCAGGCAGGGCAGCACCCTGCCGGACCGACGTTTCACCGCGGGTGGCGGCGTCGGCGCGACCGTCGGTGACCAGGTGAGCGACGACAAGCTGACCCGCCTGTTCGCCGACGGCTCGACGATGGTGCTGCAGGGCCTGCACCGCACGTGGCCGCCGCTGGTCACCTTCTCCCAGGCCCTGGCCGCCGACCTCGGGCACCCCGTCCAGGTCAACGCCTACGTCACCCCGCCGCAGTCACGCGGCTTCGACGACCACTACGACGTCCACGACGTCTTCGTGCTGCAGGTCGAGGGCGAGAAGCGCTGGCGCCTGCACGCCCCCGTGCACCCGAGCCCAATGCGCGACCAGCCGTGGACGTCGCGGCGCGAGGCCGTCGAGGTCGAGGCCGCCCGCGAGCCGCTGCTCGACGTCACGCTGCGCCCGGGCGACTGCCTCTACCTGCCGCGCGGCTACCTGCACGCGGCGACGGCGCTCGGCGGCGTGAGCACCCACCTGACCATCGGCATCCACCCCTGGACCCGGCACGCCCTGGCCGACCAGCTCGTGCGCACGGCGCTCGCCGACCTCGCCGACGACGAGGAGGTCCGCGGCTCACTGCCGCTCGGCGTCCGCGTCGAGGACCCGGCGGAGACGGCCGACGACCTCGCCCTGGTGCGTGACCGGCTGCTCGCCGCGGTGGCGGCGGTGGACGCCGCCCGCGTGGCGGCACCCCTGGCCGCGCAGGCGCGCTCCAACCAGCGGGCGGCGCCGGTCGGGCCGCTGGCCCAGCTGCGCGCGGCCCAGGACCTCCAGACGTCCGACGACGCCTCCGCGCTCACGCTGCGGGAGCACCTCGCCGCGGAGGTCGTCGAGGGTGAGGACGGCAGCGGTCGCCTGCAGAGCCGGGCGGGCGAGCTCACGTTGCAGGACGACGAGGTCGCCGCGGTGCGGGCGCTGCTCGCCGGCGGCGGGCCGGCGGGGCTCGACCCGGCGCTGGCCCGCAGGCTCGTGCTGGCCGGCGTGCTCGTCCCTCGGTGAGCGAGAGGACGGACCACGCGCCCGGGGCGAGCGTGCCGGCCCAGGTGGACGTCGGCGCGGCGCAGGCCCCGCAGCTGCGGCGTGACCTTCCCCGCTGCTCCGACGGCGCGCGGGCCCGCTGCGACCCGCTCGGGGCGACGGCGGCGTGGACCTGGCGGTGGCTGCTTCTCGAGCACCCGGGGCCGTGGGCGCCCACCGCGCTGGACGGGGCCGGCCTGCCCGACGACGTCCGCGCGGAGCTCGTGGCCGCGGCCGCCGACGCCGGAGGTCGGGTCCTGCTCGTGCGCCGTCCCGCCGTCCGGGGCGGCGCCAGCGCCGCGGAGGCGTCACCCGGCACCCGGCGACGGTGGGCCGTCGTCGACCAGCCGAGCGGCCTGACCCGCTGGGGCGGCTGGGACGCGGCCGACGCGGACGGGCTGCTGGCCGCCGCGGCCGCGATGCGCGCGCCGATGGACCCCGCTCGTGCGGACGCCGGTCTGCTGCTGCTCGTGTGCGCCCACGGCCGCCACGACGCCTGCTGCGCCGTCCGCGGGCGGCCGGTGGCGGCCAGGCTGGCGGCGCGCTGGCCCGAGCAGACCTGGGAGTGCTCCCACCTCGGCGGCGACCGCTTCGCCCCGAACCTGCTGGTGCTGCCCGACGGCGCGTACTACGGGGGCGTCGACCCGAGCGCCGCCGAGCGGGTCGTCGAGGAGCACCTGGCCGGCGCCGTCCGCACGCAGCACCTCCGAGGGGTCAGCAACGGCCCGCCCGTGGCGCAGGCCGCGGTCCTCGGCGTGCTGGCGCGTTTCGGCCCGGCCTCGGTGCGCGACGCCGTGGCGGGGCGGGCGGCGCCGCTCGGCGGGGGGCGCTGGGAGGTGCCCGTGACGGGCACCGGCGCCCTGCCGCCGCGGTGCGTCGTCACGGTCGCGCAGACGCAGCGGCCACCGGCGCGCCTCACCTGCCGCGCCCCGGGCGAGGCCGTCGCCGTCGTCCACGAGGCGGTCGACGTCCGGCTGGCCCCGCTCTGACGCCACCCCCGCTCCCGCCCGTCCACGGCACTGCGTCGTCGACGTGCCCGGCAGAGGAGGCATCTTCCGGCACCTCGTCGTCGAGGTGCCGGGGAGGGGGGGCCCTCCGCGGCACGTCGTCGTCGACGTGCCGGGAAGCCGGCGTCAGGGGCGGGGGACGACGAGGGCGGTGGCGAGGGCGGCGAGGCCCTCGCCGCGGCCGGTGAGGCCGAGGCCGTCGGTCGTCGTGGCGGAGACCGCGACCGGGGCCCCCGCGGCCCTGCTCAGCACCGACTGCGCCTCGGCGCGGCGAGGGGCGAAGCGCGGGCGGTTGCCGAGCAGCTGGACGGCGACGTTGCCGACCTCGAAGCCCGCCTCCCGGACCCGGCGAGCGGCTTCGGCGAGCAGGACGACGCCGGCCGCCCCCGCCCACTGCGGCTCCGCCGTCCCGAAGTGCTGGCCGAGGTCGCCGATCCCGGCCGCCGACAGCAGCGCGTCGCACGCGGCGTGGGCGACGACGTCGGCGTCGGAGTGCCCGTCGAGCCCGCGCTCCCCCGGCCAGCGCAGCCCGGCCACCCACAGCTCCCGGTCCGAGCCCTCCGGCGCGAAGGCGTGGACGTCGACCCCCGAGCCGACCCGCGGGAGGTTCACGACGGCGTCCCCGGCAGCGGCGCGGCGACGTCGGCGCGGCTGACCAGCAGCGCCGCGGCCAGGACCAGGTCCAGCGGCGTCGTCACCTTGAAGGACTCGCCGTGCCCGTCGACGACGCGCACGAGCACCCCGGTCGCCTCGACGAGACCCGCGTCGTCGGTCGCCCCCCGGCCCGCGGCCGGCACGGCGTGCGCGCGGCGCAGCACGTCGACGGAGAACCCCTGCGGGGTCTGCACCGCCCGCAGCCGGCTGCGGTCCACGACCGCGCCGGTGACGTCGCGCAGCGTGTCGTGCACGGCGACGGCGGGGACGACGGCGTCGTGGCCGGCCCGGACCGCCGCCACGACCCGCGCCACGACCTCCGGCGGCGTGAAGGCCCGCGCCGCGTCGTGCACGAGGACGACGCCGGCGTCCTCGACCACCGCCAGCCCCGCGGCGACAGAGGCCTGGCGGGTCGCGCCACCCGCCACGACAGCGCACGACCACGCGCCGGTGACGTCGCGGAGCAGCTGTCGGGTCTCGCCCTCCAGCCCGACAGGGACGACGACGACGAGCCGGTCGACGACCCTGGCGGCCGCCAGCCCTCGGGCGGCGTGGACGAGGAGGGCGACGTCCCCGACGGTCACGAAGGCCTTCGGCCGACCAGCGGCGAGCCGCACCCCCGCACCGGCGGCGACGAGCACGCACGCGACGGGACTCCCCCCGCCGGCGCCCGCCAGCGGCCCACCCGGCCCTCGCCCGCGGGAGGGGACCGGCTCGGGGAGGCCTCCGGCACGGCGAGAGCCCGCCGCCCCGGGGGGGACGGCGGGCTCTGCGGGAGGCTGGACGCTCAGGACGCGAGGACCTCGTCGAGGATGGCCTCGGCCTTCGTCTCCTCGGTCTTCTCGGCGAGCGCGAGCTCGGAGACGAGGATCTGACGGGCCTTGGCGAGCATGCGCTTCTCGCCCGCCGACAGGCCGCGGTCCTGGTCGCGGCGCCACAGGTCGCGCACGACCTCGGCGACCTTGATGACGTCGCCCGACGCGAGCTTCTCGAGGTTGGCCTTGTACCGGCGCGACCAGTTGGTCGGCTCCTCGGTGTACGGCTGGCGCAGCACCTCGAAGACGCGGTCGAGGCCCTCCTTGCCCACGACGTCGCGGACGCCCACCAGGTCGCAGTTCTCGGCCGGGACCTCGATGGTCAGATCACCCTGGGCCACCTTGAGGCGGAGGTAGAGCTTCTCCTCGCCCTTGATCTTGCGGGTCTTCACCTCTTCGATCAGAGCCGCCCCGTGGTGGGGGTACACGACAGTCTCGCCAACAGTGAAAGCCATCTGGTCCTCTCCCCTTTCGCGGCGTCGAGGTTACCACGGCGACAGTGCTCGCCGATGCCGCCGAAGGAGCATCGTCGCAGGTCAGGGACCCGCGGCGCCATGATCACACCCGTTGCGACCCTTGACAGCGGACCCGCGGCCGTGCTCTCGCGCGCGCGTCCCACGGCCGCCGGGCCGGACTGGACGTCGCGGGGCCCGCCCCCGCGGCACCCGCGCGAGAGCCGCAGCAACCGACCCGCAGGCCCGCCCGGCACGTCCGCGTCGCGGGCGCAGGCCCGGCCGATAGGCTCCGCCGCGACCGCCGAGACCACCCCGGCAGCCGAACGCGAGGAGTCGCCCGTGCACCGCTCGACCTCTCCCGCGGTCCGCCGCGCCGCCGCGGCGGTGGCCACGGCTGGCGCCCTCCTGCTGGGCAGCGGGTGCGCCGTCTCCCCCGCGGTCAACCAGTTCTCCACCGAGCTGGAGTACGCGCCCTCCGACGGCGTGCAGGGCTTCTTCCCGCTGTCCGAGACGACGGCCGACGGCCCGGGCACCCGTCTGGACGTGCGCAACCTGCTGCTCATCGGCCCGCAGTCCGACGGACCGGCCCGCCTGTACGGGGTGTTCGTCAACGACTCCCTCGAAGAGGTCACCGTCAGCGTCGAGGGCCCTGGCGGGCTGCGCGCCGACGTCACCGTCCCGCCGCGCTCCAGCGTCCCCCTCGGCGAGGAGCAGACCGAGGACCTCGGCAGCCAGGCGCTGCCCGACGGCGCCGAGATCGTCGGCACCCTGCTCGCCGACCCGGTCGGCTCCATCCCGGGCGAGCTCGTGCCCGTGCGGATGGCGGTCGAGGACTCCCTGCTCGAGATCGGCGTCCCGCTGCTCAACGGCTCGCTGCCGGAGTACCAGACGCTCGTCCCCGAGAGCGCCGCGACGACACCGGCGCCCACCGACGGCGCGCCCCCGGGGAGCACCGACGACACCACCGGCGTCTCCGGGGACCTCATGCCCGGCCAGGAGGCGGACGCCGAGGACGGCTGAGGCCCCAGCCGCCGCAGGAAGCAGCCGGCCCACCAGCAGGTCGGTGCTGCGTCCTGACCCACCTGCTCGACCCGCGCTCCTGGCGGTCACCGGCGAACGCCTGGGCGACGACCTTCTCGGGAGCGCCCGCCTCCCCGGCGACGAGACCATCGCCGGGGCGGTGGCGGCAGAGCCGCCCGGGCGAGCGCCGCAGCACGAGCAGCACGACGACTCGACCCGCACACCGTCGCGCGACCTTCCTTGACGGCGTCTGCGTCATGCTGTCTGATATCTGACGTTGGACCTCGCAGAGGAGGAGGAGCGATGACGCTCGACGACGTCCTGGCCGCCGCTGGCCCGGAGGCCGGCACCACCGCGGCCGAGGTGTCCGAGGCCGTGCGCGCCGCAGGGACCACTCTCGTGGTGCTCGACGACGACCCCACCGGCACCCAGTCGGTCGCGGACCTGCCCGTCCTCACCCGCTGGGAGACCGACGACCTCGCGTGGGCGCTCGGACGCAGCCCGGCGCTGTACGTCCTCACCAACTCCCGCAGCCTCGACCCGGCGGCCACGCAGGGACGGACGCGCCAGGTGGTGCGCGCGGCGCTGGCGGCGGCGGCCGACCGCGGCGACCGGGTGACGTTCCTGTCGCGCAGCGACTCCACGCTGCGCGGCCACTTCCCGCTGGAGACCGACGTGGTGGCCGAGGAGCTGGCGGCCGCCGGCCTGCCCCGCCCCGACCTGGTGCTGCTGGTCCCGGCCTTCCCCGACGCCGGGCGCGTCACCGCGGGCGGCACCCACTGGACCCGCGAGGCCGGCGAGATGGTGCCGGTCGGGGAGTCGGAGTTCGCCCGCGACGCCACCTTCGGCTACCGCAGCTCTGCCCTGCCGGCGTGGGTGGAGGAGAAGACGGGTGGCGCCGTCGCGGCGGAGGACGTCCTCGTGCTCGACCTCGCGACGGTCCGGCGCGGGCCCGACGCCGTCGCCGAGGTCCTGCGTGCCGCCGCGAGCGGCACCGTGGTCTCCGTCGACGCCGCCACCCAGGGCGACCTGCAGGTCACCGCGCTGGCCTGCCTGCGCCTCGAGCGCGAGGGCCGCACCCTGCTCTACCGCACCGGGCCGGCCTTCGTGCGCGCCCGGGTCGGGCAGGACGCGCCCGACGTCGTCGAGCACGTCGACGTCACCGACCGTCCCGGCGCCGGCGGTCTGGTGGTCGTCGGCTCGCACACGGGCCTGACCACCCGCCAGCGCGACCGGCTCGTCCGCGAGCGCCCCGCCACCGAGGTGGTCGAGCTGTCGGTGCCGGCCCTCGTCGACGACGACCGCCGCGCCGCGCACCTGGACGCCGCCGTCGCCCAGGTGGTCGACGTCCTCGCCCGCGCGGACGCGCTGCTGCAGACGAGCCGCGACCTGGTCACCGCCGACGACGCCGACGCGAGCCTCGCGCTGTCCCGGTCGGTCTCGGCCGCCGTCGTCGAGGTCGTCTCCCGCGTGCTCGCCGAGCGGCCGCCGCGCTTCGTCGTCGCGAAGGGGGGCATCACCTCCCACGACGTCGCCGTCCACGGCCTCGGCATCAGCCGAGCCACGGTCGTCGGCCCGATGCTGCCTGGCCTCGTCTCGCTGTGGCAGCCCGCCGACGGACCCGCCGCCGGCGTCCCCTACGTCGTCTTCCCCGGCAACGTCGGGGACGACGACGCTCTGGCGCGGGTCGTCGCCCGCCTCGCGGACGCCGCCGGCGGCTGACCCGCCGGCCCCTTTCGACCCCCGCCGGCGGCTGACCCGCCGGCCTCCCCCGCTCCACCCACCCACCTCGTCACGAAGGAGTGCCATGTCCAGCCCCACCACCGCCCCCGACGGCGGACCAGCCCCGGCGGCCGTCCGCAGCGTCGCCGTCCTCGGCCTCGGCGCCATGGGCCTGCCGATGGCCACGCGGCTGTCCAGCGGTCTGGAGGTCCGCGGCTTCGACATCGCCGCCGAGCGCCTCGAGCTCGCCCGTGAGCGGGGCGTCACCCCGTGCACGAGCGCGGCCGAGGCCGTCGAGGGCGCCGACGCGCTGCTGCTCGCCGTGCGCGACGGCGCCCAGCTCGACGACGTCCTCTTCGGCGACCGCGGCGTGGCCACCGGCCTCAAGGAGGGCGCCGTCGTCGTCCTGACGAGCACGGTCGGCACGACGGCGCTCGCGCCCGTCGTCGAGCGGCTGGAGGAGCAGGGGGTCGACGTCGTCGACGCGCCCCTGTCCGGTGGCCCGGCCCGCGCGGGCGCCGGCGACCTGCTCGTCGTCGTGGGCGCCACGCCGGAGGCCCGCGCCAAGGCCCAGCCGGTGCTCGACCTGCTCGCGAGCACGTTGACGGTCGTCGGGGACCGCCCCGGCGACGGCCAGGCGCTGAAGACCGTCAACCAGCTGCTGTGCGGCGTCCACATCGCCGCGGCGGCCGAGGCCCTCGCGCTGGCCGACGCGCTCGGCCTGGACCTGCGGCGGACGCTCGACGCGCTGATGGCGGGCGCCGCCGGCAGCTTCATGCTCGGCGACCGCGGCGCCCGGATGCTCGAGGCGCACTCCGCCCAGGGCGCCGAGGTGCGCAGCCGCCTCGACATCTTCGTCAAGGACATGGGCATCGTCGGCGACGCGACCCGCACCGCCCACCTCGCGGCCCCTGTCGCGGCCGCGGCCGAGCAGCTCTTCCTCCTCGGCGCCGCCCAGGGCCTCGCGACGGCGGACGACTCAGCCGTCGTCCGGGTCCTGCGCCCCGAGCGCACCACCGCCTGATCCCGCGCGCAGAGCCCCTCCCGGCGCGCGCTCCCGCACGTCCCACCCCGCACGACCTCCCCCGTGCTCCCGCACACCCGCCCGCATCACCGTCGATGGAGCCCTCATGCCCGAGTGGTCACTACCCCTGGTCGGCGCAGCCGGCATCGCCCTGCTGCTCGTCCTCGTCATCCGCTTCAAGGTGCAGGCCTTCGCGGCCCTGCTCGTCACCGCGCTGCTCGTCGGCCTCGTCGCCGGCCTGCCGCTCGCGACCGTCCCGGCCGCGGGCGACCAGCCCGAGCAGCTGGGCGTCGTCCCCGCGATCGTCGCCGGGATGGGCGGGACCCTCGGGTCGGTCGCCATCCTCGTGGCGCTGGGGGCGATGATCGGCAAGATCATCGAGGTCTCCGGCGGCGCCGAGTCCCTCGCCGGCCGCTTCGCGCACCTGCTCGGCCCGCGCCGGGTCGCCGGCGCCCTCACCGCCGCGGCGGGCGTGCTGGCCATCCCTGTCTTCTTCGACGTCGGCTTCATCATCCTCGTGCCGATCATCTACGGCTTCTGCAAGGCCACCGGGGTCTCCCCCGTGCGCTACGGGCTGCCCGTGGCCGGCCTCATGCTCGCCGTGCACGTCGCCGTCCCCCCGCACCCCGGCGTCGTCGGCGGCGCCGCGGTGCTCGGTGCGGACGTCGGCTGGCTCACCGTGCTGGGCCTCACCGTCTGCGTGCCCGTCGGCCTCACCGCGCACCTGCTCGCCAAGCGCCTCAACCGCGCCGACATGGAGATGCTCCCGGCGACCCGAGAGCAGTTCGAGTCCTTCGGCGCCGGCACCGCGGGCACCGCGACGGCGGCCGCTGGCGGGACGAGCGGCGGCGCCACCGCCGTCGCCGAGCGGACCGGCGGGGACGGCACGTCCGAGGGCCGCGCGTCGGGCGGCCTCGCCCCCGGCGAGCGGGCGCCGGGCGCCGCCACCGTGCTGACCATCGTCCTCGTGCCGCTCTTCCTCATCATGCTCGGCACCGTCGGCGCCACCGTCCTGCCCGAGGGCGACCAGCTGCGGGCCGTGGCCGGCCTCGTCGGCGCACCCGTCGTGGCGCTGCTCGTGGCCCTGGCCCTCGCCGGCTACCTGCTCGGGGTCCGGCGCGGCTGGAGCGCGCAGCGGCTCGGCGAGGTCATGGAGGGCTCGCTCCCGCCTGCGGCCGTCGTCATCCTCGTCACCGGGGCGGGCGGCGCCTTCGCCCGGGTCCTCACCGAGAGCGGCGTCGGCGCGGCCCTGTCGGGCTTCCTGACCTCCCTCGGCCTGCCGCTGCTCCTCGCGGCGTACCTCATCTCCCTGACGCTGCGGGCCGCCCAGGGCTCGGCGACGGTCGCCATCATCACCGCCGCCGGCCTCACCGCCGGGGCCGTGGCCGACGCCGGCCTCGGCGTCGCGCACACCGCGCTGCTCACCCTGGCCATCTGCTTCGGCGCCCTCGGCGTCAGCCACGTCAACGACTCGGGCTTCTGGGTCGTGACGCGCTACCTGGGCATGTCGGTGGCCGACGGCCTGCGCCGGTGGACGGTCCTGACCACCGCGCTCAGCCTCGTGGGCTTCGGCGTCGTCGCCCTGCTGTGGGCGGTACTGCCCGGCTGACGCCGCTCCGCCGTCGCGGCGCCGTCCTCGCCTCGGCGAGGGCGGCGCCGCGCTGCGTCACCCGACCCGTGGAGGTCCAGGTCGCCGAGGCGGGAGGCGCTCGTCAGCTGCCCGCACCGCCCTCGACGTCGACCATCCAGCTCACGCCCCACCGGTCGCGGCAGGAGCCGAACAGGCTTCCCCACGGCGAGGGCTCCAGCGGCTGCAGCACCTCACCGCCCTCGACGAGCACCTCCCACGCCGCCTGCAGCGCCTCCCGGTCGTCGCCGAACAGGCACGCCGACCCCGCCGGAGGGTCCTCGCCCGGCGGCACGTCCGAGACCATGAGCGGACCGACCAGCGGCGAGCGGACCACCGCGTTGGCCACGAGGTCACGCACCTCCGGCGCGTCCATGCCGACGTCGGCGTAGGTCGCCAGCTGCGGCTCCTCGCCCCCCAGAGCCCTGCGGTAGGCCGCGAGCGCCTCCCGGGCGCTGCCACGGGGGTGCAGGTACGGGCACATCTCGACGCTCATGCTGGCTCCTCCTCGGTCGGCGGGCCGGGCTGGCCCCCGTGGGTAGGACCGGCCTGGCGGCGGGAGCTCATCGGTGGGCGCGTCGCACATGGGCGAGGCGACGTCACGAGGACGGGCGGGACGATGCCCGTCGGCGGGCCGGAGGCCCTCAGGCCTCCAGCTTGTACCCCAGCCCGCGTACCGTGACGAGGCGCTCGGGCGAGGCCGGGTCGTCCTCGATCTTGGCGCGCAGCCGCTTGACGTGGACGTCGAGGGTCTTGGTGTCGCCCACGTAGTCCGCGCCCCAGACCCGGTCGATGAGCTGGCCGCGCGTGAGGACCCGCCCGGCGTTGCGCATGAGCACCTCGAGGAGCTCGAACTCCTTCAGCGGCAGCGAGATCGGCGAGCCGTCGCGGGTGACGACGTGCCGCTCGACGTCCATGCGGACCGGGCCGGCGACGAGGCCGTCGTCCTCGCCGCTGTCCTCGGGCTCGCCGCCGCGGCGGCGCAGGACGGCCCGGATGCGGGCGAGGAGCTCGCGCGAGGAGTAGGGCTTGGTGACGTAGTCGTCCGCGCCGAGCTCGAGCCCGACCACGACGTCGACCTCGCTGTCCTTGGCGCTCACCATGATGACCGGGACGGTGCTGCGGGTCCGGAGCTGGCGGCAGACCTCCGTGCCCGGGAGCCCGGGCAGCATGAGGTCGAGCAGCACGAGATCGGCTCCGCCGCTGTCGAACTCGGCCAGGGCGCTGGGGCCGTCGGCGGCCACGGCCACCTCGTAGCCCTCGCGGCCGAGCGCGTAGGCGAGCGGGTCGCTGAGGGACTCCTCGTCCTCGACGATCAGGATGCGGGTCACGCGGGTCGTCCTCCTGGTGATGGGCCCGGGCGTCGCCGCGGGCGCGGTGGTCGGTGGGCCTGCGGGCGCGGGCCGCGGGGCCGGCGGTGCCTCAGGGCGCCGCCCCGGCCGTCTCCTGGGGCGCGGGCTCGCCGGCGTCGACGCGCCGCAGCGGCATCCGCAGCGTGAAGGTGGACCCCTCGCCCGGCCTGCTCCACAGCGTGACGTCGCCGCCGTGGTTGGCCGCGACGTGCTTGACGATCGACAGGCCCAGCCCGGTGCCCCCGGTCGCGCGGGAGCGGGCTGGGTCCAGGCGGTAGAAGCGCTCGAAGACGCGCCCGGCCTCGGACTCGGGGATGCCGATGCCCTGGTCGCGGACGACGACCTCGACCCGCTCGTCGACGACGGAGACGACGACGGCGACGCGGGTGCCGGCGTCGGAGTAGCTGACGCCGTTGTCGACGAGGTTGCGCACCGCGGTGATGACGAGCTCGCGGTCGCCCCACACCTGCGCGGGCGGCCCCGGCTCCTGCTCGGCGCCCACCCCCTCGGCCGAGAGCTGGGTCACGATGCGGACACCGCGCCCCTCGGCGACGAGACGCGTGCGGTCCACCGCCTCCAGCACCGCCTCGTCGACGTCGACCGCGACGGGCTCGTGGAAGGCGTCGGTGTCCTGCAGCCGCGAGAGCTGGACGATCTCCTGGACGAGGGCCGACAGGCGCTGCGACTCACGGGTCATGCGCTGGGCGAAGCGCCGGACGGCAGCCGGGTCCTCGGCCGCGTCGTCCATCGTCTCGGCGAGCAGGGCGATGGCGCTCACCGGCGTCTTGAGCTCGTGGCTGACGTTGGCGACGAAGTCGCGACGCACCTCCTCGAGCCGCTTGGCCGCCGTCCGGTCCTCCACCAGGACGAGCACGTGCAGCGAGCCGAGCGGCGCGACCCGCACGCCGACGACGAAGAGCCCCGCCCGCTCGACCCCCGGTGAGGCGAAGGGGTTGCGCGGCAGCGACATCTCCGCGTCGCGGATCTCCCCGTCCCGGCGCACCGCGGCCACCATCGCCGCGAGCTCCTCGTGCGCGAGCTCGTGGTCGCGGACCAGCCCGACGGCGTGCGCGGCGGCGCTGGCGCGCACGACGACGTCGGCCACGTCGATCACGACGGCCGCGGAGGAGAGCACCGAGAGGACGTCGGCGGCCCCGGCGGGCAGCTCGTCGTCGACCACCGCGGCGGGCTCGGGGCGCCGCTCGCTCACCCGGGAGGCGAGCACCGCCCCCGCCCCCACGAGGAGGCAGAGGAGGCCGGCCACGGCCGCCACCCAGGTGCTGTCCACGACTGTCAGCGTAGGGCGGCGTCCACCTCCCGGACGCCCGCCGACGCCCCGCCCTAGGGCTGGACGCCCGCCGTTCACCGGAGGGGTCGACGTCGTTCATGCGTCGGTGCGAGGCTCTTCCCATGCGAGAGGTCTTCCACGACGAGCTGCGGGCCCTGGCCGAGCAGCTGACCCAGATGAGCGGGCTCGTCAGCGCCGCCATGGCCAACGCCACCCAGTCGCTGCTGGAGGGCGACCTCTCGCTCGCCGAGAGCGTCATCAGCGCCGACGCCCAGATCGACGCGCAGCAGCGCCACCTCGACGACCGCGCGGTCGCGCTGCTGGCGCGCGAGTCCCCGGTGGCCACGGACCTGCGGGTCGTCGTCTCTGCGCTGCGGATGTCGACGTCGCTGGAGCGCATGGGCGACCTCGCCCGGCACGTGGCGAGCCAGGCGCGGCTGCGCCACCCCCAGCTGGTGGTCCCCGAGTCCCTCGTGCCCACGATGGCCCAGATGGGCGGGGCGGCGGCGCGCATCGCCACCTCCGCGGGCATGGTCATCGCCACCCGGGACCTCGGGCTGGCGGCCCAGGTGGAGAAGGACGACGACCGCCTCGACGAGCTGCACCGCTCGGTCTTCACGGCCATGCAGAGCCCCGACTGGCACGAGAGCGCCGAGCGCACCATCGACGTGACGCTCTGCAGCCGCTACTTCGAGCGCTTCGGCGACCACGCCGTCTCGGTCGTCCGCCGCGTCGGCTTCCTCGTCACGGGCGACGTCATGAAGCCGGTGCAGCCGGTCGCCAGCTGAGGGCGCCTGCGGCGCCGCGGGTCACCCCGGTCCGTCCGCCGACGCGGCGATCGCCTCGAGCTCCTCCCGCAGCACCAGCACGGCCCAGTCGGTGCCGCCCTCCGGCCCGGCGTGCAGCAGCTGCAGGGACAGCCCGTCGACGAGCGCGTGCAGCCGGCGCGCCCGGCGCCCGTCCGGGTCGGCGTCCTCGCCCGCGAGCGTGGACACGACGGCCCGGCACAGCGCCGCGATGCCCGCGTGCGCGTCGTCGCGGACCGGGAGGAGCGCCGGCTCGGCCGCCCCCTCGGCGACGAGGGCGATGTTGACCTCCAGCTCCGCGCGCCGCAGCGCGTCGAGCGGCATCAGCTCGGCGAGGACGTCGAGGGCGCTGCCCACGCCCGTCACCGGCGGCAGCGCCCGGACGCGGGCCGTGACGACGTCGACCATCCGCTCGGCCGACGCGATGAGCATGTCCGTCCGGATCGCCCTGGCGCTGCTCGTCCCTCCCCAGACGCGCTCCCTGCCGGTCCGGGCGCTCCGTCGAGGTCGGCTGCTCGCGAGCACCGCGGCGCTGGCGGCTCTGGCGCTCGCCTTCCCCGTCGTCGTCGCCGCCGCCGGCCTGCGCGGGGAGGACTACGTGCTGGCCAAGACGGTCGGCGTCATCCTGCTGCCGCTGCTCGTCGTGGTCACGCTCCGCGGCGCCGTGGCCACGGCGACGCCGCGTGCCGCCTGGCGCTGGTGGGCTCCGGTGCTCGTCGTCGCCGTCTGGGCCTCGGCGCGCTCGTGGGTGAGCGAGATGCCCGACTACAGCTCCGTGGCCGCCGCCGACCTGCTCGTCGCGGCGACCGCGACGGCCGTCACCGCCGGCCTCGGCGAGGAGCTCTTCTACCGCCGGCTGCTGCAGACGCGCCTGGAGGCCCTCCTCGGCGGCGGGCCGGGCGTCGTGCTCACCTCGCTCGCCTTCGCGCTCATGCACCTGGGCTCGCACGGGACGGGGGACCTCGTGGCCGACGTCGCCCGCGTCGTCGTCGCCCAGGGGACCTTCGGGCTCTTCGTCGGCGTGCTCTGGTGGCGCTACCGCAACTTCACCCTGGTGGTCGTCGCGCACGTCCTCGCGAACGGCTACCCCGAGGTGGTCGCCGAGGTGCTCAGCCGCTGACGGTGCCTCGGGCTGCGAGGGTCCCGCCTACTTCTTGCTCCCCTGCGCCGCGACGGCGGCCGCGGCCTCGGCGGCCGCCTCGGGGTCGAGGTAGCGCCCGCCAGGGGTCGTCGGGGAGAGTTGCTCGTCGAGCTCGTAGAGCAGCGGGATGCCGGTGGGGATGTTGAGGCCGGCGATGTCGTCGTCGCTGATGCCGTCGAGGTGCTTGACCAGGGCGCGCAGCGAGTTGCCGTGCGCGGCCACGAGCACCGTCTTGCCCCCGCGCAGGTCGGGCACGATGGCGCTCTCCCAGTACGGCAGCATCCGGGCGACGACGTCCTTGAGGCACTCCGTGGCCGGCATGTCGGCGCCGAGGTCGGCGTAGCGGGGGTCGCCGGCCTGGCTGAACTCGTCGCCGCTCTCGATCTCCGGCGGCGGGGTGCTGTAGCTGCGGCGCCAGAGCATGAACTGCTCCTGGCCGTAGGTGTCGAGCGTCTGCGCCTTGTCCTTGCCCTGCAGGGCGCCGTAGTGCCGCTCGTTGAGCCGCCACGAGCGCGTGACGGGCACCCAGTGCCGGTCGGCGGCGTTGAGCGCGAGGTTCGCCGTCGTGATGGCCCGGCGCAGCAGCGAGGTGTGCACGAGGTCGGGCAGAAGCCCCTCGGCGGCGAGCAGCTCACCGCCCCGGGCGGCCTCGGCCTCGCCCTTCTCCGACAGGGGCACGTCGACCCACCCCGTGAAGAGGTTCTTGGCGTTCCAGGTGCTCTCGCCGTGACGGAGCAGGACCAGGGTCATCGCGCTCGACATGGCCGCCACCCTAGGGGCCCGGGACGGGTCGGCACCTGCCCGCGACCACCAGGGTCACGTGGTGGCCGGCGTCGGCGGCGCACGGACGCCCCGTCGCCGGTCGTGCCGACGGCTCAGCAGAACCCGGCGCGGACGGTGCTGGCGACGACGCGCGGCACCCGCGGCCGGGAGCGCTCGCGGCGGACGCGGGCGGCGCGCGCGTAGGCCTCCAGCGTGCGGGCCGCCGTCGCGTCCCAGCTGAAGCGGGCGGCGTGCGCGGCGGCCGCGGCACCGACGCGAGCCCGGCCCTCGTCGTCGGCCAGCAGCCCGGCGAGGGCGTCGGCCCAGTCGGCGGGGTCGGCGCCGCGGACGAGGACGCCGGTGCGCCCGTCGTCGACCGCAGTGCGCAGGCCACCGGTCGCCGTGGCGACGACGGGCGTGCCGCACGCCTGCGCCTCCAGGGCCACGAGCCCGAAGGACTCGGTGCGCGAGGGGACGGCCACGACGTCGGCGGCGCGGTACCAGCGGGCGAGCGCGGCGGGCGCCTGCGGCTCGACGAAGCGGACGACGTCGCGCTCCGGCGCGTCCGCGCCGCGGCGTCCGTCGCGCAGCAGGCCGAGAGAGGAGGCCAGCTCTCGCAGCGCCTCCTTGGCGCTGCCTCCGCTGCCGGAGGGCCCTCCGATGACCACGACGACGAGCCGACCGGCCGGCGCCACCTCCGGGCGTCGCCGCAGGATGCTCGCGGCCGCGCGGAGCAGGACGTCGGGGCCCTTCAGCGCCTGGAGGCGCCCGGCGAAGAGGACGACGCGGTCGTCCGGGGCCAGCCCGAGCGCGGCACGCTCGGCCTGCGCGGAGCCGCCCTGCGGCTGCGGGCCGAAGGCGGACAGGTCCACCCCGGGCGGGACGACGTCGACGCGGGAGGGGTCGGCGCCGTAGAGCTCGACGAGCTCGCTGCCCTCCTGGTGGGTGCTCGCGACGAGACCGTCCGCCTCGGCGACGACCTCCTCCTCCCCCCGGACCCGGTCGGCTGGCTCGAGCGTCTGGCCGGGGCCGCGGTGGAGGTCCTTGACGCGCGCCATCGTGTGCATGCTGTGCACGAGCGGGACCCGCCACGCGCGGGCCAGCTGCGCCCCGACGAGGCCCGAGAGCCAGTAGTGCGCGTGGACGGCGCCGTAGGGACGCGCGGTGGCCGGCTCGCCACCGGGGACGAGCTGACCGCCAGCCAGGTGCTCGGCGAGCACGGTGTCGGCGAAGGGGCCGACGAGCGGCGGCAGCTCTTCCTTGTCCACCGGCCGGGCGGGCCCGGCGGCGACGTGCAGCACGCGGACCCGCTCGTCGAGGGTGACGACGGGCTCCTGCTCCTGCGACGTCCGGCGGGTGAGGAGGTCGACGGCGACGCCGCGCCGGGCTAGCGCCGCAGCCAGCCCCCGCACGTAGGTGTTGAGCCCGCCGGCGTCACCCGTGCCGGGCTGCGCGAGGGGAGAGGTGTGCAAGGACACCAGGGCGACACGGCGAGGCCGGAGCCGGTCGAGCGCGAGGGCCACGGCGCGAACCTACGCCCCCGCAACGCCAGGTGGCGCATCGCCCGGGGCGCGGTCCTCGAACAGGGCCCGCCCTGCCGCCGGCCGCGCGCCGTCACGCGCGACCATCGGGGGGTGCCCGCACCGTCCTCCGCCGCCGTCCCGGCGGGCGCGCTCGGGCGCGGACGACGCGGCGGCCCGGTGGGGACGGCGACGCGCGGCACCACCGGCGTCGACCGGTTGCGTCGCCTGGACCGGTGGATGGCCGGGCCGGGCGCCCGGGTGCTGCTGGCGGCGCAGGACCCGCTCGTCGTCGACCTGGGCTACGGCGCCTCGCCCGTGACGACGCTGCAGACGGCGCGGGCGCTGCGCCGGGTGCGGCCGGACGTCGAGGTGGTCGGGCTCGAGGTCGACCAGGCCCGGGTGGAGACGGCCCGCGAGGTGCTGGCGCGGCTGCCGGCGGAGGCGGTGCGCGGCGTCGCCGTCGGGGTGGGCGGCTTCGAGCTCGGCGGGCCGGTCGCCGACCGGCGTCCGGTGCTCGTGCGCGCGGCCAACGTGCTGCGCCAGTACGACGTCCGCGACGTCCCGGCGGCCTGGGCGATGGTCGGCGACCGGCTCGCCCCGGGCGGGCTGCTGCTCGACGCGACGTGCGACGAGCAGGGGCGTCGGGCGGCGTGGGCGGTCGTCGGCGCGGAGGGGCCGCAGCAGCTGGTGCTGTCGGTGCGGCTGGCCGACCTCGACCGGCCGTCGGAGGTGGCCGAGCGGCTGCCGAAGGCGCTCATCCACGACAACGTCCCTGGCACCGGTGTGCACGCGCTGCTCGCCGCGCTCGACGGGGCCTGGGAACGGTGCGCGCCGCTGTCGCCCTTCGGGCCGCGTCAGCGCTGGCTCGCGACGTGCCAGGGCCTCGCCGACGACGGCTGGCCCGTGCGGGGGCGCGCCGCTGGAGGCGGTCCCCGGCGCTGGCGGCTCGGAGAGCTCGCCGTCGCGTGGTCGGCCGTCGCGCCGGAGCAGGGGCCGAGGTGACGCCGTCGCCGCCGTGCCGAGGGACGGCGTGGCGGCCGGGCGACGTGCGTGGGAGCGCGAGGAGCGGGTCAGGTCACCAGCCGGAGGGGCCGGCGCTGCGTCCACGGCCCCCGCCGACGGAGCGCAGGGCGGGGCGGACGTCGGCCAGGTAGACACCCGCCGCCACGAGGGACAGCAGGAAGAGGAAGCCGAGGCCGCCGAGCGTCGCGAAGCTCACCAGCGTCGCGATCGCGAGGATGGCGACCCACTTCGTCTTCGTCAGCTTGCCCGCGGCGACGTACGCCTCCTGGGGCTGGCGGACGGCGTCGACGAGGGCGTAGGCGCACAGCGCCAGCACGCCGAGGCCGAGGACCAGCAGCACGAGTCCCTGGGCCTGGCCGAGGACGCTGTTCATGGCGCCAGCCTAGGTGCCTGGGGCGGCGTCCTCCCGGACGGCCGGTCGCCCGCCACCCGCACGCGCGTCGAGACGGGTGCGACGACGCCCGAGGTGGTGGCGCGCCAAGCACCGCCCACGGCCCGGAGCCGACGAGGGTGGCGAGCGGTACGACGTGGCCACGCCGGCGAGGGCGAGCAGCCCGCTGCGGCAGGCCGTCGCGGAGACGAGCGCGGTGCCCACCCGCCCCGCTCGACGTCAGCGGCGGCAGCGAGGCCCGGCAGAGCCCGGGCAGTGACGGACGACGAAGCCCGGCTCCCCCGGCGTCAGCAGGTCGTGGTCGCGCAGGACCATGGACGACGGCCGGTCCGGGTCGGCGCAGGCCGCCGGGAAGGCGTCCGCGCCGAGCTCGTCGACGTACTCGACGTCGAGGACGACGTCGTAGTGGGCGAGGTAGGTACCGCACTCCTCGAACTCGACGCAGGACTCCGTGACGGCGAAGTCGTACCCGGCGGCCCGGACCCGCGCCGTCTCCTCCGCGGTGTTCTTCTGGCCGATCGCGAGCCCCGCGTCGTGGGCCAGCGCTGCGTAGTCGGCGGCCAGCGCGAGGTTGTCGTCGGCGCTCAGCCGCCCCGAGGAGCGGGTGAAGGAGTCGAGGTTGTCGATCTCGACGGCATCGTAGCCGTCGTCGGCGCAGCCGTGCACCCACGGCCGGACGAGCTCGACGAGCGCCGCCCGACGGGCCGGGGTGGAGGTGTCGAAGAGGTACTCGTCCGGCCAGCCGGGGTCGACGAGGGGCTTGCCGCCGACGTGCAGCACGAGGTCGGGGTGCTCGCGCAGGAGGGCCGCGGACTCCCCGGGCTGGGTCTGGAAGCCGTTGACGTAGCAGACGTCGTAGCCCACCCCGGCCGGCGGCTCGGTGCGGTCGCGGACGACGACGCGGACCCCGGGCGCGGGCGGGTAGGGCCCCCCGAGCTGGTAGTCGAACCCGGCACCGACCGGGGGCAGCCGCACGCCGGGCCCGCCGCCGGCGCTGGTGGTCGACGTGGGCGAGGGGGTGGGGAACCCGGAGGCGGCGCCGGTCGGCGCGCTGGCGAGCACGAGGACGAGCCCTGCCGCCACCGCGCACGCCGAGCTCGTGCGACGCAGGCGGCGGTCGTCGACAGGGTCCACGCGTGTGGTCATCCGCACCCTTCCAGCATCGGCACGTCAGGTGTCGAGGATGAGCGTCAGCGGGCCGTCGCCGACCATCTCGACGGCCATGTCGGCGCCGAAGCGGCCTGTGGCGACGGGCAGCCCACGGGCGCGCAGACCCTCGGCGACGGCGCGGACGAGCGGCTCGGCGACCTCACCCGGCGCGGCGGCCGACCAGCTGGGCCGCCGGCCCTTGCGGACGTCGCCCTGCAGGGTGAACTGGCTGACGACGAGGACGGGCGCACCGGCGTCCAGCGCCGACCGGTCGCCGGCCAGGACACGCAGCTCGGCGGCCTTCCGGACCAGCGTGGCCACCTGCTCGGGACCGTCGTCGCGGGCGACGCCGACGAGCAGCACGAGGCCCTGCGCGCCGCCGTCGAGGTCGAGAGCGCCGACGACCTCGCCGTCGACGCGGACGGCGGCCGCCGAGACCCGTTGCAGCACGGTCCTCACAGGAGGACCTCGGCGGGGGCGCTCACCGCAGCGGCACGGGGACGCCGACGACCTCGCCGACCGGCTCGCCGTGGCCGAGCACGGGGGCGCTGGCCTCCTCCCGGACGACGGGCGCGTCGACGCCGAGCGCCTGCAGCGCGGCGGCCATGACGACGCGGCGCGCCCGGTCGCCGCCGTCGAGGATCTTCAGCGCGACCGCGCGCCCGTCGGGCAGCGCTGCGGCATAGACCGACTCGGCACCGTCCTTGGCCACGAGCCCCGGGACGCCGCGCAGCAGCGCCGTGACGTCGCGCCGGGTGCCCCCGAGCCACACCGGGAAGTCGCGGACGGCGCCCGCCAGCGTGCCCGCCGGTGAGGACGCCTCCGCCGCGGCCCACCGCGAGAAGGCCCGCGCGAGGCCGGAGAGCGGCAGCAGGGGCAGCGGGGTCCCGCAGCCGTCGGTCGTCAGGTGCGCCGAGAGGTCCTCCGGCGCCGCGCCCGTCTCCCGCGCCGTCGTCGCGAGGACGGCGCGCTGCAGGGGGTGGCTCGGGGCGAGGTAGCCCTCGGTGGGCCAGCCGGCGGCCACGCACGTCGCGAGCATCGCCGCGTGCTTGCCCGAGCAGTTGGCCACCAGGCGTGCCGGCTCGCGGCCCTCCGCCCGCCAGAGCGCCCGCAGGTCGCCGTCGTAGGGCAGGTCGGGGGTGTTGCGCAGGGCGCTCTCGTCGAGGCCGACCGACGCGAGGACCCGGCGGGCGCCGTCGACGTGGAAGTCCTCCCCGCTGTGGCTGGCCGCCGCCAGGGCCAGCAGGTCACCGCCGAGGCGCAGACCCGCCTCGAGCATCGCGAGCGCCTGCACGGGCTTCAACGAGGAGCGCGGCAGCACGAGGGCGTGCGGGTCGCCCAGGGCGCCCAGCACCTGCCCCTCCGGCCCCAGCAGCACGACGTGCCCGTGGTGGGCCGACTCGACGACGCTCCCCCGCCGCACCAGCGCCACCGGCACCGCACCCGTGAGGGGGCCCGGGAGCCCCACCTGTGCGGACGCCGGGTCGACCGGGGCGGAGGCTGGGGCGGGCGGCGTCGGCACGGCGGCAGCGTAGGGCGACGACGCGGCGCCTCCGCGCCGCGACAGCCCGGCCGGCACCGTGTCGGGGGGACCCGACGCTCAGACCTCGACGAGCGGCAGCTTGGCCAGGGCCTTGTGCACCCGCTGCGGCGAGGCGGCACCGCGGGTGCCGAGGGTCTGGGCGAAGAGGTTGACGCGCAGCTCCTCGAGCATCCAGCGGACGTCCCGGACGTCGTCGTCGCCGCGGCGCACCGCGGGCAGGGCGGCGACGGCGCGCTCGTAGTCGGCGGTGGCGCTCTGGACGACGCCGGTGCGGTCGCGGTCGCGCGCCGCGTCGGCGGGCAGGGCCTGCAGGCGGCGCAGCAGGCCGAGGAGGTAGCGCTGCAGGTCGGGCAGGCGCTCGCGGCCGGCGGCCGCGACGAAGCCCACGGGGACGAGCCCCGCGAGCTGCGCGCGGGCGTCGGCGAGCGCCGGCTGGACGGCGAGCGCCTGAAGGCCCGCGCCGGCACCCGAGGAGAGCTCGGCGAGCCGCGCCTCCACCTCGGCGGTGGTGCGCAGCACCCTCACGACCACCGCCACGACGTCGGCGACCGCCGCCGCACCCTCGGCGCGGGCCTGCTCGCGCAGCGCGGCGTGCCCCGCGGGGTCGCCCGGCGGGCCGCCGGCCCGGCGGACGAGGTCGTCGAGCACGGCGTCCCAGCAGTCCTCCAGCAGCGCGGCCGTCGAGCCGTGCGGGCTGCGGGCCAGCGCGAGCAGGTCGGCGTTGGACAGGCCCCGGACGACCGCCGTGCCGGGCGTCGGCACCTCCAGGCGCAGCAGCCGCCGGGTGCCCGCGCGCTGGGCGACCCGCGCCTCGGCCGCGGTCGGGTAGACGCGGACGGCGACGGCGTCACCCTCGTCGGTCAGCGCCGGGAAGCCGGCGACGCCGGCCGTCCGGACCTCCTGCGGCAGCGCACCTCCCTCGAAGGCCGTGGTGGCGTCGCGGACGCCGCCACGCTCGAGGTCGCCCGAGGCCGCCGAGACCGCGCGGCGTACGTCGGCGCTCAGCTCTCGGCGCAGCGCCAGCAGGTCGCGACCGGCGCCGAGCACCGCGGGCGAGGCCTCCTCACGCCCGCCGTCGTCCTCGACGACGAAGCGGACGCGCAGGTGCTCGGGGACCGTCTCGGGCGCGAAGTCGCTGACGGGCACGCTCGTGCCCGTCAGCCGCTCCAGCTCTCGCGAGAGCACCGGCAGCACGGGGCCGTCCGCGGGTCCGGCGACGGCCAGGACGGCGGCGGCACGGTCGGGCGCGGGCGCCAGGTGCCGGCGCACCGCCTTCGGCAGGCTGCGCACCAGTGCCGTCACCAGCTCGTGCCGCAGGCCCGGCACCTGCCAGGCGAAGGGCTCGGGGTCGAGCCCTGCCAACGCCCGCAGGGGGACGTGGACGGTGGCGCCGTCGTCGTCCTCGCCGGGGGCGAAGCGGTAGGAGACGCGCAGCTCCAGGTCCCCGACGCTCCAGGTGAGCGGGTAGTCGTCCACCTGGACGCCGGCGGCGGAGTCGGCGAGCAGCGCGGCGGGGTCGAAGGTGAGCAGGTCGGGGTGGCGGCGCCGCTCGCCCTTCCACCAGCGGTCGAAGTGGGCGCCGGAGACGACGTCGGCGGGGACGCGCTCGTCGTAGAAGGCGACGAGCGTCTCCTCGTCGACGACCAGACCCCGGGTGCGGGTGCGGTGCTCGAGGTCCTCGGCCTCCTCCAGCAGCGCCCGGTTGTCGGCGAGGAAGCGGTGGGGGCTCACCCAGTCGCCCTCGACGAGAGCGTGGCGGATGAACAGGTCACGGCTGGTGACGGGGTCGACACGCCCGTAGGCGACGGTCCGACCGGCGACGAGCGGCAACCCGTGCAGCAGCACGCGCTCGCTGGCGACGACGGAGGCGCGCCTCTTGCTCCAGTGCGGCTCGGAGTAGGTGCGGCGCACGAGGTGCCCGGCGAGCGCCTCGACCCACTCGGGCTGGATGGCGGCGACGCCTCTGGCCCACAGCCGGGAGGTCTCGACGAGCTCGGCGGCCATCACCCACGCCGGAGGCTTGCGGGCGAGCACCGAGCCCGGCCACAGGGCGAAGCGCGCGCCGCGCGCGCCGAGGTACTCCACGCCGCGGCGGTCGGGCCGGGCCGGGCGCTGCTCACGCCCGCCGCGCCCCTGCTGCCCCCGAGGGTCCTTCGACCGCTCCTCGCGCATGCCGATGCTGGACAGGAAGCCGGCGAGCACGCTGGCGTGCACCCGGTCGGCGTCGACCTGCTGCTCGCTGCCGGGCAGCACGTCCTCGCCGTCCTGCCCGGTGTCGTCGTCCGCCTCGGCGAGGGTGTCGGCGGGGTCACCGCCGTCGTCGCGCGGGGCGCCCTCGGGGGTGCTGGAGGCGCTGCTGGAGGCGTCGACGCCGAGGGAGCGGGTGAGCTGGCGCAGCTGGCGGTGCACGTCCTGCCACTCCCGCACGCGGAGCCAGGAGAGGTACTCGCGCTTGCACATCCGACGGAAGGCGCTGCTGGACAGCGTGTCCTGCTGGGCGTGCAGGTAGCGCCAGAGAGCCAGGAGGGTGAGGAGGTCCGAGCGGTCGTCCCGGAAGCGGGCGTGCGCGGCGTCGGCCGCCTGCTGGTGCTCGACGGGGCGCTCGCGGGGGTCCTGCACCGAGAGGGCCGCGGCGATGACGAGCACCTCGGCGACGCAGGAGTTGCGGTCGGCCTCCAGCACCATCCGCGCCAGCCGCGGGTCCAGCGGCAGCTTGGCCAGGCGCCGTCCCACGGGGGTGAGACGCAGCTGCCGGGACTCGGCGGGGCCGCGCTCGTCGGCGCTCTCCCCGCCTCCACCACTCGACGGCGCACCGGTCTCGATGGCGCCGAGCTCGGTGAGCAGGGCGAGGCCGTCGGCGACCTGGCGGCGGTCGGGCGGGTCGAGGAAGGGGAAGTCCTCGACGCGGCCGAGGCCGAGCGCGGCCATCTGGAGGATCACCGAGGCCAGCGACGTGCGCAGCACCTCGGGGTCGGTGAAGCGCGGACGCCCGTCGTAGTCGGCCTCGCTGTAGAGGCGGATCGCGATGCCGTCGGCGACGCGCCCGCAGCGGCCCGAGCGCTGGTCGGCGCTGGCCCGGCTGACCGGCTCGACCGGCAGCCGCTGGACCTTCAGGCGGGCGCTGTAGCGCGAGACGCGTGCCAGCCCGGCGTCGACGACGTACCGGATGCCGGGGACGGTCAGCGACGTCTCGGCCACGTTGGTGGACAGCACGACCCGCCGCTGGACGCCGGGGCCGTGGGCGGAGAACACGCGATGCTGCTCGGCGCCGGACAGGCGCGCGTACAGCGGCAGGACCTCGGTGCCGCGCAGCTGCATCCGCGCGACGGCGTCGGCCGCCTCGCGGATCTCCCGCTCGCCGGGCAGGAAGACGAGGACGTCGCCGGGGCCGGCCGCGGCCAGCTCGCGGACGGCGTCGCAGAGGGCCTCGACGGGCTCCTTGGCCGCGCGGGCGGGCTGATCGTCGTCGTCCTCGTCGTCGTCCGGGCCGCCGGCGTCCTCGACGAGCGGGCGGTAGCGGACCTCGACGGGGTAGGTGCGCCCGGAGACCTCGATGACGGGGACCTCACCGGCGACATCGGCGAAGTGGTCGGCGAAGCGTCGCGGGTCGATCGTCGCCGAGGTGATGACGAGCTTGAGGTCGGGCCGGCGCGGCAGCAGCCGATGGAGGATGCCGAGGAGGAAGTCGATGTTGAGGGACCGCTCGTGCGCCTCGTCGATGATGATCGTGTCGTAGCGCGACAGCAGCGGGTCGCGCTGCACCTCGGCGAGCAGGATGCCGTCGGTGACGACGGAGACGAGGGTGCGCTCGCTCACCCGGTCGGTGAAGCGGACGGCGTAGCCGACCTGCTCCCCCAGCGGCACGGCGAGCTCCTCGGCCACGCGCTCGGCGACGGCGCGGGCGGCGATCCGGCGCGGCTGGGTGTGCCCGACCATCCCGCGGGCGCCCCGGCCGAGCTCGAGGCAGATCTTCGGCAGCTGCGTCGTCTTGCCCGAGCCGGTCTCGCCGGCCACGACGACGACCTGGTGGTCCCGGATGGCGGCCGCGATCTCCTCCCGCGCACCCGAGACGGGCAGCTCGGGCGGGTAGGAGATCGCCGGGACGGACCCCCGCCGGGCGGCGAGGCGCGCACGGGCGGCCTCGACGTCGGGCTCCAGCCGCGTGAGCGCCGGTTCGCGCTCGGGGCCGGGGCGCCGGAGGGCGCCGTCGACCCGCCGGGTGAGGCGCTCGGCGTCCGCGACGCCGACGTCGGCGAGCGCCGCCCGCAGCGCCGCGCTCTGCGGGGTGTCCTGCGGCGCTGGACCGCTGCTGCCGCTGCGGGCCGGGCCACGTCCGCCGCGTCGTGAGCCGCGTCGGGAGCGCGTGCGCTGGTCAGCCATGTCGGCGCCCAGGGTACGGCGACCGCCTGGCGCCCGCGGCGACGTCGCGCGCCGTCACCGCCCCCGGCGGTCAGCCATCTCGTACCGGGCGGCGTGCTCGCGCAGGTACTCCCCGAGGTAAGGGACGGCGAGCTCGACGAGGCCGTGCCCGGCGGGTCGGATGACGCCGGCGGCGATGAGCCGGTCACGGTAGACGCTCTGGTAGCGCATGTCCCGCTCGATGCGGGTGGCGACGTCGACCGTCCGGGAGGGACCGTCGTCGCAGCGCGTGGGGACGTCCGGCACCGTCTGGGGACGCAGAGCCGGGTGGTCGAGGCCGATCCACCCGGCTGCTGGTCCCCGGTCGGCACCCGAGGGGCTCACAGGTGCGGCTCGGCCAGGCCTCCGGGCGGTGGGGCGTCGTCGTCGTCCTCGGGCAGCCGGCACCAGCGCTCGACGAGCAGGCCGGCGACCAGCAGGACCGCCGAGGCGAGCGCGGCGATCGTCAGGTTGATGGCCGAGCGCTGCTGCAGCGGGTAGGCGACCTCGGGCAGCAGGTAGAGCACCTGGCCCACGTACCAGCCGAGCAGCGCCGAGCCGGCGAGCGCCGAGGCCTGCCCGAGCACGACGGTCCGGGCCGCGCGCAGCGGGTCGAGCGGTCGGTCGCGGCGTCCCCGGTTCCACTGCCGCACAGGCCACCCGAGCCCCAGGGTGACGACGGCGAGGACCAGCACCGCGACGACGGCGGTCCACGGCAGCCGGGTCAGCGGCAGGCCCAGGCGCTCCAGCGGGCCGGCCGCGGCGAGGCCGACGACGCCCGCGAGGAGGGCGACGACGACGGGGGTCGTCCAGCGGGTCGGGGTCACGGTGCAGCCTCGTCGGGCAGCGTGAGGACGACGTCGGGCCGCACCTGCAGCGCGGCCGGGTCGGCGGCGAGCAGCCGCGCGGCCAGCTCCCCCACCGACCCCCCGCCGGCGCCGGCGAGCGCGGCGCCCGGGTCGGCGAGCGCCCACGGCACGAGCACGAACGCGCGCTCGTGGGCGCGCGGGTGCGGCAGCAGCAGCGCCTCGTCACCGGTGTCGACCACGCCCCCGAGGTCGACGACGTCGACGTCGAGGGTGCGCGGGCCCCACCGCTCACGGCGGACCCGACCGGCGGCGTCCTCGACCGCCTGGCAGGCGGCGAGCACCGCGCGCGGGGCGAGCGCCGTCGTCCCCAGGGCGACCGCGTTCAGGAAGCGCTGCTCGTCCTCGGCCGGCTCGTGGCCGGGCAGCCGCACCGGCGCCGACTCCACCACCGGGGAGACCGCCGTCAGCGTGAGGCCGGGCACGGCGGCCAGCGCGGCGACGGCGCCGCGCAGGTGCCCGGCGCGGTCGCCGAGGTCGGAGCCGAGCGCGAGGACGACGGGCGTCACGGGCTCGTCGGGGACCGCGGCGGTCCGCCGCACCCGGACGACCACGTCGTCGAAGGGCACGGGGATCGGCGCCTGCGGCTTGTGCACCGCGACCTCGACCGCCTGCACCCGCGGGCGGGCGAGGACGACGTCGGCCACGCGCTGCGCCAGCCGCTCGAGCAGGGCGACCGGCTCGCCGGCGACGACCGCGGCGACGTCCTGGGCGACCTCGCCGTAGTGCACGGTGTCGAGGACGTCGTCGCTCGCGGCGGCGGCACGCGTGTCGACGTCGAGCACGAGGTCGACGACGAAGTCCTGGCCCAGCTCGCGCTCGGCGGGCAGGACGCCGTGGTGTCCGCGCGTGCGCAGGCCGCGGACCTCGATGCGGTCCGTCGAGCTGGCCGCGGGAGCTCCTGGCCCGCTCCGGACGTGCGCGGTCGGGGAGCTCATGCCGGCGACCCGGCCGGTACCGGGGCCACGCACCCGCGGGCCGCGAGGACCCGGGCGACGACGCGGACGGCGTCGGCGCTCGGCCGGACCTCGTGCACGCGCACGCACCAGACCCCGGCGGCGGCGGCGAGCGTGGTGACCGCCGTCGTCGCGTCCTCACGGCGGTCCGCCGGGCGCGGCGTGCCGCTCTCGTCGGCGAGGAGGGCGCCGAGCATGCCCTTGCGCGAGGCACCGACGAGGAGCGGTGCTCCCAGGGCGTCGAGCGCGTCGAGGTGCGCCAGCAGCGACCAGCCGTGCTCGCCCGTCTTGGCGAAGCCGAGGCCGGGGTCGACGGCGAGCCGGTCGGCCCGGATCCCGGCGGCCAGCAGCGCCTGGACGCGCGCGGCGAGCTCGTCCCGGACGTCGGCGACGACGTCGTCGTAGTCGCTGAGGCCGCTCATCACGTCGCTGTGGCCGCGCCAGTGCATCGCGACGTACGGCGCCTCGCGCTCGGCGACGACGCCCGACATCGACGGGTCGGCGAGGCCTCCGCTCACGTCGTTGACCAGCGCGGCACCGGCGTCCAGCGCCGCGGCGGCCGTCGACGCCCGCATGGTGTCGACGCTGACGGCCACGCCCTCGGCGGCCAGCGCGCGGACGACGGGCAGCACCCGCCGCTGCTCCTCCTCGGCGTCGACGCGGCTCGCCCCGGGGCGGGTGGACTCACCGCCGACGTCGACGAGGTCGGCGCCGTCGGCCGCCAGGGCCAGGCCGTGGCGGACCGCCGCGTGGGCGTCGAGCCACGCGCCGCCGTCGCTGAAGGAGTCGGGCGTGGTGTTGAGCACGCCCATGACGAGCGTCCGCCCGGCGGGGGGCCCGGTCAGGCCCGGGACGGGCGGCGGGCTGGACGCCGTCCGGCTCACGAGGTCGCCGCCGGACCCGCGACAAGGTCACAGATCGCGGGGAAGGAGTGCACGGGGAGGGTCACCGGCCGTGGAGGAGGGTGAGGGCCTCGGCCCGCGTCGCGGCGTCGCGCAGCTGGCCGCGCATCGCCGACGTCACCGTCCGGGCCCCGGCCTTGCGGACGCCGCGCATCGACATGCACAGGTGCTCGCACTCGATGACGACGATGACGCCGCGCGGCTGCAGGTGCTCGACGAGGGCGTCGGCGACCTGCGTCGTCAGCCGCTCCTGCACCTGCGGGCGGCGGGCGAAGACGTCGACGAGGCGGGCCAGCTTGGACAGGCCGGTGATGCGCCCGTCGGCCGCCGGGACGTAGCCGACGTGCGCGACCCCGTGGAAAGGCACGAGGTGGTGCTCGCACAGGGAGTAGACCTCGATGTCGCGGACGAGGACGAGCTCGTCGTGGCCGAGGTCGAACGACGTCGACAGGACGTCGGCGGCGTCCTCGTGCAGGCCGCCGAGGACCTCGGCGTACATCCGGGCCACGCGCGCGGGGGTGTCGCGCAGGCCGTCCCGCGACGGGTCCTCCCCCACCGCGGCGAGCAGCTCACGGACGGCGGCCTCCGCCCGTGCGCTGTCGAAGGGGCGGGGCGAGGGCGCCGTCAACGCCTGCGTCTCGAGCCGGCCGATCCGCGACGGAGCCTCCGTGAGCGAGTCCGTCACGACTCGTCAGCCCTGCTGCCCCGGGTCGACCCGACCGCCGTCAGGGACCTCGGCGGTGCCCTGCGCCGGGTGCTCGGGCCGGGCGCTGGCCGCCTGGTCCTGCGGTGCGGGTGCGTGGTGACCGTTCGCGGAGCCGTTGGCCGACCCGTTGAGCGCGCCGTTCGCGGAGCCGTTGAGACGACGCCGCTCGGCAGGTGAGAGGACAGGCGGCTGGTCGGAGACCGCACGCCGCTCGCTGGAGAGCCACACCGGCCGCAACGGCCGCTTGGCGACAGGCTCGAAGATCTCCGCCAGCTCCTCCCGGTCCAGCGTCTCCTTCTCCAGGAGCCGCTCGACGAGCGCGTCGAGGACGGGGCGGTGCTCGACGATGACCTCCCAGGCCTCGTCGTGGGCGGCCTCGACGAGCCGGCGGACCTCGTCGTCGACGACGGAGGCCAGGCTCTCGCCGTAGCCGCGGTCATGGCCCATGTCGCGGCCCATGAAGGGCTCACCCGCGCCGGACCCGAGCTTGATGGCGCCGACACGCTCGCTCATGCCGTACTCGGTGACCATCTTGCGGGCCATGCCGGTGGCCTTCTCGATGTCGTTGCTGGCGCCCGTCGTCGGGTCGTGGAAGACCATCTCCTCGGCGACGCGACCGCCGAGGGCGTAGGCGAGCTGGTCGAGCAGCTCGTTGCGCGTCGTGGAGTACTTGTCCTCCGCCGGCATGACCATCGTGTAGCCGAGGGCACGGCCGCGCGGGAGGATCGTCACCTTCGTCACGGGGTCGGTGTGGCGCATGGCCGCGGCCACGAGCGCGTGCCCGCCCTCGTGGTAGGCGGTGATCTTCTTCTCGCTCTCGTTCATCAGCCGGGTGCGCTTCTGCGGGCCGGCGATGACACGGTCGATCGCCTCGTCGAGCGCGGCGTTGTCGATGATCTTCGCGTGCGTGCGCGCCGTCAGCAGCGCCGCCTCGTTGAGGACGTTGGCGAGGTCGGCGCCGGAGAAGCCGGGCGTGCGGCGGGCGACGGCGGCCAGGTCGACGTCGTCGGCGAGCGGCTTGCCCTGGCCGTGGACGCCGAGGATCTTCTCGCGGCCCTTCATGTCCGGCGGCTCGACGGAGATCTGCCGGTCGAAGCGCCCGGGGCGCAGCAGCGCGGGGTCAAGGATGTCGGGGCGGTTGGTGGCGGCGATGAGGATGACGTTGGTCTTGACGTCGAAGCCGTCCATCTCGACGAGGAGCTGGTTGAGCGTCTGCTCGCGCTCGTCGTGCCCGCCGCCCATGCCGGCGCCGCGGTGACGGCCGACGGCGTCGATCTCGTCGACGAAGATGATGGCCGGGGAGTTGTTCTTGGCCTGCTCGAAGAGGTCGCGCACACGGCTGGCGCCGACGCCGACGAACATCTCGACGAAGTCCGAGCCGGAGATGGAGAAGAAGGGGACGCCCGCCTCGCCCGCGACGGCGCGGGCCAGCAGCGTCTTGCCCGTACCCGGCGAGCCGTAGAGCAGCACGCCCTTGGGGATCTTCGCGCCGACCTCCTGGAAGCGTGAGGGGTCAGCGAGGAAGTCCTTGATCTCCTGCAGCTCCTCGACGGCCTCGTCGGCACCGGCGACGTCGGCGAAGGTCACCTGCGGGGTCTCCTTGGAGACCATCTTCGCCTTCGACTTGCCGAACTGGGCGATGCGGCTGCCGCCGCCCTGCATCCGGGACAGGATGAACCAGAAGAGCGCCACGAGGATGATGAGCGGCAGCAGGGTCGCGAGCAGCGACCCGAGGAAGGACGACTGCGGCACCTCGTCGTCGACGGACGCGATGTTCGCGTCGTTGATGGCCTGGACGACCTCGTCGCCCCGCGGCTCGACGTAGTAGAACTCGACGGTCCGCGTCGGCGTGCCCTGCTCGGTCTCGTACTCCTGCGACAGGCCGAGCTCGACCCGCTGCTCGCCGTCGACCAGCAGGGCGCTCTCCACCGTGCCACCACGGATGAGCTCGAGGCCCTGGGAGGTGACGACCTTGGTCGGCGCGCCCGGGTCGAGCAGGCGCAGCGCCAGGAGGACCGCGGCGAGCGCGAGGAGCACCCAGAGGATGGGTCCGCGGGCGATCTTCTTCGCGTTCATGTGCTGCAGGGGGCGGGCCCCCGTCCCTCCTGGTCGCGCGGGCGTCGGACGACGGTACACCGGTGCTTCTGGCGCACTTCGAGCTCGGCGCCCGCTCGCTGGCGGCAGCTCGGGGCCCGATGGACGCACCTACCTGCCGAACGGGCGGCCCGGGAGCGCTGTTCCGCTCGGGCTGTTCGCCGACGGCGGAGCAGCCTGCCGCTGAAGCCCGCTCCGGCGAGAACCATGACGGGCGCCCAGCCGCCGTCACGCGCGGACGGGCCCTACGGTCGGGCGACGGGCACGACGCCGGAGGAGACACCCGACGCCCCGCTGGCCGGCATGAACCTGGAAGGAGATAGATGGCGCCTCACCTGCTCGCTACCGCCGAGGTGCCCGCGCCGGTGGCAGAGCTCCTCCGGGCCGGTGTCTCCGGCCGGCTGCTCGTCGACGTCGACGCCATGGCCGGGCACCTGGACGCCGCCGGCTGGGTGCGTGGGCTCCTGTCAGGCTCCTGGGAGTGCCCGGACGCGCCGGCGTGGTCGGTGGGGTCGTCGGACCACGACCCGCACGTGTCCGTCTTCGCCCATGGCAGCGACGACCTGGTCACCCGGACCAGCGAGGGCCTCAAGGCCCTGCTCGACAGCGGCGACGCCGGCGCCGTGCGGCCCGGCGAGCCGGACTCGCACTGGATCCTCTGGCACACCGACGCCGTCGTGGTCTCTCTGCACGCGTCCGCCGGGCGCCGCTTCGGGCGACGGTGGGTCGACGCGTCGCTGCACCTGGCTCTCGAGCGCACCGACACCCCGCCCGAGGGGCGCCCGCACGACCCCGACCGAGACCTTGCCGTGGCCCGCACCGGGTCGCCGGTGGCGCGCTGGTACCTCGCCGGGCAGGACGTCCTCGCCGACGACGTCGTCGCACAGCTCGCCGGCGACGACGACCCGGCGGTCCGCGCGGCGCTGGCCGCGGGGGCGGAGGAGCGTCAGATCACGAAGGAGCAGCAGGAGCAGCCCTGAGCAGGGCTGTCGTCGAGCGTGGAACGGGCGGGTCGCGGAACGCTCCGGGTACTTCGTCTTCCTCGCCGGCGACGTCCTGGCGACGGTCGACCTCCTGCTCAGCCTGCGGGCCCCCGAGCCGTACGAACGGCTCCACGTCCTGCCCGGGGTAGAGGTGCGTGGACCTGGACCACCCCGAGCGGGCCGTCGGTCCCCCTTCGGGCACGGCCCGGCACCCCTCTGGCTGGGGCTGCTAGGCGGACCCGCCGCACGGAGAGCGACAGCCGGGAGGTCGAGTCCAGATCGTCCCAGCAGACGACCGCCTGCCGGCGACCCGACGGCCGCTCGAGCACCGCGCCAACGCTTGCCCGCGGCAGTCCCACAACCGATCCCCCACCGGAGCAGCCAGGCGGTCATGCTGCCCAGGCGGACGCTCTCGTCTGGCCCTCAGCGCCCGAGCTTGAGACCGCCCGACTCCTCCTCGAACCGCTGCGCGTCGAGCACGCCGACGAGGCAGACGTCGCCTTCGCCGACCCGGCCCTGCACCGCCACACCGGCGGACACCCCGCCACCTCGGACGAGGTGCGAGCCCGCTACACCGGCCAGGTCGTCGGCCACTCCCCCGACGGCCAGCACGGCTGGCTCAACTGGATGCTCCGCGAGCACCGCACCACCCGGCTCGTCGGCACCGTCCAGGCGACCACCGGCCAGGCTCCCGACGGCACCCGCAGCGCCGAGCTCGGCTGGGTCATCGCCACAAGCCACCAGGGACAGCACCTGGCCGCCGAGGCCGGCGCCGCCGTCGCCTCCTGGCTGCTCCACCGAGGCTTCACGGTCCTGGTCGCCCACGTCCATCCGGACAACGTCGCCTCGGCCGTCACCGCCTACCGCCTCGGCATGACCCCCACACCCGGGCTCCTCGACGGCGAGGTCGAGTGGCGCGGCCGGCTTCATCTCCCTGCCGGCTGACGATCGGCATCCGGGATGGCCCCACATTTCGCAACGCTGCTTTACTAAGTCCGTGGCGCGACCTAGGACGATGACGGACGAGGAGGTCCTCGATCGGATCTCCGCCGCGGTGGGCGACTCCCCCTGGACCCTCACCGGCGCCGCGCAGGCCGCCGGGCTGCACCCCGCCACGCTGATCAAGCGCTTCGGCTCCCGCGAGGGCGTCCTGCTCGGCTGAGTCGGCGCTGGGGCGAGGCCGTGCCGAACGGTCCCGTCGATAAGGACCCCCACGGCGAGCTGATGGCATGGGCGGCGTCGCTCAACGTCCGAGGCCTCGGCACCGCGGCGGTGCTCGCGCGGCTGGACATGCTCGCCGAGGACCTGCGCACCCCCGCGCTGCGCGACCTCCTGCACCAGGGCTGGCAGCGCCAGAGCGACCACCTCGCCGTCCTCGTCCAGGCGGCGGTCGACCGCGGTGACCTCCGCACGACGACACCACCGGCCCTGGTCGCGCGCCTGCTGATGAACACCGCCACCGGGGCGCTGCTGCGCGCCGCCGTGGTACCCGACCCGGCCGAGGCCGACCCCTGCACCGCCGTCCACGACCTGCTGGAGGCCCTCGCATGACCACCCACCGCACCTGGAGAGCCGCGGTGTTCATCGCCGCGAGCGTCGACGGGTACATCGCCCTGCCCGACGGCGACATCGACTGGCTCACCGACCCACCGCACGAGCCGCGGCACGTCCCCGCCCAGCCCGGCGAGCATCCCCCGCCGGACTACGAGCAGTTCACCGCCGGCGTCAGCCACCTCGTCATGGGCCGCGGTACCTACGAGAAGGTCCTCACCTTCGGGTTCTGGCCCTACGAGGCCCTCCGCGTCCTCGTCCTGACCACCACCCTGACCGCGGGCGAGGACCCGCGGATCACCGTCGTGCGCTCCACCACCGAGGCCCGGCAGTTCCTGGATGCCGAGCACCCCACGGGCGTCTACGTCGACGGCGGCCGAGTCCTCACCGACTTCCTGCGCCAGGGGCTCGTGGACGAGCTCACCATCACCCGCGCCCCCGTCGTCCTCGGCCGCGGGCTACCGCTGTTCCACGACCTGCCTGCGCAGGTCCGCCTCGTCCACCGCGGGACCGCCAGCCTCGGCGCCGGGATGGTCAGCACCCGCTACGACGTCACCCGCGACGACCAGTACGAACGCTGACCGCCGTCCCCCGGCTACAGGGTCGTCACTGAAGAGACCCCGATCGGCAGCTGCGCGCCCCTGTCCTCCGCGAGTGAGCACGACGACAGGCAGCTACACGTCCGGCCGTCTGCGTCGCGGTCCTGCCTCCCGCGCGCGGTAGGGGCTGAGGACGCGGCTGGTGATCGCCGTGGCCGTGCTCCTCGTCACCATCGTCACCGCCGTGGCGGGCGTCCACCCTTCCTCCCTGGAGCGGCTGCGCGCAGACGTCGCGGCCGGTGACGTCACGACCGTCCAGGCCTTCGGTCCCCCGCGTGCCCGACATCGAGGGCGCCGACACCTACTCGACCCAGGAGATCCGCTGGCGCACCGGCTCTACACCTGCTCAGCTGAGGTAGACCGCACGACCCCTCAGGGAGTCGAGACCGACGCCACTACCGGGCTGCGCCAGCTCGCCCCCGACCTTGAGGTGGAGCGCCGGGCGCCATCACCAGCTCCTGGCTGCTCTATGAGGTCGACGTCCCCGGATGGATCCCGCTGCTGGCGGCCGCAGCACGGCTCAGCGCTCTCGTCACCCTCATCCGCGGCACCGAGCCCGGGCGTCCGAACCGCTGGGGCTGGGCAGGGTCCTTCTTCCTCGTGCCGCCCGTGGGCGTGCTGGCCTTCTGTCTCCTGTCGGGCCCGACGCCGCCTGTCCCGCGGCCTCGCCGTGCCCGACGGATCGGCGGCCTCGGCGGCTTCCTTCTCGCCCTGGGGCTGCTTGTCGTGATCTTCGGGCGCTGAGCGAAAAGGATATCCCGCTGACGATCGGCACCTGGCACGCTTCGCGAGCCCATCGCCATACGGCACGACTACCGGGCCCTCCGCTACCGGGTGAGGTCGTCCAAAAGCGTCGCCATCTCCCTGCGAGGGCACCGACGATGCACAGACCTAACTACCAGGCCCGGCCTATCGGGCGACCTCCACCGGGTCCACTGACGGGAGGCTCCCCTGGGCTTCGAAGTTCGGCGATGAGAGTGCTCATCCACGGGCGAGGACGTGGGCGTGCGGTTCACCGCACGCAACGCCCCCGCGACCGCCCCCCGATGGCGGTCAGGACACCGAAGCGTCAACGACCTCCCGGGCCTGCTCCTCCTCGTCCTTACGTACCCCGCGCTCGAGGAAACGCACGAACGGCCAGTACAGAACCAGCGCGATCGCGGTGGCCAGCAGCGCGCCGGCGAGGTCGACGAAGAACACCACGAACATGATCGCCGTCAAGGACGCCACCATGATCGTCGTCTCGACCGCCAGCACCGTGACACGGCTGCGGCCGCGGCCCTTGAGGCCCTTGCCGACACCCGAGGCCACCATCCCTGCCACGAACAGCCCCGGGTAGGCCCATACCAGGTTGACCAGCCGCGCCAGACCACCATCGGTGCGCAGCTCGCCCACACCCGGGAGGGCATCGACGACGAGCACCGCGGCGATCAACGGCAACGACGCCGCTAGGACCGCTCCCAGGAGCAACCCGCCCATGATCAGCCCACCCGTGAGCCCACCACGGACCTGACCGTCACTCGTCGCGCTCACCGTCCACCTCCTACTGAAGTTCCACCGTGCGACAGCCGCTGCCAGCTCCGCCACCGGGCGCCCTGCGCACGGCCCGGCCGTCAGCCGGCCACTGGGCCCCGTCAGTCGACGTCGCGCGAGCGACCCGGGCAGGTGACCAGTGCGATGGGGGCACCCGCCCGGGCGCCAGACCGACGACCTCGAGTCAGAGGAAGGTGACGATCCACTGAGCCGCGAAGCGGGCCTGGTCCGGCGGGAGCCCACCGGCCGACAGCGTGCCCGCGATGGCGATCTCACCGGTGTTCTCGATCGAGTCGATGAGGTTGTACAGCTTGTCGGCGTAGGGACGGATCTGCTTGGGCAGCGCCCCCCTCCCGTACTTCAGGGCCGCCTTGACTGCGTTCTTGGCCAGCATCGGGAAGACTTGCGGGGAGGCCACGTTGCCCCGGGCCTTGGCCGCCATGTCGGCCGCGGAACGGGAGGCGGTCTGGTCACCGGCCGCGGACGCAGCCCGCGCCACCTCGTCCCACTGCTCGGCACTCAGGCCTCCGGCGCCGCTGACAGCCGAGGCACTCACCGGCGCCGCCGCCCCCGTGGTCGCCGAGGCCGTCGCCGTCAGCCCCGTCACGCTCAGCGCGCAGATGGCCGTGATGGCTCCGGAACGTCGCATCGTGCGGTTCATGTCCGTACCCCTCCGATAGACACGTCGTGCGGTGCGAGACCTACGCCAACACAACTACATTCAGAATGCAAATCCCGTCGAGGTCTTGAATCGAGACCACCACTTCCCTTACCGTCCGCGCCCGCCGAGCACAGCACGTCACCAACCGAGGGCCTGCCCGCGTCAGCGGCGGACCAGCACGGCACCGCACGATGACCGCCCCCTGCGGCTCGCTAGCGTGAGGTGATGCTGCGCCGGCCCCCAGCCCTGACGGCCATCGCCAGCGCCTTTGTCGCCGCCCTCGTAGGCCGCGACCGCTCCCCCGCCGTCTCGTGGACGCCCGCGGGACGACAGCCGCGACGGCGTCATCCTGGATGCCGCGATCGACGTGCTGGTCGAGCAAGGTTTCGACGGGATGACCGTGGACGCCGTCGCCGCCCGCGCCCGAGCAGGCAAGGCAACGATGCATCGGCGCTGGCCGTCCAAGGTCGTCCTGGCGCTCGAGGCGGTAGCCCGCCTGGAGGCGGCCGACGTCGACCTCGACGCCCTGCCGGACACCGGGTCCTTCCGTGGGGACATCACCGGGTTGATCCGGCCGAAAGCGCTCGAGGACGGCCAACGACGTCTGCGAATCAAGGGGGCCCTGGTCACGATGACCGCCCGGAAGCCGCGCCTGGCCACGGCGGCCGCCGAGGTCAGCACCGGTCCATGGGTCCGCGCCAACCGGGTGCTGATCGAGCGCGCCCTCGACCGCGGGGAGTTCCCCCGCGAGCACGTCGACGTCGCGGTCCTCTCGGAGGTCGTCCCGCAGCTGTGCTCTGCGAGGGCCTGCCTCCGACTCCTGCCCATCACGCCCGAGTACCTGCTGTCGGTCATCGACGGCGTGCTCATCCCCGCCCTGCACGGATCTGCCCCCGGCCGCTGAGTCCCGTCGCCGGCCCAGCGGGCCGGCGCGGTGCTCCAGCCCTCCGACGCCCGGCCGGGGACCACCGGCACCACCAGCGCACCACCGACCGGAAGGACCGTCTCATGAGCCTGAGCACCACCACCCACCTGAACTTCCACGGCCAGGCGCGCGAGGCGCTGCAGGCCTACGCCGACGCCGTCGGCGGGCAGGTGACGATCGCGACCTACGCCGACTTCGGCGCCCCTGCCCATAGCCCCGACGCCGACGCCGTGGTCTGAAGCCAGGTCGCCACCGACGACGGCTTCCGTGTCATGGCCTACGACGTGCCCTCCGCCGGCGGCGAGCAGCCTGTGGCGACCACCACCCGCCAGTACGGCACCACCCACACCACCTCAACGTTCTTCGTGTCCCTGCGCGGCGCGAGCCTCGAGGAAGTCACCCCGGCGTGGTCGGCTCTGGCCGAGGGCGCGACCGTCACCGAGCCCCTGGCCGCCTCCGCCTGTTCCCCGGCCTTCGGGATGCTCACCGACCGCTTCGGCGTCACCTGGGTCGTCGACGCCGCGACCCCCTAACCCGGCCCGCCCCCTGGCGCCTTGGGTCCCACCCACCCGGGTGGGACCCCAAGGCCTGCGCCCCCAAAGCGGCGCGTCACGGTCGCCCCTCCCTGTCGAGACGGCGACCGCCGCCACCCTCGCGAATACCTCGACCTCTCGGCCCGCCAGAACCGGTACGCCCTCCTCCCCGACCCGAGCGGGGGCACCGATGACGAACGCAGGAGCACCGACCGTCGCCCCGCGTCCGTACGCCGTGCTCGGCGCGACCGGCGAGCAGGGCGGCGCGACCGCGCGGACGCTGCTCGCCGCCGGCGCCCGCGTCGACGCCCTGGTCCGTGACCCCACGTCGACCAGGGCCAGGGCACTTGCCGACGACGGATGCCGCCTCGCGCAGGCCGACCTCGACGAGGACGGCGGTCTGCCCGAGGCCCTCGCCGGCACCCAGGGCGTCTTCGCCGTCACTACCTTTGACGGGCCCGGCGGTCCCCGAGGAGGAAGTCGCGCAGGGCCTATGCATCGGCCCCGCGGCCGCCGCGCGCTGTGCTCATACCCGCCCTCCTGGCCGTAGGGGTAGGCCTCGTCGTCGGCGTCCCTACCTTCTACGCCCAAGGCTGGCTGCCCGAGCAGATCGCGCCCCTGGCCAACTCCTCGACGTCGTGGTGCGTCGTCGCGGCGCTGCTCGCCCTCACGGCCCGGTCCGCGCCGGTAGCCGCCCTCACGTTCGCCCTCGCCCTACTGTCGAGGAACATCGGCTACGGCGTCGGGTCGGAGCTGCGGGGCTACCTCTACGGCGCTGCAGGCTTGACCTTCTGGTCGATTGCCGCCATCGCCGCCGGCCCGCCGATCGGCGCGGCGGCCCACTGGACCGCGCAGGGACGGCGGCGACTCGGCCCGCCCGTGGCAGGCGTGCTCACCGGTGTCATCGCCGGCGAGGGCGCCTACGGCCTCCTGGTCCTCGCCGGCAACACGCCCTACGGCCCCTACTACGGCCTCCAGCTCGCCCTCGGCGTCGCCGGCTTGGCATGGGCTGGCGCGCGACTACGCCGACCGACCGCCGTCGCCGTCGCCGCGACCACCGCGACCGCCTTCGTCATCCTTTACGCCAGCCCGGACCTCTTCACCCTGCTCACGGGGTGGACCGTCCGTTGTCCTAGAACCACCGTCCATCACCGTCCATCGGAGGATCGCCTGGTAGCACGGTCGCGGCAGCTGGGAGCCGGCGCCGCCGCTCCCACGCAGCCGTCCCACATGACGACCCCAACCGGCGACGGCGAAGGTCACGGGCGTGCCGAGGTGGCGTCCGACCTCGGCGTCCCAGATGACCTGTCCGGAAGGTCAGTCCCGGACAGGGGCGTCGTACGGCACACCGTCCCGTGACCGGACTGCGACCGCCGAAGTCGCCGCGACAAATGCTCCTCGCGGGGGCGCAGCGAGGCACCCGCCCGCGTCTCAGGGGCGAGCAGTCTCCTCGCCGAGCCCCTGCGCCAGCAGCTCCGCCAGATGGACGCCGCGACGCTCCGACAGCTCGGCGAGCTGCGTGCGGCAGGAGAAGCCGTCGGCGAGGACGACCGTGTCGGCGTCGGCGGCCTCGACGGCGGGCAGCAGGGCGGTGCGGGCGACGGCGACCGAGACGTCGTAGTGGCCCTGCTCGACGCCGAAGTTGCCGGCGAGCCCGCAGCAGCCGCCGAGGGCCGTGACCTCCATGCCGTTGCCGCGCAGCAGCTGGGTGTCGGTCTCGAAGCCGAGCACGGCGTGCTGGTGGCAGTGCGGTTGCGCCACCGCTGTGCGCCCGTCCAGGTGCGGCCACGTGACGTCGCCGGCGTAGGCGGCGAGCACCTCCGCGAGCGTGCGGCTGCGGGCGGCCAGGTCGGTGACGACGTCGGCGGGCACCGCGTCCCGGTCGGAGCCCTCCGCCCCGGACAGCAGCGCCGAGGCGTCGTGCCGCAGCACCGCCAGGCACGAGGGCTCCAGCACGACGAGCGGCACGGGCGCGCCGCCCGGCTCCCCCGCCGTGACCTCTGCGAGCCGCCGCACGGTGCGCCGCAGCTGGCGGCGCGCGAGGTCGAGCTGGCCGGTCGAGACGAGCGTGAGCCCGCAGCAGACGTCCTTGGGCGCCAGCTCGACGTCGAAGCCGGCGTGCTCCAGCACCCGGACCGCCGCGTGCCCGACCTCGGGCGAGAAGTGCTCGGTGAAGCTGTCCGCCCACACGACGACCTTCTGGCCGCCGGCGCCCGGACGTCCGTCGTCGCGGGCCGCCGCGGCGGTCTCGCGGGCGGCGGCCAGCACGCCCGGCGCCGAGGCGCTGAACCGCCGACGGGCGAAGCGCGGCAGGCCGCGGCGCTCGTCGATCCCACCGAGCCGCTTGAGCACGCGCGCCAGCGGCCGCACGGCGAGGACGCCGTTGGCCAGCGCCGGCACGAGCGAGGCGGCCCGCGAGAGGTACGGCAGCCACCCGAGCACGTAGTGGTTGGCCGGGCGCAGCCGCCCCTTGTAGGCCTGGTGGGTCGCCTCGGCCTTGTACGTGGCCATGTCGACGCCGGTGGGGCAGTCCGACAGGCACCCCTTGCACGACAGGCACAGGTCGAGCGCCTCGCGGACCTCCGGGGAGCGCCAGCCCTGCGTGACCGTGGTCCCCGCGCCGAGGGAGCCCGCGACCATCTCCTGCAGCACCCGGGAACGCCCCCGGGTGGAGTCCTTCTCGTCCTTCGTCGCGAGGTAGGAAGGGCACATGACGCCGCCGGAGCCTGTGGTGTCGGCCCGGCACTTGCCGACGCCGACGCACCGGTGCACGGCCGCGGCGAAGCTGCCGTCGTCGGCGCGGTAGCCGAAGGCCAGCGGCTGCGGCCGGCGCGGCGCTCCCGCGGCGCCCGGCGCACCACGGCCGGTGAGCGCGGGCGGCGCCCAGGGCCGCGGCCGCAGGTCGGCGTCCAGCGCCCGCGGACGCACGAGGACCCCTGGGTTGAGCACGCCCTCGGGGTCGAAGAGGTCCTTGACCTGCGCGAAGAGGTCCAGCACGCGCGGGGAGTACATGTGGTGCAGCAGCTCGCTGCGTGCGCGTCCGTCGCCGTGCTCCCCCGACATCGAGCCGCCGTGTGAGGCGACGAGAGCGGCTGCGGCGTCGACGAACTCGCGGTAGACGCCCTCGTGACCCGGCTGCTCCAGCGGGTAGTCGATGCGAACGTGCAGGCAGCCGTCCCCGAAGTGGCCGTAGGGGATGGCCGTGAGGCCGTGCTGCTCCATCAGCGCGTCGAAGTCGCGCAGGTAGGCCGCCAGCCGCTCCGGCGGCACGGCCGTGTCCTCCCAGCCCGCGTGCCCCGGCCGGCCCGACGGCGCCCGCGTGGCCAGGCCGGCGCCGTCCTCGCGGATGCGCCAGATGGCCCGCGCGGCGGCGGGGTCCTCGACGACGTCGGTCGCGCTCGTCCCGCTGTCGGCGACGACGGCGCGGGCCCGGTCGGCGAGGTCGGCCAGCCCCTCGGGGGTGGCTCCGCGCTCGTCCGTGCCCAGCTCGACGAGCAGCCAGCCACCGCCGGCCGGCAGCGCCGGCACGGGCGCCCGCAGGCGCTGCTCGATCGCCTCGACGATCCGCCGGTCCAGGCCCTCGCAGGCCACCGGGCGGTGCCGCAGGATGGCGGGCACGGCCTCGGCGGCCTCGACCATGTCGCGGTAGCCGAGGACGACGAGCACCGTGCGCGCGGGCTGGCGCACGAGCCGCAGCTCGGCGCGGGTGACCAGCGCGAGCGTCCCCTCGCTGCCGACGAGCAGCCGGCTCGCGTCGAAGCCTTTCTCGGGCAGCAGGTGCTCCAGGGCGTACCCCGAGACCTGACGGCCGAAGCGGCCCAGCTCCGTACGGATGGTGCCGAGGTCGCCCGCCACGACGTCGCGCAGGCCCGCCAGCAGCGGCGAGGTCTCCGGCGTCGAGAGGTCCGGCGTCTGCTGCGGGCGGTCGGGACGCTCCCCGCCGGAGCTGCGCAGCACCAGCCGCTCCCCCGTGCCGGCGACGGCGGACAGCCCGAGGACGTTGGCGTCGGTCCGCCCGTAGCCCAGGGCCCGTGAGCCGCAGGCGTTGTTGCCGATCATGCCGCCGAGGGCGGCGCGGCTGCCCGAGGAGGGGTCGGGCCCGAAGCGCAGGCCGTGCGGGGCCAGCAGGCGTTGCAGGTCACCCAGCACGAGGCCGGGCTCGACGACGGCGGTCGCGGCCTCGGCGTCCAGCTCCAGCAGGCGGTTCAGGTGCCGGGAGGTGTCCAGGACGACGCCGGTGCTGACGGCGTTGCCGGCGATGGAGGTGCCACCGCCGCGGGCGACGAGCGGCGCACCGGTCTCGCGGGCGACGTCGAGCGCGGCGGCGACCTCGTCGGCCGACCGCGGGAAGGCGACGACCTGCGGCACCACCCGGTAGATCGAGCCGTCGCTGGAGTACTCGGCCCGCCGGCGCGCGGAGGTGTCGACGTCCTCCAGCCCGGCACGGCGCAGCGCGGCCTCGACGTCACGAGGGGTGGGCTCCCCGGCGGCCGGGGCGGCGGGCGGCGGGGCGGTGGTGGTCACGGCAGACCTTCCGGTGCGCACGAGCGGTGGCCCGGCGAACGGGTCATGGCTCGACGGTCGGGGCTCCCGGCGGGCGGCACGGCCGGGACGGGCGCTCAGCTCTCGTAGACGTGCGGGGCGAGCGTGCCGACGAAGGGCAGCCCGCGGTAGTGCTCGGCGTAGTCCAGGCCGTAGCCGACGACGAACTCGTCGGGAATCTCGAAGCCCGTGTAGCGGACGTCGACGTGGACCTTGGCGGCGTCGGGCTTGCGCAGCAGCGCGAGCACCTCGACCGAGGCCGCGCCGCGGCTGGAGAGGTTGGCGACGAGCCAGGACAGGGTCAGGCCGGAGTCGATGATGTCCTCGACGACGAGGACGTGGCGGCCGGTGAGGTCGGTGTCGAGGTCCTTGATGATGCGGACCACGCCGGAGGACTTGGTGCCGGAGCCGTAGCTGGACACCGCCATCCAGTCCATCTGCGCCGGCAGGTGCAGCGCCCGGACGAAGTCGGCCATGACGAGCGCCGCCCCCTTGAGGACGCCGACGAGCAGCACGTCCTTGTCGGCGTAGTCCTCGTCCACCTGCGCGGCCATCTCCGCGAGCCGGGTGCTGATGTCGTCCGCCGACAGCAGGACCTTCTTCAGGTCCGCTCCCATGTCCGAGGCGTCCACGCGCGGGGGGCTCCTTCTACCGGTCTCGCCGGTCCCGCGGGATCTCGGCGGGCGGCTGGTCGGGCCGACGCGGAGCCGGGCGGGGGCCGAGGCGCTCGCCGGACCACGGGCTCAGCGGGAGGCTGACGCCAGGAGCAGCCTGCCACAGGCGCGGCGGCCCTCGACCGCCCCGGGCAGGTGCACGGGCCCCTGGCCGTGCCAGGCGGTGACGAGCCGGTCGAGGGCCTCGACGTGGACGGCGGCCAGCGTTCCCGCCGGGACGCCCGCGCACGTGGCCGCCTGGTGGAGCGCACGCGTGCGCAGGGCCGCGTGCGCGGCGGCGAGGGCGTCGACGTCGAGGGACAGGCCTCCCTCGGACGCGACGTCGACGGCGCCCGGCGGGCCGCCCGGGTCTGAGGTTCCACCGGCGTGGTCGGTGGCGTGGTGCGGGGCGACGGCGGCGGCGAGCAGCTCGGCGGCGAGGGCGTCGAGGAGGTCGGCGTCCTCGCGCAGCAGCGCGGCCGAGCGCGCGAGCGCGGCCGCGACGCCCGGGCCGAGGTCCGCCTCCAGGCGCGGCAGCGTCGAGGCGCGGACGAGGGCGCGCCGGCGGCCGGGGTCCTCCGGCGCGGTGTCGCGGGGGTCGGCGTTGGTCGGGTCGTGCCACGGCTGCAGACCCAGCGCGGCGCAGACGGCCTCGGTGGTGGCGCGGGGCAGGTCGAGCAGGGGGCGGCGCAGCAGGCCGCGCCGGGGTGGGATGCCGGCGAGGGAGCGGGCGCCCGAGCCGCGGGCGAGGGCGAGCAGCACCTGCTCGGCCTGGTCGTCGCGGGTGTGGCCCAGCAGCACGGCGACGGCGCCGGTGCGCTCCGCCGCGGCGGCCAGGGCGGCGTGCCGGCCGTCGCGCGCACGGGCCTCGGGGCCGCCACCGGTCGCCTCGTCGTCGGCCAGGCGGACGACGTCGACCGGGTCAAGCCCGAGGGAGCGGCAGGCGCGGGCGGCGCGGGCGGCGACGTCGGCGCTGCCGTCCTGGAGGGCGTGGTCGACGACGAGCGCACCTCCGCGGCCGCGACGCCCCCCGCGGCGGCCCGGCCGGGCCCACCACGCGAGCCCCGCGGCGAGGGCGAGGGAGTCGGGCCCACCGCTTCAGCCGACGAGGACGAGCGCGTCGCGGGGCAGGTCGGCGAGCGAGCACTCCACCGCCCGGCGGACGGCGGCGACCGCGGGGTCGGGCGAGCGGGGGCGCCCCGCCGTCGTGCCTGCCTCCGTCACCGGAGGGCCTAGCCGTGCACCCGGGTGACCCACGCGCGCGGGTCGGCGATCTCGCCCGGCGTCGGCAGCGCCTCGGGCCCGGACCAGACCGCGTTGAGGCCCTCGTGGCCGACGTCGGCGACGACGCCGCGGACGAAGCCGGCGCCGTCGGTGTACTGGCGCATCTTGGCGTCCATGCCGAGCAGGCGGCGGACCACGCGGTCCAGCCCCGGCCTGCCCCCGCGGCGGGCGCTGAAGCGCCGGCGGATGGTGTCCACGGACGGCACGACGCCCGGGCCGACCTCGTCCATGACGACGTCGGCGTGCCCCTCCAGCAGGGACATGACGGCCGTGACCTCCTCGATGACGGCGCGCTGCTCCGGCGTCGCGAGCAGGCCGACGAGCCCGTCACCGCCCTCGCCGAGAGCGGCGGGCAGCCGGGCCGCCGCGTCGCGCAGCCGCGCGGCGAGCTCGCCCGGGCCGCCGACGACGTCGCTGACGAGACCTTCGGTGCGCGAGCGCAGGTGCCCGGCGAGCCAGGGCGCAGAGGCGAACTGGACGCGGTGGGTCTCCTCGTGCAGGCAGACCCACAGGCGGAAGTCCCGCGGCCGCAGGCCCAGCTCACGCTCGACGTGGACGACGTTGGGCGCCACGAGCAGCAGCCGGCCGGGCTCTGCGGGGGCCTCCGGGCTCGGGGTGGGCGAACCGGTCGGGTCGGGCCCGAAGGGGTCGTACTGGCCGAGCACCCGGGGCGCGAGGTAGGCCAGCAGCGCCCCGACCTCGGCCCCCGACGCGCGCCGGGCCAGCGCCGTGGCCGCGGCCGCGCCGGGACCGTCCTCCCGGCGGGTGCGGCCGCTCTCGGCGTCCTTGGCCCGGCGGGCGTCACGGGCGGCGACGAGGGGGGCGGCGAGCAGCTCGCGGAAGGCCGCGACGTTGGCGCGCACCCACCCGGGGCGGTCGACGACGACGGCGCCGGTGTCCGGGGCGACGTGCAGGCCCGTCGTCTCCCCCACGTGGCCGGTGGCGCGCTCGGCCAGACGGCGCAGCTGGGCGACGGCGCGGTCGGCCTCCGCGCGGCTCACCGGCGGCCCCGGGGCCACGAGGCGGCCGGCGACGGTGACGGCCAGCTCCCAGTCGACGAGCTGGTCGACGAGCGGGGTCTGGCCTGAGGAGGTCACCGGCGTCACGGTACGGCGGGCAGCACGGGGTGCTGATGGCGAGCACGGCGAGTCCAACCTTCTCCGCACCGCCTCCAGCGCCGAGTTGGACGCAGTGTCGGCGGCAGGTCCCCCGGCCGGGCGACCCGGTCAGCAGGCGCGAGCCACGACCCACTCACAGGTCAGGGGCGGGTGCCCGGCCGTCGAGCGTCTCGACGCCGCGACTCGAGACGGTGAAGCCGTCCTGGCTCCCGTCGCGTGAGCAGCTGACCCCCGTCTCGGCGACCGAGCAGGTGTACCCGCTGTGCCGCACCGACACCCCGTACGGGACGACGGCCACGTCGGACTGGGGTCCCGGCCGCGTCTCGGCGGGGAACTCCAGCGTCCAGGGCTGCCCGGCGGGGGCCGACGGCCCCTCGCCCGTGCAAAACCAGCTGACCCCCTCCTCGCCGACCTGGACACCGCCCAGCCCGTAGGACGCCGGGTCGGAGCACACCTGCTCGTCCGGCGGCAGGGTCGAGAAGTCCATGAGCTCGGAGATGTAGCAGCTGGCGGGCCACCAGCCGTCCATGGTGCACGACACGGCTCCGGACGGGGACACGAACGAGACGTCGTCGTAGGCCGACACGTCCCACACGCGACTTCCGGCCAAGCGGTCGGGAGTGTCCACCCACACCGCCAGCTGCCAGGCCTCGGGCGGCAGGAGTCGGTCTCCGGCCCAGCTGAATGTCTGGAGCGCCGGTCCGACGACCCCGAGGTAGACGTTGACCGTCCTCAGCGTCTCCGCCGCACGACCGACGGCAGCCGCCCCCTGGCTCAGGCCGGCTCCCCTCATCACGGCGGTCACCGCGGGGCCGAGGCTCCTCTCGGCCGCGTCGAGGCACGCCTTGAAGGCTCTTGCAGTCCCGGCGGCTCCGTCCGCGCCCTCGATCTCGTCCGCGCAACCGGCCACGGCGACGACCGCGGACACCGCGCTGACGTCGAGGCCGACGCCGGTGGTGACCAGCTGCTTGGCGATCACGCCCACCAGGAAGGTCGGTGCACTCGGGACGAGGACCTCGACCAGGGGCTCGTCGCCGACCGCGCTCGCCTGCTCGCGGGTGAAGGTGAACGTCATCTCCTCCCCGCCCCCGAGCAGCTCACCCCCGCCGGTCAACGCCTGCACGGCCGTCGCGAGGGACTCGGCTACCGGACTGCCCGGCGTCGCCGTGGTCGCCAACGCGCCCTGCAGGTCAATGGCGTAGGTGCTGTTGGTCCGCGACGCGGGGACGGCTCCGGTGCGCACGAAGTAGCCGTACCCACGGTTGGCCCGGACGACGACATGCAGGAGGTCAGGGTCGTCGGCGCTCTGGCCCGTGCACCAGCGCAGCGGGTTGTTCGCGTGGTCGGCCATGACGGTGACCGTGTGCACCCACTCCGGGGACCCGCCCGAGCACGTGGGCGCCGCGACCCGGGTGTCGAAGAGCGCACCGACGACGTAGTAGGCGCCGTCGCCGACGGAGACGACCGCGCGGCCGGCTGCGTCTCGCACCGCCCGCGCCCTCCGCGCCGCGCCCTGGCCGAGCTCGGCGACCTGGGCGCCGCCCCGCTCCAGCGAGTCGCGGACGTCCCCGAGAGCTCCAACGGCCGAGCTCACCACGTCGGTCCATAGCGAGAGGTGGTCTGTCGTCGCGCTGAGCGTCGTGCGGTCCGGCGACAAGACCGAGTCGACGGGGAGCCAGAGATGGAGCTCCGGGTCGTAGAAGGCGAAGGTGGCCTGAGCCCCCGCGGGGAGGGGCTCCCGGTAGTGCCGCTCCAAGACCACCCCACCGAGAGGGATGGCCTCCGCGGTGATCTCCACCGGTGCGGCGACCGCGGCGCCCAGGTCCGCCCAGTCGGCCAACAGCGTGAGCGGAAGGTCGTCCTCGTCCGGGACCGTCATGGCGATGTCGGCCTCGCTGCCGACGAGCCTTGCGCTGCGTCCTGCCAGGGATACCTCGCCGGCAGCGACGACGCCGGTACCGGTGGGCGACGGGTCCCCCGGCGCCTCACCGACCGGCTCGACAACCTCTGGAAAGGTCTCGGGCCCCTGCGACGGTGCGGACGTGCACCCGCTCATAAGGAGCACTGCCAACACGACCATGGCGAGGTACCGCGCCCGGAAGACCACTCGTCGCATGCCCGGCATCCTGGCGTCTCGGTGCCCGCTCCGGGGACACCCCCGGGGACGCGGCCTCTCGGCCCGCGGGATCCATGCTCCGTGCGCCGTCGCCGCGTCAGCTGCCTACCGGCAGCCGCAGCCGGCCAGCGCCCCGGCGACGTCGTCGAAGGCCGCGCGGGCACCCGGCGTGGACGTGATCTGGTCGGCGGAGAGGGCGAAGACGAGCAGCCGTCCGTCGGCGTCGACGACGACGCCGGCCAGCGACGTGACGCCGAAGAGGGAGCCCGTCTTGGCGCGGACGACGCCGCGGCCGGTGGGGTCGTCGACGAGGCGGTCGGTGAGGGAGCCGGTGAGGCCCGCGACGGGCAGGCCGGCGAGCAGCGGCCGGAAGGCCTCGTCCTGGACGGCGACCTCCAGCACACCGGCGATGGCCCGCGGCGTCAGCCGTCCGCCGTCCCCCAGGCCGCTGCCGTCGGGCAGCGCGACGCCGGTGACGTCGACGCCGAGGTCGGCGACGGCGTCCGTGATCGCCTGCGCCGCACCGACCGGCGTCACGGGCGCGCCCCGCTCGCGGGCGACGAGCAGGCCGAGGAGCTCGGCGGAGGTGTTGTCGCTGACGCGCAGCATGTGCCCGACGACGTCGGCGACCGGCGCCGAGGAGACCTCGCCGAGGACGGGCGCGTCGTCCGGCACGGCGGCCGGGTCGACCCGGGCGGGGTCGCCGGCGACGTCGACGCCGCGCTCGCGCAGGAGGTCGGCGAGCCGGTCGGTGGCGGCGAGCCCGGGGTCGGCGGCGCGGCGGGAGTACTCCTCGTCCAGGAGCCGGCCGCCGTTGACGGCGACGCCCGTGACGTCGGCGGCGTAGCCGTTGGCGACGTCGACCGCGAGCCAGCCGGGCGGGCGCACCGGGCCGGTCGGGGCGAGCGGGTCGGCCAGGCGTAGCGCCAGCGCGCCGGTGCCCCGCGCGGCGAGGGAGGCGGCGACGTCGTCGGCGAGGTCCGCGAGCCCGGCGTGGCCGACGACGGCGCCCGGGTCCCCCGCGCCCGCGGACAGGAAGTTGTCGCCGTCGGCGAGCAGGACGGCGGTGGGGGTCTCGGCGCCGGCGTCGGTGAGCACGACGGTGGTGGGGAAGGTCGCCGCCGGGTCCAGCTCGGCGAGGGCGGCGGCCGCCGTGAGCAGCTTGACGGTCGACGCCGGCTCCAGGGCGGCGTCGGCGCCGACGTCGAGGAGCACCTCGCCCGTGAGCCCGTCGGTGACGAGGGCGGCGCGGGAGGGGCCGAGGGCAGGGTCGCCGAGGAAGGGGGCGACGACGTCGGCCAGCACGGCCGGGTCGGGCACGGGGGCGTCGGTCCCGGCGGCGGCCAGCACGGGATCACCGGGCAGCGCGGGGGGCAGCTCGGCGCCGGGGGCGGCGGGCCACGGGTCCGGGTCGGGCGGGGGCGCCGTCGTCAGCGGGCCGGGGACGACGTCGGCCGCGTCGCCGAGGGCGTAGCCGCCGCCGAGGACCAGCAGCGCGGCGACGGCGAGGGCGGCGCGGCGACGGCGGGCGCGCCGACGGGGCGGTGCGGAGGGTCGCCGACGGGCGGGTGCGCGGCTGGGCGTCACGCCACCTCCTCGGCTCCTCGTGCGGGACGGGCGGTCTCGCGGCCGACGCCTCGGGCTGCGCACCGGGGCCGGCTGCCGGCTGCGGGGCCCCGACGGGGCTCGCGGCCGCCGTCGATAGGCCAGACTACGAGGCCAGCCCCGGCCCGACGCGGGTGCTCAGCACCTCCAGCAGCACTTCGCAGAGGCGGGCACGGGGCGGATCGACGTGACCCAGACGAGCACCAGGACCACCGCCGGGAGGGCGTGCACCGTGGACTTCGACGTGACCATCGAGATCCCCAAGGGGAACCGCAACAAGTACGAGGTCGACCACGAGACGGGACGGATCCGCCTGGACCGCACCCTCTTCACGGCGACGCGGTACCCCGCGGACTACGGCTTCATCGACGGCACGCTCGGCGACGACGGCGACCCGCTCGACGCGCTCGTCATGCTCGACGAGCCGACGTTCCCGGGCTGCGTCGTCCGTGCGCGGGCGGTCGGGATGTTCCACATGCGGGACGAGGCCGGTGGCGACGACAAGGTCCTCTGCGTGCCCGCCGGCGACCCTCGGCTGGAGCACATCAAGGACCTGGAGGACGTCGGCGAGTTCTACCGCCAGGAGATCGACCACTTCTTCCGGATCTACAAGGACCTCGAGCCGGGCAAGTCCGTCGAGGGCTCGCACTGGGTCGGCCGCGCCGACGCCGAGGCCGAGATCGAGAACTCCCGCAAGCGCCTCGAGGAGGCCGGCGGCCACCTCTGAGCCGTCGGCGGTGGCACCGGCGTCCGCGTCGGTGCCACCGCTCTGGCCGGGGCGACGCACGCCCTGGCCGCGCGGTCACCCGCGATGTGACCTTGACGCGCCGCTCCCCCTCGCGATGTGTGACCGTGACGCGCCGAGCGCCCGACAAGGTCACACGTCGCGGGGCAAGGCGGCTCAGGGCAGCGGGGCGACGGCGTCGTTCAGGCGGCCGAGCAGGGTGGCGAGGGTGAGCACGTCCTCGTCGGTCCAGACGTCGAGGCGCGCGCGAAGCGTCGCGCGGCGCACCGAGCGCACCCGGTCGAGGCGCTCCTGGCCCTCGTCGGTCAGGCGCACCAGCGACGCGCGGCCGTCGCTCGGGTCCTCCGTGCGCTCGGCGAGGCCGAGCTCCACCAGCTGGGAGAGCTGGCGCGACGTCGTCGGCTTGCCGATCCCGAGGAAGGCCGCCAGGTCGGTGGTGCGCTCGGCGCCCACGGCGGACAGCCGCAGCAGGATGCCGTAGGCGGAGTGGTCGAGGTCGGGGTGCACCTCGCTGGCCCCTGACGTCGACAACGCCCGCGCGCGCCGGACCAGCAGCCCCACCTGCGTCTCCAGCGCCGCCACCGCCTGCTCGTGCGCGTCAGCACCCACCCTGAACGACCTCCTCCTGCGACGTCCCGCCCGTGGTCGACCGCACGTCCGACACCGAGGCGCTCACCCGCTCGGCACCCGACGAGTCGACGTCCCCGCCCATGAGACCCCGACCCTCGTGAGCCCCACCACTCACGGGCTCCCGACCCTCAAGAGCGAGGACCCTCAAGAGCCAGGGCCCCTCGGCGGCCGCAACGGCCGAGGCAGCGTCGTGCGCGCGGCCCACAGCTCCACGGGCCACCCGGCGCGCCGCGCGGCGCGCAGCAGCGGGACGTCGGGCGAGACCGCCGTCGGCAGCCCCACGCACCGCAGCAGCGGCAGGTCGGAGTGGCTGTCGGCGTAGGCGTAGCTGCCCGCCAGGTCGAAGCCGTGCACCTCGGCGTACCGCTTGACCCACGCCGCGCGCCCCTCCCCCACGAGCGGCGGCGCCACGAGGTAGCCGGTGGCACGCCCGTCCTGGTCCGAGGCCAGCCGCGAGCTGACCACCTCGTCGAAGAAGGGCACGAGCGGGCGGGTGAGCTGCTCGACGGCGCCCGTCAGCAGCACCGTGCGGTGCCCGGCGGCGCGGTGGTCGGCGACCCGGGCGAGCGCGGCGTCGCTGGTGCGCTCCAGCAGGGCCGGCGCGAGGACGGTGTCGGCGAGCTTGTCGAGCACCGCGAGGTCGGCACCCCGGTAGCGCCGGTAGACCTGCCGGAGGAAGTCGCTGCGGTCGCGCCGCTCGGCGAGCAGCATCGACGGCAGCCGGCCGGCGAGCGCGACGACCTCGCGGGCCGCGCGGGCGCTGCGCAGGCCGGGCAGCCGGGTCCACAGGTAGGTCTCGACGACGTTCGCCGTCAGCAGCGTCCCGTCGAGGTCGAAGACGGCGAGGACGTCCGACGCAGGTGCGCCGGCAGCGGCGGGCACGAGCGGACGTCGCACGCCGCCCGGGCCGCGGCGGGCCCGCATCGCGCGCAGGGCGTCCTGCTTGCGCACGGGCGCGGTGACGCTCGGGGCGTGCACGTCGCGGATGTAGTGCTCCCAGTCCACGACGGCGGTGTCGAAGCCGAGCGCGGGCACGTCGGCCGGGTCCAGCGCGCGGTGCAGGGCCAGCGTCGCGTCGTCGACGAAGTGCAGCTCGGACTGGGTGTACGGCTGGTACAGGTCGGAGTAGCGGCGCAGCACCTCCAGCCGGGTCCCGAGCCGGTCGAGGTCACGGCTCCACCCGCGCACCCGCTCCGAGCGCGGCACGTAGGTCAGGGCCCGCTCGGCCGCACCGTGCACCCGCTCGCCCAGCGCGAGCCGCCGCTCGACGTGCGCGGCACCCGGGAAGTCCCACACCGGCAGCTCGCCGACGTCGGGGGCGTCGAAGGGGTGGGCGAGGAAGTGCTCGCGCACGAGCTCGTAGAGCCGCCGGAAGGTCAGCGGGTTGCGGGCCCCGGAGGAGACGTGGAAGTACGCCGGGGAGCCGGGCTCCGGCGTCGTCGCGCACACCGCGACGAGGGCGCCGACGACGTGGTCGACGGGCACGATGTCGATCGTCGAGTCCGGCGCCGCGGGCACCTCGGGCAGCTCGCCGCGGCCGTAGCTCATGATGAGCGGCTCGGCCATCTTGAAGCCCTCGATCCACCCCGGGAAAGGGTGCACGAGAGCGGACTCCACGATCGAGGGCCGCACCACGCTCACGGGCAGCGGCGCGCCCAGCTCCTCGACGACGCGCTCGCCGAGGGCCTTGGTGAAGGTGTAGACGTCGGTCCAGCCGAGGCTGTGCCCCCGCTGGCGGCCGGCCTCCTGCTGCTGCTGCGCGACCCACTCCCGGCGCCGGCGCTCGGCGTCGGCCGCGACCGTCAGCGGCCCGGCGCGCCCGTGCAGGGCCTGGGCCTCGGCGTTGAGGCGAGCCAGCACCGCGGGCGTGCGGGAGTCCTCCTCCAGCCGGGCGGCGAGACGGTCGGCCGCCTCCAGCTCGGTGCGCCAGTCGACGTCGTGCTCGACGGAGGCCTCGGGGACGGGCCCGCGGCGGCGGCCGCCGACGTACGCCGTCGAGACGTGGACGTAGTGGACGCCGGGGCGGGGGCGCCCGTCGGCGGCGACCCGGTCGGGGCCCGGCGCGCTGGCCTCCAGGACCCGCTCGAGCAGCCGGCCGGTGCCGACCACGTTGACGGCGAAGGCTTCCTGCAGCGGCGGCGCGAAACCGACCTCGCCGGCGCAGTGGACGACGACGTCGAGGTCGCGCGGCAGCCGCGGGACGTCGGCGAGGTCACCCTCGAGGACCTCGACGCGGGCGGCCAGCTGCTCCAGGCCGCCGGCAGCCTCCACCGCGGGTGCGAAGGTGCGACGACGCAGCAGGCGGACCACGCGGTCGGCGGCCGGCTGGCCGGCCTTGGGTCGTACGAGGACCACGGGCCGGACCTCGGGCGCCTCGACGAGCAGCGTGCGCAGCAGGGCCTCGCCGATGAAGCCCGTGACCCCGGTCAGGAGGATGCGCCGCCCCGCGAGGGCGTCCTTCAGACGCACAGCCGCGTCACCTCGCGCCCCTCTCGAGTGCCCCCGGGACGGCTCCCGTCCGGGTCGGCGCCCGCAGGCTGGAGCTGCGCCGCGCCGGTCGGCGCAGACCTTACGGGAGCCCGTCCCGCCCCGTGACGCTCCGCCGGGCGCGCGACGACAGGACGTGCCTACCGTGACGGGCATCTCCCACCGCCCCGGTGGCCCTGGCGTCCTCGACGACGCCCCTCGGGGCGCCCCGGTCCGCCCCCGCGGACCACGACTTCTCAGGAGGACCCCATGGCAGGACAGCTGGACGGCGTCAAGATCGCGTTCCTCGCGGCCGACGGCGTGGAGCAGGTGGAGTACGTCGAGCCGCGCCAGGCGCTGGAGGGCGAGGGCGCCACCGTGCACCTGCTCTCGCTGGCGACCGACCCGATCCAGGCGATGAACGCCGACGTCGAGCCGGCCGACACCTTCACCCCGGACGCGGCCGTCGGCGGCGCCCAGGTCGCCGACTACGACGCGCTCGTGCTGCCGGGCGGGACGGTGAACCCGGACAAGCTGCGTCTGGACGCGGACGCCGTCGCCTTCGTCCGCGACTTCGTCACCTCGGGCAAGCCGGTCGGCGCCATCTGCCACGGCCCCTGGACGCTGGTCGAGGCCGACGTCGTCCGCGGCCGGACGATCACGTCCTGGCCGAGCCTGGCCACCGACATCCGCAACGCCGGCGGCACCCGGGTCGACGAGGAGGTCGCCGTCGACGGCAACCTCGTCACGAGCCGCAACCCCGACGACATTCCCGCCTTCAGCGCGAAGCTCGTCGAGGTCTTCGCCGGAGCCCGCCAGCCCGCCTGACCCCGACGGCGACCCGACGGCGCGTCCCCGCTGGGGGCGCGCCGTCGGCGTCTGCGGCCGACGCGGGTGCTCAGGCCGCCTCGACGGTCGAGACGACGCGCACGAGCGAGGGCTGCGTCGGCGTCGACCCGAAGCCGAAGCGCACCGGCGGGTCGACGGGTGCGAGCGGGCCGAGGTCGACGCCGTCCCACCGGGTGTCGGCGCCGGCGAGCACCCGGACGTCACGGGCGCCGTACCACTCACGCCGCCCTCCGCCGGCGCTGCCGCGCGTGCTCACCCCGCGCACGAGCCGACGGGCGACCGGGTCGACGAGGCTCGCCCACGCCGGCGCCGCCGCGAGCGGGCCGGGGACGGCGCGCAGCAGCCAGCCCAGCCCGGTCCGGCCGCCGACCTCGAGACGCAGCCGCAACGCGCCGGCGTCGACCTCCCACACGGCGCCGGTGCGCACCGGCTCGGTGCGCACGCGGACGTCGACGACGTGGACCTCGTCGAAGCGGTAGACGGCGGAGACGTAGTCGGCGACAGCGCGTGTCGGCGCGAGCAGGAGGCGGGTGCCGTCGGCGCGCTCGACCATCGCGTCGGTGAAGGCGCCGGCGGCGCCGCCCCCGAAGGGCGAGCGACGCCAGTGCCCGACGACGACGCGGGTCCCCTCGCGCGTCCCGAGGCCCGCGATGGCGCCCTCGAAGCGCTCGCGCGCCCGCGCGGCGCGGGCAGGTCGGTCGGGTGCGTGCTCCATCGCTGCCCCTCGGGTGCGGTCGACCTGCGCTGCGGTCGACGTCGGCGGCCAGCGTCGCCCGTCCCGACCGTCGCCGTGAGCCCGACCGTCGCCGCGAGCCCCCACCGTTCCCGCGAGCCCCCACCGTTCCCGCGAGCTCCCACCGTTCCCGCGAGCCAGGGCGGTGGCTGCGACCATCGGGGGCATGGACGTCACAGCCGTGGTGAGCCTGGCCCTGCTGCTCGGTCTCGTCGCCGTCGTCATCAGCCTGCTCGGCAAGCTGGAGCGCATCGCGACGTCGCTCGAAGAGCTCGCGGCGGCGCGGCGCGAGGAGCGGTCTGGCTCGGGTGACGGCAGCGGACCTCGCGCCTGATGACCGCGGACGGCTCCGTACCGGGACGCCGTCGCGTCAGCAGCGGCGCGACCTGGGAGCCGGTCGTGGGGTACTCCCGCGCCGTGCGCGTCGGGCCGCTGGTCTGCGTCGCCGGGACGACGGCCGCGCTGCCCGGCGGTGACGTCGTCGGCCCGGGGGACGCCGGTGCGCAGACCCGGGAGGCGATCCGGCGGATCCGGTTGGCGCTGGAGGAGCTCGGCGGCGGCCTCGACGACGTCGTCCGCACGCGCCTGTACGTCACCGACATCAGCCGGTGGGAGGAGGTCGGCCGCGCGCACGGGGAGCTCTTCGCCGACGTCCGCCCGGCCTGCTCGATGGTCGAGGTCAGCGCCCTCGTCGACCCTGCGCTGCTGGTCGAGGTCGAGGCGGACGCCTGGGTGGCGTGATGGTTGGCGCGGCCGGCCCGGTCCACGGAGCCGTTCGATGACGACGTCACGGCCGAGCCGCCTCGAGACGGCGACGCACGCCAGATGTCTGGACATGACGACTCCGTCGCTCGCGAACGCCCGGGCGAGCTCGTCGAAGCTGGTGGACCCTGACGGCGACGACGTCGTCCTGGTCGCAGCAGCACGACGCGCCGTGCAGGAGGGCCTGCTTGAGGCCGTCGCCGCAGCCGCCGTCAAGGTCATCGTCGAACCCCTGCGGTCGGACCCGCACCAGGTCGGCAAGCCTCTTCGCGAGCCCCTGGCTCCCCTCTGGTCGGCTCGTCGCGGCGAGCACCTCGTGCTCCACCGCCTCCTCGACCGACGCCTCGTCGTCGAGGTCGTCTCCGTGGTCCACCGCCGCCACGCCTACGACCGGTGACCACACCTCGCCGGCGGGCCGCTCCTCACGCCGGGGCGACGTAGACCCGGTGCGAAGGCCCTCGGGCGCGAGCCAGCCGGCGTCCCGAGGACGTCGACGCCCGGCGTGCGCACAGGAGCCGGGCGAGAGCGTCCCCAGACGGCGACGCACCCGCCTCCGGCGACACCGGCGCCCGCCGTGAGACGACGAAGGTGCCGGTGAGGGCGGCGTCCGGGCCTCAGCCGGCGCCGGGCGCCGCCGAGGCCGGGCTGGGAAGCAGCGAGCGGGTCCGGCGCAGCAGGAGGGTCAGCACCAGGGCACCGAGGACGCCCGCGGCCGCGAGGACGACGACGCCCGGCCAGCGGGCCTGCTCCCAGGCCAGCCCCGCGAGCGTCCCGCCGACGGAAGAGCCGGCGTAGTAGGCGACCAGGTAGGTCGAGGCCGCCTGCGCCGTCGCCCGCCCGCCCGCGCCGGCGCGGGCCCCGACCCAGCCGCTGGCGACGCCGTGGGCGGCGAAGAACCCGGTCGTCATGACGGCGATGCCGGCCACGAGCAGCCACAGCGGCTCGGCCAGGGTGAGGGCCAGGCCCGCGGCGACGACGAGGACGGCGACGGGCACCACCGCCCTGCGCCCGACGGCGTCCGCCAGGCGCCCGGCGGTCGTCGAGGACACCGAGCCCAGGGCGTAGGCCACGAAGACGAGTCCCGCCAGGCCCGGGCCCAGGGCGTACGGCGGCGCGGCCAGGCGGAAGCCGACGGCGTTGTAGACGGCCACGAAGGCCCCCATGAGCAGGAAGGACACGCCGTACAGGGCGAGCAGCGCCGGGTCGGTGAGCACCCCGCGGCTGCGGCGGGCGAGCTGGCGCAGCCCGGCCGGCGCCGGCACGAAGCGCCGCGACGTCGGCAGCAGCCGCCGGACGGCGAGGGCGACGACGAGGCTCAGCGCGCCGACCACCCCGGTGGCCACCCGCCAGTCCGCCAGCTCGGCGAGACCGCTGGCGACGAGCCGCCCGCTCATCCCGCCGACGGCGTTGCCGCCGATGAACAGGCCGGTCGCCCAGCCTGCAGCCGTCGGGTGCACCTCCTCGCGCAGGTAGGCGACGGCGACGGCGGGCAGTCCCGCGAGGACGAGCCCGAGCAGCCCGCGCAGGCCGACGAGCGAGACCCACGTCGGCGCGAACGCGCACGCGACCCCCAGCACCGACCCGCCGAGCAGGGAGGCGTGCACGAGCGGGGTCCGGCCGACGCGCTCGGAGATCGGGGCGGCGACGACGAGGCCGACGGCCAGGCCGGCCGTCGTCGCCGACAGGGCGAGGGTGGACGCCGTCGGCGAGACGTCGAAGTCCGCGGCCAGCAGCGGCAGCAGCGGCTGGGGCACGTAGACCAGGGCGAAGGTCACCAGGGCGCCGAGGAACAGCCCCACCGAGGCCCGGCGCAGACCCCGCTCACCCCGGCGGTAGCCCACGACGTCCGCGCCGTGGGCCGCCGGCGCCGCCGCGCCGGAGGTCCCGGCCGCCCGCCGGTGGCGGCGGCGACGACGCAGGCGAGGCACAGCGCGACGCTACCGGGCGCCCCGACGCCGGCCCCGGCGGCACGAGGTGGGCCGCCTCACCTCGGGTGGGCCGCCGGGAGCGGCGACGGCCTCAGACCAGCGGCGGGAGCGGCCCGCGGGTCCGCGCCGCGCGGGCGAGCCCGGCGACCCGCACGAGCGCCAGGACCGCGCCTCCCCCGGCCAGGGCGGGCCCGACGAGCAGGTCGCTGAGCAGCGCCGAGACGAGCAGGAGCAGCGCGAGCGCCACGAGACCGGCGACCACGAGCACCGGCAGCGACCGCACGCCGTTGCCCGACTCCACCTGGGCGGCCACGAGCCGTCCACCGACGGCGCCGGTGATCGAGCCCACCGCCGCCGACAGCACGACGGGCGCGAGCACGAGCAGCGCGCCGTCGCCGCTCCCGGCGCCGGGCGTCAGCAGCAGGAGGGCCACCCCGGTCACGGCACCGGCCACCGCGCCGAGGACGGCGCCCGAGCGGGCCCCGCGGCCGACGAGGGCGGCCCGCTCGCCCGCCGCGGCCGGGTCCACGCCGCTCATGAGCCACTGCTCCCGACGTCGCCCTCGCGTCGCCCAGGCTGGTCGGCGACGGGCTCGACGAGCTCCGGGCCGTCCCGTCGGACGTCGCCGACACCGGGGCCGACGACGTGCGGCACCAGGCGCGGCTCGGGCAGGGACGCGACGAGCGCCCGCACCTCCTCGGCGTCGGTGGTCGCGGTGCACAGCCAGTCCGCGCGCCGGTCGGCGGGCACCAGCAGCGGCGTGCGGTCGTGGATCTCCCCGAGCGCGTCATGGGCTGACGTCGTCACGACGGTCACCGACCACAGCCACCGCGCGGGGTCGTCGTCGGCGCGGGAGCGGTCGCGCCAGAGCTCGTAGAGGCCGGCGAAGGTGAGCAGCGAGGAGTCCTCGGCGCGCAGGAACCACGGTGTCTTGCGCTTCTGGCCGGGGACGGCCTGCCACTCGTAGTAGCCGTCGGCGGGCACGAGGCACCGTCGCCGGCCCGCGGCGGCCTTGAAGGCCGAGCGCTCGGTGAGCGTCTCGGAGCGCGCGTTGATCATGCGGGCGCCGCCCGTGGCGTCCTTCGACCACGACGGCACCAGGCCCCACCGCGCCGTGCGCAGCTGGCGGCGCGGCGCCCGAGGCACCTCCTCCGGGCCGTCGCGGCCCTCTCGCGGCGGGCGCTCGACCACGACCCTGACGGCGTCGGTCGGCGCCACGTTCCACGACGGCGCGAGCTCCTCGCCGACGACGTCCTCGACGTCGAGCTCCTCGACGACCTGCGCGTCCCGCACCGAGCTCGCGTACCTGCCGCACATGTGACCAGTGTGCCCGGCGTCGTCGGTGCCGCTGCGACACCTCGACCCGCGCCGCCCTCGGCCGGCGCCGGCACTTCAGGTCCTCGTGCGCGCTGCCGATGTGACGGCGAGCAGGTGCGCCGTCGCGGGCCGCGACGGCACCGCCCGGCCAGCTCCCCGCGGGGTCGGCTCGTTGGCGCGGGGTGGCCGGCGCAGAGGTCAATGACGGGGAGGGGGACGACATGGGCTCGGCACGGGGTGCGACGACCGCTCGGCTGCTGCCCGCCGACGACGTCCCGCCGGTGGGCGCGCTGCTGGACGTCGCGCCCCACCGTGCGTCGGCGGCCCTGACGGCCCGGTTGCTCGACGTCGGGCCCGACCGTCTCGTCCTGGCGCCGCCGACCGACGTCCTCGGCACGCCCGCCGCCCTCGCCGAGGGCGAGCAGGTCGACCTGGTGTGGGGCGAGCACGGCGAGGTCCTCGGCGTCAGCGCCGTCGTCGCGCGCCGCGCCGACACCGAGTGGACCGCCACGATCACCTCGACCCTGCAGAAGGTCCAGCGGCGTGACGCCGTCCGCGTGCGGGTGGACCTGCGGGCCACCATCGCCCGGGCCCGGCTGACGAGCGGCCCCGTACCGGTGCAGGGCGGGTCGGCGGCGGTGCCGGCGAGGGAGATGGCGGAGCCAGCCGAGGGCCTGCACGCCAGCGCGCCTCCCCCGCTGCTCGTGCCCGTCGACGACCTCAGCGAGACGGGCGCGCGCTGCGTCGTCGACCCCGTGGTGCTGCGACTCGACCAGGGCGAGCGCGTGCTGCTGGACCTGCCCGTCGACGGGCTCACCGGCCCGGTCACCGCCACGGTCGTCCACCGCCGCTTCCGCCCGGGCGCCCGCGGCGTCCTCGTCGGCCTGCGCTTCACCGACCTGCCGACGGGCGACGCCGACCTGCTGCGCCGCTACGTCTTCACGCGCCTGCGCGAGCTGCGCCGCCGCGGCGCTCTCTGACGCCGGCGCGGCGTCGACGACGAGACGCCCGTGGACGCACGTCGGCCCCCGCGGCAGGTGCCGACGGGGGCCGTGCGTGCTGGTGGAGCCGCCTGTGGGAGTCGAACCCACGACCTACGCATTACGAGTGCGTCGCTCTAGCCGACTGAGCTAAGGCGGCGGGACGCGCAGGGCGCGTCGGGCGTCGATGCTACCGGGCCGGGCGCCGTGGTCTCGACCCCTCGACCCCTCGACCGCTCGACCTCGGGGCGCGTGCAACGTCGCCGAGGCGGGCTCCTGCCCGTCGAGGCTCTGATGCGCGGCGCCGCACGCCCAGGGCGCCGACCTTAGGACCGGCGGCCGCCCGGGCCGCCGGGGGCGCCCGTCCCCGCGAAGTCGCTCTCGCGCGTCTCCTTCGAGACCAGCAGGGCCACGAGCGTGACCGCGGCGACGACGACGAGGTACAGGCCCACCCAGCCGAGGCCGCCGCGCAGCAGCAGCCACGCCGCCAGGTACGGCGCGATCGAGGCGCCGAGGATGCTGGCGAGGTTGTAGGACAGCGACGCCCCCGTGTACCGCACGTGCGGCGGGAACAGCTCGGGCAGCAGCGCGCCCATCGGGCCGAAGGTCATGCCCATGAGCGAGAGGCCCACGAGCAGGAACAGCAGCACCCGCGGCGTCGACCCGTCCCCGAGCAGCAGCGGGAAGGCCAGGCCGAAGGCGATGATCGCGACCGTCGTCAGCAGGAGCGGGCGCCGCCGGCCGAAGCGGTCGGCTACCAGGCCGGCGACCGGCACGAGCGCCCCGAAGGCCAGCACGGCGAGCATGAGCAGCAGCAGGAACCGCTCGCGGGAGTACCCCAGGCCGCCGTCGGCGACGGGCGTCGTCCCGTACGTCAGGGAGAAGACCGTCATCAGGTAGAAGAGCGTGTAGGTGGCGAGCATGACGCCGATGCCCACGACGAGCGGCTTCGGCGAGCGCGTCACGACCGTCGCCAGCGGCACCCGCGCCTGCGAGGAGCTCTCGACCACCTTGGCGAAGATCGGCGTCTCCACGAGCTGGAGCCGCACGTACAGGCCCAGGACGACGAGCGCGGCCGAGAGCAGGAAGGGGATGCGCCAGCCCCAGGCGAGGAAGGCCTCGTCGGGCAGCAGCGCGGAGAGCAGCAGGAAGACGCCGTTGGCCACGAAGAAGCCGATGGGCGCCCCCAGCTGGGGGAAGGAGCCGAAGAGGGCCCGCCGGCCGCGCGGGGCGTTCTCGGTGGCCAGCAGCGCCGCACCGCCCCACTCCCCACCCAGGCCGAGGCCCTGGCCGAAGCGCATGACGCACAGCAGCACCGGCGCCCACACGCCGATGGCGGCGTAGGTGGGCAGCAGGCCGATGAGGACTGTGGCCACGCCCATGACGAGCAGGGACGCCACGAGCGTCGCCTTGCGCCCGACCCGGTCGCCGAAGTGCCCGAAGAGTGCCGAGCCGAAGGGCCGGGCGACGAAGGCGATGGCGAAGGTCGCGAGCGACTGCAGCTGCGCCGTCACCGGGTCGTCCTGCGGGAAGAACAGCACCGGGAAGACCAGCACCGCGGCGGTCGCGTAGATGTAGAAGTCGTAGAACTCGATGGCCGTCCCGACGAGGCTCGCCGTCAGGACGCGGCGCGGCGGGTTGGTGGGAGCCTCGCCGGCAGCGGGGCCGCCCGGGGCGGGCTGGTCGAGGTCGGGCGCGGGGGTGCTCACAGCAGGCCTTCCGGGCGGCTCGGTAGGGTCGCCCGAGGCTAGGCCGGTCCCACTCGTCGAGACCCGTCGTCCCACATCCCGGACGCCTCAACCGACCAGCGGACCGGGCGCGTGCTCGTCGACCCAGCGCGGCACCTGGTCGCCCGGCATGGGGCGCGCGACGACGAAGCCCTGGACGAGCTCGCACCCGAGCGCCTGCACCCGCTCGCGGGCGACGTCGCTCTCGACGCCCTCGGCGACGACGCGCATCCCGAGGTCGTGGGCCAGCAGGACGATCGAGCGGACGACGGTGGAGTCGGTGGCCTCCAGCTCCAGCCGCTTGACGAAGGACTGGTCGATCTTGACCTCGTGCACGGGCAGCCGCTCGAGGTAGGCCAGCGAGGAGTGACCGGTGCCGAAGTCGTCGACGCTGAGCCTGACGCCGAGCCGGCCGAGGGCGGCGAGCACCTCGAGGCTGCGCTCGGGGTCGCTCATGACGCCGCTCTCCGTGATCTCCAGGACGAGCGCCGACGGCGGCGTCCTCGTGGCAGCGAGGAGTGCGCCCACCGAGTCCGGCAGCGTGAGGTCGGAGATGTCCCGGGCCGTGACGTTGACCGAGACGTCGATCTCGACGCCCACGTCCAGCCACGCGGCACGCAGCCGCAACGACTCGGCGAGCACGGAGAGGCTCAGCCGCCCGAGCAGACCGGTGCGCTCGGCGATGGCCACGACCTCGCCGGGCGGGACCCAGCCGTAGAGCGGGTGCCACCACCGCAGGAGGGCCTCGACCCCGGTGACGACACCCGTCCGCGCGTCGATCTGCGGCTGGCACCAGACCTCGAAGCGACGCTGCTCGATGGCGCTGGGCAGCTCGCCCGCGAGGGCCAGCCGGCGGTGGACGGCGTCGGTGTCCTCCGGCACGTACGAGGCGACCCCCTCGCCGGTCGCCTTCGCGGCGTACATGGCGACGTCGGCGTGGACGAGCAGCTCGTCGCTGTCGCGCGCCCCCTCGGGGATCGGGGCGACGCCGAAGCTGGCGGTCGTGGTGAGCGTGATGTCCTGCAGCGGGACCGGGGCGGTGACACGCTCCAGCAGCTCGTGCGCCCGCTCGAAGGCCTCTGCCGGGCACACGCCGGGGAGCAGGACGGCGAACTCGTCGCCGCCGAGGCGGGCGACGGTGCCCTCGTAGGCGTCCCCGGGCCGGTCGAGCACGACGGCCGACCGCAGGCGGCGGCCCGTGACCTGCAGCAGCTCGTCACCTGCGCGGTGGCCCAGGGTGTCGTTCACGTCCTTGAAGTCGTCCAGGTCCATGAGCAGGACGGCGCCGCCGATGCCGGACGCGAGGGCCCGGCCGACCGCCTCGTTGAAGGCGCGACGGTTCGGCAGCCCGGTGAGGGCGTCGTGGAGGGCGTCGTGCTCACGCTCGGCGGCGACCCGGCGCAGGCGGTCGACGAGACGCGCCTTCTCGAGCGTGACGGCGGCGTGTGCCGCCAGGGTCTCGAACAGCCGCACGTCCTGCTCGCGGAACGTCTCCTTCTCGAAGGTCCGGTCGGCGACCATCAGGACCCCGGAGAAGGCCTCGGAGGTGATCGGCACCGCGATGCCGTCCCGGGGGCAGTCGACGGTCCGCGCCTCGGGCGCGGCGTCGCTGGGCAGCAGGACCGAGCGTCCCGCCAGGGCGTCGGACCACCAGACCTCCGCCGCGTCGGCGTCGTCGACGTCCCGGCGCCCCACCTCCACCCCACCCTCGACCTCGACGAAGGTGTGCGGCTCGCCGCTCCCTCCGGAGAGGACGAGGGCAGCCCGCCGGGCACGCAGGAGCACGGCCGCCTCGGCGAGCACGACGGTGACGGCGTCGTCGAGCTCTGCCGCCCGGCCGGTCGACCCCACGAAGCGGTACAGCGCCTGGAGGCGGGTGTGGCCGTCGACGAAGGAGGAGTACGCCCGGTAGCCGAAGAGGAGGAGCACGACGACGACGAGCACGAGCACGAGACCCGCGGGCCGCTCGACGAGCAGGACGACGACGAGGAGCCCCATGCAGGTGTTGATGAGCGCGCCAGCGAGCCCCGCGACCAGCATCTGCCGCAAGAGCTGGCGGTCGAAACCACCCTCGATGAGACCGACAGCGGCGCCGACGGCCACCCCGGAGATGACGTTGCCCGACAGGGCGGCAGCGAGAACCGCTACCCACGTGCCGACTCCGACGTCGTCGCCCGGGGGGGCCAGCAGCACGAAAACCGCGACGGTGACGGAGGCCTCGAGCAGGTACAGCGCGGTGTTGAAGGTGAGCTTGCGTCCTCGTTGACCTTCCCAGACCACCAGGGCGAGGAAGCCGCCGGCCAGGTAGGCGACGACGTAGGCCGAAGGGGTGAGGAACACGAGCCCCAGCACCACAGGCAGCTCACGCAGCGAGAAGGTGTAGGCCGTCCGGGTGGTCGGCAGGTGGATGACGGCGGCCTCGGCGACGGCGAAGGCAGCGAGGAGCCCCAGGAGGGAGGAGAGGGGGGTCAGAGACTCCCACCCCTGAGGCGGTCGGGCGAGGACGAGCAGGGGGAGCGACAGGAAGACCAGGAGTGCTGACAGCAGGCAGACCCTCCGTCCCGGCGAGGGGCCCGGAGCGGACATGTCGAGCGGCGTCGAGGTGCTGTCGGGTGCGGCCACGGCCCCTACCCCTCCTCCTCGACCTCAGCAGACCTTGGCCCTCATGGGACCAGGTGAGGAGCCTCTTGGCCAGCGTTTCGAGGGAGCGACGTCACGACGCGCTGACCACTCACTCCCAGCGGAAGCCCTTGCGGTCGGTCCCGGCAGCCTCCCAGCGGAAGCCCTTCTTGGCCACGCCGGCCCTCTCCCAGCGGAAGCCCTTCCGGTCGGTCCCGGCACCCTCCCAGCGGAAGCCCCGGTCCACGCCGGCGCTCTCCCAGCGGAAGCCCGTCCGGTCGGTCCCGGCGCCCTCCCAGCGGAAGCCCTTCTCGACGCCGGCGCTCTTGGGTGCGGCGGAGGCGACACCGGCAGTGCCGAGGAGCGAGACGGACAGGACGACCGCACCGGCGAGGGCGGCGAGGACGCGGCGGACGGGGCGGTTGCTCTTCATGGTCATGGTGGCGTGGTCGGTGATGTGAGCGCTCATCTTGACTCCTCTGGGAGACAGCCACCCGGTCGGGCGACATAGCAGATCTGGCTCCATCAAACCCTCAAGTTCGGCCCGCGTCACGCCCGAGGTCCGATGTCAGCTGCGACACACCGCCCCTGCGGCGGGGAGGCGTCCGTCCACGAGGTAGTCGTCGACCGCCCCGTCGACGCAGGCAGAAGCACGCCGGTAGGCCGTGTGGCCCTCTCCCTCGAAGGTGAGCAGACGTCCGCTGCTGAGCTGCTCGGCCAGCGCCCGAGACCACTCGTACGGGGTAGCCGGATCACCCGTCGTGCCGACGACCAGGACGGGCGGAGCCCCTGCTGCCGTCACCGGTGAGGGCGTCCGCGTCGCCGGCACCGGCCACACCGAGCACGTGGGGTCACCCGCCCCGAGCAGCCCCGCGAAGGTCGGTGCCGCCTCCGCGAGCTGGGCCCGCAGCGCCTCCTGCGCGCCCGGGTCGTCCGGCGGAGCCGGGTAGTCGAGGCAGTTGACGGCCGTGAAGACCTCGAGAAGGTTGCTGAGGTAGCGGCCGTCGGGCGCCCGGCCGGCGTAGAGGTCGGCGAAGGCGAGCAGCGTCGTCCCGTCCCCGTCCTGCGCGTCGGCGAGCGCGGCCGCCAGGTCGGGCCAGGCGCTGTCGTCGTACAGCGGGGCGATGACGCCGGTCGCCGCGAGCGGGCGGGTCAGCGGCCGCTCGGGGTCGGTCGTCGGCAGCGGGTCTTCCTCGGTGGCCGCGAGGAGGTCGGCGACCTGACCGAGCGCCTCGTCGACGTCTGCGGCGTCCTGCAGCGGGCAGTCGTCCAGCTCGCCCGCGAGGCACGCCGTGACGAAGGCCCGCAACGCCCCCTCCAGGCCCCGGGCCTGCCCGACGGCGACGTCGACGGCCGAGCTGGCCGGGTCGAGGCCGCCGTCCAGGACGAGACGCCCGACCCGCTGGGGGAAGAGCCGCGCGTACTCGGCGCCCAGCAGGGTGCCGTAGGAGGCGCCGAGGTAGTGCAGCCGTTCCTCGCCGAGGGCCGCGCGGACGACGTCGAGGTCGCGCGCCACCGAGGGCGTCCCGATCTCGCCGAGCAGGTCCCCGGCGTCCTCGAGACACCCCTGGCCGAGCTCCTCGGCGCGCTCTCGCGCCCGCTGCTCGCCCTCGGGGGTCGTGGTGTCGACGTCCTCGGCCAGGTAGGCGTCCAGCGCCGCGTCGTCCAGGCAGTCCACCGGGGCGGAGCGGCCGACCCCGCGAGGGTCGACCCCGACGACGTCGTAGCGCTCGCGGACGTCCTCGCTCGCGACCCGGCTGGCGTCGGTGCCCACCCAGTCCACGGCCGAGGCGCCCGGGCCACCCGGGTTCACGACGAGCGCCCCGAGCCGGTCGTCCTCCTCGCCCGCCGGGACCCGCGAAACCGCCAGCTCCAGCACCTCGCCGTCGGGGGCGGCCCAGGCGACCGGGACGGTCACCGTCGTGCACTCCAGCACCTCACCGCACGGCACCCAGGCGAGCTCCTGGTCGTAGAAGCGCGCCAGCGCCGGGTCCTGCGCCGGCTCGCCGGCGGTCTGCGTGACAGGGCCGGGCGCGGGCAGGTCCTCCGCCGGCCCGCCCTCGGGCTCGGGCGGGCCCGCGCAGCCGGCGAGCAGGGCCACCCCCAGCGCGACCGGCAGCAGCCGCGGGCGCAGGCCCGCACCGGCCGCCAGCCGGGTCGGTCGGGCGGCGTAGGGGGGCGGCGCCAGGCTCACGCCGCGTCCGCCGCCTCGGGCAGCAGCCGCACGCAGAGCGCCTCCAGCGTCAGCAGCGGGTTGACGTTGTTCTGCAGCCGCTCTCGCGCCACCCCGATGTCGTCCATGCGGGCAAGCGTCGCACCTGGCCCGTCGCGCCCCGCGAGCGCCTGCAGATCGGCCGCCATGGCGGCGTTGACAAGGTCGACGCCGGCACCGAGCTGGAGGACCAGGACGTCGCGGTAGACCGACAGCAGGTCGAGCAGGGCACGGTCGAGGACGTCGCGGCGCAGCCGGGTCGCCCGTCGTTTCTGCTCCTCCTCCAGCTGGCGGACCTGCGAGCGCAGCGCGGGCGGGGCGCTGCGGCCGGGCTCGACCCCGAGCGTCCGCAGGAGCTCGGAGCGCTCCCGGGCGTCCCGCTCGGCGCTGGCCGAGGTGGCCTCCTCGGTCGCCACCTCGACGAGGTCGCCGGCTCGGGCCACCGCGTCGGCGACGCCGCCGAGCTCCCACGGCGTCCGGACCACCTCCCGACGCCGCGTGCGCGCCCCCTCGTCGAGCGCCAGGCGCCGGGCGAGCCCGACGTGGCTCTGCGCGGCGCGGGCCGCGAAGGCCGCCATCGCCGGGTCGACGCCGTCGCGGCGGACGAGGAGGTCGGCGACGTCGGCCACGGGCGGGACGCGCAGCCGCACGGCACGCGAGCGCGAGCGGATCGTCGACAGCACGTCCTCCGGGCTCGGCGCGCAGAGCAGCCAGACGGTGCGCTCGGGCGGTTCCTCGATGGCCTTGAGCAGGACGTTGGTGGTGCGCTCGAGCATCCGGTCGGCGTCCTCGACGAGCACGATCCGCCACCGGCCGGTCGAGGGGCGCCGCTGCGCGGACTGCACGAGCTCGCGGACGACGTCGATGCCGAGCGTCAGGGTCTCGGTGGCGACGACCCGCAGGTCGGCGTGCGTGCCCGCGACGGCCGTCCGGCAGGCGTGGCAGCGCCCGCAGCCGGTGCCGTCCTCGCACAGGAGAGCCGCCGCGAAGGCGCGGGCGGCGACCGACCGGCCCGACCCGGGCGGGCCGGTGAACAGCCAGGCGTGGGCGTGCGCCCCGGCCCCCGGCGTGGCCGCGCGACGCAGCACCTCCACGGCCTCGGGCTGGCCGACGACCTCCTCCCAGACGCTCACCGCCGGTGCCGTGACGAGCCGCGCGCCGCGGGCCCCTCGACCTCCGGCCGCTCCTCGCCGTCGCGCTCCTGCATCCCGAACAGCTGGTCGGCGAGGGCACCGCTGGAGGGGGAGGCACGGTCGGGCCCGCGGCCGCCGAGGACAGGAGAGGAGGCGGACTCGCCCTCGGCCCTGCGCCGGGAGGCCGCCGCGCGGCGCCGGGCTCGCTGCTGGGCCTGCCGCCGCCGGTCGGCCGCCTGCAGCTCGTGGAGGGCGGGCCGGTCCTCGCCGTCCTCGGTCGCCACGGGCAGCTCGGCGGTGCGCGGCGGCCGCCCGGACGCCGGCGCCTCCTCGTCGACGGTCTCCTCGTCGACGGTCTCCTCGTCGACCTGCTCGTCGACGGTCTCCTCGTGGGGGGTCGGCCCGTCGACGGTCTCCTCGTGAGCCGTCCGCTCGTCGACGGCCAGGTCGTCGGCAGCGCGAGCGCCGGCCCCGACCGGAGCGCTGCGGGCGAAGATCTCCTCCGCGAGCGCGTCGTCGGCGGGGTCGTCCCCGAGCGGGCGCAGCCGGCCGACGTCGACGCGCTCGGTCTGCGCCCGACGGCGAGCGCCGGCCCGGCGCTCGGCCTCGGCCCGCTCCTCCTGCTGCTCGCGGCGGACCATCTCCTGCGCGCGGCGGCGCTCCTGCTCCTCGGCCTCCTCGCGGGCGGCGCGCTCCCGCTCGCGGCGCTCGGCCTCGCGCGCCTGCGCGGCGGCGTGGCGTCGGACGCGCTGCTCCTCCAGGCGGCTGCGCTCCAGCTGGGCGAGCGCCTCGCTGCGTGCGGCGCTCTGCGCCTCCGCGACGTCCTCGGCGGACCGGCGGACGACCTCGGGGAGCTGCTCGAGCCGCTCGGCGGGCAGCCGGACAGGCGGAGGAGGCGACGCCGCGACGGCCGCGCCGACCTCCGGAGCCGGTGCCACGGCGACCCGGGCGTCACCCAAGGTCCTCGCCGTCGCGACCGCGGTCTCGGCGGAGCGCACCGACGTCGCCGCCCTCTCCTCGGCCCGACGGTGCTCGGCGCGAGCGCGCACCTCCTCGGCCCGCTCGAGCTCAGCCCTCTCACGCTCAGCCTGCTCACGCTCGGCCTGCTCACGCTTGGCCTCGACGCGCTCTCGCTCAGCCTGCTCGGCCCGCCCGCGCTCCTCTGCGGCCTCACGCTCGCGGGCTCGGGCCGCCGACTGCTCCGCGGCCTCCTCCCGCGCCGCCCGCTCGGCATCCCGCTCCTCGGCCTCCCGGCCCTCGACCTCCCCCTCGGGCTGCTGCGGCCCGGGCGTCCCCCCACCCGCCTCGACAGCCGTCTGCGGGCTCGTCGGCGCCTCGCCGTCACCAGGCCCGCCGGCTTGCCGCTCGGTCGTCACCACCGGCACCGGACCGGTCGGGCTGTCGTCGTCCCGCTCCGTCTCGCCGCGGTCGTCCGCAGGCGCCGGCAGGTGGGGCGAGAGGGCCTGCACCACGGCCGCGGTGACCTCGACGGCGGGCGCCGCGGCGTCGAGCACGAGGTAGCGATCACCGCCTGCGCGGGCGAGGTCGAGGAAGACCTGCCGGACGCGGGCGTGGAAGTCGTCGGGCTCGGCGTCGAGCCGGTCGTCGGCCCCAGCCCCTCGGCGGCGCTGCCACGACGTCGACGGGTCGACGTCGAGGACCACGACGAGGTCGGGCACGAGTCCCTCGGTCGCCCATGCCGACAGGGCGAGGACCTCCTCGCGCGGCAGCGACCGCCCGGCGCCCTGGTAGGCGAGCGAGGAGTCGACGTACCGGTCAGTGATCACGACGGCGCCGCGTTCGAGCGCGGGGCGCACGACCTCGGCGACGTGCGAGGCGCGGTCGGCGGCGTACAGCAGCGCCTCGGCCCGCGGGGTGACGGCCGCCCCGCCCTCGGCGAGGACGAGCCGGCGCAGCTCGGCGCCGAGCGGCGTGGCTCCCGGCTCCCGCGTGAGCACCACGTCGACGCCCTCCTGCTGGAGGGCCTGGCCGAGGCGGGCGGCCTGGGTCGACTTGCCCGAACGCTCCCCGCCCTCGAGCGCGACGAGGACCCCGGGCAGCCCGTGCGCGTCGACGGCGTCGCCGGCCAGAGGAGGTGCCGCAGCGCCACGCGCGGCGGTCGGCCGGCCACCGACCAGCTCGCCGTCGTCCGGACCACGCAGCAGGAAGGGAAGCAGCGGGCCTGCCAGCCGGTCGGAGAGAGGGCGCACGACGAGCAGCGAGGTGAGGACGGCGGCCAGGCCGACGAGGAGCAGGACCACGCCGGCCCCTCCGACGACGACCGTGCCGGCGGAGCCGACGGGGAAGGCCACCGTCCCCACGACGCCCGCGAGCACCGGCGCGAGGACGGCGACGAGGGCGAGGACGGCCGCCTCCGCCGCCCGGACGTCGGGGGCGGGCCGGGTGTCGACCGACCCGGTGGCGAGGACCGCGCACGCTGCGGCGGCGGCCGCCAGGGCGAGCAGCAGCGCGACGAGGACGAGATCACCCACCACGCCTGCGAGCAGCACGAGCGAACCTGCGGCGCCGGCGCCGAGGACGAGGACGCTGCCGGGGGCGGCGGAGGCGGCCGGCCAGCGGAGGACGCCGGCGGCTCCGGCAAGTCCCCCGCCGGCGAGAGCGAGCAGCAGCAGCGCGGCGCCGGCCCCCCCGGCCGAGAGGCCCTGCGCGTGCAGCGGCGCGAGGGCGGCCGCCGCCACGACCGGTGTGAGCGCGGCGCACCGCGCCGCCCCGCGGGCCGTCGCGACCACTGCCCGCAACGCCCGAGGCGACAGCCGATCACGGCTGGGACGCGCGACCGGCGTCTCGCGCGTCCCCCTCGGCCTGGTGCGCACGGCGAGGGCGGCGACGGCGAGCGCGACGGCGAGCAGGGCCGGCGCCGGAGCCGCGAGGACACCGGCGACGGCGTCGACCGCGCGGCCGACGGCCCCGAGCACGAGGGCGACCGACAGCGCAGGCAGGGCGAGGGCCAGCAGGCGCCGTGGTCCTCCTGGCGTGCCGCCCGGCACGGGCGGGCGCGCGAGCTCGGCGAGCAGCACGAGGACGACGACGGCAGGCGGGGCCCAGGCGGCGAGCGCCGGGGCCGGGAGCGCGACGAGTGCGGCGAGCAGCAGGCCCGAGACGGCCCGTGCCGCGTGGCCCCAGCGGGTCGCCAGACGCTCCCGAGGGCCTGCCGCTGCTGCCGGCAGCAGCGGGACGGTCAGCAAGCGCACCGCCAGCACCAGGGCGAGAGCGAGGGCCCCCGTGCCGGGCGAGTCGGCCACGACGACGGCGGCCGTGGCCCCCGAGGCCACCCAGAGGACGTCGAGGGCCCCAGCCGCCCCTCCGGCGGGCAGCACGCCGGCCGGTCGGTGCAGGGCCAGCCGCTCGGCCGGGACCTCGGGGGCGCCGGGCGACCCGGCACGCCCTCGGCGCGGCGCAGCCGGCCGCGCACCCCCGCGGGGCACGGGCTGGGCAGGGCGTGCGGCGCTCACGCGGCGAGCGTATCGACGGGCTCCGACACCGAGGGGGCGCCGCGCTGGCGCCGCGCAGGGCAGGCGCCGACCGGCCCGGACGAGAGCGTGACGGCTGGGCTCCATGAGACTCCTGGGCTTCGCGCGATGCCTCGCGGCCCTCCGGAGCGAGGGCTGCGGGCATCCAGCTGCTGGGCGACGAGGAGCGCGACGCCGTCGTGCGCGCCCGGAGGCTGCTCGAGGCCGAGGTGGCGCCTGAGGCGGCGCGACGCCGACGCTCGGGGACCTCATGGCCGCCGTCGGAGCCCCTGTCGCCCCGGACCTCCCCGTGCACCAGACGGGACGCTCGTACACCACGGCGGTCCTGCGGGCCTACGCCGACGGCGCGGTGCGCCTCCTGCACGGCACGTCGGTGGAGGCCGAGCTGCCCGACGTCGACCTGCCCGAGGTCTGGTGAGTCTCGACCGGCGCCCGTGGGTGTGGGACGCGAGCCCGCTGGTGCACGCGGCACGGGCGGACCGGTTGGACCTCCTCGTCGACCTGGCGCAGCACCGGACGCAGGACCACCGGACGACGAGCGTGGTACGTCGGGAGGTGCTCGACTCCGCCGGTCTCGACGTCCGCACGCTGCCAGGCTTCTCCGTCGACGCACGCGACGACGTCGGCTGGTACGAGGCCGTCGAGAAGTGGGCGGTCGCCCCCGGCGTCGCCTCTCGGCACCGCCTGGCCAAGATCGGGACGCTCGGGGCGCTGTGCGACGCCGCCCGGCTCGGCCACCACACCGAGGCCAGCGCCAGCGCCTTCGTCCGCGACCTGGCCTGGACCGTGGCCGCTACCCCTCGTCGGCGCTCGACGACCTCACGGAGTGGTGCCGCTGCGGGCGCGCCGCCCTCGGCCTGCCGTGACCGGACCGTGACCCACGTGCCCGGGTGTCGGCTCCTCCTGCGATAGTCGATCGGGTGAGCAGCACCACGACGGCGACGGGCACGGGCCAGACGTCCGCAGAGCCCGCCCCGTCGCGGACCGCCCCGCGCCCGGCCCCCTCCCTCGTCACCGCCCTGGAGCCGCTGCGAGAGGCCGCTGCGGCGGCCGGCTCCGGCACCGACCCCGACGCGCTGCTGGCAGCCTTCGCCGGCTGGACCGCCGAGCAGGGGCTCACGCTCTACCCGCACCAGGAGGAGGCGCTGCTGGAGCTCGTCACGGGCTCGCACGTCGTCCTCGCCACCCCGACCGGCTCGGGCAAGTCCCTCGTGGCCACCGGGGCCCAGGCATTCGCGCTCGCCGAGGGCCGCCGGTCCTTCTACACCGCCCCCATCAAGGCGCTGGTCTCGGAGAAGTTCTTCGCGCTGTGCGCCGTCTTCGGCGCCGACCGTGTCGGCATGCTCACGGGCGACGCCAGCGTCAACGCCGGCGCGCCGATCATCTGCTGCACCGCCGAGGTCCTCGCGAACCTCGCGCTGCGCGAGGGTGCGGACGCCGACATCGGCCTCGTCGTCATGGACGAGTTCCACTACTACGGCGACCCCGACCGCGGGTGGGCCTGGCAGGTGCCGCTGCTGGAGCTCCCGCGGGCGCAGATGCTTCTCATGTCCGCCACGCTGGGGGACACCACCGCCATCCGCGAGGACCTCGCCCGGCGCACCGGCCGCGACGTCGCCCTCGTCGCCTCCGCCGAGCGCCCCGTGCCGCTGCACCACTACTACGCGACGACGCCGGTGCACGAGACCATCGCCGAGCTGCTGGAGACCCGGCAGGCGCCCGTCTACGTCGTGCACTTCACCCAGGCCTCAGCGCTGGAGCGCGCGCAGGCGCTGACGAGCGCCCAGGTGGCCTCGCGGGCCGAGCGAGACGAGATCGCGGCCTTCCTCGGCGGCTTCCGCTTCACCACCGGCTTCGGGCAGACGCTCTCGCGCCTCGTGCGCCACGGCATCGGCGTCCACCACGCCGGGATGCTGCCGAAGTACCGCCGCCTCGTGGAGCAGCTGGCCCAGGCCGGGCTGCTCAAGGTCATCTGCGGCACCGACACCCTCGGCGTCGGCATCAACGTGCCCATCCGCACCGTCCTGCTCTCCGCGCTGAGCAAGTACGACGGCACCCGCACCCGGCTGCTAAGCGCCCGGGAGTTCCACCAGGTCGCCGGGCGGGCCGGGCGCGCGGGCTACGACACGGCCGGGACCGTCGTCGTCCAGGCCCCCGAGCACGAGGTGGAGAACCTCAAGGCGCTGGCCAAGGCCGGCGACGACCCCAAGAAGCGGCGCAAGGTCACCCGCAAGCAGCCGCCCGAGGGCTTCGTCGCCTGGACGAGGGCCTCCTTCGACAAGCTCGTCGCCGCCGACCCCGAGCCGCTGCGCCCGCACTTCGCCGTCTCGACGTCGATGGTGCTGAACGTCCTCGCCCGCCCGGGCGACCCCGCGGCGGCCATGCGGCACCTGCTCACCGCCAACCACGAGCCGCGGGCCCGCCAACGCCGGCACGTGCTCGAGGTCGTCGGCATCACCAAGGCGCTGGTCGCCGCGGGCGTCGTCGAGCGCCTGGAGGAGCCCGAGCCGGACGGGCGCCGCTACCGGCTCACCGTCGACCTGCCGCGCGGCTTCGCCCTCGACCACCCGCTGTCGACGTTCGCGCTCGCGGCGGTCGAGCTGCTGGACGCCGCGTCGCCCACCTACGCCCTCGACGTCCTGTCCGTCGTCGAGGCGACGCTGGACGACCCCCGGGCGGTCCTGGCCGCCCAGCAGCACAAGGCCCGGGGCGAGGCCGTGGCGCAGATGAAGGCCGAGGGGATCGAGTACGAGGAGCGGATGGAGCTCCTCGACGACGTCACGTGGCCCAAGCCGCTGGAGGAGCTGCTGGAGGTCGCCTTCGCCGCCTACGCCTCCGGGCACCCGTGGGCCTCGCGTGCCGTCCTGTCGCCCAAGTCGGTGGTCCGCGACCTCTTCGAGCGGGGCATGTCCTTCCGCGAGTACGTCTCCTACTACGGGCTCGTGCGGGCCGAGGGCGCCGTGCTGCGCTACCTCACCGACGCCTACCGCTCGCTGCGCTCGGGCGTGCCGGGCGAGGCCCGCACCGAGGAGGTCCTCGACCTCGTCGAGTGGCTCGGCGAGCTGGTGCGCCAGGTCGACTCCAGCCTGCTCGACGAGTGGGAGCACCTGACCGACCCGGCCCGCCTGGAGGAGGCCGTGGCGGAGGTGCGGGCGCCGGCCTCGCCCACCCGCCCGGTCACCGGCAACGAGCGGGCCTTCACCCGGATGGTGCGCAACGCGCTGTTCCGCCGCGTGGAGCTGGCGGCGCTGCGGCGCACCCACGACCTCGGCGAGCTCGACGCCGCCAGCGGCTGGGACGCCGTGGCCTGGGCCGAGCAGCTGGACGCCTACTACGCCGAGCACGACGAGATCGGCACCGGTGCCGACGCGCGGGGCCCACAGCGGCTGCTGTGGCGCAAGGATGCGGAGGTCTGGCACGTCCGGCAGGTCTTCGCGGACCCGGCGGGCGACGGCGACTGGGGCTTCTCCGCGGAGGTGGACCTGGCCGCCAGCGACGCCGACGGCACCGCCGTCGTCCGTGTCGTGGGGGTAGGACGCTTGTGAAGGTCACGGCCGGGGCGTCGGCAGTGACGGTGGACGTGTGCCGGGGGGCGATGTGAGACACCTGGGGGGCGTCGGGGGGCCGAGCGCCACGCCCGGCGGTGACCTGGCGACGGGGGACCTCGCGACGGGTGACCTGGCGACGGGTGACCTGGCGACGGGTGACCGGACGGGCGAGGTGACGGTCGTGCCGGCCGACGAGCGGGTCCGGGACTTCGCCTCGGCGGCCGGGGCCGTCCTCGCCGACCTGCGCGCGCGCTTCGGCATGGACTCGTGGCTGGTCGCGCGCCGCCGGGGCGAGGAGTACGTGGTGCTCGCGACGGCGAGCGACGACGCCTTCGGCCAGCACCCGGGGCTCGTCCGCCGCTGGGAGGACACCTTCTGCGCCCGCGTCCTCGACGGCTCGGCCCCGGTGGTCACCCCGGTCGTCGACGACGTGCCCGCCCTGGCCGACATGCGGGCCGTCACGGGGATGGACGTCCGCTCCTACCTCAGCGTGCCGCTGCGGGGCGCCGACGAGACCCTCCTGGGGGTGCTGTGCGCCGCGGGGACCGAGCCCCGCGGCAGCGAGCTGCACCAGGCCCTGCCGTCCGTCCGCGTGCAGGCCGACGTCCTCGCGACGCTGCTGGACCTCGAGCTCGGCCTGGCCCGGGAGGTCCGACGCCGTGAGCGCGCCGAGTCCGCCGCCGCCACCGACGCCCTCACCGGCGTGCCGAACCGCCGCGCGTGGGACGCCGCGCTGACCGCGGAAGAGGCCCGGGCGGGGCGCTACGCCACCATGGCGAGCGTCGTGGTGCTCGACCTGGACGCCCTGAAGGACGTCAACGACGCCAGCGGCCACGCCGCCGGGGACGCCCTGCTCCGGCGCACGGCCGACCTCCTGCGCGAGCGGGTCCGCGGCAGCGACCTGCTGGCCCGGCTCGGGGGAGACGAGTTCGGCCTACTGCTCGTGGAGACCTCGCCCGCAGAGGCCGCCGAGGTCGCCCGGCAGGTGCGCGACCTCCTCGCCGCCGCAGGTGTCGAGGCCTCCGTCGGCGTCGGCGCGCGGACGGGGACGCACGACCTCTACGCCGCCTGGCGAGCCGCCGACGCCGCCATGTACCGGGACAAGAGCACCCGCAGCGTGTCCCCGCGCCGGGTGCCTGTGGCAGACCCGGCCACCGCCGCGCACCGGCTGCCGCAGACCGCGAGGGTGCACCTGTCCTCCGTCGACGCGCTGCTCCAGCTCGTCAGGGAGCAGCTCGACATGGACGCCGCGTACGTGACCCGCTTCGGGACGGGCGCGGACGCGACCTTCCGCAACTTCGTCGCGCGCGGGTCGACGCCCTTGCGCGTCGGCGAGCGGTGGTCGTTGGACGGCTCCTGCTGCGGGGCGCTGGTGGACGGGCGGATCGAGTCCGTGGTGCCCGACACGGGAGCGCACCCGACGACGCACGCCATGGCGGTCACCGACGCCTTCGGGGTCGGCGCCTACGTCGGCGTGCCGCTCTACCGGTCGGACGGCTCCGTGTACGGGACGCTCTGCGCGAGCTCGACCCACGCCGACCACCGCCTCCAGCAGCGTGACGCCGAGGTGCTGCGCAGCGTCGGCGGCGTCATCGTCGAGCTCGTCGAGGAGGAGGACCGCCGCGAGGACGCCCGGCGCGCGGCGCTCAGCAGGCTCGACGCCCTCAAGGCCAGCGGCGGGCCGGGCACCGCGCTGCAGGTGGTCGTCGACCTGCGCGACGGCTCGGCGTGCGGGGTCGAGGCGCTCAGCCGCTTCCCGGAGCCGCGCACCTCGCCGAGCTGGTGGTTCGCCCGCGCCGCCCAGGTGGGGGCCACCGAGTGGCTCGACCTGCTCTGCCTCGAGGCGTCGCTGGCCCACGCCTCCACCCGGAGCGGGCGGTACGCCGTCAACGTGCTGCCGACGACCCTGCTCTCCCCCGCCTTCACCCGCCTGCTCGGCGAAGGGTCGTTGGACCACCTCGTCGTGGAGGTCAGCGAGCACGAGCGGGTCGAGGACTACTCCTCCATGCTGTCGGTGCTGAGGCCGCTGCGGGAGCGGGGTCTGCTGCTCGCCGTCGACGACGCCGGCGCGGGCTTCAACGGCCTGCGGCACGTCGTCCACCTCGAGCCCGACGTCGTCAAGCTGGACGCCGAGGTCGTGCGGGGCATCGAGCGCTCGACAGCCGGCGCCGCCATGGCGGCGGCCGTGGTGGGCCTCGCCCGCAGCACCGGCGCCCTCGTGCTCGCCGAGGGGGTGGAGACCGAGGCCGAGCGCCAGCACCTGCTCCGCCTGGGGGTCGCCCTCGGGCAGGGGCACCTCTTCGGCCGCCCGGAGCTCGTCGAGCCTGCGACCTGAGTCGACGAAGGACCTCGGTGGGGACGCCTGGCGCACGCACCCCCACGCGGGGGACGCTCAAGGCAGGGGCAGGTCGTCCTCGCGCACGACGCCGAGCTGCTGCAGGGCGTGCTCCAGCGTCGTCATGACCGAGAGGGTGCTCGCCAGCGGCCACAGGTCGCTCTCGGTCGCCCCGGCGGCGAGGCGCTGCTGGACGTGCTCGAGCATGTGGACGTACCCGCGCCCGCGGTGCTCGACCACCACGCGCTCCGGCGCGGCGTCCGCGCGGTGGACGACGTAGGCCCCCGGCACGTGCAGCGGCGCCTCCACCTCGACCCGGCCGAGGGTGCCCGTGATGACGGCACCCCGCGGCGGAGAGGCGACGAGGGTGCTGTACGTCGTCGCCGTCGCGCCGCCCGGGTGCGTCAGCAGCAGCGTCGTCTCGGCGTCCACGCCGGTGGGCGTGAGCGGCCCCCGGGCGAGAACCTCGGACGGCGGGCCGAGCACCATGGCGGCGACGGTCGTCGGGTAGACGCCCATGTCGAGCAGCGAGCCGCCGCCCTGGGCGGGGTCGTGGAAGCGGTTGGTGGGGTCGACCGGGACGGGGACGCCGAGGTCGGCGTGCACGTGACGTACCTCGCCGACGGCACCCGACGCCAGCGCGTCGAGCAGGTGCCGCCACAGCGGCAGGAAACGGGTCCACATCGCCTCCATGGCGAAGAGGCCCCGCTCGCGCGCGAGGTCGACCAGCTCGTGGGTGCCCTCGAGCGTCGTCGTGAAGGCCTTCTCGACGAGGACGTGCTTGCCGGCGCGCAGGGCCGCCCGGGCCACGGCCCGGTGCTGGGCGTGCGGCGTCGCGACGTACACGACGTCGACGTCAGGGTCGGCGAGCAGATCGGCGTAGGACCCGTAGGAGCGCTCGAAGCCGTGCTGCCGGGCGAAGGCCGTGGCCCGCACGGCGTCCCTGGAGGCGACGGCGAGCGCCTGCGCTCCCGGGACGAGGGCGAGGTCGCCGGCGACCGTGGCCGCGATGCTGCCCGTGGCGACGAAGCCCCACCGCGTCATGGACCGACCCTAGGAGAGGTCACGCAGGGTCCGTGGGGTCACCCGTCCGTGAGGGCCGCAGGCCCAGGCGGGTGACGCCGGGCCCTACGGGTCACGATCGGGTCTCTGATCTGGCCCTCAGCCCGCTTTCGTCGCTCGTGCCCCCCACCTCTCGGCCTAACGTCGAGGCAGACCGCGGGTGACGGCCGTCCCGACCATCGACGGCTCGAGCCCTGCCTGCGGCCGGCGCCGCCGTCCGTCGACGCCCGGGGGCTGCCGCCGGCACCCGGTGGTGCACGTCCTGGACGACCAGACCTGCCGACGCACGAGCCGTCGGCGACGTGGGCGTGCCCGCTGAGGCACGCGACCACCTGACACCTGGCCCACCCGACGGGCTGACGAGAGGACGACGTGAGCGCAGTCTCTGCCCGCGGCCTGCACAAGGTCTTCGGCCCCCGGCCCCAGGAGGCCGTGCGCCAGCTGCAGCAGGGCGCCTCCGTGGCCGACCTGCGCTCCACCGGCCACACCGCCGCCGTCGTCGACGTCGACCTGGAGGTCCGGCCCGGCGAGATCTCCGTCGTCATGGGTCTCTCGGGATCTGGCAAGTCCACGCTCATCCGGATGCTCAACGGGCTGCTCGAGCCCACGGCGGGCACCGTGCACATCGGCGACACCGAGCTGACCGGCCTCTCGCCGGAGAGGCTGCGGGCCCTGCGCCAGCAGCGTCTCAGCATGGTGTTCCAGCACTTCGCCCTCCTGCCGCACCGCACCGTCCTCGACAACGCCGCCTACGCCCTGGAGATCCGCGGGGTGGACCGGGCGGAGAGGCGGCGCAAGGCGGGCGAGGCGCTGGAGATGGTGGGCCTCGGCGACCGCGGCGACGTCCGCCCGTCCGAGCTCTCCGGCGGGATGCAGCAGCGCGTCGGCCTGGCCCGGGCGCTCGCCTCGGGCACCGACGTCATGCTCATGGACGAGGCGTTCAGCGCCCTGGACCCGCTGATCCGCCGGGAGATGCAGAGCCAGCTGCTGGAGCTGCAGGCCTCGATGGGCCAGACCATCGTCTTCATCACCCACGACCTCAACGAGGCCATGCGCATCGGCTCCACGGTCGCCGTCATGCGCGACGGCCGCGTCGTCCAGAGCGGCACCCCGCAGGAGATCCTGCGCTCGCCCGCCGACGACTACGTCTCGCGCTTCCTCGCCGACGTCGACCGCGGTCGCGTCTTCACCGCCGGCGACGTCATGAGCCCGCCGGGGCACCTCGACGGCGACCTCGGCCGGCTGCCCCGCACGACGGCGTCGACGCCGGTCGCCGAGCTGCTGCGGCCCGCGTCGCAGGCGGGCTCGGTGCTCGTCGTCGACGACGAGCGGGTCGTGGGCGTCGTCACCGCCGGCGCGCTGCTCGCGGCGCTGGGCCCTTCGGGCAGCGACGCCGAGGAGACCACCACGACGCCAGAGAAGGAGGCCCTCCGTGGCTGAGAACGTCATCGTCCCGCTGCCGCGACCGCCCGTCGGGGACACGATCGACGCCGCGGCGGACTGGGTCGCCGTGACCTTCGAGCCGGTCCTCGACGGCTTCGCCGCGGGGGTCAGCGCGGTCATCGTCGGCCTCACCGACGTCTTCCTCCTCGTCCCGCCTCTCCTCGCCGTGGTGGTGCTCGCGCTCCTCGCCACCCTCGTCCGCTCGGTCCGCTTCGGTGTCCTCTCCTTCCTGGCGCTGCTGCTCGTCGCGAGCATGGACCTGTGGGGGCCGACGATCGAGCTCCTCTCGCTCATCGTCATCGCCACCGCGGCTGCCTGCGCCATCGGCATCCCGATCGGTATCGCGGCCGCTCGGAGCGAGCGCACCAGCTCGGCTGTCAAGCCGGTGCTCGACTTCATGCAGACGATGCCGGCCTTCGCCTACCTGATCCCTGCGGTGACCTTCTTCAGCCTCGGCGCTGTCCCGGGCTTCGTCGTCACGGTGATCTTCTCGCTGCCCCCGGCGGTCCGGCTCACCGAGCTCGGCATCCGCCAGGTCGACGCGGAAGTCGTCGAAGCCGGGACGGCCTTCGGCGGCTCGCAGCGGCAGATCCTGCGAGGCATCCAGCTGCCGCTGGCCCTGCCGACGATCATGGCGGGGATCAACCAGGTCATCATGCTGGCGCTCTCGATGGCCGTCATCGCCGGCTTCATCGGCGCTCCCGGGCTGGGCAGCGTGGTCGTCGAGGGCATCACGCGACTCAACCTGGGCCTGGGGTTCGAGGCCGGTCTCGCCGTCGTCATCCTCGCGATCTACCTCGACCGCCTCACGGCTGCCTTCGCGACGGACGTCCCCCGCAGGCGGCTCGCCCGTGCCCGCTCCCTCCTCGGCCGCGGCAGCACGAGCGGCGCGGCCGGCGACCAGGGCGAGGACGGCTTGAGCCAGGAGGCGCAGGTCGAGGCTGGGCATCACCGGTCCCGCCGGGGCTTGGCGACCCGCTGACCACCACAGACTCCTGCCGCTTGGCCGCGGCGGGTGCACGACCGACCACCGGTGGGTCCTCCCTGCACCACGAGGGCGCACCGCACGCACCACGAGAGGACATCACCGTGCAGAAGCACATCACCCGCGCCGCCCGTCTGGCCGCCGGCTTCGCCGTCGCCGGCCTCGCCCTCACGGCCTGCGGCAGCGACGACACCACCGCCGGTGGCGACACCGGCGCCGGCACCGACACCGCCGCTGGCGGCGGTGGCACCGTCACCCTCGGCTTCCTGCCCTCCTGGACGGACGGCCTCAGCACCGCCTACGTCTGGCAGCACGTGCTCGAGGAGCAGGGCTACGAGGTCGACTTCCAGGAGATCAACGACGCGGCTCTGCTCTACGCAGGCCTGGCCGGCGGCGACTTCGACGTGTACCCGTCCGCGTGGCCCGAGGTCACGCACGAGGACTACATGGACGAGTACGGCGGCCAGATCGAGGACCTCGGCACCTGGTACGACGGCGCCGTCCTCACCATGGCCGTCCCGGACTACGTCGAGGGCGTCGAGTCCATCGCCGACCTGCAGGGCCAGGCCGACCGCTTCGACGGCCGGATCGTCGGGATCGAGCCCGGGGCCGGCCTCACGCGCGTGGTGGGCGAGGACGCCATGCCGACGTACGAGCTCGAGGGTGACTACGAGCTCGTCACCTCCTCGACCGCGGCGATGCTCGCCGAGCTGCAGTCAGCGGTGAACTCCGAGGAGGACATCGTCGTCACGCTGTGGCGGCCCTTCTGGGCCAGCTCGGAGTTCCCGGTCCGCGACCTGGCGGACCCCGAGGGCGCCATGGGCGATCCCGAGGGCCTGCACGAGCTCGCCCGGAGCGGCTTCAGCGACGACATGCCCGAGGTCGCCGAGTGGATGGGTAACTTCTCGCTCACCGACGCCCAGTACGGCGAGCTGGAGGACATGGTCGTCAACGAGTACGGCGAGGGCCAGTACGAGGAGGCCGTCGACGCCTTCTTCGAGGCCAACCCCGACGTCATGGACCAGATCATGGGCAGCTGACGTCCCAGCACCCTCTGCGCTTCTCCGGGCCGCGCCCGGTGCGCTGAGCACGAGAAGGGCCGCACCCCGCGAGCGGGGTGCGGCCCTCCGTGCGTCGGCTGCCTCTGCCGGGCTTGACGTCCTCGCCCGTCACGGCCCGGCGGGCCTACTTCTTCGCGGCGGGCTTCTTGGCCGCAGGCTTCTTCGCGGCAGGCTTCTTGGCGGCGGGCTTGCGGGCCGGCTTCTTGGCCGGGCCGCGGTCCCGCTTCTCCTGCAGCAGCTCGGCCGCGCGCTCGGGGGTGATCGACTCGGGCGCGTCGTCCTTGCGCAGCGTCGCGTTGGTCTCCCCGTCGGTCACGTACGGGCCGAAGCGGCCGTCCTTGACGACGACCGGCTTGCCCGAGACGGGGTCGTCGCCGAGCTCGCGCAGCGGCGGCGTCGCCGTCCGGCCCCGCCCCCGCTTGGGCTGGGCGTACAGCGCGAGAGCCTGCTCGAGCGTGACGTCGAAGAGCTGCTCCTCGGTCTCCAGCGAGCGGGAGTCGGTGCCCTTCTTCAGGTACGGCCCGTAGCGGCCGTTCTGGGCGGTGATCTCCTGCTCGTCGGCCGGGTCGACGCCGACGACGCGCGGCAGCGAGAGCAGGCGCAGCGCCTGCTCCAGGTCCACCGTCTCGACCTGCATGCTCTTGAACAGCGACGCCGTCGGCGGCTTGACCTTGGCGGGCGCCTTCTTGCGGCCCTTGGTCGCGCCCTCGGCCGGCGCGGTCGCCGGCTCCTCCTCGAGGACCTCGGTGACGTACGGCCCGAAGCGCCCCGAGCGGGCGACGACGGAGCGCCCCGTCGCCGGGTTGACCCCGAGCACGCGGTCGCCCTCGGCCTGGGTCGCGAGCAGCTCGCGGGCCCGCTCGACGGTCAGCTCGTCGGGGGCGACGTCGTCGGGCACGGACGCGCGCTGCGGCTCGCCGTCCTCGCCGGTCGCCTCCAGGTAGGGCCCGTAGCGGCCCACCCGCAGGGTGATGCCCTCGCCGATCGGCACCGAGTTGATGTCGCGGGCGTCGATGTCGCCGAGGTCGTCGACGAGCGGCTTCAGGCCCTCGGGCAGGGCCTCGCCCGCGGCACCGGCGGGGCTGGGGCCGGAGCCGTCCGCGCCGGCCTCGGCGCCCTGGCCGTCGTCGTCCCCGCCGCCGCGCGGGCCGTCGGGCCCGAAGTAGAAGCGCGCGAGCCACGCGCGGCGCTCCTGCGCGCCGGCGGCGATGCGGTCGAGCTCCTCCTCCATGGAGGCGGTGAAGCGGTAGTCGACGAGCTGGCCGAAGTGCTCCTCCAGCAGCCTCGTGACGGCGAAGGCCAGCCACGAGGGCACGAGGGCCGAGCCGCGGTGCGAGACGTAGCCGCGGTCGGCGATGACCGAGATGGTCGCGGCGTACGTCGACGGCCGACCGATCCCCAGCTGCTCGAGGGCCTTGACGAGGCTCGCCTCGGTGTAGCGCGGCGGCGGGGAGGTCGTGTGGTCGTCCGCGACCAGGTCGGCGAGGTCGACGGCCTGGCCCCGCGCCAGCTCGGGCAGGCGGCGCTCGTCGTCGTCCCCGCCGCCGTGGCGGTCCTCGTCGCGGCTCTCCTCGTAGGCGGCGAGGAAGCCGCGGAAGGTGATGACGGTCCCCGACGCCGACAGCTCGACCTGCTGGCCGGCCACGCCCGCCTCCGTGGTGGCAGCGGTGGCGGGCACGGCCGCGCCGAGGCGGACGGACGCCGTCGAGCCGCGCGCGTCGGCCATCTGGGAGGCGACGGTGCGCTTCCAGATGAGCTCGTAGAGCCGGAACTCGTCGCCGCGCAGCTCGCGCGAGACCTGCGCCGGGGTGCGGAAGCTGTCCCCGGCGGGGCGGATGGCCTCGTGCGCCTCCTGGGCGTTCTTGGCCTTGGAGGCGTAGACGCGCGGGGCGTCCGGCACGTGGTCGGCGCCGTAGAGCTCGGCGGCCTGCCGCCGCGCCGCACCCACGGCCTCGGAGGACAGCGCGACCGAGTCGGTGCGCATGTACGTGATGTAGCCGTTCTCGTACAGCGACTGCGCCGTGCGCATCGTGGCGCGCGCGTTGGAGCGCAGCTTGCGCGAGGCCTCCTGCTGCAGCGTCGAGGTCGTGAACGGCGCGGCCGGGCGGCGCGTGTACGGCTTGGTCTCCACCGAGGTGACGACGGCGCCGAGGTCGGCACCCGCCTCCTCCAGGGCGGTCGCGACAGCGCCGGCGACCGCGGCGTCGAGCACGACGGCGTCACCCGTGAGACGACCGCTGTCGTCGAAGTCCCGGCCCGTGGCGATGCGGCGTCCGTCGAGGCGGGTGGCCCGGGCCCGGAAGGACTGCGCGCCGGCCTGCCCGCGCTCCTCGGCGGCGGAGACCTGCGCGGTGAGGTCCCAGTACTGCGCGGCCCGGAAGGCCATGCGCTCGCGCTCGCGCTCGACGACCAGGCGGGTGGCCACCGACTGCACGCGCCCGGCGGACAGGCCCGCGCGGACCTTGCGCCATAGGACGGGCGAGACCTCGTAGCCGTAGAGCCGGTCGAGGATGCGGCGGCTCTCCTGGGCGTCGACGAGGTCGGTGTCGATGTCCCGGGTGGCCGCCAGCGCCCGCTGGATCGCCTCGCGGGTGATCTCGTTGAAGACCATGCGGCGCACGGGGACCGACGGCTTGAGGGTCTGCAGCAGGTGCCAGGCGATGGCCTCGCCCTCGCGGTCGCCGTCCGTCGCGAGGAAGAGCTCGTCGGCGTCCTTGAGGAGGCGCTTGAGCTCGGTGACCTTCTTCTTCTTGTCGGCGTCGACGACGTAGTACGGCTCGAAGCCGTTGTCGACGTCGACGGCGAAGCGCCCGAAGGGGCCCTTCTTCATCTCCGCGGGGAGCTCGCTCGGCTGCGGCAGGTCGCGGATGTGGCCGACGCTGGCCTCGACCTCGTACCCGGCGCCGAGGTACCCGGCGATCTTGCGGGCCTTCGCGGGCGACTCGACGATGACGAGCCGGCGCGTGCCGCTGCTGGTCGCGGTGGTGCTTGCCACGGTGCCTCGTCCTCCTCGGCGGTCTCCTCGGCGCGTCGCCCCGCCCCTGCTGGTCGCGGGTGGAGCCGCTGCCGCCCGAGGGATGACCGTACGCGGCGAAGAGCCGTGCTCGTGCACGGCTTCGGCCGGGCGGCGTCGCCGAGGCCCCGGGACGCCGACGGCTCAGGGCACCAGGTCGGCGAGGCGGGCGCGCATCTCGACGAGCACCTGCGGGCCCGCGGCGCCAGCCGGCGTGGCGCCGAACCGCTGGTGCGCCCTCAGTCCCGCCCGGGCCAGGAGGGCGAGGGCGCGCGGGTCCTCCTCGCGGGCCACCGCCCGCACGGTGCGTGGGGCCGAGGGGCTCGCGGCCAGGGCGAGGAGGAGCGCGTGCAGGGCGGCCGACCCGACCCCGCGGCCCAGCAGGTCCGGGCGGACCCCGAGCCCGACGTCCAGCACCCCGTCCTCCGCCGTCGCCCCTGCGGCGCGGTGCGGCTGGCCGGGCACGGTGGCCTCCGGGCCGAGGCACACGAACGCGACCACGGCCTCGCCGTCCAGCACCGGCTCGTAGCCCTCGTCACCGCCGGGCGAGCGCCGCACGAGGTCGGCAGCGGCGGCCTGCGGCACCTCGTGGCGGTCGTGCGGAGGGGGGTAGCGCCAGGCGACGACGCCGGCAGCCTCGTCCGGCGTCATCGCGCGGCGCTCCAGCCTCAGCCGGTCTGCCGGCCCACCGGGCGGGCCGGCGGTCGGTCGGCGCAGCCGGGGCGAGCGGGGCGGCACCGGGGCGGTGCCCACGGCCGCGGCGACGCGGGCGTCGAGCACCTTCAGCAGCTCCGCGGACCAGCCGAGCAGCCCGTCGACGTCGGGCAGACCGGCGTCGCCGGCCGCCACCGCGGGACCGGACCAGGGCGCGATCCGGCCGCGACCACGCCGCAGCAGGACCGCGGCCCCGCGGTCGTTGCCGCGCAGGTGGTGGGTGAGCCCGACGGCGAGCTGGGCGAGCCCCTGCCAGAGGTCGCGGTCGACCTCCGGCGCCGCCTTCCACCCGGCCTCGAGCACCTCGTGGGCGTGGAAGGGCATGCCCGCGTCCAGCAGGCGCTGCGCCTCCGTGAGCAGCTGGGGCGCCGGCAGGTCGAGGTCCTCCGGCACCCGGGGGACGCCGGCAGCACCCCGAGGCAGCGGACGGCCCAGGTGGTCGCGCGGGCGGGCGTTCTGGGCCCGCCCCCGCTCGTCGCGCTCCCGCGGGCCGGGACCGCCGGTGCTCACCCGTCCACCAGCAGGAGCAGGCCGTCCGCGACCAGGTGCCGCACGACCGGGAGCACCTCGTGGGCGACGTCGTCGGCGGGCTGCTCGAGCAGGGCCGCGACGGCACCGACCAGGACGCCGAGGGCCAGCTCGCCGTCGCAGGCGCCGACGACGCCGGCCGTCGCCGTCCCCACGCGGACGACGCGCCCGAAGCCGCCGCCCTGGCGCAGGAGGACGACCTCGGGGTGCTCCGCGCCGGGCCGGGCGTGGCGCTCCTCCGTGACGTCGGCGGCCACGCGCAACCGCTGGCCGGCGAGGGCGGCGTCGTCGAGGCCGGCGAGCGCCTCCTCGGCCGCCAGCACGTCGGCGACGTGCCCACCGAGGGGCCCGGTGACCGGGCCGGGCAGCTCCTCCAGCCGGCGCAGGCGGGGGCGGGCGCCGTCGTGCGGACGGCGCAGGACCACCAGACCCAGCCCCACAGCCTCGACCCGGCGGGCCCCCAGGTCGTCGAGCCAGGCGGCGACGAGGGCGTCGGCCCCCGGGCCGTCGGGCTGGCCGCCGTCACGCACCCAGGTCTGGGCGTAGGCGGCCGGGTCGAGCAGGTCCCGCTGGACCACCCAGCCGTCGAGGCCGCTCGCGTCCAGCCAGGCGCCGACGCGCTCGGTCCACGGCTCGCCGGCGCGGTGCTCCCAGTTGCCGAGCATCTGCGCGGTGCCGCCGGGGGCGAGCGCGGCGCCGACCCCCTCGACGAGCTGCTGGACGAGGGCGTCGCCGACCAGCCCGCCGTCGCGGTACTCGTAGGCCGGCACGCCGGCGCCCCGCGGGGTGATGACGAAGGGCGGGTTGGAGACGACGAGGTCGAAGGTCTCCCCCGCCACGGGCTCCAGCAGGGACCCTCGGCGGAGGTCGACGGCGGCGCGGGCGAGCCCGCCGTCCTGGCGACCGGCCGCGGCGTCGTCGAGCGCCAGGGTCAGCGCGGCCACGCGCAGCGCTCGCGCCGACACGTCGGTGGCGACGACGGAGCGGGTGTGCCGGCGCAGGTGCAGCGTCTGGACGCCGCAGCCGGTCCCCAGGTCCAGGGCCCGGCCGACCGGCGTGCGGACGGTGGCGCCGGCCAGCGTCGTCGAGGCGCCGCCGATCCCGAGGACGTGGTCGGTGCGCAGCGGGCCTGGCCGCCCGCCCGCGCCGAGGGCCATCTCGCCGAGGTCGGAGGCGACCCACCAGTGCGCCTCGCCGGCGGCGTCGACGGCCGCGTAGGGCCGCAGCTCCAGCAGGGGGCGCACGCGGTCGCCCGGTGCGCGGGTGAGCAGGCCGAGCGCGGCGGCGCCCTCGAGCCCGCAACGGGGCAGCGCCGCGGCGAGGACGTCGGCCGGGACCTCCTCGCCGAGGACGAAAGCCCCCACGAGCGCCGCCAGCGGGTCCCGCCCGGCCAGACCGGCGGCGACGGCGCGACGGGCGGGCAGCGCGTGCTCGCGGTGCAGGGCCGCGGCGGCGACGGGGCCGAGCAGGGCCTCGACGGCCTCGACGCGGTAGCCGTCCCCGCCGACGGCGCCGAGGTCCTCGGCGAGGTGGGCCGCATGGGCGGGGTCGACGAGCGGGACCTCGACCTCCGCGCGCGCGGTCTTCGGCACGGTCACCTCAGGAGGGGGTGCGGCGCAGCAGCGACAACGCCGCCCCGAGCAGGACGGCGGACCCGCCGGTCGAGGCGAGGACCCCGCCGGCGTAGGAGAGCAGCTGCACCGGGCGGCTCGCGTCCTGCGCCGCGCTCCAGACGACGACCGTCCCGGCGGCGTCGATCGCCAGCCCGGCGGCGACGAGGGCCAGGACGCCGCCGGCGGCGACGACGGACCCGGCACCGACGAGCAGCGCCGCCCAGGCCCGGGCGCCCGAGCCCGCGAGCGGGCCGCCGCGGGCGCGCAGGCCGGCGACGACGAGCCCGGTCCACACCGCGGTGACGAGCACGGCGGCGACCACGTCGCTCGGCCGGTGCCAGCCGGCGACGAGGGTCGAGACGCCCGTCGCGGCCGTGTAGGCCGCCCCGAGGATCGCGACGGGCCCCCGGACGGCGGCGGGGACGACCAGGAGCAGCGCGACCGCGAGCGACGCCGCGACGGTCGTGTGACCGCTGGGCAACGAGTTGGCGCTGCCGAGGCCGAGGTCGGGGCGCTCGAGCAGCACGTGCTTGAGCAGCTGGGTGCTGGCGTTGGCCCCGCCGACGAGGACGACCGCGGCCACGGCCAGGGCGAGCCGGCGGCGCAGCACGGCGAGGACGACGACCGCGACGACGCCGAGGACCAGCGTGCCCTCGGACACGACGGACAAGACGCTCGTCGCGCTGTCGTCGAGCAGGTCCCGACCTCGGGCGCTGCCGGCGAAGGCCACCTCGTCGACGACCTGGCCCGGGCCGGTCCGGACGAAGGCGAGGTAGGTACCAGCCAGGCCGGCCGCCGCGAGGGCCGCGAGCAGGAAGGGCACCGCCGACCCCCGCGTCGTCGCGCGCCGCGGGGGTGCGTCGGGGCCGACCGCCGTCGCCGTCAGTCCTCGGTGCCCGCGGACGCCGTGACCGCCTCCTCGACGGTCTCGTGGATCGGGAAGACCTTCGTCAGGCCCGTGATCCGGAAGACCTTGAGGATCTTCTCCTGCGTGCAGACCAGGTGCAGCGACCCGTCGTGGGCGCGGACCCGCTTGAGGCCGCCGACGAGGACGCCGAGGCCGGTGGAGTCGAGGAACTCGACCCCCTGCATGTCCACGACCAGGTGGTACTGGCCGTCCGCGACGAGGTCGTTGAGCCGCTCCCGCAGCTGCGGAGCGGTGTAGACGTCGATCTCGCCGCCGACGGCGACGACGGTGCGACCGCCCTGCTCGTGGCTGGTGACGGACAGGTCCACGCGTTCTCCAAGCGTCGGGCGTCACGGCCCGGGGGCGGACCGCCCGGCGGTGGCCGGTGGCGGCATTAGACCATCCGACCCGTCGGCCGCGCGCGTCGCGGCCCGCTGTCGTACCCGGCTGGCAGCGTGCGGGGGGTGGCGGAGACGGGGTGACTCAGGGGTGATGCAGGGGTGACGCAGGGTGTCGGGCAGGTGCACCGGGTGGTGGCGTCCGGGCGCGAGGACGTCGTCCGGGCGGCGGTCGCGCCGGCCCAGGAGGTCGGCGCCCGCGGTCGGGGCGAGGGGAGCCACGACGCCGCCCTGGCGGCTCTCCTGGACCCGCCGGGGCGGCGGGCGCGGGTGCGGCACGTGCACGGGCGACCGGCCCGCGCCGGCCGCCGGGTGGCCTGGCCGGCGTGGGTCGACCCGGAGGTGGTGGCGGCGCTGCGAGCGCGCGGCGTGCCGGCGCCGTGGGAGCACCAGGCGCGCGCGGCCGACCTGGTCCGCGCGGGCCGCTCGGTGGTGCTGGCGACCGGGACGGCGTCGGGCAAGTCTCTCGGGTACTGGCTGCCGGCGCTGACGGCCGCGCGCGAGCGGGGTGCGGCACGTGACGGCTGGCGCGGCGGGGCGACCCTGTACCTCGCCCCGACGAAGGCCCTCGCGGCCGACCAGCTGGCCTCGCTGACCGAGCTGGGCGTGCCCGGCGTCGTCGCCGCCACCTGCGACGGCGACACCCCGCCGGCGGAGCGGGCGTGGGTGCGCTCCCACGCCGACGTGGTGCTCACCAACCCCGACCTGCTCTCGCGCACGGTGCTGCCCGACCACGCCCGCTGGGCCCCGCTGCTGCGGCGGGTGCGGCACGTCGTGGTCGACGAGGCGCACACCTACCGCGGCCTGCTCGGCTCGCACGTCGCGGCGGTCCTGCGGCGGCTGCTGCGGGTGGCGGCCCGGTACGGCGCCGAGCCCACGCTCGTCCTCGCGAGCGCGACGACCGCCGACCCCGGGCGGAGCGCGCGCCGGCTCACGGGCCTGGAGGTCGAGGTGGTCGACGACGACGCCTCCGAGCGGGGCGCCCTGTCCCTGCTCCTGTGGCAGCCGCCGCCGCTGCCCGGGCGCGGCGGCCCGCTCTCCCCGGCGGGCGAGGACGTCCACGTCGCGGCGGCCGGCGGCCGGCGGCCGGCGGCGACGTCCGCGCCGGACGGTCACGGCGCGGCAGGACGGCTCGACGGCCCGCAGCCGGAGGAGCCGTGCGGGGGCGGGCCGCGGCGGCCGGCGCCGGTCGAGGTGGCCGAGCTGCTCGCCGACCTCGTCACGGCGGGCGCGCGCACGCTGGCCTTCACCCGGTCACGGCGCTCGGCCGAGCAGGTGTCCCTGTCGGCGCGAGAGCTGCTCGCGGACGCCGACCCGGCGCTGGTCGACGCGGTGGCCTCCTACCGCGGGGGGTACCTGCCCGAGGAGCGCCGGGCGCTGGAGCGGGACCTGCGCGGGGGCGTCCTGCGCGGGCTCGCGACGACCAACGCCCTCGAGCTGGGCGTCGACGTCCAGGGGCTCGACGCCGTGCTGCTCGCGGGCTGGCCCGGCACGCGCGCGTCGCTGTGGCAGCAGGTCGGCCGGGCCGGGCGCCGCGGCACCGACGCGGTCGCCGTGCTCGTGGCGCGCGAGGACCCGATGGACACCTACCTCGTCACCCACCCCGAGGCCGTCGTCGGGCGCGGGGTCGAGGAGGTCGTCCTCGACCCCGCCAACCCCCACGTCCTGGCGCCGCACCTGGCGGCGGCGGCCGCGGAGCACCCGCTGCGGCCCGACGAGCTGGGCCGCTTCGGGGAGCCGGGGCTGGTGCGGGCCCTGCTCGACGCCCTGGTGGCGCGCCGCCTGCTGCGACGCCGGGCGGACGGCTGGTACTGGGTCGGCGAGGGACGGCCCTCCGACGCCATCGACCTGCGGGGTGCCGGCGGCGAGCCGGTCGTCGTCGTGGAGGAGGCGAGCGGCCGGGTCGTCGGCAGCGTCGACCCGGCGTCGGCGCACGCGACCGTGCACCCGGGCGCCGTGCACCTGCACCGGGGCGAGACGTACGTCGTCACCGAGCTGGACCTGGCCCTCGGGGCCGCCCTCGTGCGGCGCGAGGACGTCGACCTCACCACGAGCGCCCGCGACGTCTCCGACGTGCGGCTGCTCACCGAGACCGGTCGGCGGACGTGGGGCGACGTCGTGCTCGCCACCGGGCAGGTGGAGGTCACCAGCCAGGTCGTCTCCTTCCTCCGGCGCCGGGCCAGCGACGGCACGGTCCTGGGCGAGGAGCCTCTCGAGCTCCCGCCGCGGGTGCTGCGGACCGCTGCCGTCTGGTTCACGGTGCCGGCCGGGCTGCTGGAGCGGGCCGGCGTCGGCCCCCTCGACCTGCCCGGTGCGGCCCACGCCGCCGAGCACGCCGCCATCGGGCTGCTGCCGCTCGTGGCGACGAGCGACCGCTGGGACGTCGGCGGCGTCTCGACGGCGTGCCACCCCGACACGGGGCTCCCGACCGTCGTCGTCCACGACGGCGCGCCCGGTGGGGCCGGCTTCGCCGCCCGGGGCTTCCGCGCGGCGCGGACGTGGCTGACGGCGACGGCCGACGCCGTCGAGGCGTGCCCGTGCCGCGACGGCTGCCCGGCGTGCGTCCAGTCCCCCAAGTGCGGCAACGGCAACGAGCCGCTGCACAAGGCCGGCGCGGTCCGGCTGCTGCGAACCGTCCTCGCCGCGGCGGACGACGACGAGCCGGCGCGCTGAGCCCGGCGGTCCCGCACCGCCGCAGGCCCGCCCGCGGTGGCCGTCGGGCCGCGGGCAGGTCACGGGTCGTCTCACGGTGGCGCGGGCCCGGCGCGCGCGGCGGCGCGCGCCGGCCCGAGCCCGGCGAGGAGCCCGTCGACGGGGACGGCGACCTCGACGACGACCTCCTGGCCCGTCGGCCGGCAGCCCACGACGAGCGCCCCACCGGCCGCGGCGACCCGTCCGGCCGCGGCGCACGGCTCCCCCGCCGTGCGCCCGAGCAGGACGTCGGCCGCGGCGAGCGCCGCGAGGTCCGCCGCCGCGACCGCCCGGTGCCGCGCCACCACGGCCTGCCCGAGGACGGCGACCGCGCTGGCCATGACGAGCGCGGCCATCGCCAGCCCGAGCACGAGCACCGTGCCGGCCCCCCGCTCGCGCCCGCGCTCACGTCGCCGGAGGACCCGTCGTCCCTCCATCGCGGGCATCGCGGGCCGGCACGCCGCACGCCACGAGCGAGCGCGGACGACGCGGGGCGACACGCCAGCGGCTGGCCCTCGAAGTCCGCGCTCACGCCGTGCGCGGACTCCGCGGGCCGACACGCCGAGTGCCAGCCCGCGAGGTCTGCGCCCGGACGCGCGGCCCGCCCGACGCGCCGTCACGGGCCGGCTCCTGTCGGCTCGGCGGCGGCGACGGCGCGCCCCTGCACCGGCAGGGCGGGCGCCCCCGGCAGGGCGAGCCGGACGCGACGCCGCACGACCACCTCGACGGTGCCGCCGCCCGGGACGACCTGGACGACGGCGTCGCCCCCGGCCAGGGCGGAGGCGGTCGCGCTGACCTCGCCGGCCGTCGCCCCCCGGGCGGCGGCGCGGGCGCCGGCCGCGGCGGCGTCGGTGCACCGCACCTGCGCCACCACGGCCTGCCCGAGCGACAGGACGGCCGAGAGCACGAGCACCACGGCGACGAGGCCGACCGCCAGCTCCGCCGTGACGGCGCCGCCGTCGTCGCCGCGCACCGGCCGACGGGCACCTGCGCGGGGGCCGCCGTCGAGCGCTGCCCAGCCGGTCACCGACGCAGCGCCCGGTGCCGGCCGCCCGGCACCGAGGGCCGGGCCCGGCGACCGGCCGGAGCCGGCCGCCGGGTCGTCGCCGGGGCGACGCCGTCGCCTCTTCCCGGGTCGCCGGCTCACCCGACGCTGAGGGCGCGCGAGATGATGCCGAGCAGCAGCCCCCGCACCTGGTCGCTGGCGAGCAGCGCGAGGAGCAGCCCGGCGAAGCCGCAGGCGGCGAGCGTCGCGATGGCGTACTCCGCGGTCGCCATGCCGGCCTCGCCGCGGGGCCGACGGGTGCGGGCCACCCGCGCCGGCTGCGGCCGCCGTCGCGCGACCTCTCCCGTCGGCACGGTGCCGGCGCCCAGCACCTCCCCGGCGCCCAGCAGCTCCCCGGCGCGGGGCACCACCTGCCCCGACGCCGCCCCCGCGCCGCGCCCAGGCCTGTCGCCGACGGGCGGCAGGACGAGGGGCGAGAGGGGCCCGCGCCCCCCGTGGCAGAGGGCCCGGGCCTGGGCGCCCCGGGGGCGCGCGAGGGTGCAGCGGGACGTGCGGGTGCCGGTGACGGCCATGGCGTTCCTCCTCCTCCGGGCCGCCGGTCGCGGCCCGCTGGCGGGAGGGTGGCGCTGCGCAGGACCCGTCGTGCGGGTCCCGGCTGCGGCTGTGGACGACGGCCCCGGTGGGCGACCTGTGCGCTGCGGCCGGCGCAGCTGGAGCGGCAGGCCGGCAGCCGACCCCCGTGGGCGCGACCAGGCCCGCGACGGTCCGACCGGGGGCGCGCAGCCGTGCGCTCGACGGGCCGTCGCACGGTGGCGCCCCCCGCTCGACGCCGTGCCCCGCGCTGGACCCGTGCCGCGGACCGTCGCTGCTACCCGCCCAGCACGTCGGTGGCGAGGGCCAGGACGACGGGCAGCACGCCGACCGCCGCGAAGGCGGGCAGCGCGCAGGCGCCGAGCGGGACGACGAGGCGGACACCGAGGGCCTGGGCCCGCCGCTGCGCCTCGCGGGAGCGCCGACGGCGCAGCTCGCGCGCGGCGTCGCGCAGCAGGCCGGCGCCGGGCGCGCCGGCTCGCAGGGCCAGGGCGAGCGGGGCTCGCAACGGCTCGAGCGTGGGCGAGACCCCGAGCCAGGCCTCCTCCTCCGCCGCACCGAGGCGCAGCAGCGCGCACCGGCGCCGCAGCTCCTCGTCCTGCCCGGACGGCTGGGCGGCTGCCAGCGCGCATGCGGCGACCTCGACGGCTGCCGTCGGCGCGGCGCCGGCCTCGAGGGCCGCGGCCGCGAGGTCCAGCAGCAGGGCCGCGTCGAGCGGGGCCGCGCGCCCAGGCGCCCGGCGCCCAGACCGGCGGCGCCCAGACCGGCGGGCCGACGGCGACGGCGCCAGGAGCCGCTCGAGGCGCCGGTGCCGCGGCGGCCGGGCGAGCAGCGCCGCGAGAAGGACGAGCAGCCCGACGACGACGCTCATGCCCCCGACCACCCCGCCGGTCCGGCGCGCGGGAGGTCAGACCCGACGGCAGGCCGGGCGAGAGCCTCGGTGGCGCTCGACCCGCGCCGGGGCGTGCGCCGCTGCCCCCGGCCGCCGGTCGCGGCGCCCTCGCCCGCGGCCTCCCGGACGAGCGCGCGTGACCACACCCACCCGAGGAGCCCCAGGACGAGGCCGACGACCGCGGCGACCCGGCCGGGCGTCGTCGTCGCCAGCACGACGAGCGGGGACGCACCGACGACCTGCCCGAGGACGAGGCCCGCCACCGGCAGCGCGAGCAGCACGCGGGCGGTGGCGCGAGGCGCGGCCAGCGCCGCCTCACGGGCGTCCCGCGCGTCCGCCTCCTCCCGCAGGGTGGCGGCGACGCCGGCGAGCACCGTCGCGGTCGGCGCCCCCGTGCGCTCGCACAGCTCCACCGCCGCGGCGACGGCGGCGAGCGCCCGCGCGCCGCGGACGTCCTCGGCCCGCGCCGGGACGAGGCACCCGCGCAGGGCCTCGGCGACCGCACCGCCCTGCGCACCGGCAGCGGCCGCGGCCGCCCAGGCACCGCCGGGTCCCGGGCCCGCGACGTCGGCGAGGTGCCGCCAGGCCGTCGCCGGAGCCAGCCCGGCGCGCAGCAGCACAGCCAGCTGCCCGACGTGGTCGGCGTGGCCGTCGGGCGGCGGGCGTGAGGCACCGCCGGCCCCTCCGCGCCAGGCACGTCGCCGGTGACCTGCGCCGTCGCGACCGCCGACGCCGACGCCGACGCCGACGCCGACGCCGACCGGAGCCTGCTCCCGGGCGAGCACCCGGCGGAGGCGTCCCGCCGTCGACGGCCCTGCCAGCAGGGCCGCCCCGCCCAGCACGAGCGCCGCCACGACCACGGCGCTCAGCACGAGCGGCCCGCCGCGGGGTCCCGGGCGAGGTCGTCGGGCGTCCCGAGGCGAGACGCACCGACGGGGGGCGCACCGACGGGGGGCGCACCGACGGGGGGCACCGGCGGAGCGTCCGCCGGGTCGAGACCGAGCCGCCCGGCCAGCGCTGGCCACGCCGGGCCAGGCCCTGCTGACGTGAGCGCCGGGACGACGACGAGGGCGTCGCCGCGCCGGTCGACGACGGCGACCTCGCTCAGCCGCCGACCTCGCTCGTCGCGCCGCAGGTGCAGGACGACGTCGAGCGCGCTCGCGGCCTGCGTCACCACCGCCCGGGCGTCCATGCCGGCCAGCGCGCCCAGCGCCTCCAGCCGGGCGGGGACGTCGGCGGCGGTGTTCGCGTGGACGGTGCCGCACCCGCCCTCGTGGCCGGTGTTGAGCGCCGTCAGCAGGTCTCGTACCTCGGCGCCGCGGCACTCGCCGACGACGACCCGGTCGGGCCGCATCCTCAGCGCGTGGCGCACCAGCTCGGAGAGCCCGACCGCCCCCGCTCCCTCGACGTTGCCGTGCCGGGCCTCCAGCCGGACGACGTGGGGCAGCCGCGGGGCCAGCTCACCCGCGTCCTCCACCAGGACGACGCGCTCGGCCGGGTCGGCGAGCCCGAGCAGGGTGGCGAGCACCGTCGTCTTGCCCGTCGAGGTCCCACCGCTGACGAGGAACGCCAGCCGGCGCTCGACGACACGGCGCAGCACCTCGGCCCACCCCGCGGGCACCGAGCCGTTCGCGACGAGCTCGGTGAGCGTGAAGCCGTCGCGGCGCGGGACCCGCAGGGAGAGCACCGTGCCGGTCGGGCTGACGGGCGGCAGCACCGCGTGCAGCCGGACCCCGTCGGCGAGCCGGGCGTCGACGCAGGGGCTCGCGTCGTCCAGGCGCCGACCTGCGCCCGCCGCCAGCCGGACGGCGAGGGCGCGCACGGCCTGCTCGTCGCCCAGCTCGACCTCAGCCCGCCGCAGCCCGCGGCCACGGTCCACCCACACCTCCCTCGGGCCGTTGACCAGGACGTCGGTGACCTGCGGCTCGTCGAGCAGCACCTGCAGCGGACCGGCCCCGACGAGCGCCGCGCGCAGCGCCGGTGCGGCCAGGAGGGCCCCGTGGGCGCCGAGCACCTCGCCGCGCAGCGCTGCGGCCACGTGCAGCGGGCCCACGTCGTGGCCGCGGGCCTCGCCCGCCCTCCGGCCGGCCCCGTCGTCCGGCTCCCTGCCGGTGCCGCGCACGCCTCTCCTCGCCGAGCCGCCTGCGGCGGCCTCGGACGCGCTGAGCACCGAGCGGACCCGAGCCAGCAGCGCGGGGTCGACGCCGCCTCCTCCGGGGGCCTCGCCGCCGGCACGTCCCCGGGCGTCGGTGACCTGCCGGGCCGTCACGGTGCGCGCACCGGGGAGAGCGCGGGAGCGTGACCCGTCGCCTGGCTCGCCGCCTGACCCGTCTCGGCGGCGGAGCTGGGCGGCGCCGCGTGCCGGGCAGGCACCGCAGCGCCTCCTCGCGGCCGCCACCCGGGCCCGGCCGGGCCCGGCAGCCGGCTCGCCGGCGGGGACGGGGGCGGGAGCCGAGCCGCAGGCAACCGGGCGAGTGCCCGCCCCGCCCACCGGACGAGCGCGCCCCCGTCCCCGGAGGCGAAGGCGCACCCTCGCTCCGAGCGGGCTCCCATCCCGGCGTCGTGCGGCACGACGCCGGCCAGCGGACGCCCGAGCGCCCGCGCCAGCTCCTCCGGTGCCACGTCGCCCCCACGTCCCGCGGGAGTGCGCCCGCGCCGACGCCCGTGCCCGGCGCGGACGAGCAGGCGCACGTCCGCGCCCGGGGCGACGGCGTCGAGGTGGGCCAGCGCGCGCGCCGCGGCGACGCCCGCACGGAGCTCGGCCGGCAGCAGCAGGAGCAGGGGACCGACGAGGGCCAGCAGCTGCTCGACCCCCGCGAGCCCCCGGGGCAGGTCGAGGACGACGATCTCGTGGCTGCGCCGGGCGGCGTCGACCACCGCCGAGGACGCCTCGGTCGGGGGCACCGCCGCGCCGGCACCCGGCGACGACCGCCCGCCACCGACCGGGCCGCCCGTGCGGGCCGCGGCGGGCGCGAGCACGTCGACGCCGCCGCGCGAGGGCAGCACCCCCTCGAGGAGGTCTGGCCGCAGCACGCCGCGGACGCCCGCCAGGTCGGGCCACCGCAGCCCCGCGGCGCCCTCGAGCCCGAGCAGGACGTCGGCGCCGCCGCCCAGCAGGTCGAGGTCGACGAGCAGCGCCCGGCCCGACCCCTCGGCGCGGCCGCGGCGCGGACCGGCGCCCTCGCGCGCGCCCGCCCACGCCAGCGCCCCGGCGAGCGAGGAGGCTCCCGCCCCGCCGCAGGCCCCGAGGACGCCGACGACCACCGCGTCGGGCGGCCGGCGGTCGACCGCCCGGACCAGCAGGTCGACGAGGTCGGCCTCCCCCGTGGGCAGCGGCAGCACCTCGCCGGCCCCGGCCTCCAGCGCGGCCCGCCACAGCGCGTCGGGTGCCGCCTCCGGGGCGACGACGACCCGCGCCGGACCCGCGGGCCCCGGGCGCCGCGCCGCCGCGCCGCCGAGGAGGGCGTCGGCGCCCCAGAGCTCCACCGCGGCGGGGGTCGCGGCGTCCTCGGGCCGCCGGACCGTCACGGGTGCGCCGGCGGCGAGGGCGCAGGCCCGCACCCGCTCCTCGAGCCACGCGGACCCGGTGACGAGCACGACGCCGACCGCCTCGTCGCTGCTGCCCCGGGCTCCCGCCGCTCGCCGCTCCACCGCTCCGACCACCACGCCGACCTCCCCTCCCGCGGCCGCTCCTGACGCGGCCACCGGCACCTCACCGGCTCGAGCCGACGCCGGGTGCCCGGGCCGCCCCGGCGGTGGACGAGCCACCGTCCTGCGGCCCTGTGGGCGCCGCCGTCCACACCCGCCGTCCAGACCACCGTCCACACCGCCGGCTCTCGTCGACGGCCGGTGGTCGGCGCCTACGGTGGCGGCGTGCTCCCGGACACCGCGGCCGACGAGGACGGCGGGGCCCGGTGACGACCGAGGCGCTCGTCCTGGCCGTCACCGCCGTCGTGCTCGGGTCGGCGCTGACGGCGCTGCGCTGGTGGGACGTGCGCCCGGGCCGCCCCGGAGCCCCGCTGGTCGTGCGGGCGCAGGCGCTCGTGCCGGGCGCGGGCGCGCTCGGCGTGGTCGTCCTGGTGCCCTCGCTGGTGGCCGGGGAGGGGGTGCTGGCCGCCGCCGCCGGGGCGCTCGTGGCCGTCCACGCCGCCGTCGCCGCCCCCGCCTGGCTGGCCCGACCGCCCCGCGCGCAGGAGGACCCGGCTCCTCGGCTCCGGGTCGCCGCGCTCAACGTCTGGTACGGCCGCGCCGACGTCGAGGCCGCCGCGGCGCTGCTGCAGCGGTTGCGGCCCGACCTCGTCGCGCTCGTCGAGATCTCCCCGCCCGCCCTCGCGCACCTGGAGGAGACGGGCGCCCTGGCGCCCTACCCCTACCGCGTCGGCCGGGCCGCGGAAGGCGGTGTCGGCACCGTCCTGGCCGCCCGCTGGCCGATGGAGGAGGTCCTCACCGACGACGACGAGCTGCCCCGGCACGGCATCGTGCGCGCCCAGGTCGTCGAGCAGCAGCTGTGGGGCCTGTTCGAGCGGCCGCTGGCCGACGCGCGCGACCCGGCGAGCGACAACCCGGCGGCCCGCCTGCACCTGCCCGCTGGTGCCGGCCACGGCGGCCCGGACGGCACCGCGAGCGCGGGCGCAGCCGACGGCGCGAGCGTCCTGGTCCGTGCCGCGCACCCCTACTACCCGGCGCTGCGCGACGTCAGGCCGTGGCGGCGCCAGCTGGCCGCCCTCGAGCGGTGGTGCCGCGCGCAGACCGGGCCGGTGGTCGTGCTCGGCGACCTCAACGCGACACCTGACCACCCGGCGCTGCGGCGGCTGCTCGTGCCCGCCGGTCCCATGCGGCGGGCGGCGGCCGAGGCCGGCCGTGGGCGCCTGCCGACGTGGCCGGTCGCCGGCCCCCTCCCCGGCTTCCGCGGCCTCATCGCCCTCGACCACGTGCTCGTCGACGGGCTCGACGTCCGGGGCGCCGGCGCCCGCCGGGTCCGCGGCACCGACCACCGCGCCGTCTGGGCCGACCTGGCGCTCAGCCCCCCGAGCCGACGCAGCGCGTGACCTCCTGGGCGTACCGCCGCTCCTCCTCCCGGCGCTCCTCCTCGCGGCGGCGTCGCTCGACGTCCTGCGGCGTCCGCCGCGCCGTGCCCTGGTGGCCGGGGACCTCCCACGGGTCGACCCCCTCCTCCAGCAGCGTCGACGCGGCGTCGCGGGTCCGCTCGCCCCGCTCGAGGGGAGAGCCGGGCGACGTCGGCGGCTGGGGCCCCGTGGACGTCCCTGACCTGCGCAGGGTGCGCAGCGACCCCTTGAGGACGACGGTGTCGAGGCTCCCCTCGGCCAGCGAGGTGACCGCCGCCAGCGGGTCCTCGGCCACGAAGAGCTCCAGCTGGCTGTCCAGCACGGTCGCGACGGCGCCCGCGGCCAGGCCGATCCCCGCGGCCGCCGGCACCGGGACCGTCGTGAGGAACGCACCGGCGGCGCCGAACACGTCGGCCACCTCGGCGATCTCCTCGGCGTCTGCCCGCACGTGCTCCCCGTAGCCGTCCTGCACCCAGCGCCCGAGCCGCACGTGCGCCGGCCGCGCGGGCTCTGCCAGGAGGCCGCCCGAGCCCGGGACGCCGGAGCGGCTGCCGCCCCAGTCCGCCCTCAAGCCCTCCCCCACGACGCTTGACATCCGGCGCGCCACGAGCTCCGCGGCGTCGCAGTACTGCTCGTGCAATCGCTGGGCCTCGTGCCGCACCCCGGCCAGGGTCTCCGGCGCCAGCGCGCTGAGCAGCGACGACCCCGGCGGCCGGCCGGCCGCCGCGTCGCGCACGGCTGCTCCCCGCACGTCCCACAGGAGGTCTGGTGCGGGGTCCGGCCCCATGGCCACGACCCAGGCCCGCCGCTCCAGCGCGTCCGCCCTCTCCTGCCAGCCCACCAGCTCGTCGGCCCACCCCTCGACGGCGCCGGCGAGGTCCCCCAACGAGGCGGCGAGGACGCCCAGGCATGCCGGCAGAACGGCGACCCGTGCGCGGAAGCCGAGGGCCGCGGCGCCCCGCCACGCCGGCGCGTCGACGTGAGCCTGCTCCTCGGCGTCACGGACCCGCCGCGCCAGGGCGCGGACGTCCCCGGCCAGCCACCGCGTGCGCCGGACGTCACCGGGGCAGGGGTCCCAGCCCAGCGCAGGCATGTCCCGCGCCGCGCTGGCGATCACGGCGTGCCGCCGGCGGAGGGCGGGGTCGGCGGGTCCTGCGGCCGCGGCGACGGCTCTGGTCGCGACGCCGGGGTGGGTGGCGCCACGGCGGTGCTGGGCGACGCCTGGTAGGACGCCGCGACCCGTGCGGCGGCGCCCGCCTCGCACGCCTCGTAGGCGTCGGCGGCGCGCCCGACGTCCTCGCCCGCCGACCGGGCGACCAGCCGCAGCGCCTCGACGTGCGTGCCCCAGTCCTGCTGCGCCCGCTCCAGCTCGTCCAGCACCCGGCGGGCGCCCACCGCGACGCCGTCGGCGCCGGCCAGGCGGGCACCGGCGGCCTGGAGGTCCGCCGCGAGCAGCTCCAGCCCGGCCCGCAGCCGGAGCAGCTCGGAGGTGTCCACGCACACCGCGCCGACCTCGCCCATGCCGGACCTCCCTCTCACGCGCCGCCGTCGAGCGGGAGGTTAGGGACGCGCGGGCCGACGTGGGCGGGGGCTGTGGACAACGTCGTCGTCGCCGCGGCCGGGAGGGCTCGTCCACAGCCTCGGCCGCCCCAGGCCGGAGGCTCGGATGGTTCTCGACGAGACCGGCGAGCAAGATCGGAGCCGGTGCCGGGCTTCTCAGTGGGTCGGGCGGCTCGGTGGGTCGGACGGCTCGGTGGGTCGGGCCGCACGGCCGGTCGGGCTGCAGGGCCGACCGAGGGCAGCCCGGCGCCGACGGGTGACCCGCGGCTCCACCGGACCGAGGACCAAGCGGCCCGCGACGGAAGGACGACGATGACCAGCCAGCAGGAGCGCACGTCCCCCCAGGTGTACCCGCCGCCGCCGGACCTCGCGGCCCACGCCGTCGCGCAGGCCGAGCTGTACGAGCGAGCCGGCGCCGACCGGCTGGCCTTCTGGGCCGAGCAGGCCCGCAGCCTGCTCACCTGGGAGACCGAGCCCACGCAGACGCTCGACTGGAGCGGGGCGCCCTTCGCGCGCTGGTTCGCCGACGGCCGGCTCAACGTCGCCGTCAACTGCGTCGACCGGCACGTCGAGGCGGGCCACGGCGACCGCGTCGCGATCCACTGGGAGGGCGAGCCGGGCGACCGCCGCACGATCACCTACGCCGACCTCGCCCGCGAGGTGAAGAAGGCCGCCAACGCCCTGCTCTCCCTCGGCGTGCAGCAGGGCGACCGGGTCGCGCTGTACCTGCCGATGGTCCCCGAGGCCGTCGTCGCGATGCTCGCGTGCGCGCGCATCGGCGCCCCGCACAGCGTCGTCTTCGGCGGCTTCAGCGCCGACGCGCTGCGCAGCCGGGTCGACGACGCCCAGGCCGTCGTCGTCGTCACCGCCGACGGCGGGTACCGGCGCGGCGCCCCGTCCCCCCTGAAGGCGAACGTCGACGAGGCCCTGGCCGACCGCGCCCGCGGCGGCGGCTCCGTCCGCAAGGTCCTGGTGGTGCGCCGCACCGGCCAGGACGTCGCGTGGCACGACGAGCGCGACGTGTGGTGGCACGACGTCGTCGACGCGGCGTCCGAGGAGCACGAGGCCCCGGCCCTGGAGGCCGAGCACCCACTCTTCGTCCTCTACACGTCCGGGACGACGGGCAGGCCCAAGGGCATCCTGCACACGAGCGGCGGGTACCTCACCCAGGCCGCCTACACCCACCGCACCGTCTTCGACGTCCGCCCCGAGTCCGACGTGTACTGGTGCGCCGCCGACGTCGGCTGGGTCACCGGGCACAGCTACATCGTCTACGGGCCGCTGGCCAACGGCGTGACGCAGGTCATGTACGAGGGCACGCCCGACACCCCGACGCGCGAGCGGTGGTGGGAGGTCGTCGAGCGCTACGGCGTCACGCTGCTCTACACGGCGCCGACGACGGTCCGGACCTTCATGAAGTGGGGCGCCGACCTGCTGGAGGGCCACGACCTGTCCAGCCTGCGGCTGCTCGGCAGCGTCGGGGAGCCCATCAACCCCGAGGCCTGGACCTGGTACCGCACCCACGTCGGCTCGGGACGCACGCCCGTCGTCGACACGTGGTGGCAGACCGAGACCGGCGGGATCATGATCTCGCCGCTGCCGGGGGTCACGACGACGAAGCCGGGGTCCGCCCAGCGCGCGCTGCCGGGCATCTGCACCGCCGTCCTGGACGACACCGGGGTGCCCGTGGCCGACGGCGGCACCGGCTACCTCGTCGTCACCGAGCCGTGGCCGGGGATGCTGCGGGGCATCTGGGGCGACGCCGACCGGTACGTCGAGACGTACTGGTCCCGCTTCCCCGGGAGGTACTTCGCCGGCGACGGCGCCCGCCTGGACGAGGACGGCGACGTCTGGCTGCTCGGGCGCGTCGACGACGTCATGAACGTCTCGGGGCACCGGCTCTCGACGGCGGAGATCGAGTCGGCCCTCGTGAGCCACCCCCGCGTGGCCGAGGCGGCCGTGGTCGGGGCGAGCGACGACACGACCGGCCAGGCGGTGTGCGCCTTCGTCATCCTGCGCGCCGACGACGGCTCGCCGCCGGTGGGCGAGGAGGACACCGAGGCCCTCGTCGCCGCGCTGCGGGCGCACGTCGGCCGCGAGATCGGTCCCATCGCCAAGCCGCGGCAGGTCCTCGTCGTGGCCGAGCTGCCCAAGACCCGCTCCGGCAAGATCATGCGGCGTCTGCTGCGCGACGTCGCCGAGGGCCGCGAGACCGGCGACGTCACGACGCTCGCCGACAGCTCGGTCATGGGAAGCATCCGCGCCGGCCTGGGAGGGTCGGCGGCCGACGGCTGAGCAGGCGACCGGCGGCGGGTGCGACGTCCCAGCGGGCAGGGGCGCACGGGCGTGCGTAGGCTTCCCGCCCGGTGATCACCAGGGTGCCACCGCGCCCGACCGCCGACCGGCTCGACAGCCGCCGGCCGGCACCCGCAGGAGCAGCAGGAGGACGTAGTGGCAGACGACAGGACCGTCGGACAGCTCGTCGTCGCCGTCAAGCGCGACGTCACCGCGCTCGTGCGCAGCGAGGTCGCCCTGGCCAAGGCCGAGCTGAAGGACGACGTCAAGGCGGGGGGCGTCGGGGCCGGCCTGTTCGGCGGCGCGGCCTTCCTGGGACTCGTGGCCTTCCTCTTCCTGCTCGTCGGCGGGGCGCTCGCCCTGGCGCTGGTGCTCCCCGAGTGGGCGGCCTTCCTCGTCGTCGGCGGCGCCCTGCTCCTGCTCGCCGGCGTCCTCGCGCTCGTCGGCAAGGCGAGCCTGTCGAAGGTCTCCAAGCCCGAGCGCACCATCGCGACGGCGCAGGAGTCCGTCCAGGCGCTCAAGGGCGTCCGCTGACCTCCGGCCGGTGACGCCGCCCCGCACGAGGCCTCGGTGCCGGTGCGCGCGAGCGGGTGCGTGGCGGTCACGCGTCGACGCCGACGGCCCGGGCCGTGCGGGCGTCCGGTGCGTCGTCCGAGCCGACACGACCCGGCAAGGCACGTGGAACGCGGTCCTCGCGGGGTAGGTCCCGAGCAGGCCCCGCACGTCCGCACACCGCGGACATCGCGGGCCACCGCCCGACGAGCGCGGACTTCGCGGGCCCGGCACCGGCTCGCCGACCCTCGACGTCCGCGCCCACGCACCGGCGACAGCGCGCCAGCCCCCGAAGTCCGCGCCCCGCGGACCTCGCGGGGTAGGTCCCGAGCAGGCCCCGCAAGTCCGCACACCGCGGACATCGCGGGCCACCGCCCGACGAGCGCGGACCTCACGGGCCCGGCACCGGCGCGCCGCCCCTCGACGTCCGCTCCGACGCACCAGCGGCGGCTCTCAGCCGACGCCGGTGCAGGTCTGCGTGTCGGCCGTCTCGGACGCCGTCGCGGCCTGCTCCAGGACGGGCGCGGACTCCTGGAGCGTGAGGGCGTAGCCGGTGCCGGCGTCGTCGAGCGAGCGGGCGAAGACGACGCCGACGACGTCGCCGTCCAGGTCGACGAGAGGCCCGCCGGAGTTGCCGGGCTGGACGTCGGCGCGCAGCGCGTACACCTGCCGGACGACGCCGGGCGAGCCGTACACGTCCTCCCCGAGGGCCTGGACGACCTGCCGCACGGTGGCCGCCTCGACGTCGTACGGGCCGTCGAGCGGGAAGCCGACGACGGCGGCCGCGTCACCGGCGGCGAGCTGCTCCCCCAGCGGCAGCGGCGCTGCGGCCAGGTCGGGCACGTCGAGGACGGCGAGGTCTCGCTCAGGGTCGTAGAGGACCACCCGCGCCGGCAGGTCCGGTCCTTCCCCGGCGACCTGGACGCTCGGGGCGTCGACGCCGGCGACGACGTGGGCGTTGGTGACGACGCGGCCCGGCTCGACCACCCAGCCCGTGCCCTCGACGCCGCGGCGGCACTCCTCCGCCACGCCGCTGACCTTCACCACGCTGCCGCGCACCTGCTCGGCCACCGCCGCGGCCGCCGCCGAGGCCTCGGGGTCGGGCGGGCTGGCGGGCGCGATGTCCTCGCCGCCGTCGACGAAGACCCGCGGGAAGCCGCTCGCGGCGAGCGCCGAGCCGAGCTGGTCGAACACCTCCCCCGCGTCCACGGGGGCGGCCGCCTCGACGCGGGAGACGACCTGGCTGCCCTCGACGGCCTCGGTGAGGACGGGCGAGGGGGCCGCGCGCAGCGCCCCGGCGGAGAACCACACCATGACCAGCAGCAGCAGCAGCGACAACGCAGCGCCGAGGAGCCCGTCGAGCACCCGCAGCGGCGTCCAGGGCACGAGCTCGCGCAGCCGCGCCCCGACGGCGACCAGCAGCGCCTGCCCGAGCAGCGCGGCGACCAGCACACCGCCGAGCACCAGGACGGTGCGCTGCCACGGCGGCTCCCACCCGGCCAGCGCGTCGGGCAGGAGCGACGCCGCGAGAGCACCGGCCCCGAGGAAGCCGACGAGCGAGAGCACCCCCAGCACGAGCCCGCGCCGGAAGCCCGAGACCACGGCGAGGAGGGCGAGGACGACGACGACGAGGTCGAGCACCAGCCCGGGTGACACACCGGCCTCGGGGACGACGAGGGTGGTCATGGCGCGCCCACCGGGCCCGGGGCCGCCTGGCCACGCTGCGGTGGCCCGGCGGCCGCCACGGGCGCAGGGGCGGGCGGCGGCAGCGGGTCCAGGGCCGGCCGCAGGGCCGGGGCCGGGACGACGCGGGCGCCCTCCCACCCCGGCGCCAGCCCCGCGGCGTCCAGGAGCGCGGAGACCAGCGCGGCGGTGAAGCCCCACACGAGCAGGCCTGCACCCGAGCCGTCACGAGCGTCCACGTCGACACCAGAGCCCGCGCCGTCACGAGCGCCCGCGTCGGGGCGGGGGCCGACGTCGAAGCCAGGCCCCTCCCCCCGCAGCGTCGCCGGCTCGCCGCCGCCGGCACCGGGGAGCCGGCGGTCCCAGGTGACCCGCACGCGGCGCGACGGGTCCAGCATCTCGGCCACGGGCACGCGCAGGACCCGGACCACCTCGCCGGGGTCGCCCGCGGCGACCGGGGAGGGCACCGGCTCCCAGGCCAGGACGGGGGTGACGGCGAACCCGTCGGGCGGCACGCGCAGCGCGGGCATCGTCGCCAGCACCTGGACGCCCGCGACGTCCAGGCGCGTCTCCTCCTGCGCCTCCCGCAGGGCTGCGGCCACGGGACCGTCGTCGCCCGGGTCGAGCGCCCCGCCCGGCAGCGCCGGCTGCCCCGCGTGGGCGCGCAGCCCGGCGGCGCGCTCGAGCAGGAGCAGGTCCCCCAGGGGCTCGGCGCCGCCCTTGGGAGCCGGCACCGCCCGGCTGCCGGGAGACAGGCACACGAGCACCGCCGCCGCACGGCCCTCCCGACGACCCGACGGCGTGCCGGCCTGGACCCGGCCGAGCCCGGCGAGCGCCTGCGCCGCCCGGGGAGCGCCGGCGACGAGGTCGCGCACCCACCACGGCAGCCCGGCCGGCGCGGGCACGACGCCGGGCACCGAGGCCGCCTCGCGCGGGGGCGCGGCCCCTGCCGCACCTCCGCTCATGCCCGCCCTCGCTGCGTGACCAGCGCCGCGGCCAGCGTCGGATCTGTCTCCCCGACCCCGTAGGAGGGGCAGTCGCGCGCGACCGGGCAGGCCCCGCACGCGGGTCGCCGGGCGTGGCAGGTGCGCCGGCCGTGGAAGATCAGCCGGTGGGAGACCAGCGTCCTCGAGCGAGGCTCGACCAGGGCGTCGACGTCGCGCTCGACGGCCACCGGGTCGGTCTCCTGCGTCCAGCCCAGCCGCCGCGCCAGCCGGCCGACGTGGGTGTCGACCGTCGTCGCCGGGACCCCGAAGGCGTCGCCGAGCACGACGTTCGCCGTCTTGCGCCCGACGCCCGGCAGGCTCACGAGGTCCTCGCGCCGCCGCGGCACCTCGCCGTCGAAGTCGACGACGAGCCGCTCGGCGAGGCGCACGACCGACCCCGCCTTGGCCCGGAAGAAGCCCGTGGGCCGCAGGACGGCCTCCAGCTCGGCGCGGTCGGCGCCGGCGAGGGCGGCCGGGTCGGGCCAGCGGGCGAAGAGCGCCGGCGTCACGCCGTTGACCCGCTGGTCGGTGGTCTGCGCCGAGAGGACCGTGGCGACGAGCAGCTCGAAGGGTGTCGTGAAGGCCAGCTCGCAGCGAGCGTCGGGGTAGCGCAGGGCCAGCGCCCGGTCGACCCGGCGGGCCCGCCGCACGAGCGCCAGCCGCGAGGAGGACGGCGACCGCCGGCCACCACCGCGGCCCTGGGCGCCCGGCGGCTGCGTCGTCTCGGCCGTCACGGCCGGCGCCGCGCCGGCGTGCTCGTGCGCGGCGGGTCGCGCGTGGAGGCCGGGCACGGCACGACAGTACGGGGGCTCGCCGACAGCCCCGGAGGTCCACGCGCCGTCCGTGCCCCACACGTGCCCCGCCCGTGCCCCCAGACATGCCCCCAGACATGACCCCAGACATGCCCCCCGACGTGCCTCACGACGCGAGACCCCCCTGGCCGGCCGCCGTCAGGGTCCGCCCGCGGGGCGGCGGCGCGAGTGGGCGCAGCGGTGCGCGCCCGCCGTGGCGACGGCACGACAGACGGCGCACGCTCCGCCCCGGCGACGTCCTCGCCCCTGTGCCGCAGCGGCTCTGGGCCCGAGCGCGGCCTGCGCTCACCCGGACGCGCCGTCGCTCCCCCGACCGCCCCGGCGCTCGGGTGAGCGGCACCCGGCCGCTCTCAAGACACCTCGGGGCCTCGACGACACCCTGACCATGGACGGTCAGGAGACTTTCAGGCGCGAGCGCGCCGAGCTCGTCGCGCGCGCCGAACGGCTGCGCCTATGGGCACGGCTGGTGCGCGCCCGGACGGACCTGCTGGTCGCCCAGCTGTGCCCGCCGACCGGCGAGGAGGGCGAGCTCGACGAGGACGTCGCCGCCCTGGCGGCGCTCGTCCTGCGTGCCGACGGGGCGCCGCTGGACCGCACCGAGCACCTGCTGGCCCTCCGCGAGGCCCGCGACGTCCTGCGCCTGCTGGAGGACGAGCTCTACGACCGGCTGTGCTGGTCGACCGCCCAGATGGTCCTCGACAGCTCGACCGATGCTGCCGTCGGCCGCCGGGACGGCGAGGACGCGCGTGTCATCGCCATCCCCCGTCCCCGCCCCGCGCACGACCCCGGCGGTGACCTGGCCCTCCCGGCCGGGACGGCCAGCCCTCCCGACGCTGCGCGGGGCTGGCACACTCCCGCCTGAGACGAGCCGCACCAGGCGGCGGACCGTGCAGGAGGCTGGTGGGTTGGACCCGGTGGTGCGCCAGGCCGCGCTCTTCAGCGGGGTCTCCTCCGAGGCCGCCGAGGCGCTCATGGCCACGATGTCGCCGGTCGGGCTGGGCCGCGGCGAGGTGCTCTTCGTCGAGGGCGACGAGGGCGACCGGCTCTACGTCATCGTCTCCGGCACCGTGAAGCTCGGCCGCCGCGCGCCGGACGGCCGGGAGAACCTCCTCGCGGTCCTCGGGCCGAGCGAGATGCTCGGCGAGCTGTCCCTCTTCGACCCGGGACCGCGGACGGCGACGGCGACGGCCGTCACGCCCGTCGCCCTCGCCGGCCTGGGGCCGCAGGAGCTCGAGCGGTGGCTCGACGGCCGCCCCGAGGTGGCGCGCCACCTGCTGCGCGCGCTCGCGCGGCGGCTGCGCCGCACCAACGACTCCGTCGCCGACCTCGTCTTCACCGACGTGCCCGGCCGGGTCGCCAAGATGCTGCTGGACCTCGGCGACCGCTTCGGCGTCCTGCGCGACCCCGCAGAGGGCGCCGGCCGCCACGTGCCCCACGGGCTCACCCAGGAGGAGCTGGCCCAGCTCGTCGGCGCCTCCCGCGAGACCGTCAACAAGGCCCTCGCCGACTTCTCCACCCGCGGCTGGATCCGCCTCGAGGGTCGCGCCGTCGTCCTGCTCGACGACGAGCGCCTGGCCCGGCGGGCTCGTTGACGTCGGTCCCCGCGCGGCGTCAGGCCCGGTCGGCCAGGTAGGCCAGCGCGGCGGACGCCGTCCGCTCGGCCGCCGGGCGCAGCTCGTCCGCCAGGTCGGGGTAGACGACGTCGACGACGTCGGAAGGCGTGCGCGCACCCACCCGCTGCGCGGCGGTGACCTCCTCGACGCGCCGCAGCCGGTGCGCCGTGTACCGGGCGAGGACCTGGGCGGGCGCGCGCAGCACCGGGCCGTGCCCGGGCAGCAGCAGGTCCACCTGCTCGCGCTCGACGACGTCGGCCAGCCGCGCGAGCGTCGCCAGGTACGCGCCGAGGTCGCCGTCCGGGTGCATGACGACGCTCGTCCCGCGGCCGAGGACGGTGTCCCCCGTCAGCAGGGCGGCGGCCCCCGGCGAGCGCAGGAGCAGGCACACCGAGTCGGCGGTGTGCCCAGGCGCCGCGACGACGGCGAGACGTGCTCCCGCGCAGGGGAACTCCGCGCCGTCCGACAGAGAGGCCGCACCGTCGAGCAGACCGGCACCGGCGACCCGCAGCGCGGGGTCGACGGCGAGCACGGGCACGGAGCCGGCGGCCCCGCCGGCCAGCCGGGCGAAGTGACGGGCACCGCCGGTGTGGTCGGCGTGGTGGTGGGTGAGCACGACGAGGGCGACCCCGCCGTGCTCCTCGCGGGCGACCTGCAGCACCGCCGCCAGGTGCGCCCGGTCGGCGGCGGTCTCCTCGGGGCCGGGGTCGACGACGACGGCCGGCCCCGCGCCCGGCGCCCCGAGCACCCACGTGTTGGTGCCGTCGAGCGTCATCGGGCCCGGGTTCGGCGCGAGCACGCACCGCGCGTGCGCCGTCACGCGGCCACCGCGCCACGGCGGCCCCTCCGCCGCCTCGCCCGAGGTGGCGGTGGCGGCGCTCACACCGACCCCACCGGGTCGGGGTGCTCGGGCAGGTCGGCGAGCAGGTGCAGGTCGTCCGGCGCCCCGGCCACCCGCGGGAGCACCGCGGCGAGGGAGCGCCTCGTCCCCAGCAGCGCCGCGAGGTCCGGTGCGGCCGCGAGCTCCTCCAGCGCCACCCGCGTCGGCGGCAGCAGCCGGACCTGCCCGCGGGCCTCGGCGTCGAGCACCTCCGACGGCCGCCACCACCGGCCCTCGACCGCCTCGGACGCGTGCCCGTCCTCCCCGACGTGCCGCGCCCGCGCGGCGGACGGGACGGCCGCGAGGAAGAACCACGTGTCGTGCCGGCGCTCGGCCGGCTCGGGCGTCGTCCACCGCGCCCACGGCCGCAGGAGGTCGCTGCGCAGCGCCAGGCCCCTGCGGCGCAGCAGCTCCGACAGCGCGACCTCCCGGCGGGCCAGCGCGGCCCGCTCGGCGTCCTCCCGCCCGGCGGGCAGCCCCACGCCGCCCGACCCGGCGGCGCCCGACCCGACGACACCCGACCCGGCGGCGTCCGGCTGGGCGCCGGCGACCTCGGCGAGCAGGACGCCGGACTCCTCGTAGGTCTCCCGCACGGCCGCGCACAGCAGCGCCGCGGCGTCCTCGTCGGCCAGCCCCAGGCGGCGCCCCCAGCCCTCGACGGGCGCACCCCGCCAGGGCACGTCAGGGTCGGCGTCCCGCTCGTCGAGCCCGCCGCCGGGGAAGGCGGTGACCCCGGGCGCCGAGGGGAGCCCGTCGGCGCGCCGCAGCAGCCACACCTCGACGCCGTCGCCCGAGGCGTCCGCCCCGAGGCCGGGGCGCGACCCGGCGGCCGTGGCGGCCTCGCGCACGAGCATCACGGTGGCGGCCGTGACCGGCTCGGCCGGCGGCACCGGAACCCCGCGCTCCACCCGGGCGCGCAGGTCCGGGGCGATCGGGAAGCGACGGAGCACGCGGGGCCTCCTCGGACGAGCGGGGCCTCAGCGGTCGCCGCTCACGACGTCAACGGGCAGCAGGGCGTCAACGGGCAGCGGGCGTCAACGGACGACGAGCGCCTGCAGCTCGACCTCGACGGGCGCGTCGAGCGGCAGCACGGCCACGCCGACGGCGCTGCGGGCGTGGGTGCCGGCGTCGCCGAGCACCTCGCCGAGCAGGTGGCTCGCGCCGTTGACGACGGCCGGCTGGCCGGTGAAGGCCGGCGCGCTCGCGACAAAGCCGACGACCTTGACGACGCGGACGTCGTCGAGGCTCTCCCCCTCGCCCAGCACCGAGGCCACCGCGGCCAGCGCGTTGAGCGCGCAGACGCCGGCGAGGTCGGCGGCGGCGGCGGGGCTGACCAGCCCGGTGGCCGAGCCCTCGCCGACCTTGCCGGCCGCGACGAGCGCGCCGTCGCGCAGAGGCAGCTGCCCCGAGGTCCAGACGACGTCGCCCACCCGCACGGCGGGCTGGTAGGCCGCCAGCGGGGGGACGACGTCGGGCAGCCGCAGCCCGAGGTCGGCCAGCCGGTCGAGGGCGCCCACGCCGCTCAGCCCTTGGGGCGCTTGAGGTAGGCGACGAGCCCGTTGCCGTCGGGCCCGGGGATGACCTGCACGAGCTCCCAGCCCTCCTCGCCGAAGTTGTCGAGGATCTGCTTGGTCGCGTGGACGATGAGCGGCGCCGTCATGTACTCCCACTGCTGCATGGCCGGACCCTAGCCGTGCGCCCGTCCTGCCGGCCCGTGCGCCCGCGGGCCCCCCGACCCACCCTGCCGGACGCCCTGCGACCCACCCTGCCGGCCGCCCTGCCGCCCACCCTGCCGCCCGCCCTGCCGTGCCCGGTCGGCCGGGGCCCCCGGGAGTCCGGCGCCCGGCTCGGGCGCGCCCGCCACCAGCCCGTGGTGGCGGGCCGGCTCGGCCCGGACGGCGGGCTCCGGCTGGCAGCGCGGGCACCACCAGGTGCGGCGCTGCTCGGGGTCGCCGGCGACCTCGGCGCGCACGCGCACGGTCGTCCGGCAGCGTAGGCAGGGCTTGCCCGCCCGGCCGACGACCCAGTGGGTGCGCCCGCGGCGGGTGTCGCCCGTCGTCACCTGGTAGGCCCCCGGGGCGGTCACCGAGTGCCGCAGCATCCGCGCGAGCAGGGCCAGCAGGGGCGGCAGGTCGACCTCCCCCACGGGCGTCCACGGGTCCAGGCCCCGCAGGTAGCAGCTCTCGTCGGCCCACAGGTTGCCGACGCCGGCGAGGTTGCGCTGGTCCAGCAGGGCGGCCTTGACGCCGCGCCCCGGCTGGGCGGCCAGGCGCCGCAGCGCCTCCTCGGCGCCGGCCCCGGACCAGCTCTCCGCGAGCAGGTCCGGGCCGAGGTGCCCGACGACGCCGTCCTCGGCGGCGGTGGGCAGCAGCTCGACGACGGGCATGGAGAGGGCCGCCGCCGTCGGCCCGCGTGCGTCGTCGGCCAGCCCGGGCCCGCCCGTGGTCGAGAGCAGCACGCGCACGTCCGGCTGCACCGCCCGCGGCAGCACCTTGCCGGGGGCGAGCACGGTCCAGGAGCCGTCCATCCGCAGGTGCGTGTGCAGCGTGACGCCACCGGCGAAGCGCGTCAGCAGGTGCTTGCCGACCGACGCCGTCCCCAGCACCGCCCGGCCCGCGAGGTCGGCGGTGGCGTGCTGCGGCACCCGCAGGTCGCTGCGCGCCACGGTGGTGCCCGCCAGCCGCGCGTCCAGCGTCCGCGCGAGGAGGTAGATGCTGTCTCCCTCCGGCACCCCCCGATCCTCCCCCGCCTGCCCCGCCCGCAGCACGTCGACGACGGCTAGGACCACGGCCGTCGGCGCGGCACGACGAGAGCGCGCGCCTGCTCGGAGCCCGTCGTGGGGGGACCGCGAGTCCGACGTGCGGACGAGCAGGGCCTACGCCCTGCACCCCCCGCGTGCCCGTGCGTAGGTTGGCCGCCATGCCGGAGCCGGAGGACCGCCGCGAGCCGCGCGGCGGCATCGCCCCGGCGGGCCCGCACGACGAGCGGCTGCTCTTCCCCGGCACCCGGCTGCACGTCGTGACCGGCAAAGGCGGCACGGGCAAGACCACGACGGCGGCCGCGCTCGCCGTCGCGCTCTCCCGCGGAGGGCGCCGGGTCCTGCTGTGCGAGGTCGAGGACCGCCAGGGCATCGCCCGGCTCTTCGACGTCCCCCCGCTGCCCTACGAGGAGCGGACCATCGCGGCCACCGCGGACGGCGGCGAGGTGGTCGCGCTCGCCGTCGAGCCCCGGGCGGCGCTGCTGGAGTACCTCGCGACCTTCTACAAGCTGGGCCGGGCCGGGCGGGCGCTGGACAAGGTCGGCGCCATCGACTTCGCCACCACGGTGGCGCCGGGCGTCCGCGACGTCCTGCTCACCGGCAAGGTGTACGAGGCGGTGCGCCGCCGCGGGGGTCGCGGCACGGGTCGGGACGGCGGCGACACGAAGCAGCGCCGGGACGGCGCCGACGACCCGCGCCAGCACACCTTCGACTCCGTCGTGCTCGACGCGCCCCCGACCGGTCGCATCGGCCGCTTCCTCAACGTCAACTCCGAGGTCTCGGGCATCGCGCGGATGGGGCCCGTCGCGAGCCAGGCCGACTCGGTCATGCGCGTCCTGCGCTCGCCCCACACCCGCGTGCACCTCGTGACCCTGCTCGAGGAGATGCCCGTGCAGGAGACCCTCGACGGCGTCGCCGAGCTGCAGGCGGCACGCCTGCCCGTCGGGGCCGTGGTCGTGAACCAGATCCGCAGCGACACGCTGCCGCTGGAGCTGCTCGACGGCGCCCTCTCCGGCGCCGTGCCCGCCTCGGCCGTGCGCGCCGGGCTCGTGGAGGCCCGCCTCGTCCGCGGCGACGCGCCGGGCACGACCCTGGTCGACGGCCTGCTCGCCGAGGCCCGTGAGCACGACGAGCGGCTCGCCCTCCAGGAGCAGCAGCAGCAGGCGCTCGAAGCCGTCGGGCGTCCGCTGGTCGAGCTGCCCCAGCTGCCGGGCGGCGTCGCCCACCGCGGCCTGGAGGTCCTCGCCGACCGGCTCACGGCCCAGGGCCTCGCGTGAGCGCGCCCGCGCCGACGAGCAGCACCCCTTCCCTCGACGCCCCCGCCCTGGACGTCGACGCGCTGCTGGACGACCGCGGCACGTCCGTGCTCGTCTGCTGCGGCAGCGGCGGGGTCGGCAAGACGACGAGCGCCGCCGCCCTGGCCCTGCGCGCGGCCGAGCGGGGGCGCCGCGTCGTCGTCCTCACCATCGACCCCGCCCGGCGGCTGGCCCAGTCCCTCGGGCTGGAGGAGCTGGACAACACCCCCCGCCCGGTCGCCGACGTCGACACCCGGGCCGGCGGCAGCCTCGACGCGATGATGCTCGACATGAAGCGGACCTTCGACGAGGTCGTCGAGGCCCACGCCAGCCCCCAGCGGGCGAAGGCCATCTTCGAGAACCCCTTCTACGAGGCGATGTCCTCCTCCTTCTCCGGCACGAGCGAGTACATGGCCATGGAGAAGCTCGGCCAGCTGCGCTCGCGGGCGAGCGTCCCGGGCGGGGACGGCAGCGAGCCGTGGGACCTCGTCGTCGTCGACACCCCGCCGAGCCGCTCGGCGCTGGACTTCCTCGACGCCCCCCGCCGCCTGTCGTCCTTCCTCGACGGCCGTTTCATCCGCCTGCTGCTCGCGCCGGCCCGCGCGGGCGGGCGCGCCTACGTCAAGGTCCTCTCCGGCGCCGTGAGCAGCGTGACGGGCGCGATGTCGCGCGTCCTCGGCGCCCAGTTCCTCGACGACCTTCAGGCCTTCGTCGCCGGTCTCGACGCCGTCTTCGGCGGGTTCCGCGAGCGCGCCGAGAAGACCTACGCGCTGCTGGCCAGCCCCGGCACCGCCTTCCTCGTCGTCGCGACGCCGGAGGAGGACGCCCTGCGCGAGGCGGCCTACTTCGTCGACCGGCTGGGCCGCGAGGGCATGCCGCTGGCCGGTCTCGTCCTCAACCGCGTGCAGACGACGGAGCTGCCACGCCTGTCGGCCGAGCGCGCCTGGGCGGCCGTCGTCCAGCTGGAGGACCTCGACGGCGGCGGCGAGGACGGGACGGCGCCCGAGACGCTCTCCCGCGGGGACCACGCCCTCGCGGCGGGCCTGCTGCGCCTGCACGCCGCCCGGATGCGGCGGCTGGAGCGCGAGCAGCAGCTGGCGGGCGCCTTCGCCGTCGAGCACCCGGGCATCGCCCTCGTGCAGGTGCCGGCGCGCCCGAAGGACGTGCACGACCTCGACGGCCTGCGGTCGGTCGCCGCAGACCTCGGCAGGGCGACCTGAGGCAGGGCTGCCCGAAGGCTGCCCGGAGCCGGCTCAGCGGCGGCGGGGCACCCGCTGGGCCGGCACCTCCGCGTCGAACTCCTCGCGCGAGGAGACGAGCAGCTGCTTCCACGACGCGACGTCGGGGCGACGCCGGAGCATGGCCCTGCGCTCGCGCTCGGTGGCGCCACCCCAGACGCCGTGCTCGTTGCGGCTGTCGAGCGCGTCCGCGAGGCACTGGCGCCGCACGGGGCAGGTCCAGCAGGCCTGCTTGACGAGGTGCTGCTCGGCGCCGCGGACGAAGAGCGCGTCGGGGTCGCCGCCGCGGCACGTCGCGTCGTCCATCCACGAGCGGTCCGTCCACAGCCGCGCCCCGACCAGCCCGAGGACGTCCCGACCGGTCTCCACGCTCGTCGTGATGCTCATGCTCTCCCCGTCAGCTCTTCTGCGACGTCGCGGTCCCCGTGGACCGCGGCGGTCGTGCTCGCCGTCGCTGCAGGTCGGGTGGACATCTGCCGACCAACCCGCTCACCGGCGCACAAAGGACGCTAGGGCGGCGCACGGTCAGGGCACAGGGACCGTCGGGACCACTCGCGGGTGAGATCTGGACCGCCGACGACGGCGTCCGCCTAGTCCGCACGGACTAGTCACCCCGCGGCCTCAGGCCTCCCGGGGGCCGGACGGGCGGCCACGTACCCTGAGAGGCATGCATCGTGACCCGAGCAGCCCAGCGCCGGGGTCCCCCGGCCCCGGGGACGCCCACGACGTGCACCCGTCCGAGCGTCCTGGTGACCGTGGCCAGGCGCCCTCCTCCGCCGGGCGCACGTCACGGGCGACGGGTGCCGCCCGTCGCCCCGTCGGTGCGGCCGGGTCGGTCGGCACCGGCCTGGCGACCCTCGTGGGTGCCGGCGTCGTCGCCGGCCTCCTCGTCGCCGGCCTGGCCGTCCCCGTGGTCGCCACGGCCGGCGCGGGCGCTGACGCCGCCGTCGAGACCTTCGAGGACCTGCCGACCCAGCTGGACCCCTCCGCCCTGCCGGTGCGCTCGACGATCCGCTTCGCCGACGGCCGTCCCATGACGGGCTTCTACGCCGAGAACCGCGTCGTCGTCCCGCTCGATGCCATGGCGCCGGTGGTGCGCGACGCCGTCATCGCCATCGAGGACGAGCGCTTCTACGAGCACGGCGGCGCCGACGCGCAGGGCATCGCCCGCGCCTTCGTCAACAATCTCCGGGGCGACAGCACGCAGGGCGCCTCGACGCTGACGCAGCAGTGGATCAAGAACGTGCTGCTGCAGCAGGCGCGGGAGGCCGACGACCAGGAGGCCATCGAGGCGCTCACGACGCCGGACGAAGCCCGCAAGATCCGCGAGATCCGCCTCGCCATCGCGGCGGAGGAGGAGTACTCGAAGGACCAGATCCTCGAGAACTACCTCAACATCGCCCTCTTCGGCTCCAACACCTACGGCGTCGAGGCGGCCTCGCAGTACTACTTCAGCAAGCCGGCGGCCGAGCTGGAGCTCCAGGACGCAGCCTTGCTCGCCGGCATGATCCAGAACCCCTCGCTCTACGAGCCCACGCGCAACCCCGAGGACGCGGAGAACCGGCGCGACACCGTGCTGCGCAACATGCTGCAGCAGGGCCGGATCGACCAGGCCCAGCACGACGCCGCCGTGGCGATCTCCGTGCCGGACCAGCTGCAGGTGAGCCCGGCCCCCAACGGTTGCGCGCCGGCCCGCAGCGCTGCCTACTTCTGCGACTACGTCGTCCAATCGATACTGCAAGACCCAGCCTTCGGCGAGGACCGCGACGCCCGCGTGCGGGCCCTGTACCGCGACGGCATCGACGTGACGACGACGATGGAGCAGAGCCGGCAGGCTGCCGCCAACGATGCCGTCCTCGACACCGTGCCCTTCGACGACGCGTCCGAGGTCGGCGCCTCGCTGGTTTCCGTCGAGCCCGGCACCGGCAAGGTGCGGGCGATGGCGCAGAATCGCCTTTACGCCATGGGACCGACGGACGAGCGCGGCTACTCGAACCTCAACTACAACGTCGACGCCGCTCTCGGTGGCGGCAACGGCTTCCAGCCAGGCTCGAACTGGAAGCCCTTCACGCTGGTGGCGTGGCTGCAGGACGACCGCACGCTGCGCACCAGTGTGCCTGGCGCCTCCTTCCGGGAGACCTACCAGATTCCCGACTTCACCTCGTGCGTCAACCTCCGGGGGGGAGATCCGGACTACCCCGTGACCAACAGCGTCCCCACCGGTCAGAGCCGGATGAGCGTCCTCGAGGCGACGTACAGCTCGGTAAATACCGTTTACCTCAACATGGCCGAGCAGCTCGACCTGTGCGACATCCGCGATGTTGCAGCTTCCATGGGTGCCCACCCGGCGTCCGGCGGAGTCCTCGCCGACCAGTCCAGGAGCGCCTTCCCCTCAGCGGTGCTCGGAAGCGTGGAGGTCGCGCCGCTCACCATGGCGGCCGCCTACGCCACCTTGGCCAGCGGCGGCACCTACTGCCCACCGACGGGGATCGAGAGCACGGTCGACCGAGACGGCCAGCCGATCGAGGCGACCGTCGCTCCGTGCACGCAGCCGCTGGGGACGGCAGACCACACGGGAAGCGAGATCGCGAATACCGCGACCTGGGCGATGGAGAATGTCTTCACCCGAGGAACCGCCCGTCGCGTCGGCGGCATCGGTCGGCCAGCGGCCGGCAAGACGGGGACCACCGACGGCCTCGTCCAGACGTGGTTCTCGGGCTACACGCCGCAACTGGCGACGACGACGTGGGTGGGCCAGCCGGACGACCCGACCATCTCGTTGAGCGACGTCACGATCAACGGCGTCCGCAGCGACGTCTTCGGGTCGACCTACGCCGCGCCGATGTGGCGCGACTACATGCTCGAGGCCATGGACGGCGTGCCGGTCGTCGACTTCGGCCCACCGGACTGGAGCCTGGTCGGCCGCGCCTCATCCAGCTCCGACGACGACTCCTCGAGCAACGGCTCATCAGGCAGCAGCTCCTCGGGCAGCAGCTCCTCGGGCAGCAGCTCTGACGACGAGGACGACGACTGACATCCAGCGGCTCTTGACGCGACGACGGCCCGGCCACCGTGGGGGGCTGGGCCGTCGTCGTCCCGGGCGCGCGGTCGTCGGTCGTCCTGGCGTGCCCGAGCCGTGGGTCAGCGGGCGGCGCCCAGCTGGCGGCGCACCTCGGCAGCCACCCGGCCGCCGTCGGCGAGCTGCCCGACCCGCGGGCGGACGGCACCCATGACCGCCCCCATCGCGGCCATGCCGGTCCGCCCCTGGGCCTGGGCGGCGGCGACCTCCTCGGCGACGAGCGCGGCGAGGGCGTCGTCGTCCAGCTGGGCGGGCAGGTAGGTCTCGACGACGTCGGCCTCGGCCCGCTCCCGGTCGGCGCGGTCCGCCCGACCGGCGTCGTCATAAGCCGTCGCGGAGTCACGCCGCTTCTTCGCCTCGGAGCGCAGCACGCCGAGCACCTCGTCCTCGGTGAGCTCACGGGCGCTCTTGCCCGCCGACTCGGCCGTCCGGACGGCGGTGAGCAGCGAGCGCAGCGTCGTCAGGTGGAGCTCGTCCCGGGCGCGCATGGCGGTCGTGAGGTCGGCCTGCAGCTGGTCCTTGAGGCCGGTGGCGGGCATGCTCGCGGGGTCGGCGGGGGTCGGTGCGCTCATGGCGGCGATCCTCGCAGCAGACTGCCTCCGTGCCCACGACGTATCCCTCCCGCCCCGGCCGGACCCGACGACGTCCCTCCGGCCTGAGACGTGCCGTCCGCACCGCCGGGCTCGCCGGCGCCGTCACCGTGGGGTCGGGCGCCGCCGCCCTGGCCTGGGGCGCCGGCTACGAGGTGCGCTCCCCGCGGCTCCGCCGCGTCGAGGTGCCCGTCCTGCCTCCCGGGCAGCCGCCGCTGCGGGTGCTGCACCTGTCCGACCTCCACCTGACCCCCGAGCTGCGGCGCGTGCCCGCCTGGGTCGAGGGACTCGCCGACCTCGAGCCCGACCTCGTCGTCGACACCGGCGACCACCTGTCCAGCCCCGACGCCGTCCCGACGGTCCTGCGGTGCCTCGACCGGCTGCTGGACCGGCCTGGCGTCTTCGTCCTCGGCAGCAACGACCGGCACGGGCCCAAGCGGGCCAACCCGCTCCTGTACCTCCGCGGCCCTTCGCGCCTCACGCCCGACCGCGAGCCGCTGCCGACGCAGGACCTCGTCGACGGCCTCACGAGCCGCGGCTGGGTCGACCTCGACAACGCGCGCGCCGTCGTCGACGTCGCGGGTCGCCGGGTGCGCCTCGTCGGCGTGGACGACCCGCACATCGGGCTCGACCGCTACGACGACGTTCGCTCGCCCACCCCCGACCAGGCCGCCGCGGAGGAGGGCGCCGACGTCGCCCTCGGCGTGCTGCACGCCCCCTACCGGCGGGTCCTGGACCCCATGGCCGACGACGGCCTGGACCTTCTGCTGGCCGGCCACACCCACGGCGGGCAGGTCTGCGTGCCCTTCGTGGGCGCCCTCGTCACCAACTGCGACGTGCCCCGCCGCTGCGCCAGCGGCCTGCACCGGTGGCGGTCGGGCCAAGGGCCCGTGCCGGCACCGCTGCTCGCCGCGGCCGGGCCGAGCGCGGGCGAGACCTGGCTCAACGTCTCCGCCGGGCTGGGGACCTCCCCCCACGCGCGGGTGCGCTTCGCCTGCCCGCCGGAGGCCACGCTGCTCACCCTGGTGGCGCGCACCGTCTGAGGCCACCGGCCCACGACCCACCCCCCGCGACGCCGTCCCTGGCAAGGGTCACAGGGCTGGGACGGGCAGAGACGACGACGGCCGGCCTCCCGCGAGGGAGACCGGCCGTCGGACGTGGTCGGGGTGACAGGATTTGAACCTGCGACCTCCTCGTCCCGAACGAGGCGCGCTACCAAGCTGCGCCACACCCCGGTGGAGCGGGGCAAGCCTAGCCGAGGCGCGAGGGTGCCCCCGCCTGCCTGAGCCCCAGCCAGGGGCTCAGGCCGCGGTGAGCTCTGCGGCCACGAGCTCGGCGATCTGCGCGGTGTTGAGCGCGGCGCCCTTGCGCAGGTTGTCCCCGCACACGAAGAGCTCGATGGTGTCGGGGAAGTCCTTGGCCTGGCGCAGCCTCCCCACGAAGGTCGGGTCGGCACCGACGACGTCGGCCGGCGTCGGGAAGTCGCCCTGCGCCGGGTCGTCCACGACGACGACGCTCGGGGCCTCGACGAGGGCCTGCCGGGCCTCCTCCACGGTGATGGACCGCTGGAAGGTCGCGTGCACGACGAGGGAGTGCGTCGTCACGACCGGCACGCGCACGCACGTCGCCGAGACCTTGAGGTCGGGGATGCCGAGGATCTTGCGCGAC
>NZ_JBBHZF010000019.1:0-426 GCF_037482365.1 Pseudokineococcus sp. 1T1Z-3
ACGACCTGAGCGGCGGCGCCGCCACCGCCTCCCTCAGGTTCCCGGTGAGTTAGAAAGTTGCGCCAATAGCGGCGGGACGTGAGTTGGCCGCGATGAACGGCGGCACAGCGGCTTCGGCGTGTCGCTGAGGCGGGGCAGGCACGGGCGCTGGTAACGACGAGTTACCTACGCCAGCCGCTCCCAGGATTGCCCGTGACTGCGCTGCCATCGTCGTTCAACGAGCCCTTGTGGGTCCAGTTCCCCGCGTTGATACCCCCGGTGGTGGACACCCACCCGCGGGGGGTCTCGTACCGGGTCTAGTGGAGGCTCTCATCGCACGGGAGGACGAGAGTCATGGCAGCACCGAGGAAGTACCCGGACGAACTCCGGGAGCGGGCGATCCGGTTGGCGGTGGACGCCCGCAAGGACCCGGCCACGAGGCCGGGC
>NZ_JBBHZF010000019.1:449-108940 GCF_037482365.1 Pseudokineococcus sp. 1T1Z-3
GCAAGCGGGAGGTGCCCCCAGGTCGCACCCGGCCCGGGACGACGACCAAGGATGGCCGGCGGATCGCTGAGCTCGAGCGGGAGAACCGTGAGCTGCGGTGGGCGAACGACATCTTGAAGACGGCGTCGGCATTTCGCCCAGGCGGAGCTCGACCGCCGACTGGAGTAGTCGTCGAGTACATCGACGCGCACAAGGACCGTTTCGGGGTCGATCTTGGGAGGAGCTCTGCGACGGCGTCTGCAGGGTGCTGCAGGTCGCCCCGAGCACCTACTACGCCGCCAAGACCAGACCCCCGTCGGCGAGGTCAGTGAGCGACGCGGTGACCACCGAGGTGATCCGGTGTGTGCACGAGGACAACTACGGGGTCTACGGGGCCCGCAAGGTCCACGCCGAGACGGTCCGCCGCGGCCAGGCGGTGGCCCGGTGCACCGTGGAGCGGTTGATGGCCGCGGCGGGGCTGCGGGGCCTGTCGCGGGCCAAGGGCCCGCGGACCACGGTGTCCGGGACCGGCCCGGACGCCCGCCCGGACCTGGTCCAGCGCAGGTCTAAGGCCACGGCGCCGGACCAGCTGTGGGTCGCTGACGTTTCCCCCACCCTTCGGGCGGGAGGTGCCCCCGCCTACTGCCGGACCTTCGCCGGGTGGGTCTACGCCGCGTTTGTCGTCGACGTGTTCTCCCGCCGGGTGCTCGGGTGGCAGCTGTCGACGTCGCTGCGCACCGACCTGGCGCTGGACGCCCTGGAGATGGGGCTGTGGACCCGCGCCCGCGAGGGCGTCGACATGACCGGATTGGTGCACCACTCGGACAAGGGCGGGCAGTACCTCGCGGTGCGCTACACCCAGCGTTTGGCCGAGGCTGGCGCAGTCGCATCCGTGGGGTCCACGGGCGACTCGTACGACAACGCCCTCGCGGAAGCGTTCAACTCGTTGTTCAAGGCCGAGCTGGTCCGCAACAAGGGACCGTGGAAGAACATCGACGACCTCGAGATCGCCACCGCCGATGGGGGCACCTCCCACGAAGTGGGGGAACGTCGACTGGTACAACCACCGGCGCCTGCACAGCGAGCTCGGCCACGTCCCACCGGCCGAGCACGAGGCCACCCGCCAGCAAGACCCCGTTCCGGCTACCGTCGGGGCGTCACTTCAGAGCCTCCACTGAACCCGGGGCGAGACACCTCGGCCGTCAGCCCGCAGGTGGCGGACGAGCGGTCCGCCTGAGGGTCTGCGGGAGAGAGTCGGGCCGAGCGCCCGGTCCCGGCCAGTCACGAGGCGTCGACGAGACGACGTCACCAGCAGTCGTCCCCTGGCGCTCCAGTGAGTTCCCAGCATATTTACCTGCGGGGCGCAGCACGAGCCTCCCCATTGGCCGAGCTATTCCCGACGGGGCTCTCACCTGCCTTGCACGGCGGGCCCACTGTGACCGCGGTAGTGGCGGCCCGCCCTCACCGAGGGACGAAGGTGACGACCGTCGCCGCGGTATGTGTGCCCGCGCGCGCGGGGCGTGTGCCGACGTCGAGGATCAGAGTCCGCCATCCCTGGTTCGAACGGCCTCCCCTCGGCGCGGCTGGTGCGTCGACGACTCGGAAGGCGCCGGGTGTCGACGAACCGAGCCGTGCTTCAACGGTTCGACCGTCGATCGTCAGGAGGGCGGAGCGGCCCTCGCGCGCCAGCTTCACCGACGCACGAGTGTGCGCCGACCACCGGAGCTCGGCCGGGCTCGAGAGACGCACCCGGTCGACAGTCGTCACCTGCTCGCCGGCCAGGACGATCTGACGGCTCGCCTCGCGGGCTTGGAGCGCCTGCCGCATGTCCACGGTGATGTGGCGGCTGCTCGGGCCGAGGGTCGGAGACGAGAGCGGTGCGAGCGCAGTGGGTGGCTGCTGGACGCTTCTGCGCATCAGCGTGGAATGCGCCTCCGTCGTGAGCCGCCAGGGGCTGCTGCTCCCCAGCGGACCGGTGTAACCGGGGAGGGAGTACTCGTCTTGACCGTACTCGTCGACGAAGCGTCGACCGTCCATCTCGAGCACAAAGGTGCCAAGATCGAGGTGCCGGTGACCTGCCACTTGTGAGCCGCCGCGTACGGCCACCCAGGTGGCGTCCTCCTCCCAGCTGCTGCGCAACATCGCCACGCCGGCGCTCTCATACGTGCGTGCCAATGGCTGGCACGTGGGTTTGGAAGTCTCCGGCCGTGCCCACAGGAGCAGCAGTCCGTCGACCTTCCGCTGGTCGAGCAGCCGCTGTCCCAGCCAATCCCCCAAAGGGTCGCCGCCCTGCCGTGCATTCCACAGCGCCAGGTAGGGCCTGATGTAGGCGCCGTCGGCATCCGCGTAGTCGAAGGTCTCGCCCGAAGGTCCGGTGACGTCGAGGATGTGCTGCGCCGCAGCGGGCACGCGGGGGACCTGTCGTCCCCCGGCGTCCCCGTAGCTCAGCAGCAGGCTGGAGGACACGAGGGCGAGGTACCGGTGCACCAACCACGTGTAGTTCGGGCCCTCCGGGCTCCCTCCGTCGGAGGCCGTGGTCGCCACCGCGCGGCGCAGGCGTGGGAGGGCCTGGGCGAAGACGGCGCCGGCGGCGGCGTCGTTCTGGTCCGCGACGACCATCGCGGCCATGGTCATCCCTGCGTTGACGACGACACCCCAGTTCGAGGTGGACTCGACCATCCACGAGCGGTTCGTGTAACCCCAGCAGGCCGGTGCCAGCGCCTTACTCACGAGAGCGGCACGGACGGTGCTGCGCTGTGCACGGCTGAAGGCGTCGGGGACGAGGCTGTAACCGAGGGCGACCGTGCTGGCCACCTCCGCCGTCTCCAGGAGAGAGTCCTGGCCCGTGACGATCGGCGCGGTCGAGCCCCAGGAGCGCATCGAGGTCCACGTCAACACCTCGTCCCGGATGCGGCGGGCGTAGGTAGCGGAGCTGGTGGCGACTCGGCCGCCCTCCACGGCGGGGCTCTTGCCGTCCGCGGCCACCTCCATGGCCGCGCGAAGCAAGATCATCCGGTCGGCGGAGCTCCGAGCACCGAGCGAGAGTGAGGTGCTCCTCGGCAGAGGCGCCGCTAGCGCCGCGTCCGAATGACGCAAGACCTGCCGCACCTGAAGACCTTCGTCGCTCGACATGGTGAGCGTCGCCCGGCTCTCGAGTTGTCTCAACCACGCCAGGTCGTCAGGACCGACCACCATGGCGGGATTCGTCGTGCGTGAGGCAGCCATCGCCTCGAGGGGGCGGTCTGCGGGCAAAGAGCAGGAGTCGAACCGCACAGTGGCAGGCACGGCTGCTGCCGGCGCCGGGGTCACTGCCAGAACAGCGCCGACGAGGACGGCGAGGGAGGAGAGGCCGGCGACCGCACGTGATGCGGTACGCGCGTGGGTCGCCGTCGGGAGCCTTGTGGACCTGTGCAGCGAGGCGGAGGGCTGACGACGTCTCGAGGGGAGAAGGGCCACACAGCCACCTCGGCGCCTCGGGCGGCATGGTGGACCGCCGCGCCGTCGGAGCACCTGCTCGGGCTAGTGCATGCCTCCCTTCGGCTTGAGCCAGGCGAGGGTGGTGGTCACATCGAGTCCGCCGCGGCAGACCAGGACAACCTGGCTCTTTGTATCTGCGGTGGGGCTCAGTCGAGGTGGGCTGGTGGTAGATCGAGCGCAGCTGCTGGCGTAGAACCAGGCGACGCCCGGCCTGGTCGTGCTCAGGATGGGCGGCGAACGCCGCTTCGAGGCGGGCGAGCTGGCGGTCGGTGAGATTCTCGATCCCGGCGCGCAGAGTGGTGCGGATGTCGTAGACCGGGTCGCCGGAGTCGCCGCGGTGGCCAGCGGTCTCCTGCACCCGCCTTCGGACGTCGTCCAGGGCGGCGGCGGGCGACGACTGGAGGTACTCCCGCTTGCGGGGGAGGAAGGGGTCGACCACCGAGGTGGCGTCGGCGAGCTTGTCGTCGATGGCCTTCTTGTCCCCGTGGAAGGGGTCCAGCGTCGCAGTGGCCACTCCGGCGCGGAAGGCCTCACCGCGGTCCTGCAGCCAGTCGGCGTAGACCCATCCAGATCGGCCCGGGTACTTGCGTCCAGCGATCGGGCGTGGAGGCGTCCGTCCTGCTCACGGGTCAGGTCGACCATCCCGGTCAGCCCTTCGGGCCCCGTCTGCGAGGGTCGACGTGGTGGGGAGGCCCGGAGCGTGTGCTCGTCCACCCCCAGCGCAGTGACGTCGTCGAAGCGGGTCTCGCCGTCGGCCAGCACTGCGAGCAGCGGGGCGACCGAGGTCCACAGGCTCCGCCAGGACGCCCCGAGCTGGCGGGCGAGCCCTGCGACGGAGGCGTGCTCGCGGCGCAGCTGTGTGATCGCCCACCACCGCGCCCGGGGCAACAGCCGCGCCCGCGACAGCGCGACCTCGTCGTCGACCTCGGTGAAGCTGCACACCGGACAGGACGGCTCACTGCAGGTCCAGGTCCGCTTCCGCCACACCAGCTGCACCGGGCGCCCGAACGCCGGCCCCTGCACCAAAGCGTGCTCCCGGCGTCCGTGGCTGGTCGCGATCACCCCGTAGGCCCGCCACCCCGACGGACTCGGCGGCGACTCGACCCTCACCACCAGCCCGTCGGCGCCGGCGTCGACGGCGACCACGTGCATCCCGTCCAGGCCCACCAGCCGGTCGCAGCACGCGCGGTACGCACCCGGGCAGAAGCGGGCGCAGAGAACTGAGTCGTCCACAGTTGAGGTCCTCGCTGATCAGGTAACTCGGTCGCTCCTGATCTTGAGGACCTCGACCCTCACCCACCCTCAGCCCACGACCGGCGGGTCGTCACCGCCCCCACCGCGCGGGCACGAGAAGTCGAGTTAGGGACGGTCCATCGATGGCGGGTGTCGACGTCGTAGCCGGCCCAGTCCGCGGGCTGCCGAAGCGTTAGGAGATCTCGACATTCGGCTTGTCGGCTCGGTTGCTGCAGCCACTCGCCCTCGCTGGCCCGCTCGATGCCCGGGTGTAGACGCCCTTGTTGACCCATTCCCCGGCGAGGGGCACGTCGCCGGCGCTTTGCCTGCCGTAGCAAGAGACCCGCCGGCGTTGCCGCCCGGGCAATCGTACAGGTGATTGATGTTCTTGCTGGTCCGGTAATGCCGGGCGTCTGCGAGCCGTCGCCGTCCCAGTCGCCGCAGAGGCGCTGATCACCGGCACCCGCCCGGCCCTACACGAAAGATCGGAGGGCGTTGCCGCCGACCAGACCTTTCCGGGATGTGCCCGCTTCTTGTCGACGGGCGGTACAGGCCTGCGGTGGCCTGTCCATCGCCGTCCCAGTCGCACGGCAGGTGCCGGTCCCCGGTGCTGCCGACATTCCAGGTGCGCGAGCCGGCCTCTGACGTTCGTGCCCCGCCCCGAGATGGGTGCTCGCTTCTTCATCCGCGAGCGCTGGCGCCATCGCAGGCCCTCGTCAGTACCGCACCCTCCACGGCCGCCGCGGCGGCCATCACCTCTCGACTCGTTCTTAAGGAGGGTCCTTGCCTCGCCGGCATGTCAGGGACCCGACGCGCAGGTCGCCGGACAGCAAAGGAGCTGGACGAAGCCGCCCAAAGCTGGCCTTCCTTCAGTCGCGTGTAGCGCTCGTTGCATCGCCGGTGTCGGCCAAGTGCGGCAGCGGCCATCGCGCCAGATCATCTGGCTCAGGCAACGCAGGGGTCTCTGTGTCAAGGCTCGATCGTGCCGCTTCAGCTGTCAGGGCCTAGGCGGGCGACCGAGACCTGGCGCGACTCCGGATCCGAGGGGACCCAGTTCTCGACGTCGAGGGGGATGTCGGTGGCCTTGCCGTACGCCTGCTCACGGGTGATCTGCATGGTGGGGGCGCCGGGTAGATCACCTGTGAACAGGTAGCGGTTGCCCCGTCGCAGGACAAGCGTGTCGACTCCGTTGAGGTACAGCGACGCGGCGGTGACGGGCGCGTCGGTCGGCAGGCCGAAAGTACTGCTGCGGACGCCGCCGCCGCCAGTAATGTTGTCGGTGGCGAAGTAGTAGCGGTTTCCGCGCTTGACGGCCATCTCGTCGACGGAGTCGCCGTCCCAGTCGCCGATGAGCGGCGTGTCCGTGGGTCGACCAAAAGTCACGGCCTTCGTTTGGGTGGCCAGTCGGAAGTAGAAGACACCTTCCCGCCACACGATCAGTGAGTCCTGCTCCCACATTGACTTGTCGACCGGCGTTGTCTGCCCACAGAAGGGCGTGTCGCCGGGTCGGCCGAAGCGCTCGATGTTAGAGGTCGTCCCGACGTCTGAGTCGTCGATGTTGTAAGTCCAGTAACCGTTCCGGAAGCTCGCCGGAAGGGCGCTGGGCGTCATGGGCCAAATCTTGCACATCAGAGGCTTGTCAGTGGGGTCGGCCTCCCACGTCGACGACGCAAGTCGGCTGGTCTGCGTCGGCGCTCCGACGCCTGGTTGAGAGTAGAAGGACAATTCCTGCCCGCTGGGCTCGAAGACTGGCGGCCACGCCGCTGCAGCTGGCGTGACGACCGCACACACCGCTGCCACGACGACCACACCTACCGCGAACGCACGACGCGCCGCCTTCGACCTGCTCACAAGTCCTCCTGCACGACGAGCGGAGCGGGGCGCTCAGATGCCCGGACGGTACGGCGCTGAAGAGCGTGTGGTCGCGACCTTCACGAGGTAGTCACCCTTATGGGCGTCTTCAGCTTCTCGACGGCACATCGACGAGCTGGTTGACCTCCCCGACAACCTCGGACGGTGGCGAGGGGGGCCTCGGGGGCGGTCGACCCGACCTGACCTGACCTGCTCGAGCTCGTGGTCTACGAGTCTGGGGTGGCGGCCGGAGCACTCGCCCGACGACTAGTGCACCGCCGCGCGTCAGTCGACGACCGCGGACCGACCCATCGCAGGCAGCACCGGCCTCCCGGTCCGTCGGGCAGCGCGAGCCCCTCGTGGTGAGGTCTGTCAGGAGCGCTCCCGAGTACGGTGCAGGCGCTTGTCCTGCCGATCGTCGAAGGAGCGCCATGCGCCTGCTCGTCACCGGAGCCGCCGGTTTCATCGGCGCCAACTTCGTGCACCAAAGCGTGCGTGAGCACCCCGACGTCGAGGTCACCGTCCTCGACGCGCTCACCTACGCCGGGGACCGCGCGTCGCTCGCGGAGGTCGCCGACCGCATCAGCTTCGTCGAGGGGGACGTGGCGGACGCCGAGCTCGTCGGACGGCTGGTCGCCGGCAGCGACGCCGTCGTCCACTTCGCCGCGGAGAGCCACAACGACAACAGCCTCGCCGACCCCAGTCCCTTCCTGCGGACGAACCTGCTGGGTACCTACGCGCTGCTCGAGGCGGTGCGCGCCCACGACGTGCGCTACCACCACATCTCCACCGACGAGGTGTACGGCGACCTCGAGCTGGACGACCCTGCCCGCTTCACCGAGCAGACGCCCTACAACCCCTCGAGCCCCTACAGCTCGACGAAGGCGGGCAGCGACCTGCTCGTGCGCGCGTGGGCCCGCTCCTTCGGCGTCCGGGCGACGATCAGCAACTGCTCGAACAACTACGGGCCCTACCAGCACGTCGAGAAGTTCATCCCGCGGCAGATCACCAACCTCGTCGACGGCGTGCGGCCCAAGCTGTACGGCGCCGGCGAGAACGTGCGCGACTGGATCCACGTCGAGGACCACAATGCCGCCGTCTGGGAGATCCTCGAGCGCGGCCGGGTGGGGGAGACCTACCTCATCGGCGCCGACGGCGAGCTGAGCAACAGGCGCGTCGTCGAGCTCGTGCTCGGTGCCTTCGGGCGTCCGGCCGACGACTTCGACCATGTCACCGACCGCGCCGGGCACGACCTGCGCTACGCCATCGACTCCACCAAGCTGCGCGAGGAGCTGGGGTGGGCGCCGCGGTACACGACCTTCGAGGACGGGCTCGCGGCGACGGTCGACTGGTACCGCGCGCACGAGGGGTGGTGGCGCCCGCGCAAGGCGGCCACCGAGGCGCGCTACACCGCGAGCGGCCAGGAGGTGCTCTCAGCCCGCCCCTGACCGTCCGACCGGGTGGTCGTCGCAGGACTGCACGGGTGACGAAGTCGGCGGCGGGTCAACGAGGCGAGGACCTGCAACGACATCTCGCTCATGGCCCTCACCGCCCCCGCCCCGACGGGTGCCGACGTCGTCACCCGCGACGCGGTCTGCCGACCGGACGCCTCGACCGCGGTTCCGACCGAGGAGCGCGCCGCCGTCCTGCACCTCCTCCGCCGCGCCACCTGGGGTGTCACGCCCCAGGTGGTCGCCGAGGTCACCGACGTCGGCCGGGCCGCCTGGGTCGACGGCCAGCTGGCGCCGGCGTCCGTCCCCGACGCCGAGTGCGAGGCCTACCTCGCCCGGCTGCCCCTGGCGTCGATGGACCTGGTGCGAGCCCGGACCGGGGGGATCCCGCAGTTCTCCTGGGACGGGATGCTCGCGCTCGGCTTCGCGACGACGGCGCGCCAGCTGTGGAGCCGCCGGCAGCTGCTCGAGGTCGTCGTCGACGTCCTCGCCGACCACCTGCACGTCGCCAACCCCTCGGGCGACGTGTGGTGGTCGCGGATGGACTACGACGTCACGGTCGTGCGCCGGCACGCCCTCGGCCGCTTCGAGGACGCGCTCGTCGCCTCGGCGCAGCACCCGGCGATGCTCGCCTTCCTCGACAACGCCAGCAGCACGAAGAAGGCGCCGAACGAGAACTACGGGCGCGAGCTGCTCGAGCTGCACACCGTCGGGCTGGGAGCGGGGTACACCGAGGACGACGTGCGTGCCTGCACCCGGCTGTTCACGGGCCTCGGCATCGACGGCGCGACGGGCACCATGCGCTTCCGGCCCGAGCGGCACGACACCTCCGCCGTCACGGTGCTCGGGTGGAGCGCGCCCGCCCACGCGGCCGCCGACGGGCCGGCGCTGCAGGTCTCGCTGCTTCGCTACCTGGCCCGCCACCCCGCCACCGGCCGTCGGGTCGCCACCAAGCTGGCACGGCGGTTCGTCGGCGACGACCCGCCGGCCGCGCTGCTGGACCGCCTCGGTGCGCTCTACGTCGAGAAGGGCACGGCGATCGCGCCGCTCGTGCGCGAGCTGCTGCTGGCCCCCGACGCCCTGGCCGCGGCGCAGCCGAAGGTCAAGCGTCCGCGCGAGGACCTGCTCTCGACCGTCCGCGCCATGGGTCACCGCCCCGACGTCAGCGGGACCAAGGGGGCCGAGGGGATCTACTGGATGCTGCGGGGCCGGGCCGACGCCCCCTCGGACTGGGCCCCGCCCAACGGCTTCCCCGACGTCGCCGCCGCCTGGCAGTCGGCGTCCGGCTCGCTCGCCGCCTGGGACCAGCACCTGGAGGTGGCGAGCGGGTGGTGGCCGCGGGCCTACCAGCTCGCCACCCCGCAGCAGCTGCTGCCGACGCCGGCGCCCGCGACCGTCGGCGCGCTCGTCGACGCGCTGGCCCAGCGGGTGCTCGCGGCCCCGCTCGCGCCGGCCGAGCGGGCCGCCGTCGTCGCCTTCACCGGCAGGACCGAGACGACCGCCCTGCGCGCCGGCGACGAGTGGCTCGGCTGGCGCCTGGCCTCCCTCGTCTGCTGCGTGCTCGACAGCCCCTCCTTCGCGACCCGTTGACCGACGACGCGACCAGCGACCAACCCGACGAGAGACGACCGATGAGCCATCGACACCTGCCTTCTCTGGCCTCTCTGCCCGGCCTGCCCCGGCCGCGCCGCTCGCCCGAGGCGTCGCCCGCGAGCGGGTCACCCTGCGGCTGCGACGAAGAACGACGGGCCGGCGTGAGCCGTCGATCCGTGCTGGCCGGCGCGCTCGCGGGCGGCCTGGCGCTGACGGTCGGCGACGCCTCGACGCAGGTGGCCCTCGCCGCGCCGGGCTACACCGGTGACACGCTCGTCGTCCTGTCCCTGCGCGGCGGGGTGGACGGGCTGTCCATGGTCGCGCCGGTCGGCGACCCGTACTACGCCGCCCTGCGGCCGACGCTCGCCGTGCCGGCCTCGGTGGCCCACCAGCTCGACGCGACCTTCGGGCTGCACCCCGCGCTGGGCCCGCTGCTGCCCCTGTGGCGGGCCGGGCAGCTCGCCGTGCTGCACGCCGTCGGCATGGCGGCGGCCAACCGCTCGCACTTCTCGGCGATGGAGGAGATGGAGCGGGCCGCGCCCGGCACGACCCTGCGGACCGGGTGGCTCGACCGGATGGTCGGCGGCACGGGTGAGGGCTCGGTCTTCTCGGCCGTGCAGGCGGGGAGGACCACGCCGGCCTCGAGCCTGCGCGGGCCGACGCCCGAGCTGGCCTTCCGCGCGCTCGACGGCCTGCGGCTGCGCTCCGGGGCACGGGGGGAGGAGGCCCGCCGCGACACCGTCCTGCGGGCCCTGCACGCCGGGGCCCCCGCCGCGCTCGCCGGCGCGGCGACGACGGCGCTGGACGCCGTCGCCCGCACCGGCGGGGTGCTGGCCGCGCGCCCGGCCCCGCCGGTCGCCTACCCCGACTCCGACCTCGGGCGCTCGCTGCGCGACGTCGCCGCCCTCGTCCTGACCGGCGCCGGCGTGCGCGCGGCCGCCGTGGACGTGGGGGACTGGGACATGCACGTCGGCATGGGGGCCCCCACCGACCCGAAGGGGTGGATGCACACCAAGCTCACCGACCTGGCGCGCGCCCTCGTGGCCTTCGCCGCCGACCTCGGCCCGGCGATGTCGCGCGTCACCCTGGTGACGCTCTCGGAGTTCGGGCGGACCGCGGACGAGAACGGCTCCGGCGGCACCGACCACGGCTACGGCAACGCCGTCCTCGTGCTGGGCGGCGGCGTCGTCGGGGGCAGGGTGCACGGCCGCTGGCCCGGCCTCGCACCGACGGCCCGGGTGGGCGGGGACCTCGCCGTGACGACCGACTACCGCTCCCTGCTCGCCGAGGCCCTCGTCACTCGGTGCGGGATGACGCCGGCCACGGCCTTCCCCGGCGCGGTGACGCCGACCTCGGGGGTCTTCCGCGCGCGCTGACCCGCTCGCGACCGGGGTGAGCCCGGGGCGGTCGCGACGCCGCTGCGTAGCCTGCCGGGCGTGGAGAAGCTCACCGGCGTGGTCCGGGACTACGCGTGGGGCTCGCGGACGGCGCTGCCCGAGCTGCTGGGCCTGCCCGCCGACGGGCGGCCGCAGGCCGAGCTGTGGCTCGGCGCCCACCCCGGCGCGCCGTCGCGGGCCGGCGACGAGCCGCTCGACGCGCTCGTCGACCGCGACCCCGCAGGCGTCCTCGGGGCGCGCGTGCGCGAGCGCTTCGGCGACCGGCTGCCCTACCTGCTCAAGGTGCTGGCGGCCGCCGCGCCGCTGTCGGTGCAGGCCCACCCCAGCGAGGAGCAGGCCCGCGACGGCTTCGCCCGCGAGGAGGAGGCCGGCGTCCCGCTCGGCGCCGGGCACCGCAGCTACAAGGACCCGCACCACAAGCCCGAGATGGTCGTGGCGCTGACGCCGTTCGAGGCGCTCTGCGGCTTCCGCGACCCGGAGGTGGCGGTCGCGGCGCTGCGGCGTCTCGACGTCCCCGAGGTGGCGCCGCTGGTCGACCTGCTGGAGGGCGCGGACCCGCAGGAGGCGCCCGGCGCGGCGATGGCGTACCTGCTGCAGGGCGGCGAGGAGGTGGCCGACCTCGTCGAGGCGGCCAGCGCCGCGTGCGCGGAGGACGCCGGCGACGAGCTGGACGCCGACCGCCGCACCGTCGCCGAGCTGTCGGCCTTCTACCCGGGCGACCCGGGCGTGCTCGTGGCCCTGCTGCTGCACCGGGTGCGGCTGGAGCCGGGCGAGGCCATCTGGCTGCCCGCGGGCAACGTCCACGCCTACCTGTCGGGCGTGGGGGTGGAGATCATGGCCGCCTCGGACAACGTGCTGCGCGGCGGCCTGACGGGCAAGCACGTCGACGTCGGCGAGCTGCACCGCGTCGTCGACCCGCGCCCGGTGCCGCTCCCGCGGGTCTCGCCGGACGAGCCGGCGGCCGGGGTACGGGTCTGGCGACCCGGGCCTGACGAGCTGGAGCTGTGGTGCCTCGCGGTGGAGGGGGAGACGCTCGCCGGCCCCGCGGACGGGCCGCGCGTCGCCCTGTGCACCGACGGCGAGGTGGCGCTGCAGGCGGACGGGCGGCCGCTGGCGCTGACCCGCGGGGCGAGCGCCCTCGTGCGCGACGACGACGGGCCGGTCGAGGTCACCGGGACCGGCACGGTCTGGGTCGCCGCCGTCCCGACCTGACCGCTCGCCCGACCTGACCGCCGCTCAGGCGCGGGCGGTCGCCTGCTCCTGCGCGGCGAGGTCGTCGAGGTCGGCGCCGGCGTCGGGGGAGACCAGGACGACGGAGCCGTCACGGTGCAGCACCCCCAGGACGAGGTCGGGCGCCAGGTCGTCGGCGAGCCCGAGGACCCGCTCGCAGGCCCGGATCTCGCTGATGCGCGCCAGGTCGTCGGCGAGCTCCAGCACGCGGGGGTCCTGGGTCTGCTCGTCGGCGTCGAAGACGTCGTCGCGGCCGGTGACCTCCGCGTTGTAGTCCAGCGCCCCGGGCGGGCCGCCCTCCGTCCTGCGCGACAGGGCCGGGGGGTCGACGACGACGACGCGCCCCGCCGGCCCGACCGGGCCGTCCGCCGTCGTCACGAGCACGGCTGGGGGCTGGGGCTCGAGGTCGTCGAGCATCTCGCCCTCGTCGCCGTCCCACGACGGCTCGGCGCCCGCCGACCACGCGGCCAGCGCCAGGACGACGGTGCGCCACGACGGCGGCAGGGCCAGCGCGACGACGTCGCCGGGCTCGACGTCGCACTCGTCCACCAGGAGGTCGGCGGACTTGGCGACCCAGTTGGCGAGCACCCGGGCGGAGAGCTCGACGCGCTCGCCGCCCGCGCCGTACCAGGTGACGCGCGGGCGGCCGCCGTCGCTCTCGGACAGGGCGTCCAGCAGCGCGGGCACGTGGCGGGCGCGCTCGACGGCCGGGTGCTCGCGGGCGGTCGAGGGGTCGTCTCCAGGAGGCTGGGGCACCCGGCGACCCTACGGTCGACCCGGTGCGGCGGGTACCGGGTGTCGGCAGGCTCCGGGTGTCGGTGGCACCCCGCACACTCGGGGGGTGCTCGACGCCCTCCCTCTCCGCCGCCCCCGGTCCTGGCCAGGGTCGTCGGCGCCGCTGGAGCGCACGTGGCGCCCCGGCCGGCCGCTCGACGTGGCCGCCGTCCTCGCGCCGCTGCGCCGGGGCGCGGGCGACCCGGCGGTCCGGCGTGTCGGCGGCGAGCACTGGTGGGCCACCCGGACGCCCGAGGGCACCGGGCTGCTGCACCTGCGCCCGGCGCCGGGGGAGGGGCTCGTGCACGCGCGGGCCTGGGGTGACGGCGCGCAGCACCTGCTCGACGGCGTGCCGACCCTGCTCGGCGCCGGTGACGACGACGCGGGCTTCACCCCGCTGGCCCGCCACGCCCGCCTCGTCGACGCGCACCGGCGCCACCTCGGCTGGCGGGTGCCGCGCACCCGTGCCGTGCTGGAGGCGACGGCCGGCGCCGCGGTCGAGCAGGTCGTCACCGGGGTCGAGGCCCACCGCGGCTGGCGTCGCCTGCTGCAGCGCTTCGGCGAGCCGGCACCAGGAGCCCCCGCCGCCGCCGGCGGGCCGGCCGCGGGAATGCGGGTGCCGCCGTCGGCGGAGGTCTGGCGCCGGGTGCCGAGCTGGGAGTGGCTGGCGGCCGGCGTCGAGCAGCGGCGCAGCCGGGTCGTCCAGACGGCGGCGCGCTCGGCGTCGGGCCTGGAGCGCACGCTGCTGCTGCCGCCCGAGCGCGTCGAGGCGGCGCTGCGCAGCCTGCCCGGCGTCGGGGTGTGGACGGCGGCCGAGGTGCGTCAGCGCGCCCACGGCGACGCCGACGCCTTCTCCTTCGCCGACTACCACGTGGCCAAGGACGTCACGTGGGCGCTGACCGGCGAGGTGCTCGACGACGACGCCTGCGCCGAGGTCATCGCGCCCTACGCCGGGCACCGCTACCGCGTGCAGCGGCTGCTGGAGATGTCGGGGGCCCGGCGTCCGCGCCGGGGCCCGCGGATGACGCTGCCGACGCACACGCCGGCGGGGAGCCCCCCGGTGCGGCGATCCCGGGGGGCGGCCTAGGTGTCCCAGCGAGGCGCTACCGGCAGGTCCGAGGGGCCCGCCCCGTCGCCTCCTCCAAGGCGGTGAGCGCCGCGGCGGGGTCGACGAGCCCGTAGCCCGTCTCGGCGTCGCGTCCGACTGCGCCGAGGTCTCTCGCCGTGCTGGTCAGGGCGTCGGCCACCTGGCGGGCCGAGGCGCCGGGGACCGTGGACACGAGCACAGCCGCCGCAGCCGCCACGTAGGGCGCTGCCATGGACGTCCCGCTCTTCGCGCCGTAGTCGTCGCCGTCGCCGACCACGGTCGAGACGATCGCGGTGCCCGGCGCCGCGAGGTCGGCGTGGGCGCCCGTCGAGGAGTAGGGCGCACGCCTGAGGTCCTTGCCGACGGCGGCGACGGCCAGGACGTCGGGGTAGGCCGCCGGGTAGTACGTCGGGGACCCGCTGCCCTCGTTGCCCATGGCCGCCACGACGACGACGTCCTGGGAGACGGCGTAGGCGATCGCGCGCTCGAGGACGTCGTCCCGGACCGGACCCCCGAGGGAGAGGTTGACGACGTCCGCACCGTTGTCCGCGGCCCAGACGACCCCGCGCGCGATGGCGGTCGTGCTCCCCGTGCCGTCAGCGCCGAGGGCCTTGACGGGCAGGACTCGCAGCCGGGCCAGCCCCTCACCGCCGAGGCCGTTGGCGATGGCCGCGCCGGCGATGCCGGCGACGTGCGTCCCGTGCCCGTTGCTGTCCCTCCGCCCGTCGCCTCCCGAGGAGGTCATGTCCGCGCCGGGCAGCACGACGGTCCGCAGGTCCTGGTGGTAGGCCGCCACGCCGCTGTCGACGACGGCGACCACGGGAGTCCCGTTCGCCCGCAGGCGGAACGACTCCGCCGCGAGCGCGTCCAGGCCCCACTGCTGCGGGCGCAGCGGGTCGGGAGATCGGGCGGGGACGGCTCCGCCGCGCAGGGTCCGCATGGTCGAGGGGACCGAGGAGGCCTCCACGGCGGGCAGCGTGTCGAGCAGGTCCACGACGGCGTCGGCCCGGCTGCGCGGCACCTCGACGGTGGAGATCTCGAGCCCTGCCCCCTCGGCGACCGCCAGGGCCACCTCGGTGGTCGGGCCCGGCACGTCCGCGTCCAGCGCGGCCTCGCCGGCGAGGGGGCGCAGCTCGGCCAGCACCTCCGGGGCGAGCTCGGACGTCCACCCGGGCAGCTCCGGCGGGGAAGAGGTCGGTGACGCGAAGGCGCCCACGAGGAGGACGGCGCAGCAGGCGGAGACGCCGGGCAGCGCACGCCCGGGACGACGCAGGAGGTTCACGAGGTGCTTGTCGGCCGTCACCGACTGGTCCTGGAGCCGGCGCGCGGCGCAGGCGCCGTCCGGCCTAGAGCATGCCCGGGGCCGGTGCGGTCGTCGGGGCTGCCGGCGCCCTGAGCGTGACGACCGTGGAGCTCGTCCCGTCGCGGCCCGCAGCGCGTGGTCGACGGTCCGTCGCCGTCACCGCCTCGACCCCCTCGGCCCACAGCGCCACCCTGACGCGCTCCGCGAGCACCCCTGCCTCGACGGCTCCGCCCTCGACCACGACGAGGACGGCTCCCTGGCCGGGCGCCCGGGCTGCAGCGCCCACCGGCGCCCCCGGCCCTGTCGCCACGGCCAGCGCCCGTCGCACCCGGGCGGCCACGCTGTCAGCGGCCGGGTCCAGCGGCGGCGCCTCGACGGCGCCGGGCGGGGAGCCGAGCGCGGCGCGGACCGCCTCGACGTGGCCGTAGGCGAACCAGTCCGAGGGGCCGGTGCGGACGCAGCCCGCGGCGCCCTCGCCGTCCGGGCCGCCGACCACCGCGTGCTCTGAGGCTCCGGTCGAGGTCGAGGCCGAGGTGCTGTCGACGGGAGGCAGCCCGCGCACGAGCGCGACGGGAGTCCCGGCGCCCTTGCCCTTGACGAGGTCCCCGAGGGCGGCGACCTCGTCGGCGACGGCACGGACCGTCACCTCCAGCGCCCGGCCGAAGCGGTCGACCTCGCCGCGGACGTCGTCGAGGGCCCGCACGCCGGCCGCACCGAGGGCGACGTCGGCCACCCCGACCCGCCACGGCCGGCCGGTCGTGTCGGAGACGACCACGCCGGGCGAGCGGCCCGTCAGCTCGGTGACGCGGGCGCGCAGCGCCCGCGCCGAGGCGTCGGGGTCGGCGGGCAGCAGCAGCACGGTCCCCGGCTCGACGTCCGAGGCGTCGACGCCGGCCGCCGCCAGGACGGGGCCGCTGCGGGACTCGACGACCCGGGTCGTGACGCCGCCCGGCATCGTCCGCTCGGCGACCACCCGCACCGTCTCCGCCTCGACCGCGGCCGCGCGGCTGCGTGCCCGGACGCTGCGTCCCTCTGCCTTGGCGACGACCTTGCTCGCGACGACCAGCACGTCGTCGTCGCGCAGCGCCAGCCCCGCCCGGGCGACGGCGTCGACGAGCAGCGCGCCGAGGTCGTGGCCCGCGCGCACCTCGGGCACACCGGGCAGGGCGACCGCCCGGACGGCGAAGCCGTCCACCGGCAGCGGCGGCTCGCGCCTCACGCGACGAGCCCGGCGTGCGCGGCGGGGACCCCTGGCCGTGACCCGAGCCTCGACCTCTGGTCGAGGCCGAGAGTGGCGACCTCGGCGGCGAGGTCCAGCGCGGCAGCCGCGATGCGGGCGGCGTCCACGGGCGTGGTCATGAGCAGCGGCTCGGCCCGCACGACCCACCCGGCGGCGCCGGCCCGCGCGTCGGGCGCGTCCGGCGGGTCGACGAGCCAGCCGTCGAGGACGTCGGCGTAGAGGCCGGCGACGGCGGCCGCCGTCGTCGGCACGCCGACGGCCCGCAGGCACGCGTCCGCCATGCCGCGCACGGGGCGGCCGCCGACGACGGGGCAGACGCCGACGACCGGCGCGCCGGTCTCCGCCAGAGCCCGGCGGACCCCCGGGACGGCCAGCACGGCGCCGAGGGAGACGACGGGGTTGCTCGGTGGCAGGAGGACGACGTCGGCGTCGCGGATCGCGGCGACGACCCCCGGGGCGGGCGTGGCCCCGCGCGCCCCGGCCACGACGACGCGCCGCGCGGGCGGGACGGCGTGGTGGCGCACCCACCACTCCTGGAAGTGCAGCGCCACCTCGCCGGGGCCTGCCAGGCCCGCCGCGAGCGGCGAGCGCACCGAGGCCGCGTCGAGGGCGGCCTCGGCGGCGTCGACGACGACGTGGGTCTCGACCCGGTCGTCGGTCATGGGCAGCAGGCGCACGCCTGGCGACCACCGGTGGCACAGCTGCTCGGTCACCGCGGACAGGGATGCGCCGGCGTCGAGCAGCCGGGTGCGGAGCAGGTGCGTCGCGAGGTCGAGGTCGCCGAGGGTGAACCAGTCGGCCGGCACGCCCCCGGCGTCGAGGTAGGCGCCGAGCTCGGCGGCCACGGCGCCGGTCTCCCCGCGCCGGCCCCAGCCGCGCTCGTCGTCGGCGCCCCCGCCCAGGGTGTACATGACGCTGTCGAGGTCGGGGCAGACGCGCAGGCCGGAGAGGGTGACGTCGTCGGCGGTGTTGCCGACGACGGTGAACTCGTGGCTGCTGCCCCGACCCGCGCCGGCGGCGAGCAGCCCCCGTAGGAAGCGGGCCCCGCCGACCCCTCCGGACAGGGCAGTGATCCGCATGCCCCCATCCTCGCTCCCCGGCGGACCACCCGCGGACAGTCGACCCAGCGTGACGCTTCGTGACGACGCGTCGATCGCCGTCTGGGCGGGCGGTCCTGCGGCTCGGTGCCCCGCCTACACCTGACGGGGTTGACGACCGCCGCACGACACGCGTGTAATTCGGTCACGACCCCCGGTGCCGCCGGCCGGGTCGGGAGACGGGCGGACCGCCGACCGCCGCTCCCCGCACCGCCTGCCCAGGCACTCTCAGTAGGCACGCCCGGAGGAGGGCCCCCGTGGCCGAGACGACGCACGCGCAGCACCTCGACGCCGATCCCGACACCCGTCTCGACCGCGGTGAGCGGCTGCTCGAGCGCCGGGCGACCGAGCTCGACGTGGTCGTGGGCCCCTGGGCCGCCGCCGCTCTCGACGAGAGCGCGCTCGAGCACGCCCCCGCCGCCCGCCGCGAGCGTGCCCTCGCCCGCCGCCAGGGTGACGAGCGTCTCGCCGGGGGGGCGTCGGGCGCCCTCGCGGGACTCGAGGAGGACGGCGACGAGGGTGTCCTCGGCTGGCAGGAGCGCGCGCTGTGCGCCCAGACCGACCCCGAGGCCTTCTTCCCCGAGAAGGGCGGCTCCACGCGCGAGGCCAAGCGGGTGTGCGTCTCCTGCGACGTGCGCGCGGAGTGCCTGGAGTACGCCCTCCTCAACGACGAGCGCTTCGGCATCTGGGGCGGCATGTCCGAGCGCGAGCGTCGCAAGCTCAAGAAGCGCGCGGGCTGAGCCGCCCGCCCGTCGCGACCCGCCCCGACGGCCAGGAGGCCGGGGGCACCACGCCACCTCCCGTACGGTTGCCCGTCGTGCCCTCCCCGTCCGAGCCCCACGCCGGGCCACTCACCGGGCCAACCACCGGGCCAACCACCGGGCCGCTCAACGGTCCCGCCGACGGTGAGCCCGACGCCGTCACGGTGACGGTCCTCCTGCTCGTGTCGGACACCTCGCCGGAGGCCCCGCAGCGGCTGCGCCGCGTGCTCGCCGCGCTCGCCGCGCAGACCCGCCGTCCGTCGCTCGTCCAGGCGGTTGCCAGCGGGTGCCACCCGGGCAGCCTGGAGGTCCTGCAGGAGCACGGCCTCGAGCCGTACCTGCGCCGGCGCTCGACCCCCGCGGAGCTGGTCCGGGTGCTGCCCGGCGCGCCGCCCTCGGGGCGTCGCCGTCTCCGCGGCGAGGACGGCCGCCACAAGGTGACGGGCAGCCAGGCCGGCGACGGCGGGTCGTCGGGCCGCGGACGGCCAGGCGCGCCGGACGCCCCCGACGCCACGGGGACGCCCTCGCTGGACGCCCCCGTCCCGTGGCTGTGGCTGCTGACCGACGACGTCGTCGCCGCGCCCGACGCCCTCGAGCGGCTGCTGGCCGCCGTGGAGCTGCGCCCCGGCGTGGCGGTCGCCGGCCCCAAGGTGCGCGACCTCGACGCCCCCGGACGGCTGCTCCAGGCGGGCTTCACGACGAGCCGGCGCGGCACGGCGCTGACCCGCGTGGCCGCCGACGAGCTCGACCAGGGGCAGGTCGACGACCGCGAGGACGTCCTGGCGGTGGCGGGCGCCGGGATGCTGGTGCGCCGGGACGTGCTCGACGAGGTCGGCGGCTTCGACCCGGCGCTGCCCCTCGACGGTGCCGACCTGGACCTCTCGCGCCGCGTGCGGATGGCCGGCCACGGCGTCGTCACCGTGCCCTCGGCGGTCGTCGAGCGGCCCGGGCGCCACGCCCAGGTCGTCGGGGGAGGCCCGGCGAGCGCCGCGTACACCCGGCTCGTGTCGGCCTCGCCGCTCGGCCTGCCCTTCGCCCTCGTCGGCGTCCTGCTCGCGGGGGCGATGCGGGCGCTGTGGCGCTTCCTGCTCAAGGACCCGGGCCACGCGCCGGCCGAGCTCGGCGCCGTGGTCGGCGTCGTCCTGCGGCCCGACCGGCTGGTGGCCGCTCGCCGGCGCGCCGCCGCCGTCTCGGTGCGCGGGCGCTCGGCGCTGCGGCCGCTGCTGGCCTCGCCCGGGGAGGTGCGCCGGCACCACCGCGACCGCTGGTCGCTGCGGCGGGCCGCCGCCGAGGTGGAGGCCGAGGACGCTGCGCGCGCCGCCGAGCACCCCCGGACCCGTCCCCACGCCCCGGGTGGGCTGCCGCCGCGGCGCGACCCGCTCGCCGCGCTCGTGCTCGTCGGTGCCCTGCTCGCCCTCTCGGTGCTGGCGCTGCGCCGCCTCCTCGGCCCGGGCGGCGTCGTGCAGGCGCCGGCCCTGCCCCCGGCGCCCGCAGAGGCCGCGACCTTGTGGGCGGCCGCGCGCTCGTCCTGGTCGGGCAGCGGCACGGGGGTGGCCGCCCCCGCCGACCCGCTCGTGGGCGTGCTGGGCGCGCTGTCAGCCCCCCTGGCCGGGCGCCCCGGCCTGCTCGTGGCGGCGGTGCTGCTGCTCGCCGTCCCGGCCTCCGCCGCGGCGGCGTGGTGGGGCGCGGGCGCCCTCACCCGCAGCCGGCTGCTGCGCGCGGCCGGCGCGCTGGCGTGGGCCGGAGGCATGCCGCTGCTCCTCGGCGTGAGCACCGGCCGGCTCGGGCCCGTGGTGGCGCACGCCGCGCTGCCCTGGCTGGCCCGCTGCCTGCTGTCGGGCTACCGCGCCCGCTCCGGACGCCGCGCGTGGGCGGTGACCGGGGTGACCGCGCTCGCGCTCGTCGTCGTCGGCGTCGGCGCGCCGGTGCTCCTGGCGCCCGCGCTGCTCGTGCTCCTCGCCCTGGCGGTGAGCGCGCGCCGCCGGCTGCCCCTGCTCGTGGCCGGGCTGCCCGTCGCCGCGGTCGTCGGCCCGTGGGCGCTGGCGGTGGCCGCGCGCGCCGGCGAGGGGCCGACCGGGCGGGCGCAGGCGCTCGGGGCCCTGCTCGGCGGGCCGGTGCCCCCGGTCGCGCTCGCGCAGACGCCGCTCTGGCAGCAGGTGCTGGCGCAGCCGCTGGACGCCACCGGCGTCGCGACCGACCTCCTGGGACTGCCGAGCACGTGGCCCGCGTGGCTGCTCGTGGGCCTGCCGCTGGCCGCGGCGGCAGCGCTGGCCGTCGTGGCCCTCGTCGCCGCGGTGCTGCGCCCGCGCGCCGTCGGGGGCTGGGCGCTCGTCGCGCTCGGGACGGCGCTCGCCGCCGCCGCGGCGTCCGTGGGTGCCGGCGTGGTCGACGGCGGCGACGGGGCGGTCGTCGCGCCCGCCTGGTCGGGGCCGGCGGCGAGCACCGTGCTGCTGGGCCTGCTCGTCGCGGCGGTGCCGCTGCTCGCCGGTCCGCTGGGCGCGACCGGACCACGACGTCCGGCTCCCGACCGACCGGGGCCGCGGGCGGCGCGCCTCGCCGCGACCGTCGTCGTGCTCGCCCTCGCCGGCGGGACGACGGGCGTCTGGACGCTCGCCCAGGCCGGGACCGGCGACGAGCAGGCCGCAGCCCTGGGGCTCGTGGCCCGCGGGCAGGGCCCCCAGCTGCCCGAGACGGCGGCGGCCGGCGCCGCCTCGGGGCCGGGGCTGCGCACCCTCGTCCTGCGCCCCCCGGCCGCGGCCGCGGGCACCGGTGCCGACGACGCCCGCGCGCCGGAGGCGGCGGACCTCCCCGCCGGTGTCGCCGGGGCCGACGACCCACCGCCGGTGACGGCGGTGCTCGCGCGCGCCGGCGTCGACCTCGCCGGCACGAGCTCGCTCGTGGCCGCGTCCGCGGCCGCGCCGGGGGAGCAGCCCGCGGACCGGGCCGCCGCCCCCGTCGCGGCGGCCGCGGCGGCCCTCGTCGCGAACGACCCGGGCGCCCGCGACGCGCTCGCCGTGCTGGCGGCCGGCTTCGTGGTCCTGCTGCCGCCCGAGGGTGCGCTGTCTGCCGCCGGCACCGACGCCGCCTCGGCGCTCGACGCCGTCGACGGCCTGCAGCGGGCCGCCGAGGTCGACGGGGCCGTGCTCTGGCGCGTCGCCCCGCCCCCGGAGGGCACGCCCGACGTCGGGGTGCTGCGCGTGCTCGACGCCGACGGGCAGGTGCAGCAGGTCGTCGCCGCGAGCGCGCGGAGCGGGTCGGCCCCGCTCGACCCCGGGCCGGAGGGCCGGGTGCTCGTGCTGGCCGAGCAGGCGGACCCCGGCTGGGAGGCGACGCTGTCGGGCGAGGCCCTCGAGCCGGCCGAGGCACCCGCGAGCAGCCCGTGGGCGCAGGCCTTCGCCCTGCCGGCCGACGGTGGCCAGCTGGCCGTCCGGCACGTCGGGGGCTGGACCTCGCCCGATGGCCCGTGGCCGTGGGTCGCCGGCGTCGGGCTGCTGCTCGCGGCGCTGCTCGCGGTGCCCCTGCCGGGGCGGAGGACGGCATGAGCGGCGCAGGCACGGAGGACGGCATGGGGAGCGCAGCGGCGCAGGACGGCACGAGCAGCGGCTGGACGCCGCAAGAACCGGCCCGTCAGCAGGAGGCCGCCGACCGCGGCGAGCCCGGGCCGCCGGGCCTGCGCCACGGCCCGCGCCTCCTCGCCGCGGTCGCCTCGGTGGCGCTCGTCGTCGGGACGGCGGCGCTGGTCGTGGTGGAGGACGGCGTCGTCGACCACGTGGCCGCGGCGGTGCCCGCAGGCGCCGGGGTCGTCGAGGTGGGGACCCAGCCGGGGGCCTCGTCGCTGGGCTGCGCGGGCGGGCCGGTCCTGACGGCGGCCGTCGAGGAGACGGACGAGGAGTTCGCCGCGGAGCAGTCCCCGACCGACCGGCGCCTCGTCCTCCTGGCCGACGGCGCGCAGGGGCCGCTGGTCGTCACGGCGCCCGTGGAGTCGGCCTCCTCGACCACCTCGGGTACGGCGTCGGCGCCGGCGACGCAGGTCGAGCCGACCGACGACGGCGTCGCCGTGGTCGAGGGGGCCGGCGGCTCCGGCGGCGCGGCGACCGTGTCGGTGACGGGCCCGACGGGCCAGGCGGCGCCCTCCCTGTCAGGGCTGTCGACCTCGCTCACCCCCGACGGGGACCTGCGGGGCCTGTCCGCGTCCTCGTGCGCGGCGCCGACGTCGGACGCGTGGCTCGTGGGCGGCTCGACGGCCGCAGGCACGAGCACGCGGCTGTCCCTGCTCAACCCCGGCGCGACGGCCGCGGAGGTCAGCCTGGGCGTGCACACGCCCGAGGGGGTCGTTCAGCCTCCCGGCGGCCAGGACGTCGTCGTCCCGCCGGGGGAGCGCTCGGAGGTCCTCCTCGACGGGCTCGTCGAGGAGGCGGTCGAGCCGCTCGCCGTCCATGTGACGAGCACCGGCGGCTCCGTGGCACCGTCGCTCGTCGTCTCGCGCCTGGTCGGTATCGTGCCGCGCGGCGTCGAGGTCGTCACGCCGGCGGCGGCCCCGGCGCTGACCCAGGTGGTCCCCGGGCTCGCGACGGCCGGTGCCGGCTCGGCCGTGCTGCGGGTCGTCGCCCCGGGGGAGGAGACGGCGACCGTCGAGGTCGACGTGCTCGCCGACGAGGCGGGAGCCGCCGCCGCGGCGGGCCTCGCGACGTCGGTCGCCGTGCCCGCGGGCGAGGTCGTCGACGTCCCCCTCGGCGGGGTGCCGGCAGGCGCCGCCGGGGTCGTGGTGCGCTCGGACGTCCCCGTGACGGCCGCCGTCGTCCTCGCGCGCAGCGCGGGAGCCGACGACCCGGACGGGCCGGCCGACCTCGCCGTCGCGCCCGCGACCGCGCCGCTCGCGCCCGGGGCGGGGCTGGCACTGCCCCGGGGCGATGCCGGCCTGGGCGCGCAGGTGCTGCTGACGAACGCCGGCGCCGGGCAGGCGACGGCCTCCGTGGTCGGCCTCGCGGCCGACGGCGCCCGCACCGACCCCTTCGAGGTCGCCGTCCCCGCCCGGTCGACGCGCACCCTGGACCCGGCGCAGGTCGGCGAGGGTCTCACCGGTCTCGTCGTCGTCGAGGTCGTCGTCGACGCCGAGGCCGAGGCTGCGGCGGAGCAGGCGGCGGCCGAGGAGACCGAGGAGGCCGGTGGTGCTGACGGGGGTGCTGACGGTGGGCAGGGCGGCGCCACGCAGGACGGTGGGCAGCCGGTGTCGCCGGCCCCTGCCGCGACGGGCCTGCACGCCGCGCTCGTCCTGGTGGCGGCGGACGTGCCCGGGGCGGTCGCCGTCGTGCCGCCGTCGTCGGTGCCGGCCGCGGCGGGCAGCACGCCGGTGCTCGTGGCCCCGCCGGGCCGGTGGCCCTGAGCCGGACCCCCTCGCAAGGCTCGTCACCCTCGACCTGAGGTCGAGGGTGACCAGGGGTGCGTCAGTCCTCGCGGTAGTGCGGGTCGAGCCGCTCGGGCTCGGTGCCCAGGGCGTGGGCGACCTGCTCGACGACGACCTGGTGCACGAGGTCCTCGAGCTCGGCGGGCTCGCCGGCCCGCGTCTCGACCGGTCGGCGGTAGACCACGACCCGGGCCGGCGCGCCCCGCTCGGCCGGGGTGTAGCGCCCGAGGGGGACGGCCTCCCCGACCACGTCCGACGGCTCGCCCGGCGGCACGTCCTCGACGGCGAACTCGATGTGGGAGAGCGGCTGGTCCAGCACGCGCTCGACGTCCTCGACCGCGTCGAGCACGAGGTCGTCGAAGCGTTCTCCCCGGGTGCGGGCGGCGGGCAGGCCCGCCGGCAGCAGGGGCCCCCGCAGCCCGCGGCCGCGGCGGTCGCGCCGGCGCCGGGCGCGGTGGGCGGGGTCGGGCACACCGGGAGGTTACGGCGCGCGGCGTGGGGCCGCGGCGCCCTCGGGCCCGGCGGGTAGCGTCGTCGCCCGTGACGACGACGAGCGCGGCGGGCGGCCGGGGGCGGCCCCGGGTCCGGCGGTGCTGCCGCAGCGCGTGCCCCCAGCCGCCCGTCGCGACGCTGACGTACGTCTACGCCGACTCCACCGCGGTGCTCGGCCCCCTCGCCGCGACGGCGGAGCCGCACACCTACGACCTCTGCGCCGGCCACTCGGAGCGGCTGACGGCGCCCCGCGGGTGGGAGGTCGTGCGGCTGGCCCCCGACGTCCCGGCCGGCCGTCGCAGCGACGACGACCTCCTGGCCCTGGCCGACGCCGTCCGGGACGCCGGGCGGGCCCGGCCCGAGCCGTCCGCGACCGTCCGGGGCGCCCCGCGCGGCGGCCCTGAGGGCGGGGGCGGCGAGCGGAAGGCGCGCGAGTCCGCGCGGCGGGGGCACCTGCGCGTGCTGCGCGACGGCGGCTCCCAAGGCTGAGGGGTCGGGCCCGCCCCGGCCCGAGGAGGGCCTCGTGCTGCTCCGTCCGGGTGACGTGCTCAAGCCCGGTCACCCGATCGCCCGATGCAGGGGTGGTCACGCCGCGCCCACGCGGCCCGTCTGCAGCCCCGAGGAGTTCCTCCGTGCCCAGCACCCGCGCCGCCGCCGTCCCCCGCCCGCGCACCCGTCGCCCCGCGCCGGTCGTCCCGCTCGGCTCGCTGACGCAGACCGCGGCGTCCGAGGTCGTCGGGTGCCCCTCGTGCGAGGCGCCGCGCGTGACCCGCCTGGCCATGACGCTGACGGACGGCACGGCGGCCGTCTTCACCTCCTGCGGGCGCTGCGACCACCGCGGCTGGGAGGCCGACGGCGTCGGCCTGCGCATCGAGGACGTGCTCGCCCGGACCCGTCGCCCCGCCTGAGCGGGGGGCGCGCCGGTAGCGTCCGCCGCGTGAGCAGCCCCGACCCCGACCTCTCCACCATCGTCAAGGCCTACGACGTCCGCGGGGTCGTCCCCGACCAGTGGGACGAGACGACGGCCCGCGCTCTCGGCGCGGCCGTCGCAGACGTCCTCGTCCTGGAGCCGGTGCACCCGGCCGGCGGGGCGCACGAGCCCGGCGGCGCCGCGCGGCCTCGCCTCGTCGTCGGGCATGACATGCGACCGAGCTCGGACGGCCTCGTCGACGCCTTCGCCGCCGGCGCGCAGGACCGCGGCGCCGACGTGGTCCTCATCGGCCTCTGCTCGACCGACGGGCTCTACTACGCCAGCGGCGTCCTGCACGCGCCGGGCGCGATGTTCACGGCGAGCCACAACCCGGCGCGGTACAACGGCATCAAGCTGTGCCGGGCCGGCGCCCGCCCGGTCAGCCTCGACTCGGGGCTCGCCGCGGTGCGCGACCACGCGAGCGCGTCCCTGGCCGCGGGTGGCCACGACGTCGTGGACGGACGGGGCGCCCGCCGCGAGGAGGACCTGCTGCGCGGCTACGGCGAGCACCTGCGCCAGCTCGTCGACCTCTCCGGCTCCCGCCCCCTGCGCGTCGTCGTGGACGCCGGCAACGGGATGGCCGGGCTGACCGTGCCCGCCGTCCTGGGCGAGGCCGCGGGGCTGCCCGCGCTGCCGCTGGACGTGCGGCCCCTCTACTTCGAGCTCGACGGCACCTTCCCGAACCACGAGGCGAACCCGCTGGAGCCGGCCAACCTCGTGGACCTCCAGCGGGCCGTCGTCGACCAGGGCGCCGACGTGGGCCTGGCCTTCGACGGCGACGCCGACCGCTGCTTCGTCGTCGACGAGCGGGGCGAGGCCGTGAGCCCCAGCGCCGTGACGGCGCTCGTGGCGCTGCGGGAGATCGCCCGCGAGCGGGCGCAGGAGGACGAGGCGGCCGTCACGGTGATCCACAACCTCATCACCTCGGCCGTCGTGCCCGAGCTCGTCGAGGCCGCCGGCGCCAGCGCCGTGCGCACGCGGGTGGGGCACTCCTACATCAAGGAGGAGATGGCGCGCACCGGGGCCGTCTTCGGCGGGGAGCACTCGGCGCACTACTACTTCGCGGCGTTCTGGGGCGCCGACACGGGCATGCTCGCGGCCATGCACGTGCTGGCCGCGCTCGGCAGCAGCCAGGGGAGGCTCTCGGAGCTGGTGGCCGACTACGCGCCCTACGTCGCGAGCGGGGAGATCAACTCGACCGTGCCCGACGTCCCCGCCGCGGTGGAGCGGGTCCGGGCCGTCATGGCCGCGCGCGGTGCCGGCGTCGACGAGCTGGACGGCGTGACGTTCACCGCGCCGCTCACTCCGGACGACGCCGGGGGAGGTCCCGGGAGGGGCCCCTTCGGGCGGGCCTGGTGGGCCAACCTGCGCGCCAGCAACACCGAGCCGCTGCTGCGCCTGAACGTCGAGGCCGTCGACGCCGCGACGATGACGGCGGTGCGCGACGAGGTCCTCGCGCTCGTGCGGGCCGACGCATGAGCGCCGGGACGGGCGGCGCGGCCGCGGGCTCGCGGCTGGAGGAGCCACCGGCCTGGCTCCGCGAGGTGCTGCGGTGCCCGGCCACCGGCGGCCGCCTGGAGGACCGTCGTGACGGCGAGGGACGCCTGGTGGCCCTCGTGGCGGTCGACGCCGACCCGCCGCTGCGCTACCCCGTCGTCGACGGCGTCCCCGTGCTGCTCGTCGACGAGGCGGTCGCCGAGCCGGCGGCCGGCGCGCCCGGTGCCTGAGCTCGACGAGGGGCTCCTCGACGACGCCGACGCCCTGGCCGCCGCCGACCCCGCCTCGGTCCTGCGGGCGCTCGCGGGGGCCGGCGCCCAGGTGCGGCGGGCGCTGGAGCTGGTCGAGGAGAGCCCGGCCTCGCGGTGGGAGGCCGCCGACCGGCCGCGTGCCGTCGTCGTCGCGGCGCGGGGCGGGGCGACCGTGGTCGCCGGGGCGCTGGAGGCGCTCGCGGGCCAGCGGGCCGCCGTCCCCGTCGTCGCCCGGACCGGCTCGGTGCTGCCGGCCTGGGTCGGGGCGCTGGACCTGGTCGTGGCGGTGTCCCTCTCCGGCCGGGCGGGGGCGACGGTGGCGCTCGCCGCCGAGGCCGGGCGCAGGGGCGCGCGGCTGCTGACCGTCAGCGCCGCCGGGTCACCGCTGGAGGCGGTCTGCGCCGCGGCCCGCGGGGTGCACGTGCCGCTGCCCGAGCCGGGCCGGGAGTCGACGTCGGCCCCGACCTCCCGGACGGCGCTGTGGTCGCTGCTGACGCCGGCGCTCTGCGTCACCTCCTCCCTCGGCGTCCTGGCCCCGATCGGGGAGACCTCCGGGGCGGCGGGCGCGCGCGAGGCGCTGGAGGAGGTCGCCCGGGCGCTGGACGACGAGGCCGAGGCCTGCCGCCCGTCCTCGGAGGCCTTCGTCAACCCGGCCAAGACGCTGGCGCTGGATCTCTCGGGCGACGTCCCGGTGCTGCTCGGCGACGGGGACCTCGCCGGCGTCGCGGCCCGGCGGGCCGCGTCGGTGCTGGCGCGCACCGCGCGGGTCCCGGCCGTCCACGGCCGGCTGCCCGACGACGCCGGCGACGTCGTGGCGACCTTCGGGGGGCCCTTCGCCGCCGCCGCGGAGGACGACCTCTTCGACGACCCCTTCCTCGACGGCCCGGCCCGCAGCCGCCTGCGCCTCGTGCTGCTGCGCGAGGCGACCACCGGCCCGTCCTCGGCCGTGCTGGCGCTCGCCGAGCGCTCCGGGGTCCGCACGAGCGACGTCGTCGCCGACGAGGGCGGCCCGCTCGCCCGCTTCGCCCGGCTGGTCTCGCGCACCGACTTCGCGGCCGCCTACCTGGCCCTGGCCAGCGGTCTGGACCCGGCCACCTCGCCGCACGTCGCCGAGCTGCGCGACGTCCTGGGCTGAGCCTGCTCCTCGCCGGCGGCGCCCGCGGACGGCTCTCGGGAGAGCGCCCGGGTCGAGAGGTATGTCCCGTTCCGGTCACGGCCCGGGGTGCCCTGCGCGGCGCCGGGGGCGGGGGGTCATGATGCGGCCATGCGACGACGCATCGCCCGGACGGGGCAACCGTGTGCTCCGTCCGGGGAGCTCCTGGGTGCACCCCCTCCAGCGCTGGCGGGCTCCGCCCGAAGGGGTGCCATGGCCTCGGACGACCTGACTGCCCCTGCTGTGCCCGCGGGCCTGCTCGCCCCGGCCCAGGTGCGGCCCCGTCACGACGACCTCGAGGGCGCCGGCGGCCACGTCGTCTTCCGCGACGTCGCCCCGTCGTGGCGGGTGCGCGAGGCCGCCGACGTGGCCGACCCCGAGGACGACCTCGGGCGCGGCACGCCGCTGCAGGCCATGGCGGGCTGGGGGGCGGCGTTCGTCCTGGGCGCGAGCACCTGGGCCGGCGGTCTGGCGCTGGTCGTCCACGTCTTCGGCTGAGCGGCCGCGCCGCCGCCGGTGGTGCCCGGCGCGGACGTCGCGGCGACCACGCCGGCCGGCGGGGCCCGGCCGGGCCCGCGGCCGACGGCGTACCCTGAGCGGGTCCGGCGTCGGTGGTGACCGCAGGCCCAGAGGGGCCGCGCCGGTGGACCTGAGCCCCAGCGCGGGCTCCGCCAGGACCCCACCCAGGAAGGACGTCCCCGTGACGCTCACCGCCCCTGCCCAGCCCGCCGCGACCGCCCCCACCGGCTCGACGGCGCCGGCGGACCTGCCCGACGCCGTCGTCGTCGGCGGCGTCGAGCACCGCGTGGCCGACCTGGGGCTGGCCGAGGCCGGCCGCCACCAGATCCGCCTCGCCGAGCACGAGATGCCCGGTCTCATGGCCCTGCGCGAGGAGATGGGCCCGGCGCAGCCGCTCGCCGGCGCCCGGGTCACGGGCTCGCTGCACATGACGGTGCAGACGGCGGTGCTCATCGAGACCCTCACCGCGCTCGGCGCCGAGGTCCGCTGGGCCAGCTGCAACATCTTCTCGACCCAGGACGAGGCCGCGGCCGCCGTCGTCGTCGGCACCGGCACGCCCGACGCCCCCGCCGGCGTCCCGGTCTTCGCCTGGAAGGGCGAGACGCTCGCGGAGTACTGGTGGTGCACCGACCGCGCGCTCGACTGGAGCCGCGAGGGCCACGACGGCCCCAACATGCTCCTCGACGACGGTGGCGACGCCACGCTGCTGGTCCACCAGGGCGTCGCGGTCGAGAAGGCCGGCGAGGTCCCCGGCGCCGAGAGCGCCGAGAACGCCGAGCACGCCGTCGTCCTGGAGACGCTGCGGCGCAGCCTGGCCGCCGACGGCCAGCGCTTCACCCGCCTGGCGGCGGACCTCAAGGGCGTCACCGAGGAGACGACGACGGGCGTCCACCGCCTCGTGGAGATGTCCCGTGACGGCGCGCTGCTCTTCCCCGCCATCAACGTCAACGACGCCGTCACCAAGTCGAAGTTCGACAACACCTACGGCTGCCGCCACAGCCTCGTCGACGGCCTCAACCGGGCCACCGACATCCTCATCGGCGGCAAGGTCGCCGTCGTCTGCGGGTACGGCGACGTCGGCAAGGGCTGCGCCGAGTCACTGCGCGGCCAGGGCGCCCGGGTCGTCGTCACCGAGGTCGACCCCATCTGCGCGCTGCAGGCGGTGATGGAGGGGTACCAGGTCACGACGCTGGAGGACGTCCTGACCGTCGCCGACGTCGTCGTCACGACGACGGGCTGCAAGGACGTCGTCACCGCCGACCAGATGCGGCGGATGAAGGACAAGGCGGTCGTCGCCAACATCGGCCACTTCGACAACGAGATCGACATGGCCGGGCTGGAGAAGGTCCCCGGCGTGGTCCGCACCCAGATCAAGCCGCAGGTGCACGAGTGGGTGTTCGCCGGCACGGCGGAGGAGCCCGAGCACAGCATCATCGTGCTCTCCGAGGGCCGGCTGATGAACCTCGGCAACGCGACGGGGCACCCGTCCTTCGTCATGAGCTGCTCGTTCTCCAACCAGGTGATCGCCCAGGTCGAGCTCTTCACCCGCACCGACGCCTACGGCACGGGCGTGCACGTGCTGCCCAAGCACCTGGACGAGAAGGTCGCCCGCCTGCACCTGGGAGCGCTCGGCGTCCGGCTCACCGAGCTCACGCAGGGCCAGGCCGACTACCTCGGCGTGCCGGTCGAGGGGCCGTACAAGCCCGAGGCCTACCGCTACTGACGCCGGCCCGCCCGCTGGCTCAGGGCTCGAAGGGCAGGCGGTGCAGGTGCTCGGCGTCGGCACGGCGCCGGTCCTCCTGGCGACGCAGCCGTTCCAGGTCGCGGCGGTGGCGCTCGGCGAGCACGGCCTCCAGGACGCGCTCGTCGGGAGCCGAGCCCGGCGGCGGCGGGAAGACGCGGTCGACGACGTCGGCCCGCAGCGCGGCCCCGAGCCGCTCGCGCGAGGACGGGTTGAGCCGATGGCGGCGCGCGAGCAGCTGGCGGCACGCCAGCGCCAGCCCCGCCGGCAGCGAGGCGACGTCGGCCGAAGCCGCCCACGCGGCCAGCTCGGGCGGCATCGCCGCGCGCCCGACCTCCTGGCGGGCGGCTCGCTCGCGCACGACGACGGTCCCGGCGAGCAGGTCCCCCAGGCGCTTGCCGCGCCGGCTCACGAGCGCGGTGATGAGCGCCGGGCCGCCCGCGAGCAGCCACAGCTCCAGCACCCCGGCGAGGGCCCGGACGAAGGCGTGCCGGAAGCGGGTGGGGCCGCCGTCGTCGCGCACCACCCGCGTCCCCACGACGAGCCGGCCGAGGGAGCGGCCGCGCGTCAGGGTCTCCACCCCGGCGGGCACCGCGAGGAAGAGCAGCGCGAGCGCCAGCCCGACGATCGTCGCGACGGCCGAGGTGTTGCCCAGGGGCAGCAGCGGCCCGAGCGTGAAGGCCAGGACGACCGCGAGGAGCACGACGACGAGCGCGTCCAGCAGCCCGGACACCAGCCGCACCGCGGGGGAGGCCCGCGGCAGCTCCAGCACGACGGCGTCGCCGGTGACGACGCCCGCCCCGAGGGCGTGCGCCAGCGCCTCGTCCTCCCACCGCGCCGAGCCCGTCTGCGTGCTCACGGGCCGATGGTGCCAGGCAGCGCCGTCACGGGCCGTCCCCTCGGCGCTCCGTCGCCCGGACGGGTCGACGAGGCCTGCGTGCCCGCGCCCGTCGCCGCCCCCGCGTAGCCTCGGGCGGACGCGCCCCACGGGCGTGCCGTGACCCGCACCAGCGAGGGGGAGCCCTGGACGTCGACGCGTTCGTCGAGGTGCACGAGCCGACCTGGCAGCGCCTCGAGGTGCTGCTGAGGAGGGGGCGGACGACGGGGGCCGACGCCGACGAGCTGGTCCGGCTGTACCAGCGGACGGCGACGCACCTGTCCCAGCTGCAGGCCGAGAGCCCCGACCCTGTGCTGGTCTCGCGGCTCTCGCGGCTGGTCGGGCAGGCCCGCCACCGCCTGGGCGGGGTGCGCGAGCCCGCCTGGCGCGAGCTGGCCCGCTTCGTCCTGGTCTCCTTCCCCGTCGCCGTCTACCGGACCCGGTGGCTGACCGTGGCCATCGGCGTCCTCTTCTGCCTCGTCGGCGCCGCCGTGGCCACCTGGGTCGCCACCGACCCCGCCGTCCTCGCCGCCCTCGGCAGCGAGGCCGACGCACGCCAGTACGTCGAGAACGACTTCGTCGAGTACTACTCCCAGAACACCGCCGCGTCCTTCGCCGGGCAGGTCTGGACGAACAACGCCCGCATCGCCGCGCTCTGCATCGCCCTGGGCATCGCCGGCTTCCCGGTCGTCTACCTGCTGGCCGTCAACGCCATCGCCGTCGGCCAGGCCGCGGGGCTGCTGTTCGCCTACGACCGTGGCGCCGTGTTCTTCGCCTTCATCCTCCCGCACGGCTTCATGGAGCTGACGGCGATCTTCGTCGCCGGCGCCGCGGGGCTGCGGATCTTCTGGGCCTGGGTCGCTCCCGGCGCCCGCACCCGCGCAGACTCCCTCGCCACGGAGGGACGCGCCCTGTTCACCGTCGCCCTGGGCCTCGTCGGCGTCCTCGCCGTCTCCGGCGTGGTCGAGGGCTTCGTCACGCCCGCGCCGTGGCCGACGTGGCTGCGCGTGGGCGTCGGCCTCGCCGTCCTGCTCGCCTTCGTCGTCTACGTCGGCGTCCTCGGTCGTCGCGGCGTCGCGGCGGGCGAGACGGGGGACCTGCGCGCCGACGAGGTGGGGGACGTCGCACCGACGCGAGGCTGACCCGCCTCCACCGAGGGTGCTCAGGCGCGTGGCTCCCGCCAGGGGGGTCTCCGACGTCGTCACCGAGTCCCCGTCGTCGGCGCCGTCAGCCTGACGGATGACGTCGGGGCCGATGGTGGCCGGCGGGGCCGCGGCGGCGGTCTCGGGTGCTCTACTCGGGGCGGCCGGCGCCGGCGGACGTGGGGCGCTGCGGCTCGGGCGGCGCACGTCGAGCGAGGGGAGCCGCACGTGGGCGAGGTGACGACGCCGGGCGGTGAGCGTCTGGCGTGGGTCGACCGGGCCCGCGGCGCGGCGATCCTGCTCGTCGTGCTGCACCACTGCGTCGCGGCGGCGCTGGCCCAGGGACTGCTCGGCGAGCGGGTGCCCGCGGTGGACGCGCTGCTCGCGGGCGTGCGGATGCCGCTGTTCTTCCTCGTCTCGGGGCTGCTGGCCGCCCGGGCGCTGGAGCGGCCGTGGCGGGCGCTGCTGCGGGGCAAGGTGCTGGTCCTGCTGTGGCTGTACCTGCTGTGGATGGTGCTCGGCGCCGCGCTGTACTCCGTGGTGCCGTACGCGCGCCACGCCGAGGCCGACCCCGGCGGGGCGTGGGGCGCGGCCCTGCTCGGGCTCGCCCTCCCGGACAACTCGCTCTGGTACCTCTACGCCCTCGCCGTCTTCACGGTGCTCGGACGGCTGCTGCGCCGGGTCCCCACCGCGGCTCTGCTGCTCGGGGCCGCGCTCGTGTCCGTGACCGTCGTGGCGCTCGTGCCGGAGCCCGAGACGGGCTTCGCGTGGCAGGCGATGGCGCGTCTGGTGCCGTTCTTCCTCGCGGGCGCCCGGCTGCCGGGGGTGCTCGCGGTCGTGAGCACCGCCGTGCCGTGGGGGTGGGGCGTGCTGGCGCTGCTGGCCTGCCCCACCCTCGTCCTGCTGGCGTGGTGGGTCCCGGCCGGCGTCCCGCTCCCGGGCGCCCACCTGCTCACCGGCGTCGTCGGCGTCGTCGGCGCGGTCGTCGTGACGGCCGCCCTGCCGGCGACCCGGCCCGTCGAGGCGCTGGCCCGTCTCGGCCGGGTGACGCTGCCCCTGTACGTGCTGCACGAGCTGGTGCTCAGCGTCGTGATGCTCCCGCTGCGCGAGCCGCTCGGTGCCGCGGTCCGCGCGCTGGCGCCCTCGTCCGCGCTCGCGACGGCGCTCCTGTCGACGACGGTGGTCCTGCTGCTGCTCGCGCTCACCCTCGCCGGCACCCAGGGGCTGCGCCGGCTCCTCGCGGGGCTCCCCGGTCTCTTCACCCTGCCGCGCGGGCCCGCCGGGCTGGTCGGCGAGCGGCCACGGGCTACAGCCGCCCGGCGGCCTTGAGCGCCAGGTAGGCGTCGGCCAGGCGCGGCGGCAGCTCCTCCGGCGTTCCCCGGACGACGTGCACGCCGGAGCGGGCGAGCCGGCGGGCGAGCCGGTCGGTCTCCAGGACGGTCCGCTCGGCCGCCGCGGCGCCGTAGACGGCGACCTCGTCGCCGCGCCCGGCGCGCATCTCCTCCACCCGCGGGTCCGTGACGCTGGCGAGGACGACCTGGTGGCGGGCCGTCAGCTGCTCCAGCACCGGCAGCAGCGTCTCCTCGACCGCCGCCTCCAGCGGCGTCAGGAGGACGACGAGCGCCCTCCGGGTCAGCGACGTCCGCACGGTCCGCACGACGAGCGGCCAGTCGGCCTCGGTGAGCCGCGCCTCCAGCGGCGCCATCGCCTGCACGAGCGCGGGCAGCAGCGCGGCGCCGGTGGCCCGCTCCACGCGGGCCCGCACGCGCCGGTCGACGGCCACGAGGTCCACCCGGTCCCCGGCCCGGCTGGCCAGGGCCGCGAGCAGCAGCCCGGCGTCCATGGCGGCGTCCAGGCGCGGGGCGTCCCCGACCCGCCCGGCCGCCGTGCGCGAGGTGTCGAGCACGAGCAGCACCCGGCGGTCGCGCTCGGGGCGCCAGGTGCGGACGACGAGCTCCTGGCGCCGCGCCGTCGCCCGCCAGTCGATCGAGCGGACGTCGTCGCCGTCGACGTAGTCGCGAAGGCTGTCGAACTCGGTGCCCTGCCCGCGCACCTGCACCGACGAGCGGCCCTCGACGTCGCGCAGCCGCGCCAGGCGGCTCGGCAGGTGCCGGCGGGAGCGGAAGTGCGGCAGCACCCGCAGGCTCGCCGGCGCGGGCAGCGACCGCTGCCGCCCCGCCACGCCCAGCGGGCCGAGGGAGCGCACCGTCACGAGGTCGGCCGGTCGGTCGCCGCGCCGGGTCGGGCGCAGCGGGGTGAGGTACCGGCGTCGCTCGCCGGCCGGCACGTCGAGGCGGTGGCGGTCCACGCCGGCCCCGGCCGAGGGCCCCCAGGCGTCGCGCACGAGACCGCGCAGCCGCCGCGGCGTCGGGTTGGTGACGAGCAGCTCGCACGTCGTCGCCTCGTCCAGGCGCAGCGAGGTGGGCACCGAGCGCTCCAGCGCCAGGGCCTTCGGGGAGACGGCCAGCAGCAGGTCGAGCCCGACGGCGAGCAGCACGAGCAGCACCCAGGCCAGCACGGGGGCCCACCCGGGCAGCAGGGCGATCGGCACGCCCCCCACCGCGACGAGCGCGACGAGGCGTCCGGTGACGGCCACGCCGGCCCTCAGCGGGGCACGGGCACGCCGGCGAGCACGCTGCCCAGCACCGCGTCGACGCTCACGCCCTCCAGCTCGGCCTCCGGGCGCAGCTGCACGCGGTGGCCGAGCGTCGCCGGCACGAGCGCCTTGACGTCGTCCGGGCTGACGTAGTCCCGGCCCTGCAACCACGCCCACGCCCGGCTGGTCGCCAGGAGCATCGTCGCGCCGCGGGGGGAGACGCCGAGGGACAGCGACGGCGCCTGGCGGGTGGCCCGCACGACGTCGACGACGTAGCCGAGCACCTCGGGCGCCACGCGGACGCCGGCGACGGCCCGCGCGCCCGCGGCCAGGTGCTCCGGCCCGGCGACCGGGCGCAGCCCCGCGGCGGCGAGGTCGCGCGGGTCGAAGCCGGCGGCGTGCCGCTCCAGGACCTGCAGCTCGGCCTCGCGCGCGGGCAGCGGCAGCCGGAGCTTGAGCAGGAACCGGTCCAGCTGCGCCTCGGGGAGGGGGTACGTGCCCTCCTGCTCGACCGGGTTCTGCGTGGCCGCGACGACGAAGGGCCGCGGCAGCGGCCTGGCGCGGCCGTCGACGCTGACCTGCCGCTCCTCCATCGCCTCCAGCAGCGAGGCCTGCGTCTTCGGCGGCGTCCGGTTGATCTCGTCGGCGAGCAGCAGGTTGGTGAAGACCGGGCCCTCGCGGAAGACGAGGTCGGAGACCTTCGCGTCGTAGACGAGCGAGCCGGTGACGTCGCCCGGCATGAGGTCGGGCGTGAACTGCACGCGCGCCGTCCCCAGCTGCAGCGAGGCCGCCAGCGCCCGCACGAGCAGCGTCTTCGCCGTCCCGGGCACGCCCTCCAGCAGCACGTGCCCGCGGCACAGCAGCGCGACGACCAGGCCCGTGACGGCGACGTCCTGGCCGACGACGGCCTTGCCGACCTCGGTGCGCACGGCCGCGAGCGCCTCGCGCGCCTCGGCCTCCGACGGCAGGTCGGCCTGCGGCGGCGGCTCGGCGGCGGGTACCTGCCCGGCGGCGGGCCGGGCCCCGTCAGGCTCGGGGGCGTCGGGGACGGGTGGGGCGGTGGTCGGCTCGCTCACGAGCGTCGGACCTCCTTCTCGAGGGCGTCGAGGGCGGCGGCGAGGGCCACGAGGGCCTCGTCGTCGCGGGGGGCGGGGGAGCGGTAGAGGTCGGCGACCTCACGGACGGGACGTCCGGACGCCGCGGCCGCGGCGTCGACGACGGCGTCGGTCGCCGCGGCGCCGGCCGCGACGGGCACGCCGAGGCGCTCGGCCAGGCGCGCCAGGGATGCCGCGCGCAGCGTCGCGGCGGCGTGCTCGCGCGCGCCGGAGGCGCGGTAGAGCCTGGCCCGGCCCTCGACGGTCTCGGCGGCGCGCACGAGCACGGGCAGCCGCTCGGGCACGAGGCGGCCCAGCCGGCGCCCGCGCCACAGGAGCAGCACGAGGACGGCGGCGCCCAGCACGTACACCGACCGCACGAGGCCCGGTGGGACCAGCGCGGCCAGCGGCGTCGCGTCGTCGCCGGCGAGGGCGGGGTCGAGCGGGTCGGGCAGGTACCAGACGAGGGTGTCTCGGGCCCCCAGCGTCCGCAGCGCGAGCGCCGCGTTGCCGTCGGCGGAGACGCGCTCGTTGGTGAGGACCTCGGGCTGGCCGAGGACCACGACGCGCCCCGGGCCCGCGGTGGCGCGCTCTCCCGCCGCAGCCCCGGCAGGCTCGACGACGACGTACGGCGCGCCGCCGAAGGGCAGCCCGTAGCAGGAGGTGACGGCGGGGTCCTCGTCGTCGGCCGGCTCCACGAGCACCCCGCCGCCCGTGGTGGTCCCCGCGGCGACGGCGTCGGGCTGCTCGCACTGCGGCGGCACGCCCTCGGCGGCCTCGATGACGTCGGCGGCCACCAGGGACGGCGCCAGCGCGGCGAGGACGTCTTCCTGCGGCGCGACGAGCAGCAGGTCGGCGCCGGAGGCTGCGAGGTCGTCCAGCTGGGACGTCGCCAGGGGGGACGTGGGCACGACGAGCACGGCGGCGCCGCCCGGGCCTGCGGCGGCGACGGCGTCCACCGTCTCCTGCGTGCTCGTCGTCCGGACGACCTCGACGCCCCGGTCGCCGAGCACCTGCGCGAGGGCGCGGGACCCGCCCGGGGTGGCGCTCGCCGGGTCGAGGTCGTCGGCGGTCCGGCCGAGGGAGCCGACGACCAGCGCGGCCAGCACCAGCAGGGCGAGCGCGGCCACGAGCAGCCGGCGACGGCGGCGCCGGGCGCGGTCGCCGGGGCCGGCTGCGTCCCCGGGGCGGTCGGCTGCGCCCGACGAGGCGAGCCGGTCGTCGACGGTGGCGCCCCCGTCCTGCTGGGCCGGTGCGGCGACGGGGCTCACCGCCCGGTCACCGCGGGGCCCCGCTCGCCGCGGGCGAGGCGTCCTGGTGCGCCGGCCGGGCGGCGGCGACCTGGTCCTCCAGCGCGCGCAGGCGGGCGTCGTCGTCCGCGCTGCCCGGGGCGGAGCCGTAGACGACGTCGTCGAAGGTCCGCGCACCGGCGCGCAGCTGCTCGACCAGCCCCGGCAGCACCCCGCCGAGCTCGACCGCCGTCTCCCCGGCCGTCCGGCCGGGCCGCTCGTCGACGAGCACGCGCTCCTCGGCGCCGCGCACGAGGGCGCGGAAGCGCTCGGCCACGGCCTCGGGCCAGTCCCCGGCGGCTGCGGCCTCGTCCGCCCGGCGCCGGTGCTCGGCCGCGCTCCGGCGGGGCGCCTGCGCGAAGACCTCGGGGGCCTGCGCGCCGCGTCGACGGGCACGCAGGGCGGCCTGGCCGCCGAGCAGCAGGGCGAGGGCGACGAGGGCACCGAGGACGAGCACCACCAGGGCGCTGAGCACCGGCCCGCCGTCCACGGCGTCGGGCAGCGCGTCGGCGAGGGTCTGCAGCAACCAGTCGAGGGCTCGCTGCAGCAGGGAGGGCTGCGCGTCGGCGTAGGCCGGGTCGGCCAGCTCTGCCGCGAGCAGGTCGCGGGCCTGCTCGCGGGAGAGGTCGCCGACCCCGCTGGTGGCCCGGACGACGCCCAGGACGACGCTCAGGGCGAGGCCTCGGCCGCCCGGGCGAGCTCGACGTCCAGGCCCTCCTGGCGGATCCGCAGGTCCGTGTAGAGCAGGGCGGTGACGGCGGCGGAGAAGGGGAAGACCAGGATCTGCGCCAGGGTCTGGAAGAGCAGCCCGATGAAGACGGCGGCCGCTGAGGCCCCCGCCCCGCCGCCGCCCACGGCGTCGATGACCGCGGCCACGACCGAGGCCGGGCCGACGAGGACGAGCGTGGCGATGGTCGTGACGACCAGCGTCAGCAGCAGGACGCCGAAGACCCGCCACCACGTGCCCCGCACGAGGCCCCAGCTGCGGCCGAGCGCGCCGAGGACGGAGCGCTGCTCCAGCAGCAGCGCAACGGGCCCGAACGCCCAGCCGGTGGCCACCCAGGCCAGCAGCGCGGTCCCGGCGAGGAGGCCGAGCAGCAGCCCGACGACACCGGCCGACGTCGAGCTGAAGAAGAGGAGCGCCCCGGCGACCGGCGGCGTGACGAAGGCGACGAGGTAGACCAGCGTCTGCAGCAGCGAGAGGCCGACCAGGGCCAGCAGCCGACCCCTGACCCGCTGCCACAACGTGCTGGCGCTGACCTCCCGCCCGATCACCGAGCCGCTGACCGACAGCACGAGCAGGCCGGTCAGGGCGATGGTCGCCACGACGCTGACGAGGAAGGTCACCGGGTCGGCGCCGGCGAAGTCGAAGGCGTCGAGCTCCTGGGTGCCGCCCGCGCCCGCAACCCCCGGCCCGGCCAGGAGGTCGTTGAAGACCGACGCGAGGACGCCGCCGAAGAGCGGCGCCAGGAGCAGGGACAGGACGGCGACCCCGCCGAAGACGGCGGCCGAGATGCCGAGCATGACCTTGGGGTTGGCGCTGATCGACCGGAACCCGCCCTCGAAGATCTCGAAGACCCCGAGGGGGCGCAGCGGCACGACGCCCGGGCGCAGCGGGGCCGACCAGGTCTGGTCTGTGCCGGGTGGCGGACCCCAGCCCTGCGGCGTCCCGGCCTTCACGCTGCTGCTCTCAGCCGCTCCGGCGGCCGGCTGGCTGCCGAGCGCCCAGGCCGGTGCCGGTGCCGGGTCCGCGCCGCCCTCGTCGTCGTGGTGGCCGTCGCGGCCGTCCGCGCCGCGGCCTCCCGGCGCCGCCCAGCCCTGGTCCGCGCTCATCGCCGTCCCGCCCGGGGTGCGAGCCCGGTCGTCCCCGCGGCCTCCGTCCTCATGGCCGCGATCTTCCCACGCACCGCCCGTGCCCGTCCGGGGGACGCGCGTGCCCGCGCCGGTGGTGACCCGGTGGTGACCCGGTGGTGACCCGGTGGTGTCCCCGTGGTGTGCGGGTGGCGTCCCAGGTGCGGCCGGGCAGGGAGCCGGAGCGTTCCGTCCACGGCGCGGCCGGCGAGATCCGATGTCCCGACATATGTCTCGAAGGGGTGACGGATCGCTCATGGGTCCGTACGGTGGGTGACGCGCGACACGGTCGTCCGCTCACACGTAGATCCGACGCAGAGCTGAGGCGGCGCCCCGCACCAGGGGGGCCGGGACGAGGTGGACCGCATGAGCGCTGGCACGGCGAGCTGGGGCCGGGGCGCAGCCCCGACGGCGGCCCCCAAGGTGCCAGCCCCGGCCGGCCCGTCCTCCCAGGGCCCGCGCTCCGACGGCCCGTCCTCCCAGGGCCCGCGCTCCGACGGCCCGCCCTCCCAGGGCCCGCGCTCCGACGGCCCGCCCTCCGAGGGCCCGCGGGGCGTGGACGCGCCCCCCGGCATGGTCGACCGCCGGTCCACGCGTCGTCCCGACCTCCGCGAGCAGGGGTGGCAGCGCCGGTACACCGCCCGTCTGCCGCTGGTGGACGCCGCCGCCGCGGGGGTCGCCGCGGTGCTGGCCTACGGCGCGCACTTCGGTCACCTGGCCGCCGGCGGGGCCTGGTGGCAGCAGATCGCCGTCCAGCCGGCCTGGTCGGTGGTCCTCCTGCCCCTGCTGTGGGTGGCCGCCGTCGCGACGGCGCGCGGCTACGAGGCGCGCTTCCTCTTCACCGGCCCCGAGGAGGTCCGCCGGGTCGCCTTCGCGGGCGTCACGGTGGTGGCGGCCGTCTCCACGACGGCCTACGCCTTCGACCTCGACGTGGCCCGCGGCTACGTCGTCGTGGCGCTCCCCCTGGCCCTGGCCCTGACGCTCGCGGCGCGCCTGGTGATGCGCCGGCGCGTCCACCTCCTGCGCCGGCGGGGCCGGCGGACGTCGACGACGCTCGTCGTCGGCCGGGCCGACGGAGTCCGCGACCTCGTGCGCCAGCTGCAGCAGGCCCACCACCAGGGCATGGAGGTCGTCGGCTGCTGCACCACGTCGGCGTCGCTCGTGGGCGTCGACGGCGAGGTCGTGGACGTCTCGACGCCCGTGCTCGGCGGCTTCGACGACGTCGTGGAGGTCGTCCGGCGCGACGGGATCCAGACGGTCGCCGTGCTCCCGTGCGCCGAGATGGGCACCGCCCGCCTGCGCCGGCTCGGGTGGCGCCTGGAGGAGACCAGCGCCGAGCTCGTCGTCGCCCCCGGCATCGCCGAGGTCGCCGGCCCGCGCGTGGCCATCCGGCCCGTGGCCGGGCTGCCGCTGCTGCACCTGGAGCGGCCGGAGCTGCGCGGCGTCCGAGCCGTCGCCAAGGGCGTCATCGACCGGGTCGGTGCGATACTCGCGGTCGTCGCGCTCGCCCCGGTGCTCGTGGGCGTCGCGGTGGCGGTGCGGCGCTCGAGCCCGGGCCCGGTGCTGTTCCGCCAGCAGCGGGTGGGCGCCGACGGCCGCCCCTTCGACATGCTCAAGTTCCGCAGCATGGTCGAGGACGCCGACGCCCGCCTCGCCGGGCTCGTGGCGCAGGACGAGGGCAACGGCGTGCTGTTCAAGATGAAGGGCGACCCGCGCGTCACGCCCGTCGGGCGCGTGCTGCGCCGCTACTCCCTCGACGAGCTGCCGCAGCTCTTCAACGTGCTGCGGGGGGAGATGTCGCTCGTCGGCCCGCGCCCGCCGCTCGCCTCCGAGGTCGAGCGCTACGGCGAGGACATGCACCGCCGCTTCCTCGTCAAGCCCGGCATCACGGGGCTGTGGCAGGTCAGCGGGCGCTCGCAGCTGTCCGCCGAGGAGTCCGAGCGTCTCGACGTCCGCTACGTCGAGAGCTGGTCGCCCGCCACCGACGCGATGATCCTCTGGAAGACCGTCGGGTCCGTGCTCTGGGGTCGGGGGGCGTACTGAGTCCTCGCCCGCAGCAGACTGCTGCGCCCCCCCACGCCGTACTCTCCCGTCCGACGTGCGAGGCAGGACATCCTGGGCGGGGCATCTCGGGCGGGCAGCGCAGGCTCGCCCACGGCGGGCGACGGAAGGGGCGACGTGAGCACGTCGAGGGCGGACTCATCACCGGCGCAGGCGTCCGGTGCTGGCCGAGAGCCAGCCGTGACGCCGGTGGTGGCCTTGAGGCGGCACTGGCTCCTCGGCGTCGTCCTGGTGGCAGCCGGGACCGCGGCCGGAGCGGTCGCGGGGACGGTCGCGCCCGCGGCGTACACCGCCGAGTCGCGGGTCGCCGTGGGCAGCAACGACCTCGGCGCCCTCTCGATCCCCGGGTACGTCTTCGCCTCCCAGCAGATGGCGGCCAGCATGGCGCGCTACGTCGACAACGCGGCGGCGCTCGACGCGCTGGGGCCCGCCCTCGGTGACGCCGAGGGGAGCGCGGTCTCGGCGTCCCCCATCCCTGACTCCAACGTCATCCGGCTGGAGGTGACGACGTCCGACCCCGACGCGGCGGTGCGCGGGGCGTCAGCACTGACCGACTACCTCGTCGCCGAGGTGGCGGAGGTCAACAGCTCGAGTGACGCGGACGCCTTCCTGGCCGCCTACACCGCGCTCTCGCAGGAGGTCGCCGCGGCGACCAGCGCCCGTGACGAGGCGGTCCGTCAGGTCGAGGCGGCCGAGGACGCGGGGGCGCCCGCGCAGGAGGTGCGGAGCCAGCTGGTCACCCTCGAGTCCGAGCTGTCGGTGCTCCAGACCCGCGCGGCAGCCCTCCAGGCCCAGTACGAGCAGGCGGTCACGGGTCAGGACCTCGACTACCAGCTCGTCGTCGTCGCCGACTCCGCCCCGTCCTACGACACCGAGACGTCCTCCCTGCAGAGGTACGGGCTGCTGGGTCTCGTCGGCGGTGGGCTCGCGGCGCTGCTCGCCGCCGTCCTGCTCGAACGACGTCGGACGGGCACGTCGTCCGACGCAGAGGCGGAGGCCGACGTAGAGACGGGGGCCGACGTAGAGGCGGAGGCCGACGTAGAGACGGGGGCCGACGACCGTGCTGGTCCTCGCCCTACCGACCCCGCCGACCGGGCGGAGACGTCGGGGCAACGGTCTCCAGGGCGGGAGAGCGAGATGGCGGGCTGGCGGGCGTCGGGAGGTCGCGCCCCCTCGTCCTCGTGAGGAGGTCGCGAGCCCTCGGCGGACGCGGCGCGCGTTCGGGCGGCACGGGGGAGTGGGGCCCTGATCGACCGCTCTACCTGTGGCTGCTCCTGGCGACGCTGCCCCTCAACGTGCTGTCAGGCACCGGCTCGGACGCCTTGGGGCTACCGCTCAGCCCTGACCGCCTGACCCTCGCCGCCGCCCTGGTCCTGCTCGCGCTCGACCCGTGGGCGTGGCGCCGCACCCCCCTTGGCGTCCGAGGCGTGCACGTGGCCATGGCGGCTGTCGTCGCACTCGCGGCCTGGTCGGCCCTGGTGAGCGGCACGTTGCTCACCACGGCCGGGCTCTTCTCGCTCGCGGACCGACTCGTCGTGCCCTTCCTGCTGCTGACCGTGGCCCCGGTCGTCTTCTGCACCCCGGAGCGCCGCGACCTCCTGCTGCAGACGCTGACCCTCCTCGGTCTCTACCTCGGGGTGACGGCCGTCCTGGAGCAGGTGGCTCCGGCCCTCGTCGTCCCCTCCTTCGTCGTCGACCTCTCTCTCGGCATCAACCAGGGACGCTCCCGCGGACCCTTCCTGGCCAGCGAGGCCCTCGGGCTCACGCTCGTCGTGTGCGGCTTCGCCGCGGTCCTCCTCGCGGTGCGGCGTCGGGGGGCGTGGCGCGCCGTCGCCGCCGCCACCGCGGCGCTGGCCGCCGTCGGCGTGCTGCTGACGCTGACGCGGTCGATCTGGCTGGGTGCGGTCATCGGGGTCGTCGTCGCGTGCCTGCAGCAGCGGCGGCTGCGGCGCCTCCTCCCCGTGCTGCTCGCGGGTGCGGCCGCGCTCGTGCTCGCCGTGCTCGTCGCGGTCCCCGCCCTGCAGGCGGCGGTCACCGAGCGGGCTGGCACGACGCGGTCGCTGGACGACCGGCGCAACGTCAACGAGGCCGCGCTGCGGGTCGTCGAGCGCCACCCCCTGACCGGGGTCGGCTGGGGTCGATTCATCGAGGAGAGCGAGGAGTACGTCCGGCAGGCAGACACCTACCCCGTCACCAACGTCCGTCTCGAGGTGCACAACGTCCCCCTCGGACGTGCCGCCGAGCTCGGACTGCCCGGTGCGGTCCTCTGGCTGGTGGCCGTGGCCCTCGGGCCCGGGCGCGCCACCGTCGGCCGGGTCCGCACCCGTGGGCCCGAGGACGAGGACCTGGACGGGTGGCGACTGGTCCTGACAGGAGGGGCCGCTACCTGGGCCGTGACCATCATGCTGAGCCCTGTGCCGTACCCGTTGCCGAACTACCTGGTCTTCCTGCTCGCCGGCGTCGTGCTCGCCCCCGCGCTCGTGCGTCGTCGGGCTCCCCGGGCGGCCGAGGTCGAGGCGTGAGGGGCGAGGCCGCCCGGATGCTCGGTGCGGCCGGGTACCTCGGGTGCGCCCGTCACCTGCCGTGGTCCCCGCGTCCCGGCGGAGTCGTCAGCCGCCGGCTGCGCGGGTGGCTCGCGCGCTGGATGCTCGACGAGTGCGGCACCGACGTCAACGTCGAGCACGGCGCCTGGTTCGGGTCCGGTCGGGGCATCCGCCTGGGTGACCGCTCCGACCTGGGCATGGACTCCCTGGTCATCGGCCCCGTCCACATCGGCAAGGACGTCATGATGGGGCCGCGCTGCGTCCTGCTCGCGAGCAGCCACCGGGTCGACGACACCTCACGCCCCATGAACACCCAGGGCTTCGCCGCCGACCGTCCCATCGTCATCGAGGACGACGTCTTCGTCGGGGCCGGCTGCGTGGTGCTGCCCGGTCGCCGCATCGGCCGGGGGAGCATCGTGGGCGCCGGCAGCGTCGTCGCCCACGACGTGCCGCCCTGGTCGGTGGTCGCGGGCAACCCAGCGCGGCTCGTCCGACGACGAGGCGAGTCCGAGGAGCTGCCCGTCGTCTGACGAGGGGCTCAGCCGGCGTCGGCGCGGCCGAGGTGGTTGAACGTCGTCGTCCTGTCGGGGGAACGGCCTCGCCCGGACGGGTGGCTGGGCCGTGGCAGCCGAGTGTCCCTGCGCCGGAGCGGCCTGCGCGTCCGACAGCGGGCTCCGGCCTCCGTCGATGCAGCCCTCGTCGGCGGACGTCGACCAGCCCCGGGCACACCGGGCGAGACCTCCGTCGAAGGACATCCCGTGCGCGCCACGATCAAGCCCCCCCGCCGCGAGCATCCGCGCCGCCTGCGCGCCCGCCGCCTCGTCCTCGCCGTCGCCGTCAGCGGTACCGCTCTCCTCGCCGCGGCTCCGGCTGGCGCGTCGGGCAGCGGCGCGGGCCCGACGACGGCCGCGCTGACCGGCACAGCGGCGACGCCCACCGTGGCCGCCACCTCGTCGGTCCTCCCCACCAGTCCTCCGGGCGGGATCTTCGGCCCGACCAGCGTGTGGCGCCAGGACGTCAGCCGGGCTCCGTTGGCGCCGGACTCCGCGGCGAAGTCCGCGCACCTGTTCGCCCAGGTGAAGAAGTACTACGGGCAGGCCGCCTTCAACGCCTACCAGTACAACACCAGCGTCTACACGGTGCCCGCAGACCAGCCTCGGATCGACGTCGCCTTCGACAACTGCCAGGGCAAGGACTTCATCCCTCCGCAGCTCTTCACCCCCTCCCGGGGAGGTCATTTCCTCTCCGTGCCCATGCCGGACGACGCGATCCCCGCCGCTGCCCGCGACGCGCAGCTGACCATCTACTCACCGAGCACCGACCAGCTGTGGGAGTTCTGGCGGGCGAAGAAGACCGCTGACGGCTGGTCCGCCTGCTGGGGAGGGCGTCTGGACGACGTGTCGACGAGCCACGGCTTCTTCCCCGACGGGACCGGCGCCAGCGCCAGCGGCCTGGCCGTCGCGGCCGGCTCGATCCGCGTGGAGGAGGTGCAGCGTGGCTACATCGACCACGCCCTGTCCCTGGCCATCCCCTCGCCGGCGCACTGGAAGACGTACAGCTGGCCCGCACAGCGCAGCGACGGCGGCGACACCTCGCCCGCGGCGATCCCGGAGGGGACCCGTCTGCGTCTCGACCCGTCGATCGACGTGGACTCTCTCAGGCTGCACCCGATCGCCAAGATGGTCGCGAGGTCGGCGCAGAAGTACGGCTTCATCGTCACGGACAAGTCGGGAGCGGTCAGCATCCAGACCGAGAGCGGCAGAGGCACATGGGCCGTGACGGGCAGGGACCCGTGGCCGGCTCTTCTCAACGGCCCTCAGAGTGCGGTGATGAAGAACTTCCCCTGGCAGAGCATCCAGGTGCTGCCGCACGACTACGGCAAGGACGGCGTCACGGCTCAGTGCCGTCCCTGACCTGCAGCGCTCGCCGCCGAGCCTGCCGCCGCCGCCGGAGCACTCGAACGAGGGCACCTACGGCGGCGGGGCGACGGGCGAACCAACCGGCACTCCCGAGCGCGTCGCGCCAGCGGCGCTCCGCCTGGGCCAGGCGGAGGTCGTCCCAGACGACCCGGCTCCACGCGCCCTGGCGCAGCGCCGGCGTCATCCAGGGACGCTCGTCCACCGACGCCAAGATCGTCGTGAAGTGCTCCCGCATGAGGTCCTTGTCGACCGACGCCTGCTCCGCGTGCTCGTGGTAGCGGACGCCGGGCTCGGTGAGGGCGACGCCCGGACCGACCTCGAGCACCCGGAGCCACAGGTCGAGGTCCTGGGCCCGACGCAGCGGCCGGAAGCCGCCCGCGGCGGCGAGCGCCTCAGACGTCACCATCGTCCCGCTGGTGACGACGAGGTCGCTGGGCACGAGCATGTCCTGGGGCCTGAGGTGCCGGACCCGCCGCGAGGGGTTGCCCATCCAGCGCCCGCTGGTCGCCCTGGCCGGGGCCGTCACCATCACGGCCCCTGGCTCTTGCGCCGCTCCCTCGACGAGGCGCTCCAGGTGGTCCGGCAGCCACTCGTCGTCGCTGTCGAGGAACGCGACCCAGCGCGTGGTGGCCTGGGCGATCCCCGCGTTGCGCGCCGGTCCGCTGCCCGAGCGCTCGGGCATGGTGAGCACGTCGGCCCCGCAGGTCTTGGCCACCCGTGCGGTGCCGTCGGTGGAGGCGTCGTCGACCACGACGACCCGGGCGGGAGGGCAGGTCTGGTCCTGCGCGCTGCGCAGCGAGCGGGCGATGAGGTGCTCACGGTCCATCGCGGGCATGACCACGGTGACGTCGGCCACCGTGCCGGCAGGGGCGTCGCTCATCGGTCCACCTCGAGATGCTGGCTCGCCGCGAACCGGTCGTCGAAGGGTGCCAGCAGCGCCTCGGCCTCGCTCGACCTCTCTCGCTCCACCCACGGGGCGGCGAGGATGCGGGAGATCTGCTGGCGGAAGGCACGGTAGGTGCTGGCGTCGCCGGGCTCGTAGGTGACCTCGGAGGAGCCGTCCAGCCCGGCGGCGAGCCGGTCGAGCGGAGGCAGGCCCGGGGGGGCCTCGCCCCGCCCGAAGAGGTCCTGGAAGAGCCGGACGAGCAGGAGGCGGAAGCTGCCGTCGTGGAAGGAGCCCTCGCTCCGCTGGAAGCGGCGGTAGGTGCTGATGACGTAGTTGAAGTGGACGACGTCCTCGGCGCTCCGGGGGTCGACGCCGACGCGTCCAGGGTCGGTGTGCCACTGCGCCCAGAAGGTCGTGTCGACGACGTGGCGCTCGCCACCGACGGAGGCCTCGTGGCCGAGGTGCCGGTGCGGGGGGTAGGCGCGCAACCAGGCGGTCCGGGCGGTCTGCTCCCACGTGGCGGCCAGCTCCCGGCCCCGCGCGGAGTACCACGGGTCCCAGGCGGGGCTCAGCCCGAGCACGTCGAGGTCGGAGGCCTCGGCAGCCTCGTGCATGCGGTCGTGCAGGTCCGGGTCGAGCATGAAGAGGTCCGCGTCGTGCAGGACGACCCGTCGGGTGCTCGCGGCGCTGGCGCCCGCGACGAGCTGGGCCCCGTGGTTGCGACCGGGGTCGCCCAGCCGAGGGAGGACCAGCTGGTCGACCGGGGGGAGGTCGAGAAGCTCGAGGCTGCCTCCTGGCCAGGTCGGCCGCTCGCGGGCGACCGCGGCGGCCACCGCCGGGGAGCGGCGGTCCGGCACGACGAGCGTGCGACGACGGTGCCGCCCGCTCTGCTGGCGGCACACGGCGAGCGCCAGGTCGGTGAAGACCGGCAGGTCGCCGGGGACCGGCACGAGCACCGTGTAGCCCTCGTCGTCGATCGCCGCGACGGACCACCAGCGGCCGAAGCGGAGCCGCCAGAGATAGCTCAGGGGTGAGGGCACGTGAGGATCTCCTCGGTGTCGGGTGGTGCGCGTCGAGGACCCTCGGCGCGGGTCCCGCGGTCGTCGGGCACTCCCTCGAGCCACCACGACCGTAGCCGAGCGTCGAGGCCCGTGACGGCGCGCAACCAGATCAGGGGGGTGGCCGACGTGGTCCGTGCCCCGAGACGGGTGGGTGGGGCTCGTCTGGTCCCTAGTATCCGAGCCATGCCGACGCCGTCTCCGTCTGGCGGGGGTGAGCCTCCCCGGACCGGGCTTCGCGACGAGCTGAGCGAGCTCGTCCGGGCCGACCTCGCCGTCAACCCTTTCCTCGCCGACCGTGCTGTCCTGCTCGTCTGGCGGCTCGGGCAGGTCGCCCACGGTCGTCCCGGCCTCCTCGCCTTCGCCCTCCGTCGCCTCCACACCCTTCTGGACGTCGTCGTCGTCCGTACCTACGCCGGAGCCGAGCTGCCGCGGTCCACGTCCGCTGGTCCGGGACTGCGACTGCCGCACTCGGGGCGTGGAGTCGTCCTCCACCCGTCCTCGCGACTCGGTCGAGACGTCGTCCTCTACCACCGCGTCACCCTCGGGGTGCGGGGCGGCTCGGCGGCGCCCGTCGTGGAGGACGGCGTCTACCTCGGGTGCGGGGCGGCCGTCCTCGGCGACGTCCGTGTGGGCTCGGGGGCGTCGGTCGGGGCCAACGCGGTCGTGCTGGCCGACGTGCCGTCCGGGGACAGGGCTGTCGGCGTCCCCGCCCGCCTCCTCGGGCGGAAGCCGGCATGAGCAGCGAGGAGCTGGACGGCGCAGGCCCGTCCCTCTCGGTCGTCATCCCCGCCCACCAGGAGGAGGGCGTCGTCGGACGGTGCCTGGACGCCTTCTTGCCGGGGCTGGGGGAGCGGGTCGAGGTCGTCGTCGTCCCCAACGGGTGCACCGACCGGACCGCCGAGGTGGCCCGCGAGCGCCCGGGCGTGCGCGTCGTCGAGCTGGCCGGCGGCTCGAAGCGGGCGGCCCTGGACGCCGGGGACGCCGCCGCCAGCGTCTACCCCCGGGTCTACCTCGACGCCGACGTCGTCGTGAGCGCCCCGGCGCTGGAGGCGGTCGCGGACGTGCTGCGCGGTGCTGCGCCGCGGGCCGCCGCGCCACGCGTGCGGTTCCTCACGACCGGGCGCCCCTGGGTGGTGCGTGCCTTCTTCGCCGCCTACGAGCGCACGCCGTACGTCCGCGACGGCCTCGTGGGGCTCGGGCTGTACGGGCTGAGCCGCTCCGGGCGGGCCCGTTTCGGCGCCTTCCCGGCGGTCACGAGCGACGACCTCTTCGTGCAGCGCACCTTCGCACCCCACGAGCGCGTCGTCGTGGTCGACCACGTCTTCGACGTCGAGACGCCACGGACGCTGCGGGCGCTCGTCGCGGTCCGCACCCGGACGGCCCAGGGCAACGCCGAGCTGGCAGCGGGCGGCGAGCCCGCCCACGCGGCCTCCACCGGGGCGACCGTGCGGGCACTCGCCCGCGGCGTCCTGCGCGACCCTCGCACGGCGCCGTCGAGTGCGGTGTACGTCGCGGTGGTGCTGTGGGCCCGGGTGCGGTCACGGCACGTGCCCGAGACGTGGCACCGGGACGAGACGACCCGCCCGACGATGTGACGCAGCGTCACCAATTGTGAACATTGGGTGAACAAGGCGTCACCCAATTGGGTTACGCGTCGATATCACCTCTACTGGGGCCTATGTCCACCACGTCGGCCACCAGACCAGAGGAGCCGGCAACGACGCCGACCACCACGACCAGCGCCCTCCCTCGACCGCGGGGCGTGGAGCGCAGACCACGCATCGAGGTCGACGGCGTCGCCTTCGACGCCGTCACCGAGGTGGAGGTCGTCGAGCACGTGCTCGACCGCCTGGCGCAGGGCCAGGGAGGCATGCTCCTGACGCCCAACGTCGACATCCTGCGCCAGCTGCGGCGACCCGAGCTGTCAGCCATCCACGCGGCGGCCGACGTCGTCGTCGCGGACGGCATGCCGATCGTCTGGGCGTCGAGGCTGCAGGGCCGTCCGCTGCCCGAGCGGGTGACCGGTGCCTCCCTCGCCGTCTCCCTCGCGCGGGCCGCCGCGACGGACGGCCGCTCGGTGTACCTGCTCGGGGGCGAGGAAGGAGTCGCGCAGGCGGCGGCCTCGGCGCTGACGGACGACCACGAGGACCTGCAGGTGGCGGGCTGGCACTGCCCGCCGCACGGCTTCGAGCGGGACGAGGCGGAGCTGCAACGCATCGTCGAGGAGCTGCGTCGCTCCCAGCCCGACGTCGTCCTCGTCGGTCTCGGCTTCCCCAAGCAGGAGCGCCTCATCGGGCTGCTGCGCTCGACCCTCCCGCGGGCCTGGTTCATCGGCTGCGGCGGGGCGCTCGCCTTCCTCGCCGGGCGCGTCCCGCGGGCACCCCAGGCCCTGCAGGCGAGCGGGCTGGAGTGGGTCCACCGCCTCGCGATGGAGCCGCGACGTCTGGCCCGCCGCTACCTCGTCGACGACCTGCCCTACGCCGCAGGCCTCTTCGCGCGCTCCGCCTGGCGCAGCGACGGCCCGGCGCGCGCCGCTTGAGCTCCGCGCCGACGGTGCGCGACGGCGCCGTCCCGGCCCTGGCGCTGCTCGTGAGCCGGTACCCCGCCCTCTCGCACACCTTCGTGGAGCGGGAGGTCACGGCCCTGCGCGAGCTCGGCTGCCGCGTCGTCACCTTCACGGTGCGCCCGCCCGAGGCCCACGAGGTGCGTTCCGAGCACGCCCGCGCCGAGAGGTCGCGGACGACGGCGCTGGTCGGCGCTCCCGCCGGGCACTACGTCCGCGCCCAGCTGGCGGCGGCGCGGCGGTCACCGCTCGGGTGGCTGGCGTCGGTGCGGCGCAGCGTGTCCCGCGGACCGGCGACGCTGCGAGGGCGGCTGTGGCAGCTCTTCTACCTCGCCGAGGCGGGGGTGCTCCTGGAGAGCATGCGGGCGGCAGACCTGACGCACGTGCACGTGCACCTGGCCAACAGCGGCGCCGACGTCGCCCGGGCAGCGGTCGACCTGGGGCGGGCCACCGACCCCGGACGCGCGTGGTCGTGGTCGCTCGGCATGCACGGGCCGACCGAGCTGGAGGACGTCGTCGGCCACGACCTCCCGGCGAAGGTCGCCTCCGCGTCGGCGGTCGCCTGCATCAGCGACTTCTGCCGCAGCCAGCTGATGCGGCACAGCGAGCAGGAGGTGTGGCCGCGGCTGGGTCTCGTGCGGATGGGCGTGGACGTCGACGCCTACCCCGGCCGGGCGGACGAGCGCGCCGCCCGGGCGCCCGGACCGCTCCGGGTTCTCTTCGTCGGCCGGCTGGTGCCGGAGAAGGGCCCGGGCGTGCTGCTCGACGCCCTCGGGCGCCTCGTCGCCCAAGGGGTCGACGTGCAGTGCCGCGTCGCCGGCGCCGGCCCTCTCGCGGGGTCCCTGTCCACCGCCGTCGCCCGCGGCCCGCTCGCGGGCCGCGTGGAGCTGCTGGGCCCGGTGGGCCAGGACGACATGCCGGCGCTGCACGCCTGGGCCGACGTCTTCTGCCTGCCCAGCTTCGCCGAGGGGGTCCCCGTCGTGCTGATGGAGGCCATGTCCAGCGAGCTGCCGGTCGTGAGCACCCGCATCGCGGGCATCCCCGAGCTGGTCGAGGACGGCGTCACCGGCCGGCTGGTCACGCCGGGCCGGGCCGACCTCCTCGCCGAGGCGATCGCCTCGCTCACCGAGGAGCCTCTGCGGCACAAGCTGGGTCGGGCCGGGCGAGAGCGGGTCGTCGAGGAGTTCCAGCCGCTGCCCAACGCACGACGGCTGCTGGGGCTGCTGCACGGCTCAGGAGCGCTCGGCCTGCCCCCGGGCGAGGCGCCAGGTCTTGGGGGTGCCGCCGCGTGAGGTCGGCAGGGGCGACCGCCGTCGCGGCGGCTCTCTGCCTCGTCCTGGGGTGCGGCGACGGGCGGGGCGCCGCGGTGCTGGTGACGGCGGTCCCGCCCCAGCACACCAACCCGCTGACCCGGGACGGGGCCACCGAGAGCCTGTGGGTGCAGGACGTCCGTGCTGCGAAGACCGCCGCGGACAGCGAGGAGCTCGTCGACAACCTGGTGGCCCAGGTCGAGGAGAGGTGGGGTGGCGTCGCCGCCTTCAACGTCGTCCGGTACGGCACGTCGACGTGGACGGCCCCGTGGTGGGTCGTCCGGCACGACGTCCGCTTCGACGACTGCCAGGGCAGAGGTGATGTCCCCGAGGGGCTCTACGACGGCATGGCGCACTTCGCCGACGTCCCCATCCCCTCCGACGCCGTCCCGTCCCCTGGTCGGGACAACCAGCTGACCGTGTACGCACCGAGCACCGACCAGCTGTGGGAGCTCTGGCGTGCCCGCCGGGACGCCGAGGGGTGGTCCGCCTGCTGGGGCGGACGCATCGACGACGTCAGCACCAGCCTCGGTGCCTTCGACGGCGCCGCCGGTGCCAGTGCGAGCGGCCTGGCCGTCTCGGGCGGCGCGCTCACGCTCGAGGAGGCGAGCACCGGTGAGGTCGGCCACGCGCTCTCCCTGGCCGTCCCCGACGTCGCAGCGCCCCCGCGGCTGAGCTGGCCGGCCCAGCGAAGCGACGGCACGGACACGAGCGGCGACGCCATCCCCATGGGGCAGCGCTTCCGACTGCCCGTCGACGTCGACGTCGACGCGCTCGGGCTGCACCCGGTCGCCGAGGCCGTCGCCCGGGCGGCGCAGACCTACGGGGTCGTCGTGACGGACACCTCGGGCGCCGTGAGCGTCAGCGCCGACCTGGGCGAGGAGACCGTCGTCGGTCCGGGAGCGCCGGACCCGTGGCGCGAGGTGCTCGACGGCACGCCCGCCTACGCGGTGCTCGAGGGCTTCCCGTGGGACCAGCTCGAGGCGCTCCCGCAGGACTGGGGCGAGCCGGCGGGCTGAGCCCCTCAGCCCGCAGGGGGCGGTGCCTGCGAGGCAGCGTCGAGCGCCCGCACGACCGCCTCACTCGCGGGCGAGCCGTCGACCTTGCGGGCGAAGGCGGCGCCGGAGGCCAGGGCGGCAGGGACGTCGTCGGCGACCAGGGGCCGAGGGCTGGCCGACCCGGGCGGGAAGACGGTGAAGGTCGTCGGTCCTTCGAGCACGCGCAGCTGCGGGTCGCCGCTGACGACGCTCTGCACGTAGGACTCGTCGGGGATGCGGCACCGCGCGAAGACCCGCCGCGCGCGGGCTGCGCCGGCCCCGGTGACCACCTCGACCGCCGCCCGGCTCAGCACCATCCACTGCGACGCCTTGACGTAGGGCAGGCCCAGCGCCTCCACCGGGTCGCGCCGGGCGCGCACGCCGACGGCCCACACGCCGGCCCGGGAGGTGGGGTAGGCCAGCACGAGGCGCTGCCACCGCGCCGGACCGCGCTGCCACAGCACCCTCGAGACGCGCCGGGCCGGCGACGGCGTGCCCGTCGGCGCCGACCACGTGCGCCACCGGTAGCGGTGCCGCGCCGGGTCGGGGTCGTCGTCCACGTCGAGGAGGGCGTCGGCGCCGGAGGTGCGCACGTCGGCCTCCCAGGCCGCGAGGTCGCGCACGGGGTGGTCGTGGCCGGAGACGAGGACGACGTGCTCGGCCCCCAGGACGTCGACGGCGTGCCGCGCCGCCTCGAGCATGGCCTCCACGAGCGACCAGCCGCCCCAGCGCACGCGGACGTCGCTGCGCAGGAGCTCGGCGCCGGCGGCGCGGGCGTCCTCGGCGCTCAGGTACCCCGCGGGGCGGTCGTGCCGCAGGAGGACGCGAGAGCCGTTGCTGGAGCGCCGGACGGCGCGGGCGAGACGCAGGGCGGCCGGGGCGTCGTCGTGGCACAGGACGACGTAGCAGAAGGCGCCCGTGCCAGGTACGGGTCCTTCGTCCGGTGACGGCACGGTTCCTCCGGGTCTGAGTAGGGTCGAAGGCGACGACGCCGTCCTCGACGGGCGCGTCGCGGACGTGCCCGTGCCGCCGACGCCCGAGGGAGGAGGGACATGACGGTCTCCGCCGTCATCCCCGTGCGTGACCTCGGGGAGCTGCTCGAGGGTGCGCTCGCGAGCCTAGAGGCGCAGTCGGTGCCGGTGGACGAGGTCGTCCTCGTCGACGACGGCCCGAGCGCCACGATCCCGGAGGACCCGTCGCGCTACCGCGTCGTCCGCAGCGGAGGGGTCGGGCCGTACGCCGCCCGCAACCTGGGCTGGCGGGCCGCCACCGGGGACGTCGTCCTCTTCCTCGACGCCCGCAGCCGGCCGCGACCCCGGTGGGCGGGCGAGCTGGCGGCGCTGCTGGCCCGGGAGGGCGTCGGGCTCGCGGGCTGCGACGTGCACGTCGTCGCCGGCCGGTCTCTGGCCTCGCGCGTCGCCGCGCTGGAGCAGCCCTTCGCGCTGGGGGACTACGTCGGGCGCGCCTGGTTCCGCCCCTACCTGGCGACGTGCAGCCTGGCGGTCCGCCGCGAGGTGCTCGAGGCGACGGGCGGCTTCGCGGCGACCCGCAGCGGCGCCGACGCCGACCTCTGCTGGCGCGCGCAGGACCTCGGGTGGCGCCTGGAGGCCGTCCCCGAGGTGCTGCTGGACTGGCTCCCGCGAGACAGCTGCCGCGACCTGCTGGAGCAGCACTACCGCTACGGGCGCAGCAACACCCACCTGCGACGGGCGTGGGCGGCGGCCGGCGCCCAGCAGCCGGTGGTGCCCACCTGGCCCGCCGTCGCGCGGATGGCCGCCCTCGCCGGGATGCGCACCGTCTACGCCGTGCTGCGCCGGCGGGAGGACCGGCTGCTGCACTCCCTCGTCGAGGCCGCCCGGGTCGCCACCCGGCTCGGGGTCCGGCGGGCCGTCGCCGAGGCGTCGGCGCTCACGCCGGCCGCCCCTGCCACAGGGCCGACGACGGGTCCGACGACGTCGGAGGCCGCGTGAGCGCCCCGGTGGCCAGCGCCGTCGTGCGCACCTTCAACTCAATGGCCACGGTCGCGGCGACCTTCGCCTCCCTGCGGGCGCAGGACGTGCCCGTCGAGGTCGTCGTCGTCGACTCCGGGTCGACGGACGGGACGCTCGAGCTGGCCGCCCGCGAGGCCGACCAGGTGGTGCGTCTCTCGCCGCAGGAGTTCACCTTCGGGCACGCGCTCAACGTGGGCGCCGAGGCCGCCTCCGCCCCGGTGCACATCGGCCTGTCCAGCCACTGCGTGCTGCCCGGGCCCTGGTACGCGCGGGTGGCCGCCGGGCACGTGGCCGACGGTGCGCAGGGCGCCTTCGGGGAGGTCCGGGACTGGCAGGGCCAGCCGCTGGAGGGACCCCGTCGGGTCAGCTACGACGACCTGGTGCAGGACCGCTTCTGGGGCTACTCCGGCCACGGCGGCACCTGGTCGGCGGCGGCGTGGCGGCGGGAGCCCTTCCGGGCCGACCTGCCCTCCTCCGAGGACCGGGAGTGGAGCTGGCGGGTCGTCCAGGACGGCGGGTACCTCGTCGTCGACCCGCGGCTGCTCGTCGACGCGGGGCACCGGCGCGACGCGGGCGTGCGCTCCTACTACCGGCGGATGGTCAAGGAGGGCACGGCCCTGCTGGAGTGGCGCCCGCTGGAGCCCTACTCGGCGCGGGCCGCCGTCCGCGACCTCCTCCACCCGGCCCCCGGGACGCAGATGATCACCCGGAGCCGGCGGCTCGGCCGGACCCGTGCCGTGGAGGTGGCGGCCAAGGTCGCCGCCGACCGCCGCCAGCGGGCGCTGCGGCGCCAGGGGCGGCAGCGGCCCTCGTGACGTCGTCCCGGGTCGACGTCCGCGGGCGCTGGGAGGCCCTCGCCGACGAGCTCCTGGAGGCGCTGGTGCCGCGCACCGACGCCTCGGGGGCGCTCGTCCTGCCGCCGGGACCGCTCGGGCCCCAGCTCGGCTCGCCGGGGCTGACGCGCACCGGACGGCGGGCGCAGTCGGCGCTGCAGGCGCGGCTGCGGACGCCCGAGGGCCTCCGGCGGCGGGCCGCCAACGGCCTGGAGGGCTTCGCCCGCTCCGGGCTGCTGGCCGCCTACCGGCTCGTGCACGCGGACGAGGACCGGCGCGAGGTGCTCGCCGCGCGGTTGCGTCGCGGCCTCGTCGCGGGCACCACGCGCGGCGGGCCGACCTCCTGGCCCGAGGTCACCGACCGCAGCCAGCCCGTCGTCGAGGCGGCCCTGCTCGCGATGGCGCTGCACCACAGCCGCCCGCACGTGTGGGACCGGCTGGGGGAGGCGGAGCAGGACGTCGCCGCACGGTGGCTGGAGGGGGCCGTGCGGGCCGAGACGCTGGCGAACAACTGGCTGCTCTTCGGCGTCGTCGTCGAGCGCTTCCTCGCCGCCGTGGGTCGTTCTCCCGCCGTCAGCCGGGCGGCCGGGCGGCTGGACGCCGTCGAGGCGATGTACCGCGGCGACGGCTGGTACTCCGACGGCGGCGAGCGGAACTTCGACTACTACGGCGGCTGGGGCTTCCACCTCTACCTCGTGCTCGCGGCGCTCCTGGAGGGCGGCGAGCAGGGCCGCCAGGAGCTCGCGGTCCACCGCGAGCGGCTGCGGCTGCACCTGGAGCAGGTGCGACACCTCGTGGCCCCCGACGGCCGGCCGGTCGCGCTCGGCCGGTCGCTGACCTACCGCCACGCGCTGCTCGTGCCGTTCTGGCTCGGGGTCCTCCTCGACGCCACGCCGCTGGCGCCGGGGGAGACCCGGGAGATGTGCTCCGCTGCCGTGCAGCGCTTCCGGGAGGGCGGGGCGCCCGACCGGCGAGGCCTGCTGCCGCTCGGGTGGCGCTGCGACGAGCCGGTCGAGGTGCAGTCCTACAGCGGCTCGGCGTCGCCGTACTGGGCGGCCAAGGGCTTCCTCGGGCTGCTCCTGCCCCCCGACCACCCTGAGTGGACGACGCCGGTGGGGGCGCCGCCCGCACCAGCAGCGCCCTGCGTGCGGGTGCTGCCCGTGCCGGGCCTCGCCGTCACCACGACGCCCGACGCGGTCACCCGGGTCCTCAACCACGGCCTCGACCACGAGCTGCCGTCCGCCGGGGTCGAGCGGGGCGCCGACCCCGCCTACGACGCACTGTCCTTCTCCAGCCGCACGGCACCGCCCCCGCCCGGGCACGGGCTGCCCCTGCGTGCCGTCGACCAGCTGCTGCTGCGCGACGCCGACGGCACCTGGCACGAGCGCCGCCAGCCCCGTCCGGTCCCGGTGCCGGCCGGGTCCGTCGCCGTCCTCGCCTCGACGTCGCGCAGCCCCTGCGGCGTCGTGGAGCTGTCCTCGCGGGTCCTCGACGGGGGGTGGGAGCTGCGGACGGCGGTCCTGCGCGAGGGAGGGGAGGCGTGCGCCGGGGTGCTGGCCGGGGGGTCGGCCGCGACCGGGGTCCACACCCGCCGCACGAGCGGGACCGCCGTCGTCGTCGTCGGTGCCGGGGGGCTCGCCAGCGTCGTCGTCGGCGTCGGCGGCTGGGACGACGCCGAGTCGGCGTCCACGTCGTCCTGGCGGCGGGCGGGCGGGATCGGCGTCCCCCTGCTGCACCGCCGCCGCCCGTGGGCGGTCGGGGAGCCCCTCACCTGGCTCGTGGGGCTGCGGCTCGCCCCGGGCCCTCACGAGGTGGCGGCGATGCTGGTCGAGGCGCGCTGCGTGGCAGCGTCCCTCGCCTAGGGTGACGCGGGTGCGCGTCGTCGTCGTCGGGACCGTCGTCTCCAACGGCGGGGACGCCGCGATCCTCGACGCGCAGCTGGACCTGCTGCGCCGGACCTGGCCGGAGGCCGAGGTCGCCCTTCACGACAGCGACCAGCGGGTGGCCCGCCGGCTGTACCCGGGCCTGGAGGTCCACGAGTCGGTCGTCGCCGGCATGTCGACGCCCACGGGGCCGGGTGCCGGGCGCCGGGCCCGGCTGGCCCGCCGGCGGGTCCTGCTGGCCGCACGCCTGGGGCGTCGGTCCCCTCTGCTCGCGCGTCTGCTGCTGCGCCGGCGGGAGGCCGCCAGCGTCATGTCCCTGGTGCGTGCCGACGTCGTCGCGCACACCGGGGGGACGACGCTCATCGAGAAGTACCCCTTGGACCCCAAGCTCTTCGAGCTCGAGGTCGCCTCGGCCGGTGGCGCCGAGCTGGTGCTCCTGCCGCAGTCGCTCGGCCCCTTCTCCCGCCCCGACGTCGTGCCTCGTCTGCGGTCCCTCGTCGACCGTGCCGCGCTGGTCTTGCTGCGCGACGACCGGTCGCTGGCCCACCTGCGGGACATCGGGGCGTCGGTCGACCGCGCCCGCGTGGTCCCCGACATCGTGTTCGCGCTCGGCACCGAGCAGAGCGAGGAGCGGTTGCGGAGCGAGCAGGTCTCCGCCGAGCCGGCAGTCGCCGTCTCGGTCCGGGACTGCTCGATGTTCCTCGACGGGGCCGCCGGGCAGGCAGCCTTCGAGGCTGCCGTCGCCGGGCTCGTCGTCCACCTCGTGCGCGAGCGAGGCGCCCGGGTCACCTTCGTCTCCACCTGCCAGGGGACGCCCGAGTACTGGGCGGACGACTCCCGGGTGGCCGCCTCCGTCGGCGCGCAGCTGCCCCCGGACGTCACGGCGTCGGTGCGCCTCGACGCGCAGCGGTACGACCACGAGGGACTCGTCAGGGTCCTGGCCGGGCACGAGGTCGCGGTGACCACACGGATGCACGCCGGCATCGTCGCCCTGGGCGCCGGCACGCCCGTCCTCCCGATCGCCTACGAGTTCAAGACCCGCGAGGTCATGGGCCAGGTGGGCCTCGGCGACCATGTCCAGGACGTCGGCGAGGTCACCGCTGACTCCCTCGTCCAAGGCTTCGAGGCGCTGCTCGCCGACCTCCCGGCGCGGCGGCCGGAGCTGGCGAGCGCCGTGTCGCAGCGACGACGCGGCGCGCTCGCGCTCGACGCACCGCTGAGAGCCGTGGCGCCGGGGCGCTAGCGGCGCCGCAGGACGCCGCGGACCTCGGCCACGAGCGAGCGGGCGACGAGGAGCATGGTGCCCACGTACACGAGCACCCCCAGAGCCACCTGCCCGACGACGACGGGGACGGCGCGGCGGTCGAGGGCGAGCACCTCGGGCAGGCCCCACACGAGGAGGCCCATGACGCCGGCCGCGGCGAAGGTGGGGCCGGCGTGGGCGAGGACAGTCCTGACCTTCAAGCCGACGGCGCGTCCGGCGACGTGGACCCCGACGGGCATCATCACCCAGTAGCGGGCGAGGACCGCGACAGCGACCCCCACGACCCCCCACCGGAGCCCGACCACGATGAGCACCACGGCGAGGACCGTCCCGATGGCCCCCATGAGGAACATCAGCGTCGTGCGACCTGTGGCCTGGTAGAGCCAGCCGGTGCTCGAGCCGATGCACTGGGGGACGCCCGCGAGGCAGAGGATCTGCAGCAGGGGGATGGTGGCGTCCCAGTTGGGGCCCCACAGCAGCGGCACGAGGCCCTCGGCCGTGGCGGCGAGGCCGAGAAGCATCGGCACGGCGAGGGCGTTGGTGATGCGCAGGGCGCGGAGGTAGGCCGTCCTCATCCGCGCGTAGTCGCCTTGCATGGCCGAGAGCGCTGGGAACATCACTCGGCCCAGCGCGCCGGTGATCTGGGCGATGGGCAGCAGCATGAGGTTGTACGCGCGGTTGTAGAGCCCTAGCGGGGCGGCGCCGAGCTCTCGGCCGACGAGCAGGTTGTCGACGTTGCGGCCCCAGTAGTTGACGACGTTGAAGCCGAGCAGGCCGCCGGAGAAGCGCCAGAGCTCGCGCAAGGACGTAGGAGAGATGAAGTGCCGCGGCACCCAGCGGACGGCGGCGAAGGAGCCGACCGAGGCGGCCGCGCTCGTCACGAGAGGGCCGTAGACCAGGGCGTAGGCGCCGGCACCCGCCAGCGCCGCCGTCACGGTCGTCGCGTGGCCGAGCACTGCCGCCGCCACCTCGATCTGGGCCACGGTCTTGAAGGCCAGGCGCCGTTGCAGGAGGGCGCTGTGCACGACGCCGACGGAGAGCGTGAAGGCGAGCGCGACCAGCGGGGTGAGCGTGACGAGCTCGGCCTGGCCGTAGAAGGACGCGACGAGCGGGGCGGCAGCCGCGAGGAGCGCGGCGAAGAGGATGCCGCCGAGGGCGTTGACCCAGAAGACCGTCGACATGTCCCGCTCGGAGATGGTCGACCGCTGGATGAGCGCCGCCCCGAGACCGAGCTCGAAGAACATGACGGCGAAACCCGAGATGACGTAGACGCTGGCCACCAGCCCGAAGTCCTCGGGCAGCAGCAGGCGCGCCAGGAGGAGCCCGACGAGGAACTGCATCGCCTGGGTGACGAGTCGGGCCGACGTCGACCACTTGGCCCCCGAGACGACGGCGGCTGACATCGAGGCGGTGGGCTCGTGCGTCGTCCCGCGGAGCCCAGCGCGTCCTTCCGGCCCCAGCGCGGCCGCCGGGTCCGGGACCCCGCCACCCGGGAGGGCGGTCGGCTCCCCGGTGGCTGCCTGACGGCGGCGCCTCATGCCGACGGCCTCGGTCGGCCTGGTCCGCGTCGTAGGCCAGCCCGGACGAGGCGTGCCGACCGGAGCAGGCCCCGCCCGGCCACGAGGGCTGCGTCCAAGGTCGAGGAGACGAGTGCGGGCGGCAGCGGCAGCCACCGCGCCGCCCGGAGCTTGGCGACCTCGCGTCGGTAGAGCGTCGACTCGGCCCAGCCGCCGCAGAAGTGCAGGACGGCGGGCTCGACGAGGCGCCCCTCCTTGACGAAGGAGCAACGACCGGCGAGCACGTCGACGTCCAGCTCGCCCTCCATCCCGAGTGGGGTGCGCATGGTCGAGCCACCGTCGTCCACGACGTCGACGCCGTGGGTGCGCATGCCGATGCTGACGAGCGGCTCGTCGGTGAGAGCGCCGGGGCGTCCGCGCATGGGGAAGAAGCCCAGCTCCTCGTAGCGCGCTGCGGTGGCGCGCGCGGTCGAGAAGACAGCCTGCGAGGTCGTCGACCGCTCCCAGTAGTAGAGCCCGCCGTTGAAGAGAGCGAGGGGGCGCGTGCCGCCGAGCCGTTCCAGCACGGTGGCGATGTCCGCGCCGAACCACTCCCCGGTCCGTGCCGCCCGGCCGCAGGCGGCGAAGGGATGACCGGCGAGCAGGTCCACCACCTCGCGGACGTCGCGGACGGCGAGGCAGTCGGAGTCGAGGAAGAGCGTGCGCGAGAAGGGGGTGTAGACGTCGAGCGCGAGCTTCTGCGCGAAGCCGGAGCCGTGGGCGGCGTCGTGGGGGACGACGACGTCGTACCACCGGCTCATCTGCTCGGGCCGGTCGGTGACGACGGCCCGCGGCAGACCCGGGGAGTGGCGCTGGAGGCTGCGCGCGAGGTTGACCGCCAGGCGGCGGTACCGGTCGGCCCCGAAGCCGAGCGTGAGGACGCCGAGCTCTGCGGACGGGGTGAGGCTCACGGGGCACTCCTCGTCGGCGTCAGGGAGTGGATGCCTCTCTGCTGCCGCCCCGCACCGGCCAGCACGGCGTCGTAGATGTCCGCGAGCCGGCCCAGGTGCAGGTCGAGCCCGAAGTGCTCGGCGACGTGGTAGCGGGCGGCGGCGCCCATCCGGGTGCGTGCCGGGACGTCGTCGCGGAGCCGGGCCAGCCGCTGCCGGAGGCCGCCGACGTCGCCCTCGGGCGCCAGCAGCCCGGTGCGCTCGTCGACCACCGCCTCGGGGATGCCGCTGTGGGAGTAACCGACCACAGGTCGCCCGGCAAGACCCGCCTCCAGGGCAGTGACGGGCAGGCCCTCGCAGTCGCCGTCGGAGGAGGTCTTGGAGGGCATGCACACGGCCGACGCCCCTGCCATGAGGGAGGCGACCTCGGCGCTCGTCCGCATGCCGAGGAAGGTCACGTCCAGCCGCAGCCGCGTCGCCTGCTCCTGCAAGGTGGCGCGCAACGGGCCGTCCCCTGCCACCAGGAGCGTCGGAGGCTCGGCGAGCCCCGCCAGCGCTTCGAGCAGGTCGCCCAGGCCCTTCTTCTCGGCGAGCCGCCCGACGAAGAGCAGGGGGCCTCCCGTCGGCGGAGGGGTCGGCGGTGGAGCCCCGGCGACGTCGACGCCGCACGGGACCACGTGCAGCTTCTGGCTGGGGACGCCGCGAAGGCTCAGCCGGTCCCGCAGGTAGCCGCTCACCGTCACGACGGCCGCCGAGCGCTCGACGAGCGCGTCGAAGGTACGGACGAGCAGCCCGCCGCCGTAGCTCTCGCCGAGGACCTCCGGGTGGAGCGTCGCGTCGTAGCCGTGGAAGGTGACGACGAGCGGCAGGCGCGCGCGCCGCACCGCCGGCAGGGCCCACGCGGCGTCGACGCCGAAGTGGGCGTGGACGAGGTCCGCCCTGCTGCCACGCAGCGCCGACGCCAGCGCCGGCGCCGCGACCTCCTCGGGGGGGGAGCTCCGGCGGCGCAGCACCGCTGCCTGCGCCCGGGGCCAGGGCCTGGTCGCACGCGGCAGGAGAGGTCTGTGGCCGGGTACGGGCAACGCGTCAGGAAGGAGCTCGCTGGTCACTGCCCGCGTCCGATGGCGTGGCATGTGCACGAGGTGGTCGCGGACGAAGGTCTCCGAGCGAGGGAGGAACTGACGTCGGTAGACCGCCACGGTGGCTGCCCGACCTGCCGGGGTGTGGACCGGCCCGACCCCTCTGCCCTGCTTCATCCCGGTCATCTTGCCCGTCGTCGGCCGAGGAGCGGTGCGCCGCGCCTAGTCTCGGACTCGTGGTGGAGGCCGGGGTACGCCGCAGGCCTGCCGTCGCGACCTTCCACTCCGGTCGCGGCGACCCCGTCTGGGACGCCGTCGTCGGCGTCGTGCCGCGCTCAGGCGGGTGCCTCGGGCGGTGGCTGCTCGACTTCGCCCGTGCCACGCACGGCCGCGAGGTCGTCCTCGTCCGCGGCACCAGCTCGTGGGAGGACCGCTACCGCGACTACCTCGGCATGGTGCTGCTGCGGGTGACGCGCTCTCGGGCGCGTGTCGTCGTCAGCGACGCCACCCTCGACGTCGGCAGCGCCGCGGTCGGGCGCAGGCTGCCGGCGCGCCTGCGACCGCTCGTGCCGTGGGCCAGCCGCCTGCTCGTCCGGCTCGCGGACTCGCCCCGGACGACGTGGTGCGTGCTGTCCTCCGAGGAGGTCGAGACCTTCGCCGACCGTTGGCGGCTGCGGGCGGGCGCGCGGGGCCGCACGGTGCTCACCCGCTTCTTCCACACCGTCGACGTGGCCGCGTGGGCGCCGAGGACCACTGACGGCGGGTACCTCTTCTCGGGCGGGGACTCGCTGCGCGACTACGAGGCCCTGGCGCACGCCGTGGACGGCCTCGACGTCCCGGTCCGCGTCGCCACGCGCCGTCCCGTGCCCGCGTTCCCGCCGACCGTCGAGGCCGGTCCGACCGACCACGCCACCTTCGTGGCGCTCCTGGCCGGGTGCACCGCCCTCGTCCTGCCGCTCGTCGCCGCGCCGCGCAGCACCGGTCAGCAGACCTACCTGAGCGCCATGGCGCTGGGGAAGCCCGTCGTCGTCACGGACGCGCCCGGTGTGCGCGACCTCGTCGAGGACGGGGTGACCGGTCTCGTCGCCGATCGCGGCGCCGACGGGCTGCGGCGCGCGGTCGACCGGCTCTTGGCGATGTCGCCGCAGGAGCGCGCCCGGATGGGTGCGGCCGCCCGGGCCGCCACCCTCGTGCCCCGCAGCCCGGAGGCCTACCGGGCGCGGCTGCTGGAGGTCGCCGGGCTCGGCCCCGGACGTGCCTGAGGCGGCCTCGACCGGGTGGCGCGGACCACGGCGAGGACGCCGAGCGGGAGGAGGACCCCGACGACGGCGAGGGCCGGCCCGACGAGGGGGTGCCAGGGCTGGGGCACCGCCAGCAGGACCGGCCTCGCGAGGACGACGACCAGCGCGAGGACCACCTCGTGCAGCAGGTAGACGACGAGCGTCGAGCGTCCGAGCCAGGCCAGCGGGCGCCCGAGCGGGCCGAGGCGGAGGCCCCGTGCGGCCACGAGCCCGGCGCCGGCCGACAGGGCCAGCATCACGACCCCGAGCCCGGGGAGCCGCTCGAGGTCGCTCAGGTGGCCCAGGGGTCCGAGCACGAGCAGGAGCCCGTTGGCGACGGTGAGGGCGACGAAGCCGACGGCGAGCCCGAGCCGGGCCGACCGGAGCCCGCGTGTCGTCGCCGACCCCGTCAGGGCGGTGACGAGCGCCGGGTACCGGGCACCCAGCACGAAGGCGGGCAGGTAGGCGAAGGCCTCGTCGACGCGGTCGCTCGGCGTGCCCACCCAGCCGCTCGAGAAGGCCGTCGAGACCAGCAGCGTCCCGCCGAGGGCGACGGCGGCCGGCAGGCGCCGGGTGAGGGCGGTGACCACGAGCGCCAGGAGCAGCGCGTGGAGGAACCAGAGGTACCCCTCGGGCAGCACGAGCTCGCGCAGCAGGCCGCCCAGGCTGCCGAAGCCGGTCTCGGAGGCCCGCGGGAAGTCCACCAGCGAGAAGAGGCCGACGTAGCCGACGGTGGCGACGAGGTACACGACGGCGAGCTGGCGCAGCCGCCGGCGCAGGAGCCCACGGTCGGCGAGCGTCCGACGCGCCACCAGGCCCGCGACGACGAGGAAGACGGGCAGCGGCACGAGGCGCAGGGCGCCGACGGCCATCGCCCACGGCAGCGAGTAGATCTCCAGCGCCTCGGCGAAGAGCAGCGAGTGGTAGACGACCACGCTGAGCATCGCGGCGCCCTTGGCCACGTCCAGCGTCCTGTCCCGGACGAGCCGACCGGGGCTGGGCGTGCGCATGACCACGTCAACCCCCGGCCGAGGACCTCGGCTCGTCACCGTCCGCGACGAGCCGTCGGCGCCAGGCTGGCAGAGCCTGGCCCCGCGTGGGGCGACGACCCGAGACTGGTACGGGTCAGGTGGCCCCGTCGACGGTGAGGCGCCCGGCGCCGAGGAGGGCACGCAACCGGCGCGCCGAGAGGTCCAGAACGGCCAGCGGCAGCTCGCGCAGGCAGGCCGCCCTCCAGCCGCGGGTGCCGCGCGCCCACGGCAGCCGATCGTCGACGGGGGCGAGGGCGGCGGGGGCGAGCGCGGCCGCGAGCGCGCCGTAGGGCCCGAGGCGGTGGTGCAGCCCCTCGTACCGGGCGCGGAGCCGGCCGGACCGGCTCGTCGCGGGGCGTCCGGGCGCGTAGGGCTTGCGGTGGCCCATGGCGTGCACGAGGACGGGTGGGGCGCCGCGGCGCACGCACGCCAGGCGGTCGGCGGGCAGCCACCCCGCGGGCCCGAAGCACTGCGCGACGTCGCGGCCCTGCCGGAGCACCTCGACCTCGAGGGAGGCGAACTCCGCGGAGCCGAGGAGCGCCGTCAGCACCTCCTGGTCGCCCAGCAGGTGCAGGGGCCGCTCCTGCCAGGGGCTCGACTGCGCGCCCCGGTAGCGCTCGTCGGCGAGAAGGTCGCGCCAGGCCTCGAGCAGCGGGCGGTGGCCCCGGTGCACGCGCACGACTCCCGTGTTGGCCGTCGTGGGCAGCGGACGGCCCACCTCCAGGCCCCAGGCGCGGGTGCGGTGGCTGCCGCCGAGCGCCTGCCCGAGGGGCGTCTCGCCCGCCACGACGAGCGCCGAGGGCGGCACCTGCGCCAGCCGCGCCGCGAGGTCGCCCCACACGAGGACGTCGCTGTCGACCCAGAGCGCCTGCTCGTGCTGCTCCAGCAGCGCCAGCAGGACGGCGGGCTTGACGTCCCACCCCCGCGCCGGCAACGACGAGGCGTCCAGCCTCACCCGCGGGCGCGCCGCGCACCACGCCGCCAGGTCGGCCCCCGCTCCCGGCGACCAGAGCAGCACGTCGGCGGTCGGGACCTGCCGGAGCAGGCTCGCGACGGCGAGCCGGGCACCCACGAGCTGGGCCGGCCGGTCCTCGTGGACGACGACCTGCATCGCGGCGTCCGGCGAGGACCGCCGCCGGTCAGAGGTCGACATCCCCTCAGCTCGACGTCCCCTCAGCTCGACGTCCCGAGCCCCCGGTAGGTCCAACCCGCGTCGCGCCAGGCCTGCGCGGGCAGGCAGTTGCGGGCGTCGATGACGGTCGGCCGCGCGGCCGCGAGCCCGGCCAGCGCCACCGGGTCCGCCCCGCGGAAGTGCGGCCACTCGGTGAGCACCAGGACCACGTCGGCGTCGGCCACCGCCTCCTCGGTCGAGGTGGCGTAGCCGAGGGAGGGGAAGATCCGGCGGCTCGTCTCACCGGCCTCGGGGTCGTAGACGAGCACCTGGGCGCCCCGCAGGTGCAGGCCGGCCGCGACGTTGAGGGCGGGGGAGTCGCGCACGTCGTCGGTGTCGGGCTTGAAGGCCGCGCCGAGCACCCCGACGCGGCGGTTGAGGACGCTGCCGCCGCACGTCTGCACCGCCATGTCGATGACGCGCTGGCGCTGGCGCATGTTGATCTCGTCGACGTCCTGCATGAAGGCGACGAGGGAGTCGGCGCCCAGCTCGCCGGCACGGTGCATGAGGGCACGGATGTCCTTGGGCAGGCAGCCGCCCCCGAAGCCGAGCCCGGCGTTGAGGAAGCCGCGCCCGATCCGGACGTCGTGCCCGAGGGCGTCCGCCAGCTGGGTCACGTCGGCGCCGGCCTTGTCGCAGACCTGCGCGATGGCGTTGATGAAGCTGATCTTCGTGGCGAGGAAGGCGTTGGCGGAGACCTTGACGAGCTCGGCGGTCGGCAGGTCGGTCGTGATGAACGGCGTGCCGGCCTCGACCGAGGAGGCGTAGACCTGGCGCAGCAGGTCCTCGCCCCACGCCGAGGTACCGCCGACGACGACGCGGTCCGGCCGCAGCGTGTCCTCCACCGCCTTGCCCTCGCGCAGGAACTCGGGGTTCCACGCGAGCTCCACCCGCAGCCCGGCCGGCGCCGTCTCGCTTACGCGCTGGGCCATCCGCGCCGCCGTGCCGACCGGCACGGTGGACTTGCCGACGAGCAGGGCGTCGTGGGTCAGGTGGCGCGCGAGCCCCTCGAAGGCCGCCTCGACGTACCGCAGGTCGGCGCCGTTGGAGCCGGGGCGCTGGGGGGTGCCGACGCAGACGAAGTGGACGTCGGCGAAGGCCGCCGCCTCAGCGAGGTCGGTCGTGAACCGCAGGCGGCCGGACTCGACGCCGCGCAGCAGCAGCTCGGGCAGCCCCGGCTCGTAGAAGGGGACCTTGCCGGCCGAGAGCGCCGCGACCTTGGCCGGGTCGACGTCCACGCCCACGACCTCGAAGCCCAGCTCGGCCATCGCCGCCGCGTGCGTCGCGCCGAGGTAGCCCGTGCCGACGACGGACAGCCGCGGGCGCCGGTCGCCGGAGGCCCTGGCGGTCGCGGCCACCTCCGCGTCGGTGGCCTCGACGCCCGCGGGTGCGGCGTCGCCGGTCGTCTCGCTCGTTCGGGTCGTCGTGCTCATGCTGGGCCAGTCCTTCAGAGGTCGATGGCGTCGGGGACGCGCCGTCGCGCCCTGGCAGCATGCCACCGGACGCACCGTCACGGTCCCCACGGCGCGTGACTGCCCTGCGTCCGTCGACGGCACGTCGCCGCCGGGCTGGCGTGCGGCGGTGCGACCATGAGGCCATGACCCAACGCGTCCTCGTGGTCGACGACGACACCGCGCTCGCCGAGATGATCGGGATCGTGCTGCGGGGGGAGGGCATCACGCCCACCTTCTGCGCCGACGGCTCGGAGGCCCTCGTGACCTTCCGGGAGAGCAAGCCCGACCTGGTGCTGCTCGACCTCATGCTGCCGGGGGTCGACGGCATCGAGGTCTGCCGGCGCATCCGGGCCGAGTCGGACGTGCCGATCGTCATGCTGACGGCGCGCAGCGACACCACCGACGTCGTCGCGGGCCTGGAGTCCGGGGCCGACGACTACGTGCCCAAGCCGTTCAAGCCGAAGGAGCTCGTGGCCCGGGTGCGGGCCCGGCTGCGGCGCTCGGAGGACGCCACCCCGGAGACGCTGCGGGCCGGCGACCTCGTCATCGACGTCGCCGGGCACACCGTCACCCGGGGCGGCCAGACGATCGCCCTGACGCCGCTGGAGTTCGACCTGCTGGCCGCGCTGGCGCGCAAGCCGTGGCAGGTCTTCACCCGCGAGGTGCTCCTGGAGCAGGTCTGGGGCTACCGGCACCAGGCCGACACCCGCCTGGTCAACGTCCACGTCCAGCGCCTGCGCAGCAAGATCGAGCACGACCCCGAGCACCCCGAGGTGGTCCTCACCGTCCGGGGCGTCGGCTACCGGGCCGGCAGCACCCCCGAGGCCGACGCCGGGGGGGACGCCGGGGGGAGCGGCGACGGCTCTGAGGTCGAGGGCACGAGCGCCGCGACTCCGTCGAGCGCCGCGGGCTGAGCGCGGTGGCGCAGGGGGGCGCCGCCACGGTCGCCCGCCGGGCGCGCAGGGCGGCGGCGCAGCGGTGGCGTCGCTCGCTGCAGCTGCGCGTCGTCGGCCTCACGGTGACCCTCAGCGCCCTGACGATGCTCGTCGTCGGCGGCTTCCTCGCCGGCGCCATCGCCGAGCGGCTCTTCGACGCCCGGCAGGACCAGGCCTTCTTCGAGGCGAGCGATGGCGCCCGCGCGTTCCAGGACCGGCTGGAGGCGGCCGACGTCCCGACCGTCACCGAGCTGCAGCAGTTCGTCAACGACAACCGGGAGCAGCTGGAGGCCGTCGGCGGGGAGTCCTCCCAGGGCTTCATGCTGCTCCGCTCGCGGGGCAACCAGGCCCCGGCGACGATCAGCGGTCTGGTGAGCGCCGGGCTCTCGCCCACCCTGCTGACCCCCGCGCTGCGCGACAGGGTCGCCAACCAGCCACGGCAGCAGGCGGCCGCCGTCGCCCTGCCCGCCGGCAGCACGACGGTGCCCGCCATCGCCGTCGGCCAGCGCGTCGACCTCGGCCTCGCCGGCTCCTACGAGCTCTACTTCGTCGTCGACCTGCAGCGCGAGCAGGCGACGCTCGACGGCGTCCAGCGCGTCCTCGCGGTCGGAGGGCTGCTGCTCGTCCTGCTGCTCGGCGGCGTCGTCTCCGTCGTCACGCGCCTGGTCGTCCGGCCGGTGCGGGCCGCCGCGGCGGCGGCGTCGAGGCTGTCGGCCGGCGAGCTCGACCAGCGGCTCGACGTCCGCGGCGAGGACGACCTCGCGCTGCTGGGCCGCACGTTCAACGAGATGGCCACCTCGCTGCAGCGCCAGATCACCCAGCTCGCCGAGCTGTCGCGCCTGCAGCAGCGCTTCGTCTCCGACGTCAGCCACGAGCTGCGGACGCCGCTGACGACGATGCGCATGGCCGGTGAGGTGCTCCACGAGGCACGCGAGGACCTGGACCCCGCGGCGCGCCGCTCCGCCGAGCTGCTCGTCACCCAGCTCGACCGCTTCGAGGCGCTGCTCGCCGACCTGCTGGAGATGAGCCGCTTCGACGCCGGCGCCGCGGCGGTCGAGCCCGAGCCGGTGGACCTCGCCGCGCTCGTGGCCCGTGTCGTCGAGCACGCCGAGCCGGTCGCCGACGCCCAGGGCGTGCACGTCGGCGTCCGCCTGCCCGCCGAGCCGGTGACGGCCGAGGTGGAGGCGACGCGGGTGGAGCGCGTCGTGCGCAACCTCGTGCTCAACGCCGTCGAGCACGCCGAGGGCCGGCCCGTGCAGGTGACCCTCGCGGCGGACGAGGCCTCCGTGGCCGTGCTCGTGCGCGACCACGGGGTCGGGCTGCGGCCGCAGGACGCCGAGCGGGTCTTCGACCGGTTCTGGCGGGCCGACCCGGCGCGGGCGCGCACCACGGGGGGCAGCGGGCTCGGGCTGTCCATCGCCTCCGAGGACGCGCGGCTGCACGGCGGACGCCTGGAGGTCGTCGGTCGCCCCGGCGAGGGGGCCGCCTTCCGGCTGCTGCTGCCGCGCACCGCCGGCGCGGCGCCCGGGATGTCGCCGTTGCCGATGCCGGACGACCTGGTGCCCGCCGTCGCCGTGGACGACCCGAGCGCCCCCAGCGTCCTCGTCGCGCCCCTGCCGGGCGTCGTCCTCGTGCCGTCGGCCGCGGGCTCGCCCGACGCGTGGGGCGACGCGGGCACCGAGGCCGCCGCCGACGCGATCGCGAGCGCGGCCCTGCCGGTCGTCGCGCCGCCGGAGCCCAGCAGCCGTGGCTGACGCCGGGCGAGAGGCCGGGAAGCGAGGGGCCGGGAGGCGAGGGGCCGGGGGGCGAGGCGTGCTCGTCCTGGCCCTGCCGCTCCTCCTCCTGCTCGCCGGCTGCGTCGACCTGCCGCGCTCCGGCCCGGTCGCCGAGGGCCCGGCGCCGGCGGCCGACCCCGCGCCGCGCTTCGTCGTCGAGGGGCCGCGCCCCGGTGCCTCGCCGGAGGGGGTCGTCGAGGGGTTCCTGCGCGCCTCCGCCGGCTTCGACGACGACTACTCGGTGGCCCGCGCCTACCTGAGCGAGGAGGCGGCGGCGTCCTGGCGGCCGACCACCCAGGTGGTGGTGGTGGCCGCGGGCGGCGCCGCCGTCGAGGGCCCGCCGGCGGACGCTGCCGGCGCCGTCGCGGCGACGCCCCTGCCCGGCACGCGACGCACCGTGGGCGTCAGCGCGCCGCTGGCGGGGGTCGTCGACGCGCACGGCCGCTGGACGAGCGCCGGCAGCGGCGCGACGTACGACCTGGAGCTGGAGCTCGTCCGCGTCCAGGGGTCGTGGCGCATCGACGACCCGCCGGACGAGGTGGTGCTCGGGCGAGACCTCTTCAACCAGATCTACGTGCCCTTCGAGCTGCAGTGGCTGAGCCCGGGCTCCGAGGCGCTCGTGCCGGAGGTCCGGTGGTTCCCCGGCCGCACGCCGAGCGCCACGCTGCTCGTCTCCGAGCTGCTGGCGGGGCCGTCGCCTTGGCTCGCCGACGCCGTCACGACGGCCTTCCCGCCCGGCGCCGTGCTCTCCAGCCGGCCGCCGGCGGTCCCGCTGGACGCGGGCGGGCGCGCCGTCGTCGACCTCAGCGACGCGGCCCGCCAGACCTCGCCCTCCCAGCGCGTGCTCATGCAGGCGCAGCTGGCCGCGACGCTCAGGGACGTCCCCGGGGTCGTCGGCGTGCAGCTCTCCGCCGGTGGCGGCGCCCTCGACGTACCCGCCCGGGAGCCGGCCCTGCTCGACGACCCCCTCCTCGGAGGGTCCCCGCTCGTCCTGGCCGGCGGGCAGCTGGCGCGGCTCGACGGCGACGGCGCCGAGGTGGTGCCCGGGTTGCCGGACGTCTCCACCCGGCTGCCCAGCGACCCGGCGGTCGGCGTCGACGGCCTCGTCGCCGTCCTCGTCCAGCAGCGCAGCCAGCTGCTCGTCGGCCGCCCGCAGGAGGACGACGAGCAGGCGCCGACGCTGCGCAGCGTCCTGTCGGGAGCCGACCTCGTGCCCCCGAGCGTCGACCGGCTCGGCTGGGTGTGGACCTCACCCGCCCGGGCCCGCGGGCAGCTCCTGGCCGTCGACGACGGAGGTGGCCTCGTGCGGGTCGCGGCGCCGTGGCTGGAGGGCCGTCGGGTCCTGGCCGTCCGGGTCTCCCGCGACGGCGCCCGGGCCGCCGTCGTGTCCACCGACGAGGAGGGTCGCTCCCACCTCGACGTCGCGGGCGTCGTGCGCTCCGCCGACGGCGTCCCCGAGCGGCTCGACGTGCCGACGGCGCCGCCCGTGCCCGACCTCGCCGGGGCCAGCGACGTCGCGTGGGTCGACGCGACGGAGCTGGCGCTCCTCGCTGACGCGGAGGACGGCGCAGGCCGCCGGCTGGTCCTGGCGCGGGTCGACGGCTCGCGGGTGCGCAGCCTGGTCGCTCCCGAGGGCGCGCAGCGACTCACCGCCGCCACCGGTGCGGCCTCGGTGCTGCTCGACGCTCCCGGCGGCGGCGTGCTCGCCCGCTCGGGGCGGGCCTGGGTGCTGCGACCCGGCTCGGAGAGCGCCACCGACCCGAGCTACCCGGGCTGAGCGCACAGGCGCCACCCGGCGGTACCTCTCCACAGGAGGGGACCGGCGGAGCCGGGCGGCCGGCCGGCGACGCCACCCTGACGCCATGGTCACCGCCGCTCGCCGCGCCGCTCCACCCGGCCCGCTCGTGCGGGCGCTGGTGGCCCTGGCCGGGACGGTCTGGCCGGTCTCCTGCCCGGGCTGCGGCCGGGTCGACGTCGCGGTGTGCCCGCCGTGCCGGCGCGCGCTGCTCGGTCCGGCGCCGCTGGTCGCCGCACCCGCGGCGGCGGGCCTGCCGGTGCGTGCCGCGGCCGCCTACGACGGTCCGGCCCGCCGGCTGCTGCTGGCGTGGAAGGAGCGGGGGCGTCACGACCTCGCCCCGCTGCTCGCCGACGCGCTGCGCCGGGCGGGAAGCCCCGCCGTGGGGCAGCGGCCGAGCGGCGGGCCGCCGCTCGCGCTGGTCCCCCTGCCCTCGCGCGCGGGCGCGGTCCGGGCCAGGGGAGGGGACCTCGTGGCCGACCTGGCGCGTCGCTGGGCCCGCGTCCTGCGTGCCTGCGGGGTCGCGGCCGGCGTGGCGCCGGTGCTGGCCCTGCGCGCGGGGGCGGGGGACCAGGTGGGTCGCAGCGCCTCCGCCCGGGCGGCGGCGCGGGCAGGTGCCGTGCGCCTGGTGGGGCGCCCGCCGCCGGTGTGCCTGCTCGTCGACGACGTCGTGACGACGGGCTCGACGCTCGCGGCAGCGGCGGCCGTCCTCGCCCGCCGCGGCAGCGACGTCCGCGGCGGGGTCGTCGTCCTCGCCACGCCGCCGCCGCGTCGTCGGACGACAAGCACGCTTGGTACGCACCGTCAGATCGAGTGACTCTGCGTCGATCGGTCGTCGGGGCTGTCGTGCCGGGCCCGCGGCGGCTAGCGTCCGGTCATGGTGGTGCGCCGGTGGACGCAGCGAGCCCCTCGCGGGGGCTTCTCGTCGCCCGCGCACCACCTCCCCCCGGCGACGACGCCGGGCCCCCGCGGCCGGGGGAGGTGGTGGTGACCGCTCTGGCGACCGCCGGGCAGGGCTGAGCCCGCCGGCGTGTCGGTGCACCGTCCCCCACCGCAGGAGGATCCATGGAGATCACGCTCACGACCCGTCACACCACCGTCCCCGAGCGCTTCCGGCGCCACCTGGAGGACAAGCTCGCCAAGGTGGAGCAGGTGGCCCCGAAGGCCGACCGGCTCGACGTCGTGATCAGCCACGAGGAGAACCCGCGCCAGCCGCAGAGCTGCGAGCGTGTCGAGCTGACGCTGCGCCACCGGCGCGAGGTCGTCCGCGCCGAGGCCTGCGCCGACGACGCCCACGGCGCCCTCGACCTCGCCGAGGAGAAGCTGCTGGAGCGGCTGCGACGCCTGCGGGACCGGCGCAAGGTCCACCACGGGCGCCAGACCCCGACGTCGGTGCGCAGCATGGCGGTGCAGGACCCCGAGGCCGTGCTGGCGGCCGTGCCGGTCCGTGAGCCGGCCCCGGCGTCGACGGCTCTCGACGACGACGTCGAGGTGGGTGGCCTGGTGGCGGGCGAGGACCCCGACGAGCACGGCCTGGCCGAGGCGCTGGGCGCCTCCCCGGTCCGGATCCGGGAGAAGACCCACCTCGCCCACCCCATGAGCGTCGACGAGGCCCTGGCGCAGATGGAGGCGCTGGGCCACGACTTCTACCTCTTCCTCTGCCGGTCCTCGGGGGCCGTGAGCCTCGTCTACCGCCGTCGCGGCTGGAGCTACGGGGTCATCCGCCTGGAGGAGGCCGTCGAGCCCGCTCCCGCCCCGGCCGGCGCGGCCCCGCTCGAGCCGGCCCGCGTGGGGGCGTAGCGCGCGTCGCCCGCGCAGGCACGGCGGGACCACGGCCGGCACGCGGCCGTGGTCCCGTCGGGGTCTGCGGTCCATCTCGTCCCCCTCTCGTCGTCTGCTCTTCCTCGCTGCTCCTGGCCCCGACACCTCGTCGTGGCGGATTCGTGATGTGGGACGTGCGGACATCCGGCGCCCGAGCGGGCAGGCTCCTCCCTGGTCTCGGGGTCTTCCCCGACGGGGGCGTGAGGGAGGACCCACGTGGCAGGACATGGTGGTGCCGGCGAGCGGGCCGACGGCGGGGCCGTCGTCGTCGAGGCGCGGGCAGTGGTCGCAGACGGCCTGGACGGGATCGCCGGGGACGGGGCCGCGAGGGACGGGGGCGCGAGGGACGGGGTCGTTGGGGACGGGGCCGCTGGCTTCCCGCCGGCCGCCGAGCGGCCGGAGACCTCGACCGACGCCGCGCTCATCCGGGTGCTCGTCGTCGACGACCACGTCCTCTACCGCAAGGGGCTCGAGCGCGTCCTCGAGCTGGAGGACGACATCCGCATCGTGGGGGAGGCCAGCGACGGCGCCGAGGCGGTCGCCCGCGCCGAGGAGCTGCTGCCCGACGTCGTGCTCATGGACGTGCGCATGCCGAAGAGCACCGGGATCGAGGCGTGCGCCGCCATCCGCGCGAGCGTGCCCAGCACCCGCATCGTCATGCTGACGATGAGCGACGAGGAGGAGGACCTCTTCAGCGCGGTCCGGGCGGGGGCCGTCGGGTACGTGCTCAAGGACGTCCCGGGCGAGGAGGTGGCCGCCGGGCTGCGCGCCGTCCACGGCGGCCAGTCGCTGCTCAGCCCCGCGATGGCCAGCCACCTCATCTCCGAGTTCGCCGCCCTGACCAGGCACGAGGCCGAGCGGGTCGAGGCGCCGGCGGTCCCGGCGCCGCGGCTGACCGCCCGCGAGCTGGAGGTCCTGCGCCTGGTCGCCCGCGGCATGAGCAACCGTGACATCGCCGGCGAGCTGTGGATCTCGGACAACACCGTGAAGAACCACGTCCGCAACATCCTCGAGAAGCTGCAGCTGCACTCGCGCATGGAGGCGGCCATGTACGCCGTCCGCGCGCGGCTCGTCGAGCCCGAGGACTCCTAGCGCCAGCGGGTCCGGGGCGAGGTCGTCGGCGCCGCCGCGCTACCGTCCGCGCCGTGGTGGCGTCCGGCAGCGGCTCGCCGCCTGCCGCCCGCGGACGTCGGCGCGGGCCCCGCCGGGAGGTCCTCACCGCCGCGCAGGCCCGCCGGAGCGCGCTGGCGGCCCAGGGCCTCGCCGGCCCGCGCCCGACGGGGCCGCCGACCATGCGCTCGCTGCAGCGCGTCGTCGACCGCCTCGGCGTCGTCCAGCTCGACTCCGTCACGGTGCTGGCGCGCACCCACCGGCTGCCCTTCTTCAGCCGGCTCGGGCCCTACGACGACGAGCTGCTGCGGCGCGCGCGCGAGGAGCGCCCCCGCCGGCTCGTGGAGTACTGGGCCCACGAGGCGAGCCTCGTGCCGCCGGCCACCCACCGGCTGCTGCGCTGGCGGATGGCGGGCGCCGCCGACCAGGCGTGGCAGCGGTACCGGCGCGTCCTGGCGGAGCGGCCGCAGCTGCCGGCCGAGGTCCTGGCCGTCGTCTCGGCGGGCGGGGCGGCCACGGCGGCGCAGCTCACCGCCCGCCTGCACCCCGGTGTCCCGCGCAGCCCGGCCGGCTCGTGGATGACGGCGCTCACGCCGGAGGTGCTCGCCGGGCCCGCGCGCGACGTCAAGGCCACCGCCGAGATGCTCTTCTGGTCCGGCGACCTGTCCGCCGCCGGCCGCACGGCCCAGTTCGAGCGGGTCTACGACCTGCCCTCCCGGGTGCTGCCGCCCGAGGTCGCCCGGGCGCCGACCCCACCGCCGGAGGAGGCGCTGCGCGGGCTGGTCGACGTCGCCGGACGCGCGCTCGGCGTCGCCACCGAGCCCGAGCTGCGCGACTACTTCCGGCTGCCGCCGGACCTCTCCCGCGCCGCCGTCGCCGCGCTCGTCGAGGAGGGCCGCCTCGCGCCCGTCACCGTGCGCGGGTGGGCCCGGCCGGCCTACCTGCACGCCGACGCGACCTTCCCGCGCGCCGCCTCCGCCCGGGCGCTGCTGTCGCCCTTCGACTCGATGGTCTTCGAGCGCACCCGCACCGAGCAGCTGTTCGGCATGCGCCTGCGGCTGGAGATCTACGTGCCCGCCGCCCAGCGCCTGCACGGCTACTACGTGCTGCCGTTCCTCCTCGACGACGCACTGGTCGCCCGCGTCGACCTGAAGGCCGACCGGGCCGCCGGCCTGCTGCGCGTCCAGGCGGCCTGGGCCGAGCCCACGGCGCCGGAGCACGCACCGGCAGCGCTGGCCGCCGAGCTGCGTCTGATGGCTGGGTGGCTCGGGCTCGACGACGTCACCCTCACCGGCCGGGGCGACCTCGCGCCCCGCCTCGCCGAGGAGCTCGCCCGCACCTGAGCGCCCGTTCGCCGAGCGCGGGCTCTGCGGGCCGGTGCGCCGTCGTCGTGCGCCGGGCGCGGACCCCCGGGGCCGACGCGCAGGAGCTCCTGCCGCGTCAGGACGGCGGCGTCGTCGCGAGGTCGTCGGCGGTGAGGAGGAAGCGGTCCAGCCGCACGGGCGGCCGAGGCCTGCTCCCGCAGCCACCCGGGCCGCCACCCGGGCCGCCACCCGGGGCGCCGGACGGCCCAGCCGGCGCGAGGTCCCACCCAGCGGGGGCGAGGCCGGCGCGCCGGGCGACGGCGACGCTCGCGACGTTCGCCGGCTCGGCGCGCACCAGCACCGCGGGCAGGCCCAGGCCGCCGACGTCGGTCGGCAGCAGGGCGTGGCGGGCGGCCGCCCGGACCGCCGTCGTGACGACGCCGCGCCCGCGCGCGTCGGGGTGCGCCCAGTACCCGATCTCGGCCGGGCGGCTGCCCTCGAGCCCGAAGACCTGCAGCGACGCCAGCGCCGCGCCCGAGCGGGCGTCGGCCGCGCACCAGCCCACCGCGCGCCCCTCAGCGGCCGCCAGGCGGGTGCTCTCCACGTAGGCGGAGGCCTCCTCGACGCCGTAGGGGGCCGGCAGGGAGGGCAGCCACCGGCGGGTCGTCGGGTCGGTGCAGGCCTCGACGACCCGGGTGGCGTCCTCGTCGGCCCACGGGCGCAGGACGACGTCGCCGGTGACCAGGGGAACCTCGACCCGCGGGACCTCCAGCCACGGCTGCACGGGCGTCGTCGGGTCGCCGGGGCACCACGTGCCGACCCAGCAGTCGCGCAGCTCCCCGCGCTGGTCGTCCCGGCGGCGCACCGTCCCCTCGACGGCGACGCCGCACGCCCACGCGACGCGCCGGCTCGGCCAGTTGCCCACGTGCGCCTGCCAGCGGACCACCGCGGCGCCGCGCGCGGCCGCCCACGGCAGCACGGTCCGCAGCGCCGCCGACATGACGCCGCGGCCCCGGTGCGCCGCCGCGAGGCCGTAGCCGAGGCCGACGCCCCCGTCGGCCTCGGGCCGCAGGCTGACGCTCCCGGCCAGCCGCCCGTCCACCTCCAGCGCCCACGTGAGGTCCTGCCCGCGCGCCCACCCCGCCGACACCCGCCGCATGAAGGCCTCGGCGTCCTCGCGCCCGTACCCCAGCGGCACGCTCGTCCAGCGGGTGAAGGCCTCCTCGGCGGCCATGGCGACCACCGGCCCGGCGTCGTCGTCGCCGAAGGCACGCAGCCGCACGCCCTCGCGGACGGCCAGCACCGGCGGCGCCGCAGGCAGGTCCATCCCGGCAGGCTCGCCGACGGCAGCGCTGGCGCGCAACGGACTTCCCGGCCGCGCTGCGTAGCATGACGGCCGACCTGCGGGGGCCGACGGACGACGGGCCTGGCGACGACGGGCCGGACGAGACGGGCGTGGAGATGGGTCCACGCCGAGAGGGAGCGCGCACGTGGGGATGCTCGAGAAGCTGCTGAGGGCCGGCGAGGGCCGTGCCCTGCGCAAGCTGGAGGCCGTCGCCGAGCAGGTGAACGCGCTCGAGGAGGACTTCGAGAAGCTCACCGACGCCGAGATCCGCGAGGAGACCGACCGGTTCCGCGAGCGTCTCGCCGAGGGCGAGGACATCGACCACCTGCTGCCCGAGGCCTTCGCCAACTGCCGCGAGGCGGCACGCCGCAGCATCGGCAAGCGGCACTTCGACGTCCAGGTCATGGGCGGGGCGGCCCTGCACCAGGGCAACATCGCCGAGATGAAGACCGGCGAGGGCAAGACCCTCGTCGCGACGCTGCCGGCCTACCTCAACGCGCTCACCGGCGAGGGCGTCCACGTCATCACGGTCAACGACTTCCTCGCCTCCTACCAGAGCGAGCTCATGGGCCGGGTGTTCCGCTTCCTCGGCGTCACCACGGGCTGCATCACCGACGGCATGCGCCCCGAGCAGCGCCGCGCGCAGTACGCCTGCGACATCACCTACGGCACGAACACCCAGTTCGGCTTCGACTACCTGCGCGACAACATGGCGTGGCAGGCCAGCGAGCGGGTCCAGCGCGGGCACGCCTTCGCCGTCGTCGACGAGGTGGACTCCATCCTCATCGACGAGGCCCGCACGCCGCTCATCATCTCCGGCCCTGCGCAGGGCGACGCGACGCGCTGGTACGCCGAGTTCGCCAAGGTCGCCCGCACGCTGAGCATCGACGTCGACTACGAGGTGGACGAGAAGAAGCGCACCGTCGGCGTCCTGGAGAGCGGGATCGAGAAGGTCGAGGACCGCCTCGGGATCGACAACCTCTACGACTCGGTCAACACGCCCTACGTCGGGTACCTCAACAACGCGGTGAAGGCCAAGGAGCTCTTCCGCCGCGACAAGGACTACGTCGTCACCGACGGCGAGGTGCTGATCGTCGACGAGCACACCGGGCGCATCCTCTCCGGCCGCCGCTACAGCGAGGGCATGCACCAGGCCATCGAGGCCAAGGAGGGCGTCGAGGTCAAGGCCGAGAACCAGACGCTCGCGACGATCACGCTGCAGAACTACTTCCGCCTCTACGACAAGCTCTCGGGGATGACGGGGACGGCGACCACCGAGGCCGCCGAGTTCCAGGGCACCTACAAGCTCGGGGTCATCCCGATCCGCACGAATCAGACGATGCAGCGCGTCGACGGCTCCGACCTCGTGTTCAAGAGCGAGGAGGGCAAGCTCGCCGCCGTCGTGGAGGACATCGCCGAGCGGCACGAGAAGGGCCAGCCGGTGCTGGTCGGGACGACGTCGGTGAGCAAGAGCGAGCGGCTGTCGGCCCAGCTGGCCAAGAGGGGCGTCAAGCACGAGGTGCTCAACGCCAAGAACCACGCCCGGGAGGCCTCGATCGTCGCGATGGCCGGGCGCAGGGGCGCCGTGACGGTCGCGACGAACATGGCCGGGCGCGGCACCGACATCATGCTCGGCGGCAACGCCGAGTTCATGGCCGTCGCCCAGATGCGGGAGAAGGGCCTGGACCCGGCCGAGCAGGCCGAGCAGTACGAGGCGCTGTGGCCCGAGGTCCTCGCCGAGGCGGAGGCCGCCGTCGCCACCGGGCACGACGAGGTCGCCGAGCTGGGCGGCCTCTACGTCCTCGGCACCGAGCGGCACGAGTCCCGCCGCATCGACAACCAGCTGAGGGGGCGCTCGGGCCGCCAGGGCGACCCGGGGGAGTCGCGCTTCTACCTCTCCCTGCGCGACGACCTCATGCGGCTGTTCAACTCCGGCGCGGCCGAGTCCCTCATGGCCCGGACGGGCTTCCCCGAGGACATGCCGCTGGAGTCGAAGGTCGTCACGAGGGCCATCGCCAGCGCGCAGGGCCAGGTGGAGTCCCGCAACTTCGAGATCCGCAAGAACGTCCTCAAGTACGACGACGTCCTCAACCGCCAGCGGCAGGTCATCTACGCCGAGCGGCGCCGCGTCCTGGAGGGGGAGGACCTGCACGAGCAGGTCACCCACTTCCGCGACGACGTCGTCTCGGGCTACATCACCGCGGCGACGGCCGACGGCTTCGCCGAGGACTGGGACCTCGACCAGCTCCTCACCGCGCTCGGGACCCTCTACCCGATCAGCCTGTCGGTGGACGACCTCGAGGAGCAGGCGGGCGGCCGGCAGCACATCACCCGCGAGAGCCTGCTGGAGGAGGTGCTCTCCGACGCCCGCCTGGCCTACGAGCGGCGGGAGGAGCAGCTCGGCGAGGAGGCGATGCGCCAGCTGGAGCGCCGCGTCGTCCTCTCGGTGCTCGACCGCAAGTGGCGCGAGCACCTCTACGAGATGGACTACCTGCAGGAGGGCATCTCGCTGCGCTCCATGGCCCAGCGGGACCCCCTCGTGGAGTACCAGCGCGAGGGCTACCAGCTCTTCGTCGCGATGATGGACGCCATCAAGGAGGAGTCGGTCGGCTTCCTCTACAACCTCGAGGTGCAGGTGGCGCCGCCCGCGCCGGCGTCCGACCCCTCGCTCAGCGCCGGGCTGGCCGCCGCGGCGCCCCAGCTGAGGGCGCGGGGGCTCGACCAGCCGCAGACGCCGCAGCGCCTGGCCTACAGCGCCGGGTCGGTGGACACCGAGGACGGCGTCGAGCGGCAGGTCGAGAACGCCGACGGCACCAAGCCCTCCGGCGAGGGCAACCGGGCCCAGCGGCGGGCGGCGCGCCGGCAGGGCTGACCTCACCCCACCTCGACGGCGGTGGCGCGCCAGCGCCGGTCCCACCCCTCCAGGCGCAGGGCGACGGCGCGCACCCGGTCGCCGTCGGCCACGACGGCGCTCGCCTCGACGACGCCGTCGCCCGGGCGGCACACGCGGACCCGGCGGACGTGCGCGGGCCGGCCCTGCCGCACCGGGACGGCACCAGGGCGGCACCGCGGGGGCCCCGGCCGCAGGCGCGCGGCCAGCCCGGCCCGCCGCTGCAGCTCGGCGTGCACCTCCAGCGTCGTCCAGCGCACGAGCTGGGCCGCGGGCCGGTGCCCCGACAGCACCTCGACGACGGCGCCGGCGAGCGCGCCGCAGACGCCGGCCGGGTCCGGGAGCTCGTCGTCACCGCTCTCCCGGGGCGCCACCTCTGGCTCGGCGTCCAGCGGCGGCCACCCCCGTGGGCGCACCGGGACGCCGGCGCCGGGCAGGTGAAGCACCTGCTGCCCGGGGTGGTGCCCCCCGTGCTGCCCCCCGTGGTGCCCCCCGTGGTGCCCGGTCCGGCCGGGCCCGGCCGACGACATCTCCTCCGGCCGCAGGCCGGGGGGGAGGCGGCCGGGCACCGGCAGCAGCCGGGCGCGCGACGGCACCGACGGGCCGGCGTGGCGGGGGGCGCGCGGGGACGGCGTGCTGACCGTCTGCGCTGTCCCGGTCGTGCTGGCCCCAGTCGCGCTGACGTCGGTCGTGCTGGTCCTGGACGTGCGGGTCCCGGTCGTCGCGGACCTGGTCGCCGCGGACCGGGTCGTCGGCACGGTCGGGGGCGTCTTCGCCGGGGGCCGGGCTGGTGTCCTGGGAGCCGGTGCCTCTCGGCTGTGGACCCCGCCGCGCCTGTCGTCGCACGCCTGGCCTGCGCCTGGGCCCGCCGTGCGGGGGCTCGCCGGAGCGGCGGTGGTGGTCGCGCTCACCGGGTCACCTGCGAGGTGGGGACGAGGAGCACCTGTCCTGGCCGCAGGAGGTCGGGGTCGTCACCGATGACGTGCCTGTTGGTCTCGTACCAGGCGGGCCACGCGGCGGCGACCTCCGCGTCGTCGGCGCCCGGCGGCAGGGCCCGGGCCGCGATGTCCCAGAGGGTGTCGCCCCGGACGACGACGACCTGACGGCCGCCCTCGGCGGCGTCCGCCCGGGGTGCCGGCACGACCAGCGCCTCGGCCTCGGCCGTCGCGGCGTCGCGCAGCGGCGGGGGTGACGGTGGTCGCCAGGCGACGTCCGGGACCGCGACCGTCGTCGTCCCCGCGGAGGCGAGGTCGGTGCCGCTGCTTGAGGCGGGCTCGGCGGTGGGCGCAGCGGGAGCGGGGCCGCCGGTGACGGTGAGGCCCTCGGGTGTCGTCCGCGTCGTCACCGGGAGGTCGGTGGGGACGGCGCTCTCGCCGTGCTGCTCCACCTGGGTGGCTGCCGGGGGTACCGTCGCGGCCGACGCCGGACCGGCGGCGACCAGCGGCGCGGCGCCCAGGGCGGCCACGAGGACGCCGCGGAGCACGGCGGGCAGCAGCCGCGCCCCCAGGTGCTGGAGCAGCACGCCGGTGGCCGAGGCCGCCGGCGCGAGCCGCCCGAGCGCCACGAGGAGCCCGCCGAGCGCCCACGCCGCCGCCAGCAGCCCACCGGCCGCGGCGGCCCCGGCGGCGACGGCGTCGTCGAGGCGCCCGGTGGGTGCGGCCGCCGCGACGAGGCTGCCGGCGGCGACGTGCAGCAGGAGGACGCCGACCGCGCCCAGCGCCAGCGCGGCTGCGGCGACCAGCACCGGCAGCAGCGCCCCTCGGTCGCTGCCGGACCGCACCGGGCGGACCGGGTCTGCCCCCGTGCCCGGGCGCCGGGAGGAGCGCGCGTCGCAGGTCTGACCGCCCGGTGCCGGTGCGCTCGCAGGGTGTGCCGTCCGGGTCGGCTGCCGCCGACGGCGCGGGGGCACGCCCCCGTCGCACGGGTGCTGCGGCTCACGCCCCAGGACGTACCTGGCGGGTCCGGCGGCGGTGCGGGCGGGGCGAGCAGGGCAGCAGCGGCGGCTGCGGTGGTGCGGGGAGCTGCGAGGTCGAGGCACGGCGGCACTCCTCGGTCGTCGCCCTGAGGCGGTCTGGTGTCGACGAGGCATGTGTAGAGCATCAGGGGCGCGATGACCAACGTTTGATGTCGTTTGCTGTCGAAGAGCACTCGATGGTGGCGTGCGACGCGGGTGAGTACCGTGCCCGGGTGCGGTGGGAGCGGCTCTTCGCGGATCTCGAGGCCCAGCTGGAGGCCGAGGCCGAGGCCGCGCTGCGCTCGGAGGTCGCCGACCGCACGCGGGCCGAGCAGGCCGACGTCTGGCTCGCCGACCGCGTGCGCGCGCACGTGGGCGCGCCGCTCGTGCTGCACCTGCAGGGGGGCGGTGTCGTCGTCGGTCGGGTCGAGGACGTCGGTCCCGACTGGGTCGTCCTGCTCGAGCAGGCGGCCGCGGGCCGCTCGCAGGCCCTCGTCCCGCTCGGGGTCGTCTCCTCCGTCGGGGGCCTGACGCGCCGCGTGGCCCTGCCCGCCGGTCAGGTGCTGCGCCGGCTGTCGCTGCGCACGGCGCTGCGAGCCCTCGCCCGCGACCGTGCGCCGGTCCGCCTCGACGTGGCCGGTGCCTCCTACGGCGCGGGGGCCGCCGGGCCGGCGTCGGGCGAGCTCGCGGGGACCCTCGACCGGGTCGCCGCCGACCACGTCGACCTGGCGCTCCACCCACCGGGTGAGCCCCGCCGGGCGGGCGCAGTCCTGGAGGTGCGGGCCGTCCCGCTCGCGGCGCTGCGCGTCGTCCGCAGCTCGTGAGCGAGCGGCCGGCTCAGCCCGGCCCCGCGCGCAGGCCGTCGCCGCCGGCCTCGACCTCCGGCGCGGCCTCGAGCCCGCCGCGGTCCACGAGGGCGCGGGTCTGGGAGTACATCCGCTGGATGTAGTCCTCCAGCTCGCTCGTCTCGACGCGCCACTGCCCGCGACCGCCGACCTTGATGGCGGGCAGCTCCCCCGAGCGCACGAGGGCGTAGGCCTGGGCGGAGGAGATGGCCAGGATCTCCGCGACGTCCGCGAGCGGCAGGAAGCGAGCGGGCACGTCCCCTCCCTCGGGTCGTCGGTGGCCGGCGGCTCCGGGCCTCGCCGGGGCGGAGTGTGGCACGCGTCCGGTGGATCTCGCGGCCCGGTCGGGTGACCCTGTGGACAACTCGACGGCGGCGTCCGCCGGCGCTGGCAGCATCGGCGGAGCGTCGCCAGGAGGGCGGCGCCCCGTGACGGCCCGGCCGTCGCGGGCGCCCACCAGAGCAGGGGGTCCCGTGGCGGTGACCGACCGGAGCACGGCGGCGCAGGGGGGCGCGCCGCTGCGCGGCGGGGCTCGTGCCCGACGCGTCGCCGTCCCCTCGTGGCGCGACCCCCGCCTGGCGGTCGGCGTCCTCCTCGTCCTCGCGGCCGTCGTCGCCGGGGCCAGGGTCGTCGCGGCCGCCGACCAGACCGTGCCCGTCTACGCCGCCGCGCAGGCGCTGACGCCGGGTGAGCCCGTCGGCGCCGACGACCTGGCCGTCGTCCGGGTCCGGGTGGAGGGCGGGGCCGGGGCCGGGGCGTACGTCGCCGCGGACGCCGCGCCCGCCGACGGCCTCGTCGCGCTGCGCACCGTCGGCGCCGGCGAGCTCGTCCCGGCGGTGGCGCTCGGGTCCGCCGACGAGGTCGGCGTCCGGCCGGTGGGCGTCCCTGTCACGGGTGCGCTGCCGAGCGCCCTCGTGCCCGGCGCGCTGGTCGACGTGTGGGTCACCGAGGTCGACCCCACGCAGCCGGGTGCCCGGCTGGACCCGCGGCGCGTCGTCGTCTCCGCGCCCGTCGCCGAGGTCGAGGCCGACGGCGGCGGCCTGGGGAGCATGGCGACGACGACCGTGCAGGTGCTCGTGGGCTCGGGCGACCTGCCCGACGTCCTGGCCGCGCTGGCCGCCGACGCGCGGGTGGCGCTCGTCCTCACCCCCGGCGGCGAGCCGCCGGTGCCGCCGTCGGCGCCGACCGCGGCCGAGGGCGGCACAGCCGACGGCACCGCCGCAGCCGACGCGCCGGCCGACGGCTCGCCGGCCGACGACACGCCGGCCGACGGCGGGATACCGGCGGAGGAGGAGGGGCAGGCGGGTGGCTGAGACGGGGGTCCTCGTCGCGGTCACGGGCGCCTGGGAGGCGCCGCTGGTCGCCGCGCTGGAGGGGTCGCGCTCGCTGGTGGTCCTGCGTCGCTGCGCCGACCTCGCCGAGCTGCTCGCCGCCGCGTCGACGGGGCGCGCGGCCGCGGCCCTCGTGTCGGCCGACACCTACCGCCTCGACCGCGCCGCCGTGGCCCAGCTGGAGGCCGCGGGAGTCGCCGTCGTCGGCCTGGCCGCCCCGGCGGCGCTGCGGGAGCAGGAGCCCAGGCTCCGTGCGCTCGGCGTCGCCGCGCTCGCGCCGGCCGACGCGCCGGTCGGCCGGCTGGAGCAGCTCGTGGCCGAGGCGGTCGACGCGCGGACCGCCGCCGCGGCCGCCTCGGTGGTCGACGGCGTCCGTCGCGCCGAGGACGGCGGCACCCCCGACGAGCCGGGCCCCGGTGGCCGCCGGCCCGCCACGGGCCTGGCCGACCCGGCGGCCGCGCTGGCGGCCCCCGGCCACCGCGTCGCGGCGGATGACCTCCTCGGCGACGGGCCCGGGAGCCTGGAGCACTCGCTGCTGGCGCCCCGGCCGTCACCCGGCGAGGGCCCTCCGGGCCGGCTCGTCGCCGTCTGGGGCCCGCCCGGTGCACCGGGGCGGACCACCGTCGCGTCCGGGCTCGCCGCCGAGCTCGCCGCGGCCGGCCAGCAGGTGCTGCTCGTCGACGCCGACACCCACGCCGCGAGCCTGGCGCAGGTGCTCGGGGTGCTCGACGAGGCGCCAGGACTGGCCGCCGCCTGCCGGGCCGCCGGCTCAGGGGCCCTCGACGTCCGCGCCCTGCGGCGCCTGGCCGTCGAGGTCTGCCCACGGTTGCGGCTGCTCTCGGGCATCTCACGGGCGAGCCGCTGGCCGGAGGTCTCGCCCGCCACGCTGGAGACGGTCTGGGACGTCGCCCGGGCCGACGCCGCCTGGGTGGTCGTCGACCTCGCCGCGCCGCTGGAGTCCGACGAGGAGCTCAGCTACGACACGGCGGCGCCGCGCCGCAACGGCGCCGCCCTCCTGACGCTCGAGGCCGCCGACGAGGTCGTCGTCGTCGGGGCGGCCGACGCCATCGGGCTGCAGCGCCTCGTCCGGGGGCTCGCCGAGCTCGCCGAGGCCGTCCCCGCGGCGTCCCGCCCGCGTGTCGTGGTCACCCGTGCCCGGACCTCTAGCGTCGGCTCCCCGCCCGAGCGGCGGGTCCGGGACGCGCTCGCGCGCTTCGCCGGCTCGCGCGAGGTCGTCGTCGTGCCCGACGACCGTCCGGCGCTCGACGCCGCCCTGCTGGCCGGCCGCACGCTCGTCGAGGCGGCGCCCCGCTCGCCGGCGCGCGCCGCGCTGCGCGACCTGGCCGCGACGCTGGTGTCCGCCTCGGGCGCCTCGGCCGCCTCGGTCGCGGCGCCGACCCGCCGCCGCGGCGCTCTCACCCGCGCTCTCCGCCGCCGCACCGGCTAGCGGCGCCTCTGGGCGTCCTGGCGTCCCCGAGGTCCCGCACCTTCACCAGACCTCTGGGTGCCCGGCCCCCGGCAACTGCGCGTCGCCGGCGCGACGGGCCGGTCGTCGGTCGTCGGCCCGGCCGGGGGTCGGGCCGGCTCGGGGTCAGGCAGGCTGGTGGCCTGCGCGGTGACAGCCCTGTCGGCCGCCGTGAGGAGGAGCCAGGTGCCCGATCGCCTCAGCCCGCTGGACGCCTCCTTCCTCTACCTGGAGGAACGGTCGACGGTCATGCACGTCGGCTCGGTGATGGTCCTGGAGCCGCCGCCCGAGGGCTTCGACGTCGAGGCGCTCGCCCGCTCGGTCGGCGCGCGCGTCGCCTACATCCCGCGCTACCGCCAGCGGGTGCGCACCGTGCCCGGGCACCTCGCGAACCCCGTGTGGGTCGACGACGAGCGCTTCGACCTCGACTTCCACGTGCGCCGGACCGCCCTGCCACGGCCCGGGACGCGCGAGCAGCTCACCGAGCTCGTCGCCCGCGTGCAGCCCCGGCGCCTGGACCGCACCCGGCCGCTGTGGGAGGTGTACCTCGTCGAGGGGCTGGAGGGCGGGGGTCTCGCGATCATCACCAAGACCCACCAGGCGATGGTCGACGGCGTCGCCGCCGTCGACCTCGGCCACGTGCTCTGGGACGACGCGCCCTCGGCCGGACCGCCGCCCGGCACGACGTGGCGGCCCGCGCCCGAGCCCTCGCTCGTCGAGCTCGTCACCGGCGCCGTCGTCGACGCCGTCCGCCGCCCGCCGCTGGTCCTCGACACCGTGCGGGCGGGAGCGGGGGACCTGCGCGCCCTCGCCCGGCGCGCAGCCGGCACCGCGACGGGTCTGGTCCGCGCCGCCTCCAACGCCACGGGGCCGCAGGGCGGCCCGCTGGACGTCGAGGTCGGCGAGCAGCGCCGCTTCGCCGTCGTCGACACGGCCCTGGAGGACTACCGCGCCGTGCGCCGCGCCCTCGACGCCGCCCCGCGCCGCCGCGAGCCCCGGCCTCACGGCCGCCGCGGCGAGGAGGGGGCGCGCACCCCCGACGCGCGGCTCGCCCCCGACCGGCGTCCCGCCCGCCCGGACCTGCACGACGTCGTCCTCGCCGTCCTCGCCGGGGCGCTGCGCGGCTGGATGCTCGCTCGGGGCCTGGACGTGGCGCCGTCGGCGGTCGTGCGCACCCTCGTGCCGGTCAGCGTCGCGGCCGACGGCGGCGAGGCGCAGGTGGGCGTGTCGTCCTGGCGCGACGGGCTGCCGCCCGACACCGAGGTCGTGGGCCGGCTGGTCGACCTGCCCGTCGGCGAGCCCGACCCCGTCGTGCGGCTGCAGCGCGTGGCCTTCGCGGTCCGCTCGCGGTCCGAGGGGCGCAGGGTGGGCGCCCGCGACCTCGCCGGGCTCGCCGGCTTCGCCCCGCCCACGCTGCACTCCCTCGGCGTGCGCGTCGCCGGCTCGCTCACCCACCGGGTCTTCAACCTCGTCGTCACCGACGTCCCCGGGCCCCAGCACCCGCTGTACGTCGGGCCTGTGCGCCTGCTCGCCTCCTACCCGGTGATCCCGCTCGCCGCCGGGCAGGGCCTGGCCGTCGGCGTCAACAGCTACGACGGTGCCGTCACCTTCGGCCTCAACGCCGACCGCGACGGGGTGCCGGACCTCGACGTCCTCGCCGAGTGCGTCACCGAGGCCCTCGCCGAGCTCGTGGACGTCACCGCCGCGGCGGGAACGGCAGGATGAGCCGGTGCGCGTCTACGTCCCGGCCACCCTGCCGCTGCTCGCCGCCTGGACCGCCGCGGGAGAGCTGCCCGCCGGAGCCGCACGGGCGGTGACACCGGCCCTGCGGGAGTGGTACTCCGGCGGTGACGACGAGGAGCTGGAGTTCTCGGTGCTGCTGGAGGCCGCCACCGACGCCCTCGGGCTGCTGGCGGGCGACCCGGGAGCGCCGCGACGCCGGCTCGTGCTCGCCGCCGACGTCCCCGACGGCACGGCCACCGCCCTCGGGGGGCCTCTCGACGAGGAGCCCCCGAGCCTCGTCGCCCTGGCCCCGCCCGTCCCGCTGCGCGCCGTCGTCAGCGCCCACTGCGACGAGCCCGAGGCCGCCGCCGCCGTCGCCGCCGCGGCCGACGCCCTGCCCGCCGCCCTCGCCGGGGACGAGGACGCCCGCTTCGTCGTCGACGAGGCGGAGGAGCACGACCTGCTCTGGTACGACGCCTCGGAGCTGGCTGCGCTCGCCGGTCAGGGCTGACGGCGGCGGCCGTCGGTCCCACGGCACCGACCACCGCGGGGCGCCGGGGCGCACCTGGCCCGCGACCCTCGGTCCCGACGGGCACGGCCCCCGGGCCTCACCCGGCCCGCTCGGCCAGCCACTGCCGCCCGACGCGCTCCTCGCTGCGGATGGCCGAGCGCACGAGCGGCTCGGCGGCCTTCTCCAGGGCGCCGCCGACGAGCGGGACGGAGGCCTTGAGGTCGCCCTCCATCGTCTCGACGGACGAGCCGTCCGGCTGCGCGTCCAGCCGCAGGCTCGCGCGCAGCGCGACGGGGGCTCCGGGCACCTCGATCGTCATGGTGCCCGTGCGGGAGCCGTCGGCGGCGGGCTCGGACCAGACGTCGGTCTGCTCCAGCACCAGCGTGTCGCCGACGAAGCGGCGCGCGACGGCCGGGGCGCCGTCGGTCGGCATCGCCCGCGAGCTGCGGACGACGAAGGCCCCGTCGGCCGAGCCCTCGACGCTGCTGGAGTGCTCCAGGGCGTGCGTCGCGGCGTCCCGGGCGTCGACGAAGGCGGTGTCGGCGAGCATCGCCGCGACGGCGTCGGCGCTGGCGGGGTAGCGGACCTCGGCGTGCACGCGCATGGGCCGGACGCTACCCGCGCCTGGCGCTGGCCCGCCGGCCCCCGTCCCCGGCCGGCACGTGCGCCCGGGCCCGGGCCCGGGTGCCCCGACACGAGCGACCGACGCCGGGGGCCCGGCGGGGCGCCTCGGTAGGGTCGCGCCATGCTGCGGGGCGGGGTGGACGGGCGGGTGGCCGAGCTCCTCGACCGGGTGGTCGCCGAGGTCGCCGCCGGGCCGGCCGCCGGCCCGACCTCCGGCCCGACCTCCGACGGCAGCGGGCGGCCCGCAGAGCTCGAGGTCGCGCCCGGCGAGCGTCGCCCGCTCGCCGAGCTGCTGCGCGAGTACTGGGGCCGCTCCCCGCTCGTCGAGCTCGCCGACCGGTCCCCTGAGCAGCTGGCCGCCGCCGTGCGCAGCCACGCCGAGCTCGCCAGCTCGCGCGCGCCGGGGACGACGGCGCTGCGGGTGCTGCCCGGCGGCGCGGGCTGGCGGGGCCTCGAGACCGTCGTCGAGGTCGTCGCCGACGACGTCCCCCACCTCGTCGGGTCGGTGCTCGCCGAGCTCGACCGCCAGCACCTGGGCTACTCCACCCTGGTGCACCCCGTGCTGCGGCCGGCGGACGGCGGCACCCCCACGTCATGGATCCACGTCGAGGTCGAGGGCGTCGAGCCCGCCGAGGCGCAGGAGCTGGAGCGGGACCTGCGCCACGTCGTCGCCGAGGTCCACGCGGCCGCGGCGGGGACGCCGCGGGTGCTGGAGCTGCTGGCCCGGGCCGCCGACGCGATGCCGGCGGGCGAGGCGGGCGAGGAGGCGGCCGCCTACCTGCGCTGGCTGGCCGAGGAGAACCTGGTCGTGCTCGGCGCCCGGGTGGTCCCCGCCGGCTCGCCAGCCGGGGGAGCCGCCGGGGCAGGGCCGGGCGCCGAGTCCGTGGGCCTGCTCGCCCCTGGCGCCCCGCGCCTCGCCGGGGAGCCGCCGCTGGACTCCCTGCCCGCCGAGCTCGCAGCGCCCCTGCGGGCCGAGGAGCTGCTGCGCCTGGCCGTCGGGGACGTCCGCTCGCCCGTCGCCGGTCGCACCTTCGTCGACCACGTCGTCGCGGCGCTGCACGACGCCGACGGCGTCCGGGTTGGTGACCTGCGCGTCGTCGGTGTCTACAGCCCGGCGTCCGCGCGGGCGTCGGTGCTCGCGGTGCCCCTCGTCGAGCGGAAGGTCCGCGAGGTCCTCGCCCTGGCCGAGGCCCCCGCCGACAGCCACACCGGCCGGGACCTGCTGGCCCTGCTGGAGACCTTCCCCCGGGCCGAGCTGCGCCTCGGCGCCACCTCGGGCCTCGCCTCGACGGCGCTCGCCGTCCTCGGCCTGCAGAGCAGCCGTGGCCCCAGCGCCTTCCTGCGGACCGACCCCTGGGGCCGCTACGTCTCCGTGCTCGTCTACGTGCCTCGCGACCGCTACACCACGGCCGTCCGCCTGCGCGTCGCCGAGCTCCTGCGCCGGCTCTTCGAGGCCCGCAGCGTCGAGCACGACGTGTGGGTCTCCGCCGCTCCGCTCTCGCGCATCCACTTCGTCGTCCGCGCCCCGACCGGCGGCGGGCTGGCCGAGGTCGAGCCCTCCCGCCTGGTGGACGAGCTGTCGCGGGTCGTGCGGACCTGGGAGGACGACCTCGTCGTCGCCCTCTCCGACCGGCTGGGCACCGAGGAGGCCGCGCACCGCCTGCGCCGCTGGGCCGGGGCCTTCCCCGAGGCGTACAAGGAGGACTTCACCGCCGCCGACGCCGTCGCCGACCTGGCCCGGCTGGCCCGCGTCGAGGCCGGTGAGGCCGACACGGTCCTGCACCTGCGCACCCCTCCAGGCGCCGGCCCCGGCGAGCACCGCCTCTCGCTGCTGCGGCGCGCGCCGCTGCCGCTGACGAGCGTCCTGCCCGTCCTCGCCAACCTGGGCGTCGAGGTCGTCGACGAGCGCCCCTACCGGCTGGAGCCCGGCGGCCGCACCCGCCGGCAGACCGATCGCGCCGGCCGGGGCGTGCCCGCCGCGACACCTCGGGGCACGGTGGGTGCCGACGGCCCGGCCGACGCCGCCACGCCCGCGACGGCCGGGCCCCTCGACGAGGCCTTCCTCCTGGACTTCGGCCTGCGGTACACGCCGGGGGCGTGGGAGGCCGGGGCGCCGCCGGGCACCGCCGAGCAGCTGCTCGAGGACGCCTTCTGGCAGGCCTGGCGCGGGCGCACCGAGTCCGACGGCCTCGACCGGCTGGTCCTGGCCGCCGGGCTGACCTGGCGCGAGGTCCGGGTGCTGCGCGGCTACGTCAAGTACCTGCGCCAGGCGGGGCTGCCCTTCAGCCAGACCTACGTCGAGCGGACCCTGCTGGCGCACACCGACCTCGTCGCCGACCTGCTGGGCCTCTTCGCCGCCCGGTTCGACCCCGACGCCACCGCGGCCGAGCCCGGGGAGCAGGAGCTGGCCGACCTCGGCGTCGACGTCGAGGCCCTGCCCGCCGACGTCAGCCCCGCGCGGGCGGCGCACGCGGCCCGGCTGGAGGCGCGCGTGCGCGAGCGCCTCGGGGAGGTCGAGGGCCTGGACGCCGACCGCACGCTGCGCGCCCTGGTCTCCCTCGTGGTGGCGACGACCCGCACGAACGCCTGGCGGGAGGACGTGCGTGGGGACGTGCTGGCCCTCAAGCTCGACCCCCGCCGCGTCGCCGAGCTGCCCGAGCCCCGGCCGGTGCACGAGATCTGGGTGTGCTCCCCGCGGGTGGAGGGCGTGCACCTGCGCTTCGGCGACGTCGCCCGCGGCGGGCTGCGCTGGAGCGACCGGCGCGAGGACTTCCGCACCGAGGTGCTGGGGCTCGTGCGCGCCCAGGTCGTCAAGAACGCCGTCATCGTCCCCACCGGCGCCAAGGGCGGCTTCGTCACCAAGCAGCTGCTGGCGTCCTCGACGACCGGGGCACCGGCCCCGGCGGTCTCCCGCGAGGAGCGCGCCGAGGAGGGCCGGGAGTGCTACGCGGCCTTCGTCTCGGCGATGCTCGACGTCACCGACGACCTGGCGCCCGGCGAGGGCGGGCAGCGCGCCGTCGTCCCGCCGCCGCGCGTCGTGCGCCACGACGGCGACGACCCCTACCTCGTCGTCGCGGCCGACAAGGGGACGGCGACCTTCTCCGACCTCGCCAACTCGGTCGCCGCCGACCACGGCTTCTGGCTCGGCGACGCCTTCGCCTCGGGCGGCTCGGTCGGCTACGACCACAAGGCCATGGGCATCACCGCGCGCGGGGCCTGGGTCAGCGTGCGGCGCCACTTCGCCGAGCTGGGCCGCGACGTGCAGTCCGATCCCTTCACCTGCGTCGGCGTCGGCGACATGAGCGGCGACGTCTTCGGCAACGGCATGCTCCTGTCGACGCGCACGCGCCTGGTGGCCGCCTTCGACCACCGGCACGTCTTCCTCGACCCCGACCCCGACCCGGACGTCTCCTGGGCCGAGCGGGCCAGGGTCTTCGCGCTGCCCCGCTCGTCCTGGGACGACTACGACCGGTCCCTGCTGTCCCCGGGCGGCGCCGTGGTCCCGAGGACGGCCAAGTCGGTGGCCATCAGCCCGCAGGTGCGCGCCGCCCTCGGCCTGCCGGGCTCGACGACGTCGCTGACCCCGCCCGAGCTCGTGCGCGCCGTCCTGCAGGCCCCCGTCGACCTGCTCTGGAACGGCGGCATCGGCACCTACGTCAAGGCCTCCACCGAGAGCCACGCCGACGCCGGCGACAAGGCCAACGACGCCGTGCGGGTCAACGGCGCCGACCTGCGCTGCCTCGTCGTCGGCGAGGGCGGCAACCTCGGGCTCACCCAGCGCGGGCGGGTCGAGGCTGCGCTGCACGGCGTGGCGCTGAACACCGACGCCGTCGACAACTCCGCCGGCGTGGACTGCTCCGACCACGAGGTGAACATCAAGGTGCTGCTCGACCAGGTCGTCGCGACCGGCGACCTGGGGCGGGAGGAGCGCGACGACCTGCTCCTGTCGATGACCGAGGACGTCGGCCGGCTCGTCCTGACCGACAACGACGAGCAGAACTCCGTGCTGGGGGACGTCCGCGCCATGGCCCCGGGTCTGCTGCCGGTCCACCACCGGCTCGTCCAGGCGCTGGAGCGGGACGGCCACCTCGACCGGGCGCTGGAGGCGGTCCCCGACGACGCGGGCTTCGCCGCCCGCGCCGAGGACGGCCTTGGCCTGACGACGCCGGAGGCCAGCGTCCTGCTCGCCCTCGCCAAGACGACGTTGTCGGCCGACCTGCTGGCCTCCGGGGTGCCCGACGAGCCCTGGGCCCAGGGCGTGCTGCGCCACTACTTCCCGGCTCCCGTCGTCGAGCGCTTCGGCGACCGGCTGGAGGAGCACCCGCTGCGGCGCCAGGTCGTGACGACGTGCCTGGTCAACGACGTCGTCAACCGCGGCGGCATCACCTTCGCCTTCCGCTCCACCGAGGAGACCGGCGCCAGCCCGGCCGCGGTCGTGCGGGCCTACGTCGTGACCCGCGACGTCTTCGACACGCGGGGGGTGCACGCCGCCGTCCGGGCCCTCGACGGCCAGGTGCCGACGGCGGCCCAGTCCCGCGCCACGCAGGAGCTGCGACGGCTCCTCGACCGCGGGGTGCGCTGGTACGTCCACCACCGCAGCGGGACCCTCGACGTCGCCGCCGAGGTCGAGGCCGCGGCGCCGGTGCTGGCGCCCTTCCGCGGCGCCATGGCCGACCTCGTGCGCGGCGGGGAGCTGGCCCGGCTGGAGAAGGTCGCCGCCGGCTACGTCGCGGACGGCTTCCCCGAGCCGCTCGCCCGTCACGTCGCGGGGCTGCTGCACGAGTACGTCCTGCTCGACGTCGCCGAGACCGCAGCCGGGCTGGGGGTGCCGGTGGGGCACGTCGCGCACGTCCACGCGGCCCTGTCCGAGCGCTACGGCGTCGACGACCTGCTGGAGCTCATCACCGCCCTGCCGCGCACCGACCGCTGGCAGACCCTCGCCCGCGGGGCCGTTCGCGACGACCTCTACGCCGCGCTCGACGCGCTCGTGCGGGCCACCCTCGTGCACGAGCGGGAGCAGGGCCCGCCGGTGCCCGCCGACGGCGCCCGCGAGCGCGCGGACGCGGCGGTCGCGGCCTGGGAGGCTGCGCACGAGGCGCCGCTCGCGCAGGCGCGCCGGGTTCTCGACGAGGTCCGACGCCTCGAGCGGGGCGACCTCGCACCCCTGTCGGTGGCCTTGCGGCTGCTGCGCGGGGCGGTGCGCTCGAGCCCCTCCTGAGCCGCGCACGGCGCCCGTCGGCGGCGCCGTAGGGTCGCGGCGTGCCCACCATGAGCGACCTGCTGCGGCGCGACACCGACCTCGGGCCGGCGGACGCCGAGTGGCTGCGGCTGCTCGTGGGGGACTGGCAGATGATCTCCGACCTGGCCTTCGCCGACCTCGTGCTCTGGGTGCCGGCGGAGGGCGGGCAGGACTGGGTGGCGGTGGGCCACTGCCGGCCGTCGACGGGCCCGACGGCGTACTACGACGACCAGGTCGGCCGCCGGGTCCCCCGGGGCCGGCGCCCGCTCGTCGACGAGGCCTGGGCCACGCGGGAGGTCTGCACCGAGGGCGACCCCGAGCACGACGAGGACTCCGCCGTCCGCACGACGACGGCCCCCGTCATGCGGGCGGGCCACCGCGTGGGGGTGCTCTCGCGGCACACCACGGCGGTGTCGCTGCGGATGCCGAGCCGGCTGGAGCTCACGTACATGGCGTGCGCCGACGTCCTCATGGGCATGGTGGCCCAGGGCCGCTTCCCCTCCCAGGACACCCCCAGCACCCACCGGCGCGGGTCGCCCCGCGTCGGCGACGGGCTGGTGCGGCTGGACGCCGACGGCGTCGTCCTCTACGCGAGCCCCAACGCCCAGGCCGTCTTCCACCGGCTCGGGCTCATCGGGCAGCTCGCCGGCCGCTCGCTGCCGGAGGTGACGAGCGAGCTGGTCGACACGAGCGGTCCTGTCGACGAGTCGCTGCCGATCGTCCTGCTCGGGAAGGCGCCGTGGCGGGCGGACGTGGAGACCCGCGGCGCGTCGATCTCGCTGCGGGCCGTCCCTCTCGTCGAGGGCGGGGTCCGCACGGGCGGTCTCGTCCTGTGCCGCGACGTCACCGAGCTGCGGGGCCGTGAGCTGGAGCTCATCTCCAAGGACGCGACGATCCGCGAGATCCACCACCGGGTGAAGAACAACCTCCAGACCGTCTCGGCCCTCTTGCGGCTGCAGTCACGACGGATCGAGTCCCCCGACGCGCGGGCCGCGCTCGGCGAGGCGATGCGCCGGGTGTCCACCATCGCCCTCGTCCACGACACGCTGTCCCAGACCTACGACGCCTCGGTGGACTTCGACGCCCTCGTCGACACGGGCCTGCTCCTGGCCGCCGAGGTCGCGACCTCCTCGACGCGGGCGCGCGCACGTCGCACGGGCTCCTTCGGGCTCGTCGCCCCCCACGACGCCACGCCCCTGGCGCTGGTCATCACCGAGCTCGTCACCAACGCCGTCGAGCACGGGCTGGCCGACCAGGACGGCACGGTGGAGCTGCGGGCCGAGCGCGACGGCAGCACGTTGCGGCTCTCGGTGCTCGACGACGGGTGCGGCCTCCCGGCGGACTTCGCCGTGGGCGGCCGCAGGCCGGGGGGCGGCGGGCTCGGCAGCCGGATCGTGCAGACGCTCGTGCGCGGCGAGCTGCGCGGCGACATCCGCTGGGAGCGGCGCGAGCCCGGCCCCGGGACGAGGGTCGACGTCCGGGCGCGGCTGGGCGAGGTGGCGGCCGGGCGGTGACGCCCGCCGCCGGTCCGCGTCGCGTCCGGGCGTCCGGTGCTGCTGCCCGAGCTGCTGCCCGGCTCCTGCTCTGCGGCGCAGGGCCCCAGGCTCGGACCTCGGACGTAGCAGAGCCCCCGATCGCGTGGGTCGGGGGCTCTGGCGGTCCGGATGCTCTGGCGGCTCGGATGCTGAGGCGGTCCGAGCGCTGAGGCGGGTCGCTGCCTGGCCGCGGAGGGCGGGCGACGCGCCGGGCTCAGCTGGCGCGGCGGGCGCGGGCGACGCGGCGCTTGAGCGCGCGGCGCTCGTCCTCGGACATGCCGCCCCAGACGCCGGCGTCCTGACCGTTGTCGATGGCCCACTGCAGGCACGTCTCCATGACGGGGCAGCGCTTGCAGATGGCCTTGGCCTCCTCGATCTGCAGGAGGGCAGGGCCGGTGTTGCCGATGGGGAAGAAGAGCTCGGGGTCCTCGTCGAGGCAGGCGGAGCGGTCGCGCCAGTCCATGGGTGTGTCCTCCGGTCGGTGGTGCGTGGTCTCGGGGCGGGCGGCTCACGTCGATGACGACGTGCTGCACGAGCTGTGCCGAACCAGCTGTGCCCGCGAAAAAGGGCGCCGCCGAAGCGGAGCCCCCTGTCTTGCGACGAGGATCACAGAGCGACGGCCCGTCATCAAGGGTTAACGCGCTGGGAACTTCCTGCGTGTCGCCCCGAGGTAGGTGCAGCCGGCCCCTGCTCGACCCGCAGGCGCGAGCGGACCCTCTGACGTGGAGTCTGGATGCTCGTGATAACTAGTGCCACCCGAGAGGTGTTCCCCCCGCGTGTGGCTAGCGTGCCGCACGTGGACGAGGAGCAGACCGACGAGCGCCCGGACGCCGGACCGGTGGGGCTGGCCTCGCCGGTGGTCTGCGTCGTCGTGACCGGGCTCGCCGTCGAGGTGCTGCTGCTGCTGGCGACGGCGGCGCTCTACCTGCTGGAGACCGGGCTGGGCGCGGCGACGTCCGCGGGCCTGGCGGTCGGCACGGCCGTGCTGGCCCTGGCGCTGGCGGCCCTCCTCGGCGGGTCGGCGCTGGGGATGGCTCGGGGTCGTCGCCGTGGCCGGGTGCCGACCCTCGTCTGGCAGGTGCTCCAGGTGCTCGTGGCCCTGCAGGTCGTCCTGGTCGAGCAGGTGGGGACCCTGACGTGGTGGGTCGCGGCGGCCCTGGCCGGCCTGGGCGCCCTCCTGGCGGTCGCCCTCCTGGCCGGTGCGACGACGAAGGCCCTGCCCTACGTGGCGGGCGAGGACGTCCGGCTGCTGTAGGTGGTAGGCGTCGCAGCCGTGCGGACGGCTGACGTCGGCCCACCCTCTCGGCCCACCCTCTCGGCCCACCCTCTCGGCCCTGGCCCGCCGGCCTCGGCGTCACTCCGCCAGCTGGGCCCTCAGGTCGTTGAGCGTGCGGGCCAGCAGCCGCGAGACGTGCATCTGGGAGAGCCCCACCTCTGCCGCGATCTCCGCCTGCGACAGCCCGCGGACGAAGCGCAGGGCGATGATCCGCCGCTCGCGCGCGGGGAGGGCGTCGAGGAGCGGACGCAGCAGCACCCGGTCCTCGACGTCGGCCAGGCCGGTGTCCTCGGCGACGAGCCGGGAGGTGCCCGGTTCCTCCTCCAGCGGGACGGTCGTGTAGGCGCCGGCCGACTCCAGGGCGGCGACGACGAGCTCGGCGTCCAGCCCCGTGGCGGTGGCGACCTCGGTGACCGTGGGGGAGCGGCCGAGCGACTGCGTGAGCGTGGCGCGGGCGTCGGCGACCGTGCGTCCGTGCTCCTGCAGCCGGCGGGGCACCCGCACGGCCCACCCACGGTCGCGGAAGTGGCGGCGGATCTCCCCGAGCACGTGCGGGACGGCGAAGGCGCCGAGCGGGACCCCCCGGGCCGGGTCGAAGCGGTCGACGGCCGACAGCAGGCCGATGGTGCCCACCTGGACGAGGTCGTCGAAGGGCTCTCCTCGGCCGGTGTAGCGACGGGCGAGCCTCTCGACGAGAGGGAGGTGCTCGGCGACGACCCGGTCGCGTGCCGCCGGACGCCGGGGGTCGTCCCCGGCGAGGCCGACGAGGGTGCGCACCGCGTCGTCGACAGGGGCGGGCGCGGCGGCGGACCGAGCGGGCCGCGCCGGTGCAGAGGGCTGCCGGCCGGACTCGCGGGGCGTCGGGAGCAGGCTGACGGCGGGGCCGGGGGGAAGGCCCGCCGCCTCCTCGATCGGCGGCGGAGGAGCGGGCGCGGGCACCCGGTGCGTCGCCCCCGCGACCGGCGCCCGCTCGCACCCGGGGTCGCGCACGGCGCCGGCGTCGCCGGCGCGGCGGCCGGTGGCACTCCCGGGCGGGGCCGGGGCGCCGTCGCGCCGCTCCCGCCGGAGCGGGCTCATGCCGCCTCGTCCGGCAGGTCGTGCACCAGGCGCACGGCCGAGCCGTGCGGCACCGGCAGGACCTCGACCTGCCCCACGAGCGCCTCCAGCACGGCCCAGGCGACCTCGCCCGACGCCGGCAGCGACGTCGCGGGGCCGCTCACGACCGCCGTCAGCCGTGCCGGCGTGAGGTCGAAGACGGCTTCCAGGTGCGCGGGGCCCGGGTCCGCGCCCGGCCGCCCGTCCCCGAGCACCAGGGCGGCGGCCTCGTCGACGGCGATGCGCAGGTCCTCGACCTCGTCCAGGGTGAGGTCCAGCCGGGCCGCGAGCGAGGCGGCCGTCGTCCTCAGCACGGACAAGAAGGCGGGGTCGGCGGGCAGCCGCAGGGCGACGGTGCCGGTGGGCCGGGGGCTCGGCGGCACCGGGGCGGTCACCGAGGACGTCGCAGGTGGGAGGGGATCGGAGCCGCACGCATCGGGCGCCGTGCTCGGGTCTGGGCCAGACGACGTCGACAGGTCCACCGACGGCACCATCGGGCGCGCCCGGTGCACGTCGTGCTCGGCACGCGCCACGGCCCCTCACCCTCGTCCTCGTCGTCCTGCCGGGGTGGGCCCACCCCGGCACGTCGTCGCGTGGCCCATCATCCACGGCCCGGGGCCGACCGGCCAGGTCCCGCGCGGTCTTCTCGCCCCTCTCTCTCGGTCTCTCGGCGCGGCGTGCCGTCCGGCTGCCGGCGCCGGGGCTGGGTCGGGGCGGGCATGGGAGCAGCGACCACGCGGGTCAGCCCGGCGGGCCCGGCAGCGCCACCTGAAGCACGCTCGACGCGCCTCGTCGCACGAGCAGCCCCCGCCCGGGCACGGCGCCCCGTGGCCACCGTCCGCCGCGCAGCCCCACGGCCTCCCCGTCCAGCGGCCCCGAGGGCGCGAGCAGGACACCGCTGCGCCGACGCCGGCCCACGCCGAGCAGGCCGGAGGACCGCGCCTGCGCCGCAGCGGTCGTCGCGGCGACGACGACGAGGGCGCCCGTGGCGCGCGGGCCCCGCGCGCCGGCGGCGCCGTCGGCGGACGCGTCGTCGGGGACGGTCAGGGTGCGGCGCACCAGGGCGTCGACGACCTCGGCGACGGCAGAGCCCAGCGCGGTGCCCTCCAGCAGGTCCGCGTCGTCCACGAGGAGGAGCACGGGAGGTCCGCCGTCGGGCACGGCGCGCTGGAGGCGGCCGGCGGCGTCCGGCGAGCCCGGGTCGACCCGGAGCACCTCCTTCGGCCCTGGCGCCCCGGCCGGGGGCGGGCCGCCGACCAGGACGGTGCGCCACCCGCGCGCGGCGCCGGAGCGCCCGAGGGTCGCCAGGGCGCTCGTCCGGCCCGAGCCGGGCGGTCCCAGCACGAGGCAGACGGGCCCGTCGAGCTCCGGCTGCAGGGCCACCGTCGTCGCCCCCGGGCCGCCGACACCGAGCAGGAGGCCGTCGGCGGGGGGCGAGAGGGTGTCCGCCAGCACCCGGCCGGGCAGCGCTGGCAGGCGCAGCGCCGGGTCGCCGAGCGCCGGAGCCGGGCCACCGAGGGCACGGGGCGGGGCGCCCGGCCCGACGGTCGGGGCCCCGTGGTCGCCGTCGCCCCGGTGGTCTGCCAGGCGGGTGACGAGGGCCACCTGGACCTCGACCGGGCCGCCTCCGGGATGGTCGGCGGGCGAGCCCGCCGGGACGGCGTCCGTGAGGTCGCCGGTGAGGTCGCCCGGGTACCGGGTCGTCGCCGGACGCGTGTCGTCCGTCCCCGCGCTGGCCGTGCTGGCCTCCGGCCCGCCCGGTCCGTGGTCGGCGAGCAGGACGCCGCGTCCCGCGGGGACGTCGACGGGTGCCTCGCGGGCCGGGAGGCCGGCGAGCACGGCGTCCACGGGGTCGGTCACCCGCAGCACGAGCCGGGTGCCGAAGGCTGCGCCGAGCCGTCCGCCCAGCAGCCGGGGCGCACCCGTCAGGAGGACCAGGACGCCGGCGCCAGGGCCGTCGCGCAGCAGGTCGGCGAGCTGGTCGGCGCACGTGCTCCCCGCCTCCTCCCACGCGGCCTGAGCGGCCTCCCAGCCGTCGAGGACCAGCAGGAGCGTCGTCCGCGCGCCGCCGCCACCGTGCGCGCCGCCACCGTGCGCGTCGTCGGCCGCGGTGCCCGCCGCGCGCGCCGCGGCCCGCCGGGCGGCGACGACGGCGAGGAGGTGAGCCAGCACCCGGCCGGCGTGCTCGACGTCGTCCCCCGCGACGACGGAGGCGACACCGGGCAGGGCGGCGGCCCCGGCCAGCGCGCCGGAGGTGTCGACGACGTGCACAACCAGCTGCCCGGGGGTCGTCTGCGCCGCCGCGGCCGCGAGCACGGCGCGGGCCGCCCCGGTGCGCCCTGACCGCGGGGCCCCGACGACGAGCAGGTGGCTGAGGCGGGTGAGGTCCCAGCACAGGTCGCTGCGCCGGGCCGCGGCCGGCTCGTCGACCAGGCCCCACCGCAGCCGCAGGTCCGGGCTCGCGCCGGAGCCGGCGCGGACGGCTGCCGGCAGCGGCACCCGGGTCGGCAGCGGCGGCAGCCACGGCGAGGCGGGCGCCGGCGAGCCGAGCGAGGCCCAGGCCGCCCGGACGGCGGCGAGCGCCGGCGCGAGCACCTCCTCCGGCGGGGGAGCGGACGTCGCGGGCACTGTCGTCCGTGCGCCCTGCTGGCCTTCTCCGGCCCGGCCTTCTCCGGCTCGGCCCGCCCCGGCCCGGACGACGACGCGGGGCCCGGCGGTCGTCGTCGCCCCCGCCGAGGCCACCTGGACCTCCTCGAGCGCGCCGCCGCCCGTGCGCCACAGCGACCGTCCGGGCACGGACGCGGGCAGCCGGGCGGCGTCGCGGGCCTCGACGACGTCCAGGGAGTCGTGCTCGTCGCGCACCCGCAGGGCGATGCGCAGGTTGACGTTCGCCGCGACGTCGGCGCCGACGACGCCGGCCGGCCGCTGCGTCGCGAGGACCAGGTGCAGGCCCAGAGAGCGGCCGACGGCGGCGAGGCGGACGAGACCGTCGACGAAGTCGGGCAGCTCCTCGGCGAGCACCCGGAACTCGTCGACCACGAGGACGAGGCGGCCGAGGACGGGGTCGTGCCGACGCCGTCGTCGGCGGTAGTCGGCGAGGTCGCCGGCGCCCACCCGCCGCAGCAGCCGCTCGCGCCGGGCCACCTCGGCGCCCAGGGAGCGCAGGGCCCGCTCGGTGAGGCGGGAGTCGAGGTCGGTGACCAGGCCGCTGACGTGCGGCAGCCCCGCGACGGCCGAGAAGGCCGCGCCGCCCTTGTAGTCGACGAGGACGAAGGAGAGGTCTTCCGGCGCGTGGTGCAGCGCGAGGGAGAGCACCAGCGTGCGCAGCAGCTCGCTCTTGCCCGCGCCCGTCGTGCCGGCCACGAGGGCGTGCGGGCCGTCGACGCCGAGGTCGAGCAGCCGGCTGCCCTCCGCGTCGGCCCCGACGGGCACGGGGACGAGGCTGCCGCTGGCCGCAGCGACCGCCCAGGTCGCCGTCAGCTCGGCGGGCGTGGGCCACCGCCCCGCGGGCAGCAGCTGGGGCAGGGCCAGCCGGGTGGGCACGCCGGCGGCTGCCCCGGCGCTGCCGGCCTCCCGCAGCGGCGCAGCGGCACGGGCCGTGCGGGCCGCGGTGGCCGGGCCGACCGTCGTGGGCGTGCCCCGCAGCGGGTCGGCGCCGTCACCGCCTCGCACGAGCAGGTCGAGGCCGTCCTCGCCGCCCAGCTCGGCGACGACGCCGCAGCCGTCGGGCAGGTCCTGCTCCCGCGCGAGGACGACGGCGCACACGGTGCCGGCGCCGCCGCGGGAGGGAGCGCCGGGCCCCGCCTCCGCCGCCGCCGCCGCGAGCAGCCGCCCCAGCCCGGTCGTCGCGCCCACCTCTGGCCCGCCGTCCACGACGAGCACGGTGCGGGGCGCGGGTCCCGTGCCCGGCCGCGCCCGCCCTCCCGGCTCCTCGCCCGGGCGCTCCGCCCCGGCCAGGAGCGCGGCCACCTGGGCGGTCCGCGCGCCGGCGTCGGCGGCGACCGCGTCCCACCCGGCGTGCGGCAGCCACCGCACCCAGGCCCAGGCCGCCGCGTCGTCGGTGAGGACGACGACGCGCAGGCCCGACGGGGCGTGCAGGGCGGCGGCCTGCAGGAGGACCCACCGCACCAGCCCCCGCTCGCTGCCCCCGTCGCCCCCGGCGCGCGTCGCGCCGCGGGCGGCCCGCACCCCCAGCCCGTCGGCGAGGTCCACGACGAGGGGCACGTCGGCCAGGCGGGGGCGCTCGGTGCGGCGGCCGCCCGGCCCCTCGGGGTCCTCGACCTCCACGCGGGTGCTCGAGGGCGCGTCACCCGTGCCGAGGGCCACGAGCAGCGGGTCGCCAGAGCGGCGCTCCCAGAGGTGGGGACCGGCACCCGCGAGCGCGTCGACGACGTCACCCGCGCCCGGGCACAGCCGGCGCAGCAGGCTCTCCTCGGCCTGCAGGGCACGGCGCACGTCCTCCTCCAGCGCCGCGGTGCGGCGGGCCGCGGCGTCGGCGTCCGCCGCCACCTGCTTGCGCCACGCGCGGCGCTCGGTGCTCGTGCTGACGACGGCGACGAGCGGCGAGGCCAGGCCCATGAGCAGCGCCCACGGGCTCCACAGCAGCGCCATCGGCACCGCCACGACGAGCGGCACCAGCGAGGCCACCCAGGCCGTGCGGGGCCGGGCGGGCGGCTCGGGGCGCCGCGGCCGCACCAGGCGGGCGCCGGCCCGCGCCGGCGGCGGGGCCGGCGGCCGCACGACGACGCGGGTGCCGCGCCCGTCCCACGTCGCGGGGCGACGGGGGGCCGCGCCGAGCCGCAGCTCGACCGTGCTCGCGCCCGCGACCAGACGGGCGCCGGCGCGCACGGGGGTGCCCTCGCCGCAGCGCCCACCGCGTGGCCCGCCGTCCGGCTCGCTGCTCGAGTCCCGCGCGAGCGAGACGCCGTCCACCCGTGTGCCGTTGGTGGCGGCCAGGTCGGCGACGCGTGCGCCGTCGCGGTCGACGTCGACGCGCAGGTGCCGTCGGGACAGGCGGGGGTCCGCCAGGCGGACGTCGGCTGCCTGCCCGCGCCCGACCACCCACGAGCCGGGCGGCAGCGGCACCACCGCGCCGGCGTCGGGCCCCGCGACGACGTGCAGGGACAGCGCGCAGGCCGAGGGCACCTCCCGGCGGGGCCCGGGCACCGCGCGACGCGCCCGCCGCACCAGCACCGCGCCGTGCACGAGCGGTGGTGCCCCGAGGACCGTCGCCGGGGTCAGCGGCACGCCCCCGCAGGCCCAGCCGTACCCGCCGGGCCCCGCGGCGGGCGGGCGGCCCAGCACGGCGGCGAGGTCCTCCTCGACGTCGTCGAGCACCGGCGCCGACCCGTCGGCGCGGGTGCGCAGGTCGACCTCGACCTCGACGTCGACGACCGCGCCGGCGCGGGCGGCGTCGACGAGCGTCAGGCGGAGCGTCTCGGCGTCCATGCCGCTCACCCTGACGGGCGCCTCGCACGGCCGCCGGCCTCGTCCACAGGCCGCATCTCACGCAGCGTCATCCGAAGGGGACTGTGGACAACCCGAACGGGACCGACCTGCCGACCTAGCGTGACGGGCGTGGACGCGGTGACGATCGTCGAGGGCGAGGTGCGCGAGCTCGTGCGCCGTCGCGGCCTGGACCCGGTGCGGGAGCCGGCGCTCCTGCGCTTGCTGGTCGAGGACGTCGTCGCCGACTACGACGAGCGCTCCCTGCTGGGTCCGCTGCCCCGCCTGCCCGAGCAGACGGGTGTCGTCAAGACGGTGGTCGACGCCGTCGCCGGTCTCGGGCCGCTGCAGGTGCACCTGGAGGACCCTGAGGTCGAGGAGATCTGGATCAACGAGCCCGGCAAGGTCTTCGTCGCCCGCGGCGGGCGCCCCGAGCTGACGACGACCATCCTCACGCCGGAGAAGGTCGCCGACCTCGTCGAGCGGATGCTCAAGACCTCCGGGCGCCGGGTCGACCTCAGCTCGCCCTTCGTCGACGCGAGCCTGCCCGACGGCAGCCGCCTGCACGTGGCCATCCCCGACGTGACCCGGGAGCACTGGGCCGTCAACATCCGCAAGTTCGTCGTGCGCGCCGACCGGCTCGACGACCTCGTCGCCCTCGGCTCCCTCACCGCCCGCGCCGCCGCCTTCCTCGAGGCCTCGGTCTCCGCCGGCCTCAACGTCCTCGTCTCCGGCGGCACCCAGGCGGGCAAGACGACGATGCTCAACTGCCTGGCCGCGGCGATCCCCTCGCGCTCGCGGGTCGTCACGTGCGAGGAGGTCTTCGAGCTCAAGGTGCCGCTGCGCGACTGCGTCGGCCTGCAGTGCCGGCAGCCGAGCCTGGAGGGCACCGGCGAGATCTCCCTGCGCCGCCTGGTCAAGGAGGCCCTGCGGATGCGGCCCGACCGCCTGGTCGTCGGAGAGGTGCGCCAGGAGGAGAGCCTCGACCTGCTGGTCGCACTGAACTCCGGCCTGCCCGGGATGGCCAGCATCCACGCCAACAGCGCGCGGGAGGCCGTCTCGAAGATGTGCGTGCTGCCGCTGCTCGCGGGGGAGAACGTCAGCAGCCGCTTCGTCGTGCCGACGGTCGCGAGCAGCGTCGACCTGGTCGTCCACCTCGCGCTGGACCGGGACGGACGCCGGGGCGTGCGCGAGGTCGTGGCCGTCCCGGGGCGGGTGGAGGACGAGGTGGTCGAGGTCGCCGACGTCTTCACGACCGTCGGCGGGGCCCTGGTGCGTGCCGACGGCTACCCGCCGCACGAGGACCGCTTCGTGCGCGCCGGGCACGACCTCCAGGCGCTGCTGGGGGGTCGCGCCTGATGGGCTCGCTCGTCGGCCTGGTCGGCGGGGCGGGTCTGTTCTGCCTGTGGTGGGCGTGCTGGGTGCCCGACGAGCGCCGCGGCCCCCGGCGGGGCCCGCGGCGCCTGCAGGGGTTGCGCGACGAGCTCGTCCAGGCAGACATGGCCGGCGTCTCGCCGGCCGCGCTGGCGGCGGCGAGCGTCGTCTGCGGGCTGCTCGTCGGCGTCGGCGTGCTGGCGGTCGCGGCCTCGCCCGTCGTCGCCTCGGCCTTCGCGCTCATCGCCGCCGCCGGCCCCCGGACGCTCGTGCGGGTCCGCGCGCGGGGGCGCCGCACGAGGACGCGCGAGCAGTGGCCCGAGGCGGTGGACCACCTGACCTCGGGCATCCGGGCGGGCCTGTCCCTGCCCGAGGCGCTCGCCCAGCTGTCGGTGCGCGGCCCTGCGGAGCTGCGCCCGTCCTTCGCCGCCTTCGCCGAGGACTACCGCGCGACGGGTCGTTTCGGGGACTGCCTGGACCGGCTCAAGGCCTCGCTCGCCGACCCGGTCGCCGACCGCATCGTCGAGTCGCTGCGCCTGACCCGCGAGGTCGGTGGCAGCGACCTGGGCCGCCTGCTGCGGACCCTGTCGGTCTTCCTGCGCGAGGACGCGCGCACCCGGGCCGAGCTGGAGGCCCGCCAGAGCTGGACGGTCAACGGCGCACGTCTCGCCGTGGCGGCGCCCTGGCTCGTGCTCGCGCTGCTGGCGACCCGGCCGCAGGCCGCCGAGGCCTACGACAGCGCCACCGGCGTCCTCGTGCTCGCCGGGGGAGGCGCGGCCTCCGTGGTCGCCTACCGGCTCATGGTGCGCCTGGGGCGGTTGCCGGAGGAGGAGCGGGTGCTGCGATGAGCGCGACGACGCTCACCCTCCCGGCTGCCGCCGCGGCCGGGAGCACGCCCTGGTCCTGGCCCGGCGCCGGTCTCGGCCTGCTCGCCGGGCTGGGGCTCGTGCTCGTGCTCCTGCGGCTGCCGGCGATGCGGCGGGTCGGCCTGCTGGAGCGGGTGGCGCCCTACGTGCGCGACGCCGTGCCGCCGTCGCGGCTGCTCGCCACCGAGGCCGACGCCGGGCCGCTGGCCGTCGTCGAACGGATGCTCGCGCCGGTCATGGGCGACGCCGTGGCAGCGGTCGAGAAGGTCCTCGGCGGCCGGGCCGGGGTCCGCCGCCGGCTCGACCAGCTGGGCGAGGGCTTAGGCGTCGAGGACTTCCGCGCCCAGCAGGTCGTCTGGGGCGTCGGGGGCCTGCTGCTCGGCACCGGCGCGGCGGCCGCACTTGCGGGCGCACGCGGCGTCGCGGTGGTCCCGCTGGCGCTGCTCGTCCTGCTCAGCGGCGTCAGCGGGGTGCTGCTGCGTGACTGGTGGCTCAGCCGGGCCGTGCGCCGGCGCGAGGAGCGCATGACCGCCGAGTTCCCCACCGTCGCCGAGCTGCTCGCCCTGTCGGTGAGCGCCGGCGAGGGCGCGGTCGGGGCGTTGGAGCGGGTCTCGCGCACGTGCGGCGGCGAGCTGTCCGGCGAGCTGCGGCGCACCCTCGCCGAGGCCCGCGCCGGCGCCACGCTCGTGCAGGCCCTCGCCGGGCTCGCCGACCGCACGAGCCTGCCGAGCCTCGCGAGGTTCGTCGACGGCGTCGCGGTGGCCGTCGAGCGCGGCACCCCGCTGGCTGACGTCCTGCGCGCCCAGGCCCAGGACGTGCGCGACGAGGGCCGCCGGGCCCTGCTCGAGAGCGGCGGGCGCAAGGAGATCGCGATGATGGCGCCGGTCGTCTTCCTCGTCCTGCCGATCACCGTGGTCTTCGCCGTCTACCCCGGCCTCGCCGTGCTGCGGCTGGACCTGTGAGCGCCGGCGCGACGGCGCGCCGGACGGCCGCCGACCCCCGGCCCGCCCCACCTGACCTTCCGGCGCGGGACGTCCGCGACGGGTGCCCCGAGGAGGAGACCCATGACCGAGGCGATGACGCGCGCGCTCAGCACGAGCAGGAGGGCCGGTGGCGCACGAGCGGGCGAGACCTGGAGGGCCTGCGCCGGCACGTACACCCGGGCGGCCACGGCGACCGGCGCCCGGGTGCGGGCGGCGGCCCGCGGCGACCGGGGCGACGTGCCCGGCTGGGTGATGGTCACGCTCATGACGGCCGGGCTCGTCGTCGCCCTCTGGGCGGTCGCCGGGCCCCGGCTCCAGCTGGTCTTCACGACGGCCATGGACCGGGTTCTCGGCGGCGGCTGAGGGCGCGGCCACCCGCGCTGCGCGCCCGTCGCGGCGAGGTCGGGTCGGCGGTCGTCGACATGGCGCTCGTCGCCGGCCTCCTCACGCTGCTCGTGTCCGCCGTGCTGCAGCTGTCGGTCGTGCTGCACGTGCGGGCGACCGTCGTGGACTGCGCCTCGGAGGGCGCCCGCTACGGCGCGCTCGCCGACCGCACGCCCGCCCAGGGGGCCGAGCGCACCCGCGAGCTGGTGTCGGCCGCGCTCTCGCCGGCGTACGCGCGCGACGTCACCGCGACGACCACGACCGTCGGCGGCCGCGAGGTGGTCGAGGTGGTCGTCCGCAGCCCTCTGCCGGTGGCCGGGCTCCTCGGGGTGGGCGACGCGCTCACCGCCCGCGGGCACGGCCTGGTCACGGGCACGCCCCCGTGACCGCGGCGGCGGCGAGAGCCGGCCTGCGCCGCAGGGCGCGAGCCGTCGTCGGCGGGCACGGGGAGGCGGGTGCGGGGGAGCGCGGCAGCGCCCTCGTGGAGTTCGTCGTCCTCGGGACCCTCCTGCTGGTCCCGGTGGTCTACCTCGTGCTGTGCGTGGCGCAGCTGCAGGCGGCCGCCTTCGCCGTCGAGGGGGCGGCACGAGAGGCCGCACGCGTCGTCGCGGCGCCGGGTCCGCAGGCGGCAGCCGCCTCGGACGCTCGCGCGGTCGTCGATCTCGCCCTCGCCGACCAGGGCTTCGAGCGCGGGTCGGGCCGCCTGGAGGTGCGGTGCGAGGCGACCCCGTGCTCCAGCCCGGACGCGCGCGTGACGACCACCGTGTCCCTCGACGTCGTCCTGCCCGGCGTCCCGGCGCCCGTCACGGCGCTCGTGCCCGCCTCGGTGCGGGTCTCGGCCTCCGGCGTCGCCGTGGGGGACCGTTTCGCCGGGACGACGCCGTGAGGCCGTCGCGGGGGAGCGTGGGAAGGACGCCCGTGCGACGGCGGCTGCGTGCGCCGGCTGCCAGGGACGAGGGCCAGGTGGCCCTGCTCGTGCTCGGCTACGCCGTCCTCGCGCTCGCGCTGGTCCTCGTGGTGACGGGCGTCTCGGCGGTCCACCTCGAGCGCAAGCGCCTCCTCGCCGTCGCGGACGCGGCCGCGGGCGACGCGGCGGACGCCCTCGACGAGGGCTTCTACTTCGGCGAGGGGGCGGGTACCCCGCTGGAGCGCGGGGTCCCCCTCACCGACGCGGCGGTGAGGTCCGCGGCGGCCGAGCACCTGAGCAGCAGCCCGGCCGCGCGGAGGCTCGACGGCGTGCGGCTGGGCCCGGGCACGGGCAGCCCCGACGGGGTGACGGCACAGGTCCAGCTGAGCGCCCCGGTGCGCCTGCCGCTCGTGGGCGTCGGCGTCCACGACGTCGTGGGAGGTGACCGCCTCGTCATCGTCGTGACGGCGCGTGCCCGGGCGCAGCTGGGTCCGGCCTGACCGACGCGGCGGGCGTCGGGCCGTGACGTGCCGGGCTGCGCACGGGCTCGTGCCGTCGCCGGTGCGCTACCACGACCCGGCGCCGCGTGGGCGAGGTCGAGAGCACCCCAGGACGTGGGGTAGCGTTCATCTCACCGCAAGGGGCCGGGACACCGGCGCCGGGTCGGCCGCCCGAGAGGGTGGGTTGACCACCTGGACCGCCTGGTCTAGGTTGGAGCGGTTGCCTCCTGGAGGTGCGGGCCACGGCCCGGACGCCAGGCGGGTCTGCTTCTTGAGAACTCAACAGCGTACCGATGTCG
>NZ_JBBHZF010000020.1:0-82722 GCF_037482365.1 Pseudokineococcus sp. 1T1Z-3
AGGTGGTGCAGTCAGAGGTGGTGCAGTCAGAGGTGGTGCAGGAGGAAGCGGGCGACCTCGCGCTCCCAGCGGTCGGGGTCGGTGTTCCACTCCTTGGTGTGCTGGGCGCCGGCGAAGTCCCGGAAGGTCACGAGGTCCGGGCGTGCCTGGGCCAGCCGGCGCGAGGGACCGATGGGCACGAGGTCGTCGTCGGCGGCGTGCAGCAGGAGGACGGGCAGGCGCAGCTCGTCGGCCCGGACGACCCAGTCCAGGCGGGTGATGTCGATGGGCGCGCTAACCCCGAGCAGGGCGCGGGCCTGGCGCCCGGCGAGCATCGCGACGCCGAGACGGGTCGCCACCCGGGGCAGCCGGTGCTGGCGCGCGGCGTGCTCCAGGACGTCACGCCAGTCGACGACGGGTGAGTCCAGGACGAGGGCGCGCACGCGGTCGGCCGTCCACGAGCGCGTCGCGAGCTGCAGCACGATCGCACCGCCCATCGACCAGCCGACGAGGACGACCTCGCGGGCGCCCCGGTCGAGGGCGTGCAGGACGGCGGCCTCGACGTCGAGCCACTCGGTGTCCCCCAGGCCGTAGTGGCCGGCGGCGGCGGCCGGGGCGTCGGAGTCGTTGCGGTAGGCCGGGACCAGGCACGGCAGCCCGAGCCGGTGCAGCAGCGGGACCGCCCGCAGGCACTCCTCGCGGGTGGCCCCGCGACCGTGCACGAGGACCGCCCACGTGTCCTGGGCCTCTCCCCCGCTCGCCGGCACGAACCACGCGGGCATGCCGCCGAGCGGGGTGGGCACGAGGACGTCGTCGAAGGCGAGACCCAGCCCCGTGGCGGGGTCGCCGAGGTGGACGGCGCCGCTCCAGCGCGCCGGACCCGGCCGGATGCCACCGGGCGGCGCGGACAGCAGGGCACGGGTGACGACGCCGGGGCCCTCCTCCAGCACCTCCCCGACCTGGGCGCTGCGACGCCCGCCGTCCAGCACGAGGGCGTAACGCCCCTGCGCGCGCGTCTGCGGGTCGGCCGTCACGGTGACCGAGGGGGTCCCGGTCAGCGTCCCGTCGACGTCGGCGGCCAGCACGCGGACGTCGTCGGGCCGCTCGTGGACGGGGGTGATGACCCGGCGGACGAAGAAGGCCGCGAGCCCGGAGACGGCCGCCGCCGACAGCGACGTCGCGGCGACGGCCCCGGCTCCCGTCCACGCCGCGACCCGGGCCGCCGTACGGGCACGGCGACGCGCCACCGGCCCGACGGGCAGGTGGCTCCGCACGACGGAGGCGCCGCGCACGACCGCGGCGGCCGGTCCGCCCCCGCGGCCGGCGCGCGTCATGACCGGCCCCGGACGACGTCGACGGCTGCGCCGACCATCGGCAGCTGGAGGGGTACCCGGGCGGCGGTGAGCACCCGGCGGGCGCGCGAGGCCCGCGCCGAACGGTCGGCGGCCCGAGCCATCGCGAGGTTGCCGGGCCACACCGCCAGCAGCAGCGCCGTCGTCAGGACCCCACCCAGCCGTCGCGTCCGCGGGACGGCGAGCGCCGCGGCGCAGACGAGCTCGGCGACCCCCGACGCCAGCACCCACGGCCTCGGCGCCCCGAGCGAGCGCGGCACGACGACGTCGAAGACGCCGGGCCGGACGAGGTGCAGGGTGCCGGTCGCCGTGAGCGCCGCCGCCATCCGGAGAGCGGACGCCCGGACCCGCCCCTCACCCGACGTCCCGGCCACCTCGCCTGACGTCCCGGCCACCTCGCCCGCCTGGGGGCTGCGTCTCGACGCCATGGCGCCATCCTGCCCGCCGCCCGTCGCCCCGGACAGGCAGGATCCCTCCGTGACCCCGTCCCGAACCCGTCGCACCCCGAGCCGTGACGCTGACGGCGAGCGCGGCGGCGGAGGACCGGAGGGCGCGGGGCGCCTGCGCCTGCCGGTGCTGCCGCCCGTCGACCCGATGCTCGCGAAGGCCGCGCAGGAGGTGCCGGCCGCTGACTCGGCACCCGGCGGCCTGTGGTACGAGCCGAAGTGGGACGGCTTCCGCTGCATCGTCTTCTACGACGGCACGGCCGAGGGCGGGCCTGCCGTGGTGCTCGGCAGCCGGGGCGGGAAGCCCCTCACGCGGTACTTCCCCGAGGTGGTCGCCGAGCTCGTCGGCCAGCTGGGCGCGGCGCGCTGCGTCGTCGACGGCGAGCTCGTCGTCCGCAGCGGCGCGGAGGGGTCCGAGCGGCTGGACTGGGACGCGCTGTCCCAGCGCATCCACCCGGCCGCCTCCCGGGTCGCGATGCTCGCGCAGACGACGCCGGCCTCCTTCGTCGCCTTCGACCTGCTCGCCGAGGGCGAGGACGACCTGACCGGCCGGCCCGCGCGCGTGCGGCGCGAGCGGCTCGAGCAGGTCTGGTCGCACGTCCGCGCACCACTGCACCTGACCCAACGCACGGACGACGCCGACCTCGCCCGGCGCTGGCTCGCCGACTTCGAGGGCGCGGGGCTCGACGGCGTCCTCGCCAAGCCGGCGGACGCGGTGTACGAGCCGGGACGGCGGACGCTCACGAAGGTCAAGCACGCCCGGACGGCGGAGGTCGTCGTCGTCGGGTACCGGGTGCACAAGAGCGGTCAGGGCGTCGGCTCGTTGCTGCTCGGGCTCCGCCCGCCCGAGGGCGAGGGCTTCGCCCAGGTCGGCGGCGCGTCCGCCTTCACCGCCGCGCGGCGGCGAGAGCTCGTCGAAGAGCTCGAGCCCCACCTCGAGCGGGACGCGGCCGGCGAACCCGTGCGCGGCGAGGGCGAGCGGAACCGCTTCTCCGCCAGCCGGGACGGCGGCTTCGTCGTCGTGCGGCCCGAGCTGGTCTGCGAGGTCGGCTACGACCAGCTGGAGAACGGGCGCTTCCGGCACGTCGTGCGCTTCCTGCGGTGGCGGCCCGACCGGGACCCGATGTCCTGCACCACCGAGCAGATCGAGGTGCCGGCCGCGTACGACCTCGCCGAGGTGCTCTCCTCGCCCTGACGCGGGCATCGGTAGCCTTCGCCCGTGCCCGACGAGACGCCCACCGACGCCGCGACCGACGCCTCGACCGAGCTGGGCTCGGGCGACGCGCCCGACGTCGTCCTCCTGCTCACCGAGGAGGCCCTCGACGACGGCGACGCCGCGCGCATCACCGCGCTGCACCAGGAGACCGGCGGCCTCCCCGGGTACTGGGTGCTCGTGCCCGCCGACACCCAGCGCACCCTGCTCGTCGACGTCGTCGACCACCTCAGCCTGTTCGAGCTCCGCGAGGCGCTGGAGGTCGTCCGCGAGGGCCAGCCGGACGAGCGGGAGGCGCGCGCCGAGGCCGGCACCGCGCTGCAGAGGTCGTTGGACGCGCTGCAGGGGGCCGGCGCCAGCGCGCAGGGCGAGGTCGTGGCGGACGACCCGCTGCCCGCGCTGGAGCAGGCGGTGGCCGCCGGCGGGGTCCGAGAGGTCGTCGTCGTCACGCGGCCGCACGCCGTGGAGGACACCTTCCACCGCGACTGGGCCTCCCGGGCCCGCGACGCCCTCGGCGTCCCGGTGCTGCACGTCTACGCCGGGACCGCCCACCTGGGCTGAGGGGCTCAGGCCGGCAGGCGGGGCGCCGCCGGGCGGCCGGCCCGGGCGTGGCCCTGCGCCGGTCCGCGCCCGGCACTACCGTCCTGCCATGACGGAGATCGACGCTGAGGCCCTCGACCGCATGCAGCGCACCCTCCAGGGAGTCCTGGCCGACCTGCGGTACCTGGAGGGTCGCCCGCCCTCGGAGGTGCGCGAGGTGCTGAGGGGGGCCGTCGCCGAGGCCGGGCTGCCCGACCAGTCGGAGTCCTGGGTGCGCGACTGCTCCGCCGAGCTGTCCGCCGGCCGCGTCGTCGTCATCGGGCCCAAGGAGATCCCCGAGGAGGTCCAGCACCTGGAGCCCGACCCCGACCAGCACGCCTCGGGCTGACGGCCCGGGTGGCTGCGCGCGAGGCCCCGCGAAGGCGCCCGCCTCGACCCGCGGACGCTGACGGGGCGGGTCAGGTCTCGTCCGGGCCCTCGGGGTCGTCCTGGTCGTCCCAGTAGCCCGAGCGGGCCTGGTCGCTGCCGTCGGCGTCCGCGGCGTCGGCGCTGGCGAGATGGATGCCCTGGCGCCACGCGTCGACGGGCTCGTCGTCGCCCGCCGCGGTGGTGGCGGCCGGCTCGCGGGCGGGCGTGCCGGGGCTGGCCTCGGAGGGGACCGCGAGGGTCGGCCCGCCCTCACCGCTCTCGTCCCCGGTGTGATCAGCGGGTGCGGGACGCTCCATGAGGGCCAGCATGGACCACCGCCCGGGTTCGCCGGGCGGCGGTCCTGCGGAACGCACGGGCGGGTGGCCGTGTTGTGCCCCGTGCCTTGACCACACCAGGAGGCGCGCGCCGTCCTCCGCAGCACCGCACCCGACCCGAGGGGAAGACCATGAGCACCTCGCAGCCCACCAGCAGCGCCGCGTCGCAGGAGCAGACCGGACGCCGTCAGAGCGTCGGGGCACCGCCGGAGCCGGTGCGCCGCAGCGACGCCGAGTGGCGCGAGCAGCTCACCCCGCAGGAGTACGCGGTCCTGCGAGGCGGTGGCACCGAGCGGCCCTTCACCGGCGAGTACACCGAGGAGAAGAGCGTCGGCGTCTACCGATGCCGGGCGTGCCAGGCCGAGCTGTTCCGCTCGGAGACCAAATTCGACTCCCACTGCGGCTGGCCGTCCTTCTACGCGCCGCTGGCCGAGGACCGGATGCGCTACATCCGCGACGACTCCCTAGGCATGGTCCGCACCGAGGTCCGGTGCGGGACGTGCGACTCCCACCTCGGTCACGTCTTCGACGGCGAGGGCTACGGCACGCCGACGGACCAGCGGTACTGCATCAACTCGATCTCGTTGACGCTGCAGCCGGCGCGCGGCTGACGGCGCGCGAGGGACGGGAGAGCCCGTGAGCGCCCGCCGTGCCGAGGCCGTCCGCCCCGGCGACGAGGGCGTGCCCGCCCGCACGCCCGCGTCGCCGCCGGGCACCCCGGCCGACCCGGCGGGGATCCGCCGGTCTGCGGGGCGTGACCTGGACGCGGCGACCCTGCACGCCGTCCTGCGGCTGCGCTCGGACGTCTTCGTCGTCGAGCAGGCCTGCCCCTACCCCGACGTGGACGGGCAGGACCTCGCGCCCGGCACCGAGCACGTGTGGCACGTCGGCGACGGCGCCGTGCGGCCGGGCGAGCTCGTCGCCGTCGCCGCAGCGCTCCGGGTGCTGCGCGAGCCCGGGGGCTCGGCCGCGCCGCGACGGGTGGGCCGCGTGGTCACTGCCGCGACCGCCCGCGGCCAGGGGCTGTCCTCGGTCCTCATGACCGACGTCGTCGAGCGCCACGGCCACGTCGACCTCGTCCTCGACGCCCAGGCGCACCTGGAGCACTGGTACGCCCGCTTCGGCCTCGAGCGGGTCGGCGAGGAGTACCTCGAGGACGGCATCCCGCACGTGCCGATGCGCCGCCGGGGACGACCCGGCTGAGCCCCGCGGACGACGGTGGCCTCCACCGCGAGCCGGTGACGACCCCGCCGGTCCGTCGTCAGGGCAGGCGGTCGACCGCCTGGGCCGCCGTCACGCGCGCGCCGGTGTAGAAGGGCAGCTCCTCGCGGACGTGGCGGCGGGCCTCGGTCGCCCGCAGCTCGCGCATGAGGTCGACGATGCGGTGCAGCTCGTCGGCCTCGAAGGCGAGCAGCCACTCGTAGTCGCCGAGGGCGAAGGCGCTGACCGTGTTGGCCCGCACGTCGGGGTAGGGCATGGCCGCCATGCCGTGGTCGCGCAGCATCGTGCGGCGGTCGGCGTCGTCCAGCAGGTACCAGTCGTAGGAGCGCACGAAGGGGTAGACGCACAGGTAGCCCTTGGGCTCCTCCCCCGACATGAAGGCCGGCACGTGGCCCTTGTTGAACTCGGCCGGGCGGTGCAGGCCCACCGACGACCAGACCGGCTCGAGCACCTGGCCGACGACGGACTGGCGCAGGCGCTGGTAGGCGTCCTGCAGGGCCTCCACCGACGCGGCGTGCCACCAGACCATGAGGTCGGCGTCGGCCCGCAGCCCGCTGACGTCGTACAGCCCGCGGACGGTGACGTCGTCGTCCTCGGCGAGCAGCCGCTCCAGCTCCTCCGCCGCGGCCTCGCGGTCGGCGCCCAGACGGCGGGCAGACCGGTACACCGACCACATCGTGTACCGGATCGTCTCGTTGATCTGGGCCGGCGTCGGGGCCGGGCCATCGGTCGTCGGGCGCTCGGACGCGGTGCTCGTGTCGCTCACGGGGGCATCCTCCCAGGCGCTGCGGGCGCCTCCACCGGGGCGGCGGGGCCACCGCGGTGCGCGCCGGCCAGCACCTCGCGGGCGGCGGCCCGCCCCCGGCCGACGCACGCGGGCACGCCGACGCCGTCGTAGGCGGAACCGGCGAGCGCGAGGCCCTGGACCCCGGCGACGGCCGCGTGCACCTGGTCGAGGAGGTCGAGGTGGCCGACGTCGTACTGCGGCAACCCCTGCCACCACCGGTCGACCCGTCCCGCGAGCACCGGCAGCGCCTCGCCGCCGAGCAGGGCACCGAGCTCGTCCGCGGCGGTGCGCAGGAGGTCGGCGTCCTCGCGCTCCAGCACCTCCTCCTCCCCCGCGCGGCCGGCCGAGACGCGCAGCACGGCGGGCGGGTCCCCGTCGGCGTGCGCCCCGTCACCCAGCGCCCGGCTGGCCTCGGCGAGCCAGCCCCACTTGAGGCTGGAGAACGTCGACGCCTTGACCGTCCGCCCGTCGACGGGCGGCACCAGCAGCCCCGACCGGCCGACCCCCGCGAGCACCCGGCCGGGGACCACCACCGTGGCGAGCGCGCTGCTCGCCGTCCGCACGCGCGCGAGCGCCCGCGCGGCGGCGGGGACGACGCCGGTGAGCAGCCGCGCCGCCGCGGGCGCGGGCAGCGCGACGACGACGGCCCGGGCGCGCAGGTCTGCCTCGGCCGTCGAGACGAGCCACCCGCCGCGCTCTGCCGCGTCGAGGTCACCCGCCGTGGGCGGAGGCAAGGGGCGCAGGGCGGTCACCGGTGCGCGCAGGCGGATCTCGACGCCCTCGCGACCCAGCCGGGTCGCGAGCTCCTCGGCCAGCCGGGCGACGCCGCCCCGCAGCCCGGCGAAGACCGGCCCGGCCGCGGGCGCCCCGGCCGTGGTGGGCGCGCCCGCCGCCGTCGCGCCGGGAGCCTGCGGCCCGGCCCCGCCGGGGCTCCCCGCACGCAGCAGGGGCTCGCCGCGGACGGCGAGGTCCCACAGCGCGGGGACGGTCGCCCGCGCCGAGAGGTGCCACGCGCTGCCGGCGTAGACGCCGCCGAGCAGCGGCTCGACGAGCCGGTCGACGACGGCGCGGCCCACCCGGCCGGCGACGAGGGCACCCACCGCGACGTCGGCGGCGCCCCCGGGCAGGGGCTCGACCCGCTCGTCCTGCACCCGAGCCACCTCGGTCGGCGTCAGCAGGCCCTCCAGGGCGGCGCTGCTGCGGGGGGCGCCCATCACCGTCCCGGGCGGGAGGGCGTGCAGGCGCCCGCGGGTCGCCACCGCGGCGGGCACCGGCTCGGGGTGGACCACCTGGTCCGCCAGGCCCAGCTCGGCGAGCAGCGTCAGCGCCTCCCGGCGGCGCGCGAGCAGCGACTCCGGCCCCAGGTCGACCACCAGCGGGCGGCGGGCGCCGGGGACCTCCAGCTCGCCGCGCGCCATGACGCCGCCGACGCGCTCGGTGGCCTCCAGGACCACGACGGGCACGCCGGCCCGGGAGGCCTCCCAGGCGGCGGCGAGGCCGCTGATGCCGGCCCCGACCACGACGAGCGGGGCGCTCCCGCCCGGGCCGGCTCCGGTCGCCGCCTCCCCCGCCGGCGTCGGCGCCGTGCCCGGCGGACCGACCGCTGCCCCGCTCACGCGGAGGCGGCGGTGCTCTCGTGCACGAGGTCGACGACGCGGTGCAGGGCGTCCGGGTCGGTCGTCGGCAGGACGCCGTGGCCGAGGTTCATGACGTGCCCGTGCGCGGTGCGGCCGCGGGCGAGGACGTCGAGCGTCCGTTCCCGCACCACCTCGGGAGGCGCGAAGAGCAGGGCCGGGTCGAGGTTGCCCTGCAGCGCGACGGGCCGCCCGACCCGTGCGGCGGCCTCGTCGAGCGGGGTCCGGAAGTCGACGCCGACGACCTCGGGGCCGGCCTCGGCCATGGCGCCGAGCAGCTCCCCGGTCTGGGTGCCGAAGTGGATGCGGGGCACGCCGAGGTCCGCGACGCCGTCGAGCACGGCCCGTGAGTGCGGCAGGACGTAGCGGCGGTAGTCCACGAGCGGCAGCGCCCCCACCCAGGAGTCGAAGAGCTGCACGGCCTGCGCACCGGCCTGGACCTGCACGCGCAGGAAGGTCGTGGTCAGGGCGGCGAGCCGACGCATGAGCGCGTCCCACAGCCCCGGGTCGCCGTACATCAGCGCCTTCGTCCGCTCGTGGTGGCGGCTGGGGCCACCCTCGACGAGGTAGCTGGCGAGGGTGAAGGGCGCCCCCGCGAAGCCCAGCAGCGGGACCTCGCCGAGCTCGGGCACGAGCTGGCGCACGGCCTCGGCGACGAAGCCGACCTGCGCCGGGTCGAGCTCGGGCAGCGCCTCGACGTCGGCCGCGGCGCGCACGGGCGAGCCGACGACGGGCCCGGTGCCGGGGACGATGTCGACGTCGACCCCGGCCGCCGCCAGCGGCACCACGATGTCGCTGTAGAGGACGGCGGCGTCCACGCCGTAGCGACGCACGGGCTGGAGCGTGATCTCGGTGACGAGGTCCGGCGTGCGGCAGGCCTCCAGCATGGCGACGCCCTCGCGCACCGCCAGGTACTCCGGCAGCGAGCGGCCCGCCTGGCGCATGAACCACACCGGCGTGTGCGCGCCGCGCCGGCCGTTCGCCGCCGCGCAGAAGGGGCCCTCGCCGGGCAGCGCCGGGGGCAGGTCGACCGGCACGAGCTCCTCGACCGGCGTCGTCCCCGACGGCTGGCCCCCGCGGGGGCCGCCGCCCGAGGGCGGCTCGCCCGTCGACCCCGACGTCGGTGCGGCTGGTGTCGTCGTCGCGCGGGGCACGCCCGATGGTCCCACGGCCCGGTCGGGGGCCTGCCCGGCGTGGCGGGTGCGCTCCTCCCCGCGGCCGGCGCGGGGCCACCTAGCCTGCCGGTCGTGGACGGGCACGAGGGCACGGGCGGGCGGCGCGGCCTGCCCCCGCGCGGCGCCGCGCCCGGGCGCCCCCGGCCCGTCGGCCAGGGTGCCTCGGTGCCCGAGCGACTCGGGGCGGGCCTGCAGTCCGCGCGCGTGCGCCCCGAGGTGCACCTCGCCGAGGTCCCGGCCCCCTCGCGCGTCGCGCCCTTCGCGGTCGCGCTGTCGGCCGACGTCGCCCGCGCCGGGGACGACGAGGACCTCGCCACGGGCCGCTTCGTCCTGCTGCACGACCCCGCCGGCCAGGAGGCCTGGGAGGGCGACCTGCGCGTCGTCACCTTCGCCCGCGCCGAGCTGGACCCCGAGACCGGCAGCGACCCGGTGCTGGGCGACGTCGGCTGGTCCTGGTTCCTGGACGCGCTGGAGGAGGGGGGCGTCCAGCACGTCGCGGCCGGCGGCACGGTCACCCGCGTCCTCTCCGACAGCTACGGCAGCCTGGCCGAGCGGCCCTCCTCGGTCGAGCTGGAGGTACGGGCGTCGTGGACCCCGCTCGGCGGTCCGGACGCCGTCGGCGAGCACCTGCGGGCCTGGGCCGACCACCTCCTCTGCACCGTCGCGGGCCTGCCCCCGCTGCCGGCGGGCGTGAGCGCCCTGCGCCCGTCCTCGCGCTGAGCCGCGCGCAGCTCCACCGGGTCCACCGAGGCCACCGGGTCCACCGAGGCCACCGGGTCCGCCGCAGCCGGCACCGCCCCGTCGCTGCCTGCCGGTCGGCCGCCGGTCACCTGCCCCGCCGTGGTCGCCGCGTCCCGAGCCCTTGTCCCACATCGCCAGAGCGGTGGGGAGGTCCGCGAGCCGGCGTCACCCGTCCGGCCGATCCCGCACCGGCTCAAGTGATCTCGGGCACCTGCCGATGGACTCCCTGACGGCGCCCACGGAAGGGCGCCACCCGAAGGGAGCTCCCGTGCCTGCTGTCCTGCCGCCCCCGGTGCCGCGAGCCGCACACGGCCACGCCGCCGTCCCCGGTGTCGCCCGCATCCCCAGCCAGCACGCCCGCACGCAGCAGCAGACGGCGGCCGGCCGCGGCACCGCCCTGGTCGCCCTGTCCTCCCCGTCGCTGCGCCGGGCCGCCGTCCGCGTCCTGCGGGCGCTGGGTGCCCGTGAGGTGCTCGCCGCCCCCGACGCCGCCGCCGCCTGGAGCCTCGCGACCCGCCGCTCCGGAGCGGTCGCCGTCGTGCAGCCGTCCTTCGGCGGTGGCACCGGCCTCGGCCTCGTCCGTGACTCCTCGGTCGGCGGCTGGGGCACCACCGTCGTCGTCGACCACCACCGCGAGGGCGCCGACGCCGCCGCCGCCGCCGGGGCCGCGCTGGCCGCCGGCACCCGCTGCTACCTCGTCGTCGACCCCGCCGACGAGGAGGGCGCCGCGCCCCGCTCTCCCCGTCACGCCGACGCCATCGCCCCGACCGGTGCCTGGCAGGAGCTGTCGGAGCGGGAGGTCCAGGTCATCGCCCTCGTCGCCGACGGTCGCTCCAACCGCGACGTCGGCGAGGCCCTCGGCCTGTCCGCCCTCACGGTCAAGAGCCACCTGGCGCGCATCGCGCGCAAGCTGCGCACGGGCGACCGCGCCGAGATGGTCGCCATCGCGCTGCGCGCCGGCCTCGTCAGCTGAGGACCACCAGCCCCCACCGCACCCAGAGCTCCTCACCGCCCCCCAGCCCCCCCGCCGCGCCGGCCGCCCCGGCGCGGCGGGGTGCCCACCCCTGCCTCGCGGCTCTGCCTCTCCTCCCTGCCTCCCCGCTTTGCCTTCCCGCCCTGCCTCCCCGCCCTGCCTCCCCTCCCTGCCTCCCGGCCCTGGCGGCCGACAGGCCTACGGTGAGGCCATGACCGCCAGCGCCGACGGGCTCGACGCCACGAGAGCCCCTGCCGCAGCGCCCGAGCAGACCGGGGACGGCTCCGCCGCGCCCGGGCTCACCCCGCCGGCGGCCCCGGAGGAGCCCGAGCCCCTGCCGGTGCTCACCGAGCCGGCGGACGGCGTACCTGACGTCGTCGACACCCCCGGGGCGCTGGCCGACGCGGCCCGGCGCCTGGCCGCCGGCACCGGGCCCGTCGCCGTGGACGCCGAGCGCGCGTCGGGCTACCGCTACGGCCAGCGGGCCTTCCTCGTGCAGCTGCGACGCGAGGGCACCGGCACGCTCCTGGTCGACCCCGAGGCCCTCGGCGACCTCTCGGTGCTCGCCGCGGCCCTCGGGGACGCCGAGTGGGTGCTGCACGCCGCGTCCCAGGACCTGCCGTGCCTCGCCGACGTCGGGCTGCGACCTGGCGGCGCGCTCGTCGACACCGAGCTCGGCGCCCGCCTCGCCGGCTTCCCGCGCGTCGGCCTCGCCGCCGTCCTGCAGCGCCTGCTCGGCGTCGACCTGGCCAAGGAGCACTCGGCCGTCGACTGGTCCACCCGCCCCCTGCCGGAGCCATGGCTGCGCTACGCCGCCCTCGACGTCGAGCTGCTGCTGCCGCTGCGCGACGCCCTGCTCGCCGAGCTCGACCGCCAGGGCAAGGGCGAGTGGGCGGCGCAGGAGTTCACCGCCGTCCGCGACGCCCCGCCCCCGGCGCCCCGGGTCGACCCGTGGCGGCGCACGTCGGGCCTGCACGCCGTCCGCAGCCGCCGACAGCTCGCCGTCGTCCGGGAGCTGTGGGAGGAGCGCGAGCGGCTCGCCCGACGCCGCGACGTCGCCCCGGGCCGGGTGCTGCCCGACCGCGCCGTCGTCGCGGCCGCGAGCGCGATGCCGACGACCGTCGCGGCGCTCACGGCGCTGCCGGTCTTCTCCGGGCCGGCGAACCGGCGACGCGCCGCCCAGTGGCTGGAAGCCGTCCACCGGGGCCAGGCCGTGCCCGAGGACCAGCTGCCCCGCTCCGCGACGCCCAGCACGGGGCCGCCTCCACCGCGGACGTGGAAGGACCGCGAGCCCGCTGCCGCCGCGCGTCTCGCGGCCGCGCGCGACGTGCTCGCCGCCGCCGCCGTCGAGCACGACCTGCCGGTGGAGAACCTGCTGCTGCCGGACCTGCTGCGTCGCACCTGCTGGGAGCCGCCGACGCCGCTGGACGCGACGTCGCTCGCCGACGCCCTGCACGCCGGCGGGGCCAGGGCGTGGCAGGTCGACCTGCTGGTGCAGCCGCTGGCCTCGGCCCTGGCCGGCGCCGGCGCTCCGGCGGCGGCAGCGAGCGGCTGATCCCCCACGACGGCCTAGGCTGACGCCCGTGGCCGACGACGACCTGGACCTGCGGTGGGAGCCTGCCCCTCCGCGGCGCAGGCCGCGCCTGCGGCTGGTCCTGCGGTCGGTCCCGGTCCTGCTCGGCGGTCTGCTGCTGCTCCTGGCCGGCGACCTCGCCGCGCCGACGTGGGGGTCGACCCTGCCGGTCTGGTCCCTCGCGGCCGGCCTGCTCGCGGTCGGAGCCGCCGGTCTCGTCCACGAGCTCCTGCTACGCCCGGGGGGCGCTGCCCCTGCACCGCCGGGTGGCGCGCTCCCCCACCAGCGCGGCCCCCACGAGCCCGGACCCCGTCAGCGAGGCGGAGCGCGCTGACCCCACGGGCGTGACATCGGTCGGGCGGCCAGCGCGGCACCTCTCAGGGTAGGCTAACCTCTCGCTGCTCGCCCCGAGTCCGGGGCGCTCCAGCAAGGAGCCGGCGTGACCGCCAACCTGCTCATCGGCCTGCGCGAGGGCCTCGAGGCCTCGCTCGTCGTCGGCCTCCTCGTCGCCGCCCTCGTGCGGGCCGGCCGTCGTGACGCCCTCCCGGCCGTGGCCGCCGGAGTCGCCCTCGCCGTGCTCGCGAGCATCGGCCTCGGCGCCGTGCTGGAGCTGACCTCCCGCGACATGACCTTCCGGCAGCAGGAGCTCTTCGGCGGCTCCTTGTCCATCGTGTCCGTGGGGCTCGTCACGTGGATGGTGCTGTGGATGCGCCGGGTCGCCCGAGACCTGCGGACCGACCTCGGCGCCCGCGTCGACGCCGCCCTGACGCTCGGACCGCTCGCCGTGGGCGTCGTCGCCCTGCTCGCCGTCGGCCGCGAGGGGCTGGAGACGGCGCTCTTCCTGTGGGCCGCCGCCCGCGCGACCGGCTCCAGCGCCGGGCCCCTGGCCGGTGCGGCCGTCGGCCTGGCCCTCGCCGTGGTCCTCGGGTACCTCGTCTACCGGGGCGCGCTGCGGCTGGACCTGCGGCGCTTCTTCACCTGGTCCGGCGCCGCGCTCGTCGTCGTCGCCGGCGGCGTGCTGGCCTACGGCGTCCACGACCTGCAGGAGGCCGGGGTCCTGCCCGGGCTCACGACGCTGGCCTTCGACGTCAGCGCCGCCGTGCCCCCGGCCAGCTGGTACGGCGCCCTGCTCAAGGGCACGGTCGGCTTCACGCCCGCGACGACGGTGCTGCAAGCCGTCGCGTGGGTGCTCTACGTCGTGCCGATGCTCCTCGTGGTCCTGCGCCCGGCCGGCACCCGCCGTACCCAGCCGGCGCTGCAGGACGCCCCGGCGGCCTGACACCCCTGCCCGTCGACCACCTGCCCGTCGACCACCTGCCCGTCGACCGCTGCCCGACCCGACCCGACCGCTCCCCGGAGACTCCATGACTCCTGCCCGCCCCGTCCCGGCCGCCGCCCTCGTCGCGCTCGGCCTCCTCCTGCCGCTGTCGGCCTGCGCCACGGACGCCCCGGCGCCGGCCGAGGGCGCCGAGGCCGGGAGCACCGTCGTCGTCACCGCCTCCGACGACGCGTGCGAGGCCTCGCGCCTGGACCTCACCGCCGGCATCAGCACCTTCGAGGTCACCAACGCCGGCAGCCAGGTCACCGAGGTCTACGTCTACGACGGCGACCGCATCGTCACGGAGAAGGAGGACATCGGGCCGGGGACCAGCTACGAGCTGACGGTCGACCTCGCCGAGGGCAGCTACCAGCTGGCGTGCAAGCCCGGCATGGTCGGCGACGGCATCCGCCAGGACCTCGTCGTCGCGGCGTCGGCGCAGGCCGAGGAGGTCGACCCGCTCGCCGAGCAGGCGGTGGCCGACTACCGCGCCTACGTGCAGGAGCAGGCGGACGCGGCCGTGCCGCTCGTGACCGGGCTCGCCGACGCCGTCCGGGCCGGTGACGCCGAGCGGGCCCGGGAGCTGTACGCGCCGTCCCGGGTGCCGTGGGAGCGCATCGAGCCGGTGGCCGAGTCCTTCGGCGACCTCGACCCCCGCATGGACGCCCGCGAGGCCGACCTGGCCCCCGGCGAGGACTTCACGGGCTGGCACCGCCTGGAGAAGGCGCTGTGGACGGGTGAGGAGCTGGCCCCGGTGGCGGACGTCGCCGACCAGCTCGTCGCAGACGTCACCGAGCTGGCCGGGCGGGTGCCCGAGGCACCGCTGACGCCGACGTCCATCGGCAACGGCGCGAAGGAGCTGCTCGACGAGGTGGCCACCGGGAAGATCACCGGTGAGGAGGAGGCCTTCTCCCACACCGACCTCGTCGACGTCGAGGCCAACGTCGACGGCGCGCAGGAGGCGCTGGAGGCGCTGCGACCGCTCGTGGGACGCAGCGACCCCGAGCTGCTCGCCGAGCTCGACGCCCGCTTCGCCGACCTCTGGGAGGCCCTGGAGCCCTACCGCGACGGCGACGGCTGGGTCTCCTACGACACCCTCGACGAGGCCCAGCGCCGCGACCTCAGCCGCGCCGTCGACGGTGTCGCCGAGCCCCTCTCGGGCCTCGCGGCGGCCGCGTCGCGGTGAGCGCACCGGTCGCCGGCGACGGCCCTTCGCGCCCTGGCCCCTCGCGCCGCCGGCTCCTCACGGGTCTCGGCGTGGCCGGGGCGGCCCTGGCCGGGGCCGGGGCGACCGCGGGGCTCACGGCGGCCACGAGCCCGGCCGCGGGAACCGTCCTCGGGCGGGCCCGCTCGGCCACGGTGGCCTTCGAGGGCGCGCACCAGGCCGGGATCACGACGCCGGTCCAGGCGCACCTGCACCTGGCGGCGCTCGACGTCACGACCGACCGGCGCGAGGACCTGGCCGACCTGCTCGCCCGCTGGAGCGAGGCCGCGCGGGCGCTGACGAGCGGCCGGGACGTCGGCGAGGGTGGCGCGGTCGACGGCGACCCGCTCGCCCCACCGGCGGACACCGGTGAGGCGCACGACCTCACGGCGGCACGGCTGACGCTGACGGTCGGCGTCGGGCCGTCCCTCTTCGACGACCGCTTCGGCCTCGCGGGGCGCCGTCCCGCCGCGCTGACGGACCTGCCGGCCTTCGCCGGCGACGCCCTGGAGCCGGCCCGGTGCGGCGGGGACCTCGTCGTCCAGGCGTGCGCGGAGGACCCGCAGGTCGCCGTCCACGCCGTCCGCACCCTCGTGCGCCTGGCGGCGGGCACGGCCGCCGTCCGGTGGGCCCAGCTCGGCTTCGGCAAGGCGTCGAGCACCGACCCGTCGGAGCCGACGCCGCGCAACCTCTTCGGCTTCAAGGACGGCACGGCCAACCCCGACGCCCGCGACGAGGCCCTCATGGCCGAGCACGTGTGGGTCGCCGGCGGCGACGACCCGGCCGGCGACTGGCTCGTCGGCGGCAGCTACCTCGTGGCCCGGCGCGTCGAGATGCACGTCGAGACGTGGGACCGCGCCCCGCTCGCCGAGCAGGAGGCCGTCGTCGGCCGCACGAAGGGCGAGGGGGCCCCGCTGGGCGGTACCGGGGAGCACGACGTCCTCGACGCGGCCGCGCTCGCCCGGCTGCCGGCCGACTCCCACGTCTCCCTCTCCCACCCCAGCCGCTTCGGCGGGGCGCAGATGCTCCGCCGCGGCTACAGCTTCGTCGACGGCGCCGACGGGCTCGGCCACCTGTCGGCGGGACTGGTCTTCCTCGCCTACCAGCGCGACCCGCGGACGGCCTTCACCCCCGTGCAAGAGGCGCTCTCCCGCGCCGACGCGATGGGCGAGTACCTGCGGCACACCGGCTCCGGCGTGTGGGCCGTGCTGCCGGGCGTGACAGGAGCGGGCGACTGGTGGGGGCGGTCGCTGCTGGGCTGACCCGGCTCCCACAGCTCGCCACCCCGGCGGCCGGCCTGGCAGGCGGTGCCGGCGCGGCGGGGGGCGTCAGCGGTAGCCGCGCACCGCCGCCGCGTGGATCTCCTGGTTCAGGTACCGCACCCGGTCGGGCATCGTCACGGCGTCGACGACCCACAGCACGAAGAGGGCGAGGAAGGCGAGACCACCGACCAGGAACCACACGGTCAGCCATCCGACGACGTAGAGGCCGATGTACAGGACCCCCATGCCGGGCTGGCGCAGGTAGAACTTGTGGGCACCGACCCAGGCGAGGAAGAACCACAGCAGGTACGCCACGGTCGTGTCCTTGTACCCCACCGGCGGAGGCGCCGGGGCTCCGGGGCCGTAGCCCGGCGGCGGCACCTGCTGGGCGTACGGCTGCTGGGCGTAAGGCTGCTCGGCATGCGACGGCTGGGGGTACGGCGGCTGGACGTACGGCGGCTGGGGGTACGGCGGCTGGGGGTGCTGGTACGGCTGCACGCCGCCGCCGGGCCGGCCGGGGTAGCCGTGCCCGTAGCCCGGCGCCGGGGCGCTCTCGTCGCCCGCCTGCCCGGTGGCGTCGGCGGGGGGACGCCGTGGGTCGTCGTCCCAGGGTGCGGGGCTCGGCGTGCTCGTCATGGCGGCCCCTCTACGCTCAGGTCGTCGGGGCGGGCGGCTGGAGCACGACGCCGGACCCCGCCGCAGACGGTCGTTGGGAGGTCGGCGGCGCAGCCGGTGGCAGGCGGTCTTCGCGACCCGGCTCAGGCGCCGGTGCGGCTCGGGGCGACGGCGCCCTCGGGATCGGGATCGGGCTCGGGCCGCTCCAGCGCGACCACCCGCCCCAGGACGTCCCGGGCGACGTCCTGGGCGGTGAGCCCCAGCTCGTCGAGCACCTCGGCGCGCTCGGCGTGGTCGACGAAGGCGAGCGGGACGCCGGCGGTGCGGACGTCGACGCGGACGTCGGCGTCGGCCAGCTCGTCGCGCAGCCGGGAGCCGACGCCCCCGGTGCGCAGCCCGTCCTCCAGCACGACGACGAGCCGGTGACGGGCGCAGGCCGCCAGCAGCGCGGGGTGCACGGGCAGCACCCAGCGGGGGTCGAGCACCGTCGCGGTGACGCCGTGCGGCTCCAGCCGCCGCGCCACCTCCAGGCCGAGGCCGGCGAGCGCCCCGACGGCGACGACGAGCACGTCGGCGTCCTGACCGTCCTGCGCGCCGCCAGGGCCGGTGCGCGCCAGCACGTCCGGTGCTCCCCACGAGCTCGGGTCGAGCCGCTCCAGCGCTGGCAGGTCGGCGGGCACGCTGCCCTTGGGGTAGCGCACCACCGTGGGCGCGTCGTCCACGGCGACGGCCTCGCGCAGCTCCTCACGCAGCGTGGCGCCGTCCCGCGGCGCGGCCAGGCGCAGGCCCGGCACGTGCTGGAGCAGAGCCATGTCCCACACGCCGTGGTGGCTCGGCCCGTCGGGGCCTGTGACGCCCGCCCGGTCCAGGACGAAGGTGACGCCGGCCCGGTGCAGCGCGACGTCCAGGAGCACCTGGTCGAAGGCCCGGTTGAGGAAGGTGGCGTAGACGGCGACGACGGGGTGCAGGCCGGCGAAGGCCATGCCGGCGGCCGACGTCGTCGCGTGCTGCTCGGCGATGCCGACGTCGACGACCCGCTCGGGCATCTCGGCGGCCATCTTGTGCAGCCCGACGGGGATGAGCATGGCGGCGGTGAGCCCGACGACGTCCTCGCGCTCCTGGGCGACCGCCAGCACCTCGTCGGCGAAGACCGACGTCCACGACGCCCGCTTCGGCGCGCCGCCGGCGGCCACCGGCGCCCCCGTCACGGGGTCGATGACCCCGACGGCGTGGAACTGGTCGGCGACGTCGGCCAGCGCCGGCGCGTAGCCGTGGCCCTTGACGGTGAGGGCGTGGACGATGACGGGCCCGCCGAAGTCCTTGGCGATGGTCATCGCCCGCTCGAGCGCGTCGAGGTCGTGGCCGTCGACGGGGCCGAGGTACTTCAGGCCGAGGTCCTCGAACATCCCCTGCGGGGCGACGATGTCCTTCAGGCCCTTCTTCATCCCGTGCAGCGTGTCGTAGGCCAGCCGGCCCGGCGTGCCGACGCGGTGCAGCGCCTGCTTGCCCCAGTCGAGGAAGCGCTCGTACCCGCGCGTGGCCCGCAGCGTCGAGAGGTGGTGCGCGAGACCGCCGATGGTCGGCGCGTAGCTGCGCGCGTTGTCGTTGACGACGATGACGAGCGGCCGGTCGGGAGCCGCGGCGATGTTGTTGAGCGCCTCCCAGGCCATGCCGCCGGTGAGGGCGCCGTCACCCACGACGGCGACCGTGCACCGGCCGGGCTGCCCCGTGAGCGCCCGCCCCCGGGCGATGCCGTCGGCCCAGGACAACGCCGTGCTGGCGTGGCTGTTCTCGACGACGTCGTGCACGGACTCGGCCCGGCTCGGGTAGCCGGCGACGCCGCCGCGGGTCCGCAGCGTCGACAGGTCCTGCCGGCCGGTGAGCAGCTTGTGCACGTAGGACTGGTGGCCCGTGTCGAAGACGACGGTGTCCGAGGGGCTGTCGAAGACCCGGTGCAGCGCGATGGTCAGCTCGACGACGCCGAGGTTCGGGCCGAGGTGGCCGCCCGTCCGGGAGACCGACTGCACCAGGTGCACCCGCACCTCGTCGGCGAGGGCGCCCAGCTCGGACGCGGTGAGGCGCCGCAGGTCCTGGGGCGCCGTGATGGTCGGCAGGACCGCCGGCCGCGGCGCCGGGCCGCTGGGGCGGCCCTCCCCTGAGCCCTCGTCGGCCGCTCCGGCCGCCTCCGCGCTCGCCACCGCGCACCACCTCGTCGTCTCGTGTCGCCGGCGTCCCGCGCCGGCTCGGGCCGGCCGCCCCCGGAAGGGACCCACTCTAGGTGCGCGAGCCCGCCGGCCCCACCCGCCCCGCGGCCCGACGTGGCATCCGGCGGGCCACCACGGCGCTGGTCGGCGCAGCCGGCGAGGCCGGGCGGGAGGTCACAGCGAGGGCACCACCTGTGCTCCTGCGAGGGCGCGCTCGACCAGGACGGCCCCCTCCTCGACGGCGAGCAGCCGTACCCGCTCGGACTCCAGCGCCGCCAGCGCCTCGTCGACCACACGCGGTCCGACGGCGTCGGACAGGTCGGCCCGCACCGTGGCGACGGCCCGGCGCAGGCCGTCGAGCTGGGCGCTCGCGTGCAGGACCGCCAGGCGTGCCAGCACCCGCGGCTGACGGGCGAGGACGGGGTGGCCCCGGTAGTCCGGCGGGCAGACGTCGAGCAGCCAGGACACCGCCCTGCCCTGCCACCCCTCGACGCCCGGCGGCGGGACGCCCGGCGGCCAGCCGACCGGGACGTGGCCCGACGGCTGGCCGCCCCGCAGACGCACCGGCGGACGCGAGGAAGGTCGAGGTGGCGGCACCCCACCATCGTGCGCCCGACCACCGACGACGGGCCACCGACGACGGGCCACCGACCCGGCGGGCCACCGCCACACCAGCGGGTGGCTACGGCAGCGCCTGCACCTCGCTGAGCACCACGTCGGTGCTCGTGACGCACCGCTGCGCGACGGCGTCCCACCGGGCGAAGTGCTCCGAGCCACGGTGGTCGACCTCGAAGGCCTCCCGGCTCGCGTACACCTCGTGGAAGGAGAAGCGCAGCGGGTCCTCGACGTGCCGGGAGACGGTGAACTCCAGGCACCCCGGCTCGTCGCGCACCGAGCAGCGGGCGTCGTCGGCGATGCCGGCGAGGAAGTCCTCGACGGCGTCCTCGCGGACCGTCACCGTCGCCCAGACGACGAGGCTGCCGGGCGGGTGCGCGCCGGGCTGGTCCCCGCTGGTCAGCAGACCTTCAGCCATCGGAGCGGCTCCCCAGCAGCGAGCGCAGGACGTACTGGAGGATCCCGCCGTGGCGGTAGTAGTCCGCCTCCCCGGGGGTGTCGATGCGCAGCCGGGCGTCCATCTCCACGACCTCGCCGGACTCCTTGGTCGCGGTGACGTGCAGCGTCCGCGGCGTCGAGCCCTCGTTCAGCCCGGTCACGCCGGTGACGGAGAACGTCTCGGTGCCGTCGAGCCCGAGGCTCTCGGCGCTCTCGCCGTCGGGGTACTGCAGCGGCAGCACGCCCATCCCGATGAGGTTGGAGCGGTGGATGCGCTCGTAGCTCTCGGCGAGGACGGCCCGGACGCCGAGCAGGCGCGTGCCCTTGGCGGCCCAGTCCCGGCTGGAGCCCGAGCCGTACTCCTTGCCGGCGAGGACCACGAGCGGGGTGCCCGCCGCGGCGTAGGACTGCGCGGCGTCGTAGATCGTCGTCTGCTCCCCGCCGGCGGTGAAGTCCCGCGTGAAGCCGCCCTCGACGCCGTCCAGCAGCTGGTTGCGCAGCCGGATGTTGGCGAAGGTGCCGCGGATCATCACCTCGTGGTTGCCGCGGCGGGAGCCGTAGGAGTTGAAGTCGGTGCGCCCGACGCCGTGCTCGGCGAGGTAGCGCCCGGCGGGGCTGTCGGCCTTGATCGAGCCGGCGGGGCTGATGTGGTCGGTCGTCACCGAGTCGCCGAGCTTGGCGAGCACACGGGCGCCCTCCACGTCGGAGACCGGGGACGGCTGCACGCCCATGCCCTCGAAGTACGGGGGCCGGCGGACGTAGGTGGAGCGGTCGTCCCAGGCGAAGGTCTCGCCCTCCGGCGTGGGCAGCGAGCGCCACCGCTCGTCGCCGGCGAAGACGTCGGCGTAGTCGTCGGTGAACATCTCCGTCGTGATGGAGCCGGTGACGACCTCGTCGACCTCGGCGGCGCTCGGCCAGAGGTCGCGCAGGAAGACCTCCGCGCCGCTCTCGTCGGTGCCGAGGGGCTCGGTCTCGGGGTCCCAGTCCATCGTGCCGGCGAGGGCGTAGGCGATGACCAGCGGCGGGCTCGCCAGGTAGTTCATCTTGATGTCGGGGTTGATCCGGCCCTCGAAGTTGCGGTTGCCCGAGAGCACCGAGACGACGGCGAGGTCCTCGTCGTTCACGACCTGGGAGATCTCCGGCGCCAGCGGGCCCGAGTTGCCGATGCACGTCGTGCAGCCGTAGCCGACGAGGTGGAAGCCCAGCTTCTCCAGGTACGGCGTGAGGCCGGCGCGGGCGTAGTAGTCCATGACGACCTTCGAGCCCGGCGCCAGCGACGTCTTGACCCACGGCTTGGCCACCAGCCCGCGCTCGACGGCGGCCTTGGCCAGCAGCGCCGCCGCGACCATGACCGTCGGGTTCGAGGTGTTGGTGCACGAGGTGATCGAGGCGATGGCGACGTGGCCGTGGTCGAGCTCGGTCCGCGTGCCGTCGCCCAGCGTGACCGGGACCCGGTGCGTCGCCCGGCGCGAGGCGGTCGGCGTCTCGACCGGCTGGCCGTCGACGCTGCCCTCCCCGCCCGAAGGCGCGTCGCTGGCCGGGAACGTCTCCCCCAGCGCCTCGTCCTGCGGGCTCTGCGGCACGTCGTCCTCGCTCGCGTAGGCGCCGAGCGCCCCGCGGAAGGCCTCCTTGGCCTCGGAGAGGGCGACGCGGTCCTGCGGGCGCTTGGGGCCGGCGATGCTCGGGACGACGGTGGAGAGGTCGAGCTCGAGGTACTCGGAGTAGACCGCCTCGGCGCTCGGGTCGTGCCAGAGGCCCTGCTCCTTCGTGTAGGCCTCCACGAGGGCGACCTGCTCCTCGCTGCGGCCCGTCAGGCGCAGGTAGCGCAACGTCTCCTCGTCGACCGGGAACATCGCCGCGGTGGAGCCGAACTCCGGGCTCATGTTGCCGATGGTGGCGCGGTTGGCCAGCGGCACCTGGGCGACGCCGTCGCCGTAGAACTCGACGAACTTGCCGACGACGCCGTGCTGGCGCAGCTGCTCGGTGATGGTGAGGACGACGTCGGTCGCCGTCACGCCCGCGGGGATCTCCCCCGACAGCTTGAAGCCGACGACGCGCGGGATCAGCATGCTCACCGGCTGGCCGAGCATGGCCGCCTCGGCCTCGATGCCGCCGACGCCCCAGCCGAGGACGCCGAGGCCGTTGACCATCGTCGTGTGCGAGTCGGTGCCCACGAGCGTGTCGGGGTAGGCGACGCCGTCGCGGTCGAAGACGACGCGCGCGAGGTGCTCGATGTTGACCTGGTGGACGATGCCGGTGCCGGGCGGCACGACCTTGAAGTCGTCGAAGGCGCCCTGGCCCCACCGCAGGAACTGGTAGCGCTCGCCGTTGCGCTCGTACTCGATCTCGACGTTGCGCTCGAAGGCGTCGGGACGACCCGCGACGTCGATGACGACGGAGTGGTCGATGACGAGCTCGGCCGGGGCCAGCGGGTTGATCTTCGTCGGGTCCCCGCCCAGCTCGGCGACGGCCTCGCGCATCGTGGCGAGGTCGACGATGCACGGCACGCCCGTGAAGTCCTGCATGACGACGCGGGCGGGGGTGAACTGGATCTCGGTGTCGGGCTCGGCGCCGGGGTCCCAGCCGGCGAGGGCGCGCACGTGGTCGGCGGTGACGTTGGCGCCGTCCTCGGTGCGCAGCAGGTTCTCCAGCAGCACCTTGAGGCTGTACGGCAGCCGCTGCGCCCCCTCGACGGCGGAGAGCCGGTAGATGCCGTGCTCGGCGCCGCCGACGGCCAGGACGCCGCGCGCCCCGAAGCTGTCGGGCCCCGTGCTGCCGGTGGCGGTGCTGCTGCTGCTCATGTCGTCTCCCGTCGACGCTGACCTGGCTGTGGCCTGGGTGGCCCGGGACCGTCCTCCGGGAGCCGGCCGAGGCCGGGCCCGAGGGTCGGGCGCAGGAGCGGCGGCGGTGCCCGCTCCCCCGCGCGGTGGCCTCGCCGCCACCGCCCGAAGTATCTTGACGTCAAGATACCAGTGCTGATGCTCCACCGTCCCACGGGGCGCGCCGCGGGGCTCGGCGTACGGCGAGCCTCGTCGCCGCGGGCGCCACGCGCCGCCGGCGGCCTCCTCGCCCGTCTCCTGCGGACGACGCCGGCGGCGACCGGGCGGCCCCACCATGGCCACGTGACGAGCCCTCAGGTGCCCCCGCCGCCCCTCGCCCCCTCGGGAGCGCCCGTCCGCCTGCGACGCGCCGACGCCCTCGCCGTGGAGACGTCCGCCTTCGCGGCCCTGGTGGCTGGCGCCGACCCCTCCGCACCCGTGACGGCGTGCGGTGCGTGGCGCGTGGCGGACCTGGTGCGCCACGTCGTCGCCGTGCACCGGTGGGCCGCGGCCGCGGCAAGCTCCGGCGCGGCCGGGCTGCCGGACGACGCGCCCTTCGAGGCGGCCGCCTCGGCCCGCGGGTCAGGGGTCGAGGAGTACCGGGACGCCGCCGGGGAGCTGCGCGCCGCCCTCGTCGACGAGGCGGCGCCCTGCCCGACCCTCGTCGGTCGTGGGACCCGGGCGTGGTGGGTGCGGCGCCAGCTGCACGAGGTGCTGGTCCACCGCCACGACCTCGCTCGTGCCGTGGGCGCCTGGCCGGCGTGGTCGACGAGCGAGGAGGTCGCCGTCGACGCGGTCGACGAGGTCGTCTCGACGATGTGGCCCCGCCAGGTCCGCCTCGGCCGGGCCAGCGCCCCGGCCGACGTCGTCCGGCTCGTGACGCCGTCGCGGACCTGGGCGCTCGGGCCGGTCGAGCAGGGGCCGGTCGCGCAGGGGCCGGTCGCGCAGGGGCCGGTCGGGCACGACGAGCCCGTGGCCGAGCTGGCCGGTCCGGCCGACGTCCTCGCGCTGCTCCTGTGGCGCCGCCTCGACCTGCCGGCCGCCGAGGCCGCCGGCGCGAGGGCGAGCGGCGCTCGCGCCACCGTCGACGCGCTGCTCGCGCTGCCCCTGACTCCCTGAAGCCGTCGCCCCCTGGTCCCTCGCCCCGTGACCCGCCGCACCCTCCCTCGCCGGACGGGCTCAGGCGTCGCGGGCAGGGGCGGCGGGCGCCAGCAGGGCGACGGCCTCGAGGTGGTGGGTGCTGGGGAAGAGGTCGAAGGCGCGCAGCGACGCCAGCGCGTAGCCGTGCTCGGCGAAGAGGGCGACGTCGCGGGCCAGCGCGGCCGGGTCGCACGCCACGTGGACGACGGCGCGCGGCGCGCGGGCGGCCACGGCCGCGACGACGGCGGCCCGGGCGCCCGTGCGCGGCGGGTCCAAGACGACGACGTCCGCCGTCGCCGGCACCTCGCCGGCACGTCCCGCCTGCCCCCCGCCGCCGACGGCACCGGCCAGCGCCACCCGCACGTCAGCCTGGACGAGCCTCACCTGCGGCAGGTCGTGCAGGTTGCGGCGGGCGTCGGCGACGGCCCGGGCGTCGCCCTCGACGGCGACGACGCGGCCGCCCTCCCCCACGGCCTCGGCGAGCGCCGCGGTGAGCAGGCCCGCGCCGCTGTACAGGTCGAGCACGACCTCGCCCCCCCGCGGTCGCGCCGCCTCGAGCACGGCCGACGAGAGCGTCTGCGCCGCGCCGGGGTGGACCTGCCAGAAGCCCCCGCCGGTGACGCGGAAGGAGCGGCCGCCGACCGTCTCCCGCACCCAGGTCCGCCCGCGGACCTGCCGCACGGGGGCGGGCGGGCGGCGTGGGCCGGTCGGCGCCGTCGTCGCCGTCGCGACCTCGGTCGCCAGGGCCGGCAGCGAGGGCCCGCGCCCCGCACCGGAGCGCCCCTCGGCGACGACGAGCCGCCCGCCGTCCCCGGCCGGCACGACGGCCTCGACGGCTCGCCACCCCTTCCAGCGGTGCTCGGGCAGCCCCAGGTCGACGACGCCGGGCGTCGCGAGGGGGCAGCGCTCGACGGGGACGACCCGGTGCTCGCGGTGCGCGCGGAAGCCGAGCCGCCCGTCGCCGTCGACGGCGTAGCCCACGCGCGTGCGCCAGCCGAGCCCGCGCGCGGCGTCCTCCGCCGAGGTGCCCGCCGACGCCGGCACGGGAACCTCCTCGACGACGGCGTCGACCTCCAGCCCGGCCAGGCGCGCCAGCTGCTCGCGCAGCACCGCCGTCTTGAGGGCCCGCTGGGCCGGCAGGTGCGCGTGCTGCCAGTCGCAGCCACCGCACCGGCCGGGCCCGGCCACGGGGCACGCGGGCTCGACCCGGTCGGGCGAGGGCTCCAGCACCTCGACGGCGTCGGCGCGCCAGAACGAGGCGCCCTCGCCCGCCTCCGTGACGCGGGCCCGCACCCGCTCCCCCGGCAGCGCGTGCCGCACGAAGACGACCCGGCCCTCGTGCCGGGCCACGCAGTGCCCGCCGTGCGCGACGGCCCCGACCTCCAGCTCCAGCAGCACCGCCTGCTCGCTCACCGCGGGGCCTGCGGCGGCGACGTCGGCTGGGAGACCTCCGGCGCCGGGCCGACCGCGCCCCGGCGCACGTCACCCGGCGCCGGCGCGTCGGCCCGCTCCTCGGCGCCCTCGGAGGAGGCCAGCTGCCACGGGACGCTCGCGACGACGACGCCCTTGATGAAGTGCAGCCGGGACTTCAGGCGCAGCGCGCTCTGGTTGTGCAGCAGCTGCTCCCACCAGTGCCCGACGACGTACTCGGGCACGTAGACGACGACGAGGTCGCGCGGGTGCTCGCGCTTGAGCTCGCGCACGTGGTCGACGACGGGCCGCGTGATCTCCCGGTAGGGCGAGTCCAGCGCCCGCAGCCGCACCGGGAGCCCGCGCTCCTCCCAGGCCCGCTGGAGGGTGCGGGTCTCCTCGGGGTCGACGTTGACGGTGACGGCCTCCAGGACCGAGGGCCGGGAGGCCTTGGCGTAGGCGAGCGCCCGCAGCGTCGGCAGGTGCAGCTTGGAGACCAGGACGAGCGCGTGCACTCGGCTGGGCAGCACGCGCGGGGTGTCGCTGCCCTCGGCGAGCTCCAGCTCGTCGGCCACCCGCTGGTAGTGCAGGTGGATGGAGCGCATGAGGAGGAAGAGGACCGCCATGGCCAGCAGGGCGATCCAGGCGCCGCGCGTGAACTTCGTGACGAGGACGATGACGAGGACGACGCCCGTCAGGCCGAGCCCGACGCTGTTGATGACCCGCGAGCGCCGCATCCGGCGGCGGGCCCGGGGGTCGGCCTCGGTGCGCAGGTGCCGGTTCCAGTGCTTCACCATGCCGAGCTGGCTGAGGGTGAAGGAGATGAAGACGCCCACGATGTAGAGCTGGATCAGGCTCGTGACCTGGGCGTCGAAGGCGACGACGAGCACGATCGCCGCGCCCGCGAGCAGGATGATGCCGTTGCTGAAGGCCAGCCGGTCCCCGCGCGTGTGCAGCTGGCGGGGCAGCCACCCGTCCCGGGCGAGGATCGACCCGAGCACGGGGAAGCCGTTGAAGGCCGTGTTGGCGGCCAGCACGAGGATGAGGCCCGTGGCCGCCGTCACGACGAAGAAGGCGACGGGGACGCCGTCGAAGACGGCGCGCGCCAGCTGCCCGATGACGGGGTCCTGCTGGTAGGTCTCCCCCACCGGGACGCCGTCGCGCAGCAGCTGCGTGGCGGGCAGCTCCGCGAAGCGCAGGCCCGTGACGTTGGCGAGGGTGACGACACCCATGAGCATGACGACCGCGACGAGCCCCAGCAGCGCCAGCGTCGCCGCCGCGTTGGCGCTCTTGGGCTTGCGGAAGGCCGGGACGCCGTTGCTGATGGCCTCGACCCCGGTGAGCGCCGCGCACCCGGAGGAGAAGGCCCGCAGCACCAGGAAGGCGCCGGCGACGCCGACGAGCCCCTCCTCGAAGCCCGGCTCGGCGACGAGCTCCAGCTCGGCGCTCTCGACCTGCGGGACGTCGCCCGTCGCGACGCGGACGAAGCCCCAGACGCACATGCCGACCACGGAGGCCATGAAGACGTAGGTGGGGACCGCGAAGGCGGTGCCCGACTCCCGCACCCCGCGCAGGTTGATGGTCATGAGCAGCAGCACGAGCACCACCGCCAGGGTCGTCTCGTGGCCCACGAGGAAGGGCAGCGCCGAAGCCGCGTACTGCACGCCGGAGGAGATCGAGACGGCGACCGTGAGCACGTAGTCCACGAGCAGCGCGCTCGCCACGACGAGCCCGGGCCGGCGCCCGAGGTTGACGGTCGCGACCTCGTAGTCGCCGCCGCCGGAGGGGTAGGCGTGCACGTTCTGGCGGTAGGAGGCGATGACGACCGTCATGACGACGACGACGGCGACGCCGACCCAGGGGGAGATGACGTAGGAGCTGATGCCCGCGATGGCCAGGGTCAGGAAGATCTCGTCCGGGGCGTAGGCCACCGAGGACAGCGCGTCGGAGGCGAAGACCGGCAGGGCTACCCGCTTCGGCAGCAGGGTGTGCCCGAGCCGGTCGCTGCGGAAGGGTCTGCCCACGAGGAGACGTCGGGCGCCGTCCGCGATGCTCACGGCGCCGATGGTAGGGACCGCGGGCGGGTGCCCCCGCACGCGCCACGAGGTCCGTCCCGCTGGGGCGGGCGACCGGCCCGGAGTAGCGTCGCGGCGTGCACTTCGTCGTCATGGGCTGCGGCCGCGTCGGCTCGACCCTCGCCCTCGAGCTGGAGCGCAACGGCCACTCCGTCGCCGTCGTCGACAAGAGCGAGCTGTCCTTCCGCCGGCTCGGGGCGGGCTTCGGCGGGCGCACCGTGACGGGCGTCGGCTTCGACCGCGACGTCCTCACCGAGGCCGGTGTCGGCGAGGCCTACGCCTTCGCCGCCGTCAGCAGCGGGGACAACTCCAACATCCTCGCCGCACGGGTGGCCCGGGAGGTCTTCGGCGTCGAGCACGTCGCCGCGCGCATCTACGACTCCGCCCGCGCCGAGGTGTACGAGCGGCTCGGGATCCCGACCGTCGCCACGGTCAAGTGGACGGCCGACCAGATGGTGCGCCGCCTGCTGCCCCGCGGCGTCGTCCCCGACTACACCGACGCGAGCGGCGCGGTGCACCTGGCCCAGGTCTCGGTGCCGGACACCTGGGTCGGCCACCGCCTCAGCGCCCTGGAGACGGCGACCGGCACGCGCGTGGCCTTCCTCACCCGGCTCGGCACGGCCCAGCTGCCCCGGCCCGGGACGGTGCACCAGGAGGGCGACCTGCTGCACCTGCTCGTGCCCGACGAGCTGGCCGGTCGCGTCGAGAAGGTGCTCGACGCCGGCCCCGAGCCCGACTGACGCGCCCGACCTCCGTGCAGCCTCCCAGACCGTCGCCGGCGACCCCGGCGCCGTCACCCTGACCCTGGTGGACCAGCCCCCTCACCCCCGCCCGACCCGAAGGAGCGCCCGTGCGCGTGCTCATCGCCGGCGCCGGCAGCGTCGGCCGCTCGATCGCCCGCGAGCTGCTGGCCGGCGGCCACGACGTCCTGCTGGTGGACAGCAACCCCGAGAACGTCGGGCGCGCCTCGGTGCCCGGGGCGCGGTGGCTGCTCGCCGACGCCTGCGAGATCACCTCGCTCGGCGGGGCGGGCCTGGAGAGCACCGACGTCGTCGTCGCCGCGACGGGCGACGACAAGGCGAACCTCGTGGTCTCCCTGCTCGCGAAGACCGAGTTCGGCGTCCCCCGCACCGTCGCCCGGGTCAACAACCCGAAGAACGAGTGGATGTTCGACGAGGCCTGGGGCGTCGACGTCATGGTGTCCACGCCGCGGCTCATGACGGCGCTGGTGGAGGAGGCCGTCGCGGTGGGCGACGTGGTCGAGGTCTTCTCCTTCCGCGGCGGCGCGACGATGCTGGGCTACACCCTCCCCGACGCCTCGCCGCTGGCCGGCCGCGCCGTCGGGGACGTCACGTGGCCGCCCGAGACGGTGCTCGTCGGGCTCGTCCGCGAGGGGCGACCCCTCGCCCCGGGCGACGACGACGCGCTCGAGGCCGGCGACGAGCTGCTGCTGCTCGCGGGGGACGGGGACCAGCAGGAGCTGCGCGAGATGCTCGCGCCCGAGCGCTGGCAGCAGGACGTCGGGGCCGCGACGCAGGGCGCCGAGGTCGTCTGAGCCGTTCGTCAGGGCCGGTCGTCTGGGCTGGTCGTCCGGGCTGGTCGTCTGGGCTAGCCCGGCGCCCCCGCCGGGGCCTCGTCGGGGCGGACGGCCCGCGGGACGCGCCGCACGAGCACCCACGTGAGGTAGGCGGCCAGGCCGAACATCGGGAAGCCCATGACGAGACGGGCGGTTCCCAGCGCAGCCACCTCGTCGGCGAGGTACAGGGGCACCTGGACGAGCAGCCGAAGGACGAAGACGGCCACCCAGATCCACGTCACCTGGACGTAGACACGCAGCCGTCGCGGGTCCTGCTTCCACGCGAGGCGCTCGTCGGTCAGCAGCCCCAGCGCCAGCCCGAGGACCGGCCACGGGCCCTCCGGCAGGCGCAGCCGGCGGCCGCGCCCGAGCGGCACGCTGACCGCCGGGGTCCGCAGGGTCGACAGGACGTACACCAGCGTGTAGCTGGTGTTGACCAGGATGCCGAAGGCGAAGAAGTCCCGCGCCTCACCCGTGCGGGAGGCGACGAAGGCGCAGATCGCGACCCCGAGGAAGCCCGAGAGCGCCTGGCTCGGCGAGCTGCGGGCGACCAGCCGGACGAGGACGAAGAGGGCCGCCGTGCCGAGAGAGGCGTAGACCGCCGTCCGCAGGTCCTCGACGAGCGTGAGGACGACGAGGAAGACGACGGTGGGCAGGGCGACCTCGGCGACGCCGCGGGGCCCGCCGATCGCCTCCTTGACCGAGAAGTCGTCGCCGAGCGCCGCCGCCAGCCCGGAGCGGCCCGCGGCCCGCGAGGCCGGGGCGGCCCGCCGCTCGACCTCGGTGGACGCGTCTACGGTGCTCTCCTCGCCGTGCGGCCGGCCGTCGCCGGAGGCCCCGGGCTGCGTCCCGCTCACGCCGACGCCGGGGCCAGGGGGAGCAGCTCGTAGCGGGGGTTGTACATCACGGCGTGGCGGTCGACGACGCTGACGAGGCCCTCGACCTTGATCCGCCGGCCGGCCTCCACGCCCGCGATGCCGCGGCGCCCGAGCCAGATGACCGACAAGGTGCCGGAGCCGTCGAAGACCTCGGCCTCCAGGGCCGGCGTGCCGGCGCGCGGGCGCAGGGTGACGCTGCGCAGCGTCCCGCAGACCAGCACGCGGTGGCGGTCACCGAGCAGCGCGCACGGCCGCCCGCCCTCGAGGACCGAGTCCGACTGGGCGTCGGCTGCCTCCAGCTGCTCCCGGCTGCCCCAGCGCGTCACGGCCGAGCGGAGACCGGCGAGAGGACCGCGGCGGACCGGCTGGCCTCCCGAGCCGGCGACGACCCCGACCGCGTGCAAGCGCTCCTGGCGCGTGGCCCCCACCGCTACCTCCTCGTCGTGGTCGTCCTCGGCCGCCTGCGCGCCTGGTGGCGCCGCGGACCTGGCCACCCGTCGGCGTGCGCGGGCGGCCTCCCAGCCTAGGCGCCGCCGGCGACGGCGACCCGCCACCCTCGGGCCTGCCGGAGCCGTTGTGCCTCAGCGGGTCTCGGTGATCTCCGGACCGCGGTGGAAGGGGTCCAGCGGCCCGAGGTCGCCCTCGCCGTGCGTATCGGCGGAGCCGTCGGCCGGCTGCTCGTCACCAGCCGACCCCTCACCCGTCCGGCCCAGCGCCGCAGCGCCGGCCTCGGGGTGGTCTCCCGCCTCGGGCGGCCCACCGGGGCTGCCCGCCGGCCGGGCCTGGTCCTGGGGCGGCAGCCGCAGCGGCAGCATGTCCCGCGGCGCCATGGCCTCGTCGCCGCGGTCGACGACGACGCCCCGCAGCAGGGTCGCCAGCTGGGCGTAGGCGCCCTGGTCCACCGCCGCCTTGCCGCCGAAGACGGCGCGCACGAACCAGCGCGGCCCGTCGACGCCGGCGAAGCGCACGGCGCGGTGCCCCGTGCGCCCGTCGTCGGTGCGCACCGGCATCCGGGCGAGGAGCTCGGGCCCGAAGGCGCCCTCGACCTCCTCGCCCGCACCCCCCTGCCGGCTGACCTGCCCGCGGATCTCCGCCCGGACCTCTTCCCAGATGCCCTCGGTCCGCGGGGCGGCGAAGGCCTGCAGCTGGAGCGTCGACGGGCCGAGGACGACGACCGCGCCGATGACGCGCTGGGTCTTCTCCTCCATCTCCAGGCGCAGCTCCAGCCCCTGCACGGCCGGCAGCCGCAGGGCGCCGAGGTCCACCCGGGTCCGCGCGGCGTCCTGGTCGGACAGCTCACGGACGTCGAAGGGCCCCTGCTCCTGGCGCACGGCCTCGCGGGCCAGCGCCGCCGTCCGCACCCGCTCGGCCTCGGCCTCGACGGCGACCCGCGCCGCCCGCTCCGCGACGACGCGCGGGTCCTCCGCCGCGGTCTCGGCAGGCCCCTGCTCGCCCTCGGGCCCGGCGGGCTCGCTCTCGTCCTTCTTCCGGCGCCATCTCACGGCTGCTCCTCCGCACGGGAGCTCGCGCTCCCCCTCGTCTCGTCGGCCCTCGTCCCGGGAGCACACGTCCCGGCGGCCCTGGTCCCTGCTGCCGCGTCCCACCCGCCGGTCGAGCCGTGCCCCCGCTCGCCCCGCGCCGAGCGCGGCAGCTCGGCGACGACCGCGAAGGCCGCGCGGGCCACCCGCTGCACCACCAGCTGCGCGACCCGGTCCCCCCGGCGCACCGAGAAGGTCTCGTGGGCGTCGGTGTTGACCAGCGTCACGAGGACCTCGCCGCGGTACCCGGCGTCCACCGTGCCAGGCCCGTTCAGCGTCGTCACGCCGTGCCGGGCGGCGAGCCCGGACCGGGGGTGGACGAAGGCCGCGAACCCCTCGGGCAGGGCCAGGGCGACACCGGTGGCGACGGTCGCGCGCCCGCCGGGCGGCAGGTCGGCGTCGTGCCGGGCCCGCAGGTCGGCTCCCGCGTCCCCGTCCCGGGCGTAGGTGGGCACGGGCAGGTCGGGGTCGAGGCGCCGCAGCAGCACCTCCACGACCTCCGCCTGCCGGGGGAGGTCGAGCACCGGCGCGTCGGGGACCTCCACGGGGGAGGAGGCTAGCGAGAGGTCCGCCCCCGGTCTGCCGTGGCACCCTCGGGGGGTGGGACGGGCGAGAGAGCACGCGGCGGCACCGGACGCGCCCGCCGGGGGTGCGCTCTTCCGCGAGCGCGTGCTGCCCTCGCCCGGGGCGTGGCTCGCCGTCCCCGCGCTGGCCGCGCTGTCCGGCCTGGCGGTGGCCCCGGTCGGCACGGCCGCGGTCGTCGCCGCGGTGCTCGGCGTCGGAGGGCTCGTCGCCCTGCTGCTCGTGCGCGCCAGCCCGCTCGTCGTCGTCACCGCCGGGGAGCTGAGGGCCGGGCGCGCCCGCGTCCCGCGCTCGGTGCTGGGCCCGGCCAGCGGGTACGACGGCGAGGACGCCCGCCGCCAGCGCGGGCCGGCCCTCGACGCACGGGCGTTCCTCCTCATGCGGGGGTGGGCGGACGGCGTCGTGCGCGTCGAGGTGGCCGACCCGGGCGACCCGACCCCCTACTGGCTCGTCTCGACCCACCGGCCCGAGGCGCTGGCCCGGGCGCTGCAGCCCGAGGTCCGGCCGACCGAGACGTCGCCGGGACCACCAGCACCCGGCCCCGCCCCGGGGGCGCCACCCTCGGCCTGAGGGCGCCCGGACCGGCCTGGGTCAGGCGCTCAGGGCCAGGGCCAGGGCCATGCGACGCGGCGCCGTCAGGCCGCGCACTCGGTGCAGATGAGACGGCTCGTCGTCGACTCGTCCGACAGCTGGCTGCGGTGGTGCACGAGGAAGCACGAGGAGCACGTGAACTCGTCGGCCTGGCGGGGCAGCACCCGCACCGACAGCTCCTCGTTGGACAGGTCCGCACCAGGCAGCTCGAAGCCCTCGGCCGCCTCGGTCTCGTCCTCGTCGACCTGGCCCGAGCTCTGCTCGTTGCGTCGTGCCTTGAGCTCCTCGATGGAGTCCTCGTTGAGCTCGTCGTCGGTCTTGCGCGGCGCGTCGTAGTCGGTGGCCATCTCGTCCTTGTCTCTGGTCTCTGGTCCGTCTGGTGCTTCTCGTGGTGCTGGCGTCTGCGTCCGTCGATGCCTGCGAGCCCCCGGGCGGGACCCGCCCAGAGGCGGACCACGGGTGCCGGCCAGCATCGCCGGCATCCCTCCTCCAACGCGCGAGGGGCCGCGAGGATGCCCGCCGTCGGAGGCCGCCCGCCGGTGCCCGGAGACGCGAGCGCCCCCGGCACGCGGCCTCACGCGGCCGGCCACCGGGGCGGGGGCAGCGGGAGGTGACGGCGCATTGTGCACCAGACGTCACGGCCGGGCACGCCGGGTCAGCAGACGTCGCAGCCGGCACCACGGCGGGCACCCCGGCGGGCACCACGGCGGGCTGCCCCGCACGGGGCCTGCTCCGGCTGGCGGACGTCGGTCGCGTCACCGCCCGGACCTGCGCCCGTCACCTGCGCGACGTCGCCGCGACGGCGAGTCGTCGTCGTCCCGGACGGTGCTCGCAGGTCTCCCGGTCGGCGGGCCGGCCCTACGATCGGAGGGCACGCGGTCACGCCGTGGGCAGGGCCCGGCGCCCTGCGGGCCGGCCGCACCGACCGACCGGAGGTGTGCCATGAGCGAGTTCGCCAGCAACGTCACCGAGCGCATGCGGGAGGCCCGCAGCGCACGCGACCACGCCCGCGCGGAGGGCGACGACTACCTCGTCGGCGTGCACACCGGGGAGCTGGAGTCCCTGGCCCGCCTGGCCCAGGAGCACGACCTGCGGCTCACGGTGGACGACGCCGACGAGCCCGTCCGCGCCGAGGGGCAGCCTGCCGGGGCCTGACCCCTCCCACGGTGGGCCGGACGCCGCGGCGGCCCGGCGGCCTGCCGGGGCGTCCGAGCTCACTCGGCCAGCGGGTCGAGGCCCTCCAGCAGGTCACCGAGCTCGGCGGCCAGCCCCGGGGCGGCGGCCAGGGCGAAGGCCTCCCCCGCCCGGTCCTGCGGCGACAGCCCGCGGACGACCGCCCCGGCCTCGGCGGCCACGAGGGCACCGGCGGCGTGGTCCCAGGGCTGCAGGCCGCGCTCGTAGTAGGCGTCCAGCCACCCGGTCCCGACGGCGCACAGGTCGAGGGAGGCGACGCCGCCCCGGCGGACGTCGCGGATCTGCGGCACGAGCCCCGCCAGGACGCGGGCCTGGGCGGTGCGCCGGCGCGGCGTGTAGCCGAAGCCGGTGCCGACGAGGGCCTCGCCGAGCGCGACGTCGGCGGGGCCGGCCAGCGGGGTCCCGTCCAACCAGGCCCCCCCGCCGCGGACGGCCGTCCAGGTCCGGCCGCTCGTCGGCTCGTGGACGCAGCCCACCAGCGCGGTCCACGTCTCGGGGCGGACGGCGCCGTCCTCGTCGCCGAGGACGGCGGCGACGCTGACCGCGTAGGTCGGCAGGCCGTACAGGTAGTTGACGGTGCCGTCGATGGGGTCGACGACCCACGTGACCCCGCTCGTCCCCGCGCTCGCGCCGCCCTCCTCGCCGAGGACGCCGTCGCCCGGGCGCGCTCCGCGCAGGAGGCGCACGAGCAGCTCCTCCGACGCCGTGTCCATCGCCGTGACGACGTCCGTGGTGCTCGACTTCGTGCGCAGCACCTCCAGGCGGGCCGGACGTCCCCGCGAGACCAGCTCGCCCGCGGCCCGCGCGGCCCGCTCGGCCACCGCGAGCAGCTCGGCGAGGTCGTGGTGCTCGCCGGGCGGCCCCGCCTGCGACGAGCCGGCGCCGGGGGCGGGCGTGCTCACGCGTCGCTGCCGGCGGCGGCGCCGGCGAGGACCGCGCGGGGGCCCGGCCAGTCCCGCCCGCAGGCCGCGGGCTTGCCGGCGCGCAGGTTCGGGCAGCACCCGACGGGGCAGACGTCGTGCGAGGGGCCCTCGGCGCCCTCGGAGGGACGCTCCGGCGGCTCCTGCCGCCCCGCGGCGGCCCGCTCGACCGCGGCGCGCTCGACCACGAGGTCGACGAGGGCCGCGACGAAGGCGGGGGCGACGCCCGCGGTGCCGGCGCGCTCCATCGACAGCCCGAGCCGCCCGGCGGTCTCGGCCGCCTCGGTGTCGAGGTCGTAGACGACCTCCATGTGGTCGCTGACGAACCCGATCGGCGCGACGACGACGGCCGGGACGCCCCGGGCCGACAGCTCCTCCAGGTGGTCGTTGACGTCGGGCTCGGTCCACGGCTGGCTCGGCGGCCCGCTGCGCGAGCAGTAGACGAGCGCGGCGGGCAGCGTCGCCCCGGTGCGGGTCCGCACGCGGGCGAGCACCGCGTCGGCGACGGCCTGGTGCTGGCGCTCGTAGGCCCCGCCCGCCGGCCCGGCGCTCTCGGCCATCGCCGTCGGGATCGAGTGGGTGACGAAGACGACCTCGGCCCGCTCGGCGACGTCCTGCGGCAGCCGGCGCCACGCCGCCTCGAGCGCGTCGGCGTTGGCCGCGACGAAGCCGGGCGCGTCGAAGTAGTGGCGGACCTTGTCGACGGCGAGGTCGCGGCCCTCCTGCGCGAGCGTCAGGAGCGCTCCGCCGAGGTCCTCGCGGTACTGCCGGCACCCGGAGTAGGAGGCGTAGGCGCTGGTCGCGACGACGAGGACGCGCCGGGCGCCGCCGGTGTGGAGGTCGCGCAGGGCGTCGGTGACGTAGGGGGCCCAGTTGCGGTTGCCCCAGGCGACCGGGACGTCGAGCCCGCGGCCGGCGACCTCGCGGCGCAGCGCGGCGAGCAGCGCCCGGTTCTGGTCGTTGATGGGGCTCCGGCCGCCGAAGTGGTGGTAGTGCTCGGCCACGTCCGCCAGCCGCTCGTCGGGGATGCCCCGCCCGGCGGTGACGTTGCGCAGGAACGGCATGACGTCGTCGGGCTGCTCCGGCCCGCCGAAGGACAGGAGCAGGACCGCGTCGTAGGGCTCCAGCGACGCCCCGGAGGAGGCGCCTGGCAGGTCGCGGGCAGCAGCGGCGGAGGTCACGTCGGCAGCGGGCACCCCACCATCGTGCCGCAGCCTCCTGGTCGGCTCGCGCCGAGCAGGCGCGCGGGTCGCAGGCCCGCGGCGTCGCCTCACCCCCGCCCGGGCGCCCAGGTGGCACCCTGCGAGGCGACGCCGGCTCGTCGAGCCGGTCCACGACGTCGCGGAGGGCGGAGCGCCATGCAGGACCTGAGGCTCGTCGGCGTGCACGACGACGGCGAGCACCTCGTGCTGGCGGGCGCCGACGGCACCCGGTTCCGGCTGCCCGCCGACGACGCGCTGCGCCTCGCGGCCCGCCGGACGACGGCGACCTCGGCCGGGGTGACCGAGCAGGCCCCGCTGACGCCGCGCGAGATCCAGGCGCGGCTGCGGGCGGGCGAGGACGCGGACGCCATCGCGAGCGCCACCGGCACGTCGGTCGAGCGGGTGCGGCGCTTCGAGGCGCCCGTCCTCGCCGAGCGCGCCCACGTGGCCGCGCGCGCACGCGCCCTGCCCGTGCGCTGGCGCGACGGGTCCGGCCGCTCGCCGGCGCTGGAGGACCTGGCGGGCGAGCGCCTGGGGGAGCGCGGCGTCCAGGGCGAGCCGGGGTGGGACGCCTGGAGGCGCGAGGACGGCGCGTGGCTCGTGGAGGCCGTCTTCACGGCGGGCGCGCGCGAGCGACGGGCCACGTGGGCGCTGGACCTGCAGCGCTCCTCCCTGGAGGCGCTCGACGACGAGGCCCGCTGGCTCTCCTCGGTCGACGCGGGCCCCGCCGCCCCGCCGGCCGACGCGACGCTGCGGCTGGCGGCCGTCCGCGAGGAGGTCTTCGACGTCGACGACGCCGGCCGGGCCCGGCGCCCCGGGGCTGGCGCCTCTCCCCCGGTCGACCTCGCCGCCCGCCGGGCGGCGCAGGCCGGCGCGACCCCGTCGGACGCCACGGGGGACGACGCCGGGGCGGACGGACCCGAGGAGACGGGGACGGGCGACGAGGCCGCCGAGCAGGACCGCCGCGAGCGGGTCAGCCGCACGCTGGACCTGCTCGAGGCCCTGCGCGGGCGCCGGGGCCGGCGCCAGCCGCTCGCCGACCCCGACGACGAGGCCGTCGAGGCCCTCACCTGGGCCGAGCTGGAGGCGCTCTCGGCCCGCGTGGAGGTCTCGGACGACCACCGGGAGGACCACCGGGGCGACGCGGACGGGCGCGGCGGCGGCGGCCCGTGGGACGCGGCCGGGGACCCGCCGGCCGCGCACCCCCCGGCCTCACGGCCGCAGGACGCGACCGACGACGAGGTGCTGGTGCCTCGTCCACCCGCCGCCGGGCAGGAGCAGCCCGGGGAGGGCGACCTCGAGGAGCCGCAGCGCGGGCGCCGGCGTCGACGGCGTGCCGCCAGCCGCGCCGACGACGCCGGCGTGCCGGGCCAGGAGGAGCTGATCCCCCTGCCGGAGGCCGCGACGGAGCAGGCCGGGGCCGACGAGCAGGACGACGGCGCGCACGAGGCCGGGGCGCAGGAGGACGGCGGCGCCGAGGCTGCGGGCAGGCGTCGGGACGGCGCCCGGCGCGGCGCCCGCGCCGGGGTGCCGAGCTGGGACGACATCGTCTTCGGCCAGCGCCGGGACTGACCCCGCGGCGGCTGAGCCTCCGCGACTGACCCTCCGCAACTGGCCCTCCGCGCAGACGGCCGGTACCGCGGGGCGACGACCCGCCGCCGCAGCAGCTCACCCGAAGGGCAGCAGGTCCGGGGACAGGGCGGCGGCGTGCGCGGCGGCGGCGGTCGTGCGGCGCCGGTGGTGTCGCCGGCAGAGCACCTCGTAGCCGACGTCGTCGACGCCGACGCCCGCCCCGTCGGCGGCCTGCGCCGCGACGTCCCCGACGACGACCTGGTCGCCCTCGACCACCATGACGCCACCGACGGTGCGGGCGTTGTGGGTGGCCCGCGCGCCGCACCAGCACAGCGCCTCGACCTGCAGCACCTGCACGCGGTCGGCGAGCTCCAGCAGCCGCTGGGAGCCGGGGAACAGCCGGCTGCGGAAGTCCGTGGTGATGCCGAAGGCGAACACGTCGACGCCGAGGTCGTCGACGACGCGGGCGAGCTGCTCGACCTGCTCCGGGGCGTAGAACTGCGCCTCGTCGCAGACGAGGTAGTCGACGCGCTCCCCGCGCGTGCGGCGCGCCGTCACCTCGGCCCACACGTCGGTGCCGTCGTCGACCTCGACGGCCTCGCGGCGCAGACCGAGACGGCTGGAGACCACGGCCTGCCCCGCGCGGTCCTGGCGGGTCAGCACGAGCCCGCCCTTGCCGCGGGCGGCGTGGTTGTGGTCGACCTGCAGCGCGAGCGTCGACTTGCCGCAGTCCATGGTCCCGGAGAAGAACACCAGCTCGGCCACGGGCGTCCATCCTGCCCGAGCCGCTGCGCCCCTCAGCCCCTCAGCCCCTCAGCCCCTCAGTCCCTCAGACGCTCGGCCCCTCATCCCGTCCGGGCGCCGGCGACGACGAGCAGCGGCACCTCGGTCTCCTCCGGGGACCGTCCGCCGTGCAGCCCGACCAGCCGCGTGAGCTGCCGGCGCTGGGTGCGCGAGTCGTGGACGCCGACGCCCGGCGGGCAGGCGACGACGACGTCGCCCAGACGGGGCAGGACGTGGGGGGCCACCGGCCCGAACCAGCCCGCCGCGACCGCGTCGTCGCGCAGCAGCACCAGCGCGCCGGGCCCCAGCCGCTCCCGCCACCGCGCGGCGACGGCCTCGGCCTGCCCGGGCGCGCAGTAGAGCATCGGCGCCCGGGCCTCCCCACCCGAGACGGGCACGCCCACCGCCAGGCCGTCGCCCACGGCCTCGGCCGGGTCGGCGAGGTCCGGGCGGGCCAGCGGCACGTCGACCATGCCGTGGTCGGAGGTGACGAGCAGGAGCGTGTCGGGCGGCAGCCGGCGCCCCAGCTCGCGCACGGCGAGGTCGACGTCACCGAGCTCGCGGCGCCACGCCTCGCTGCGCCAGCCGTGCTCGTGGCCGGCCTTGTCCAGCTCGCCCCAGTAGAGGTAGACGAGCGAGCGCGGCGCCCGCCGGACCGCCGCGGCAGTCGCGTCGACCCGGTCGGCCAGGCTCCTCGCCGCGACGTAGCGCGCCCCCCGCAGCGCCGCCTCGGTGAGACCTGAGCCGGCGAACTGGTGGGGCCCCACGTGCACGCACGCCACCCCCGCGGCCACGAGGTGCTCGAAGACCGTCGGCGCCGGCTGCCAGGCGCGCGGGTCCACGGCCGGGTCCCAGGACAGCTCGTTGAGCAGGACCCCGCGCGCGGGGTCCATGACCTCGTACCCCACCAGGCCGTGCGCGCCGGGGAGCAGCCCCGTGCCGAAGGAGGCCATCGACGTCGCCGTCGTCGAGGGGTGCCCGACCGTGAGCACCTGCCCGTCGGCGCGCAGCTCGCCGAGGAAGGCGGCGTCGCGCCCGGCCGCCGCCAGCTGACGCTCGCCCAGACCGTCGACGAGCAGGACCACGACGCGGGCGGCGCCCGGCAGGGCGAGGTCGACGGGCCGCTGCGGGGCGCCCAGCGCCGCGGCCGCGGCGGGCAGGACGTCGGACAGCGTGGCGCCCGGCCCCTCCCCCGGCGTCACCGGCGGCTCACACCGGGCCCGGAGCGCTCACGCGCGGGCCCGACCGCCCGTGGCCGCCGACAGCGCCGCGGCGAAGCGCAGCGCCCGGGCGACGGCGTCGGCCCCGTCGGCCGCCGCGCTGACCCGCAGCACGACGTCGTCGCCGGCCAGGGAGCCGCTGTAGCCGTGGTCGGCCTCGCACTGCGGGTCGGCGCAGCTGGCCGGCTCGAGGTCCAGGCGCTGGACCGAGCCCCAGCCGATGGTGACCGTGAGCTCCGCGGACGGGTCGCCCCCGCGGTAGCGGTCGGGGCGCTGCACGACGTGCGAGAGCAGCACCGAGCGCACCTGCGCCAGCGGCACCGCCTCGGTGGTGGCGGCGGCCGCGTGCGAGCGCGGCGCGGCGGCGGCGGGGCCCTCGACGAGGTCGGTGCCGTCGTCGGCGTGCGCGACGACGAGACGGCTCGGCGTCAGCACGACGACGGTGACGTGCCGGCGCACCTCCTCGCCGTCGAAGGTCGTCTCCTGGTGGACGAGGTGCTCGGTGACCTCCTCCCCGCCCAGCGCGACCGCGACGACGTCGGCGACGAGGTCGGGGTAGTACCCCGCGTGGTCGACGGCGCGCCGCAGCGGCGCGGGCAGGGCGTCCCCCGGCGCCGGGGCGCGGTGGGCGGCGGGACGGGAGGGGCGATGGGGTCGCGAGGACGGCACGGGGGCATCGTGCCACCGGGGCCCGACGACGGCCCCGCACCGCGCGAGAGCCGCGTTCTGCCGCCTGCCCGCCCCTGCCGGGTCGCGGCGCGCTCCCGCGGCGATACCGTCGCGCGATGGCCCCCGCGGACGTGGACAGCCCGGCCGGTGCACCTCGTGCGGGCGAGGCCCGCCGCCGCCGCCAGTCGTGGTGGGGCGCCAAGCGGCACGTCAAGCGCGCCGTCTCGCTGCCGGGGGTCTCCCCCGCCGCGCACGCCGTGCTCGCGCGCCGCTCGGGCGCCGTGGCCGCGGCCCGCCTGCCGGTGCCGCTGACGGTCCGCCGGGTCACGGCCCGCGTCGGCGGCCAGGAGTTCACGATGCTCGACCCCTCCCGCTGCGTCGTGGCCAAGGAGCTCTACTGGGGCGGTGGCCGGCGCCCCGCGGGGGCCGACCACCTCGCGCTGGAGGCCTTCGCGGCGCTGGCGCCCTCGGCCCGCACGGTCGTCGACGTCGGCGCCTACACGGGCGTCTTCTCGCTCCTCGGGGCGCTGGCGGCGCCGTCCGCGCGGGTGGTGGCCGTCGAGCTCGTGCCCGCCAACGCCGTCGCGCTGCTCGACAACCTCCTCGCCAACGACCTGCTGCCCCGCGTCGAGGTGCACCTGGCCGGCGTGGGCCGCGACGGCGGCACCCTGCGGGTGCCGTCGGGGCGCGGCGGCTCGGCGCTGCCGGACTTCCTCTCCGTCGAGAGCGAGGCGGCCGACGGCGTCCTCGTGCCGACCCGCTCGCTCGACGCGCTGCTGACGGGCGGGGGCGCCGCGCCCGACGGCGGCGGCGGGCCCGTGCGCGAGGGCCTCGGCCCGGCCCTCGTCAAGGTCGACGTCGAGGGCGCCGAGGTCGAGGTGCTCGGCTCGGGCCGGCGCTTCCTGGAGGCCACCCGGCCTGACCTGCTCCTGGAGCTGCTGCCGGCCGCCGACGTCCCGGGCGTCGAGCGGGCGCTGCAGGGCCTCGGCCTGCGCGCCTACCTCGTCACCGACGACGCCCTCGTCGAGCACGCCCGCCCGCACGCCGACGCCCGCCACCGCGACTGGCTGCTGACCCCGCGGGCCGGCGGCGAGCTGGCCGCGCTGGGCCTGCCGGTGGTGCCGCTGGGCGGCTGAGGCTCAGCGCAGGACGCGCCGGGAGCCGGTGTCGGTGCGGCGACGCTCGACCCGCGACAGGCGGATGCGCGCCAGCAGCACCCGCAGCCCCTGCGGGGAGACGACGACGGGGGTCAGCGACAGCTGCGCCACCTCGGGCAGGTCGTCGGCCAGGACGCTGACGCGGGCCAGCAGGTCCTCCAGCGCGGCGACGTCGAGCCGCGGGGAGCCGCGGTAGCCGAACAGGCGCGGCGCGGCCCGCACGCCCCGGACCAGGTCGGCGACGTCCCCGGTCGTCAGCGGCGGGATGCGGTGGGCGACGTCGCCGAGCAGCTCGGAGGCGTCGCCGGCCAGGCCGAAGGAGACCAGCGGCCCGAAGAGCTCGTCCTCCATGCTGGAGACGGTCACGGGCACCCCGGGCGGCGCCATCGCCTGCACCAGGACGGGCGCACCGCCCGCGCCCTCCTGCGCCGTGAGCGCGGCCCAGTCCCGCTGCAGCTCGCCCGGCGTCGCGATGTCCCCCCGCATCCCCGCCAGGTCGCGGCGGCGGCGCAGGGCACGGTCGGCGAACCGCAGCGCCACGGGGTAGCCGAGCTCCTCGGCGGCCTCGGCCGCGGCGCCCGCGTCCACGACGACGCGCGAGGGCTCCAGGCGGACGCCGTAGCAGGCGAGCAGCCGCGCCGCGGCGTCCGCGCCGAGCTCCAGGGCCACCCGGCCGTCCTCGTCGGCGGGGACCCGGGCGAGGGCGTCCTCGACGAGCGCCCGCGCCGCCGCGGCGTCGACGCCGTCGGGGTCGACCCGTGGGCCCGCGTCACGCTGGCGCCACTGCGCGTAGCGCACGGCGGCGACGAGGGCGCGCGCGGCCTCCTCGGGGCTCGGGTAGGCGGGCACGACTCGCGGGCCGCCGTCCGGTCCCGGTGCCGTCAGGGCCTCCTCGGCGCCGTGGACGCCGACGAAGCAGGCGACCGTCGTCAGCCGCGAGCGCGCGGCCACCTGCGCGAGCGCGCCCGCGACGTCGGTGTCGACGCCACCGACCGGCGGGGCGAAGCAGGCGAGCACGGCGTCGACGTCCTCGCGCGCGAAGACCTCCTCGACCACCTGGCGGCACTGCGCCGCGGTGGCCTCGGGGTGCACCGAGCGCGGCTCGCCCGCGACGACGAGCCCCCAGCTGCGCAGCGCGCTGGCCGCCAGCGCCCCCAGCGCCGCCGAGTTGCCGACGACGGCGACCCGCTCCCCGGCCGGCAGCGGCTGGGTGAGCAGCACCTGCGCGGTGTCGAACAGCTGGTGCACGGTCTCGACGCGGATGACCCCGGCCTGGCGCAGCATCGCGTCGAAGGCCTCCTGCGGCGCCCGCGAGGTGCGCACGGCGTGCCCGGGCGGGGCGCCGCCGGAGCCGCCGGACTTCACGACGACGACGGGCTTGCTGCGCGCCAGCCGCCGGGCGACGCGGGAGAACTTGCGGGGGTTGCCGACGCTCTCCAGGTACAGGCCGACGACGCGCGTGCGCTCGTCCTCCTCCCAGAACTGCATGAGGTCGTTGCCGGAGACGTCCGCGCGGTTGCCGGCCGAGACGAAGCTGGAGACCCCGAGCCCGCGACGGGCCGCGGAGGACAGCAGGGCGACGGCGAGGGCCCCGGACTGGCTGAAGAGCCCGAGCCCGCCCGCGGGCGGCAGGTCCGGGGCGAGGGAGGCGTTGAGGCGCACCTGCGGGTCGGTGCTCAGCAGCCCGAAGGAGTTGGGCCCGACGACGCGCATGCCGCCCTCGCGGGCCAGGCGCACCAGCGCCCGCTGGCGCTCCAGCCCCGCCGGCCCCGTCTCGGCGAAGCCGCTGGAGACGACGACGACGCCGCGCGCGTCGACCCTCGCGGCGTCCCGGACGACGGCGAGCACCGAGCCGGCCGGCACGGCGACGACGACGAGGTCCACCGGCTCGGGCAGGTCCTGCAGGCTCGCCGAGGCGAGCACGCCCTCGACCTCGGGCGCCTCCGGGTGCACGGCGTGCAGCCGGCCGGTGAAGCCCCCGCGGAGCAGGTCGGCCAGCAGCACGCCGCCGACCGAGCCGGGGCGGCGGCTGGCGCCGACGACCGCGACCGAGCGCGGGGTCAGCAGCGCCCGCAGGCTGCTGGCCTCGGCGCGGTGCTCGCGCGCGGCGGTCACGGCCAGGGAGCGCTCGGTCGGGTCGATGTCGAAGCCGAGGGTGACGACGCCGTCGTCGTAGGCGTGGGTGACCTCGTAGCCGGCCTCGGCGAAGACGCTCGTCATCCGCCGGTTCTGCGGGAGCACCTCGGCGGTGAAGCGGTGGACGCCGCGCTCGCGGGCGGCCGCCGCGAGGTGCTCCAGCAGCACCGACCCGAGGCCGCGGCCCTGGTGGGCGTCGGCGACGTTGAAGGCGACCTCGGCCGTGCCGCCGCCGGCCCGGCCGGGGACGCCGCCGTGCTCGTCGGGGTCCAGCCGGTCGTAGCGCCCGATGCCGATGATGTCCTCGCCGCTCGTGGCGATGAGCGCGACCCGGTCGGCGTGGTCGACGTGCGTGAACCGCTCGAGGTCGCGCTCGGACAGGCGCGGCATCACCGAGAAGAAGCGCAGGTAGGTCGACTCGGCGGACTGGGCGACGTGGAAGCGCTGCAGCGCGTCGGCGTCGCCGGGGCTGATGGGCCGCAGGTGCGCCGTCGTCCCGTCGCGCAGGAGGACGTCGGCCTCCCAGTGGCGGGGGTAGGCCGGGGCGGCCGCCGGCACGGGCCCCTCCTGCGCCGCCTCCACGGCACGGAGCGTAGCCGTGGGCCCCGCTCGCGACGTCGGGTCCCGAGGTCCCGGACGCCCTCGTGAGCACCTGCGGGGCGCCGTGGTCCCCGGGACTTCGTAGCCTTCCTCCGCCCTCTCCCGGCGTGTCGCGGGAGAAGGGCCATGAAGTCCGTCATGGGCCGTCGCGGGACGGTCTCCGAGCTGCCGAGGGGGTCCGGTGGAGCTGCCCGAGCTGGTGCGCCGGCGCCGCGTGCGCCGGTCCTTCGACGCCGGCGCGCCCGTGCCGCGGGCGGTGCTGCGCGAGCTCGTCGACCTCGCGACGCGGGCGCCCAGCGCGGGAGCCAGCCAGGGATGGGACTTCCTCGTGCTCGACGGCGAGGACGTCGGGCGCTACTGGGCGGCGACCGCCGACCCCTCGCGACCGGCCGACCGGTGGCTGCGCGGGATGCGGACAGCGCCCGCCCTGGTGCTCGCCTGGAGCCGCGAGGCGGCCTACCGCGAGCGGTACGCGCTGCCCGACAAGGCCTCTGGGAGCCACGCCCCGGCGGGGCTCGACGCGCGCTGGCCCGTCCCCTACTGGCACGTCGACGTCGGCATGGCCGTGGCGCTGCTGCTGCTGGCGGCCGAGCACCACGGGCTGGGCGCCTGCCCCTTCGCCGTCCCGACCGCGCGCGTCGATGCGGTCCGGACGGCCTTCGGCGTCCCGGCCGACCGGACGCCGGTCATGGTCGTGGCGCTCGGCACGCCGGCCGGCCACCCGGACGACGAGCTCGGTGACGTCGGCGACGGCGAGCCGGGCCTCCCGGCGGGCGCCGCGCCGCGGCGCCCCTCCCGGCGCCGTCCGCTCGACGACGTCGCGCACCTCGGCTGCTTCGGGCGGCCGCTGGCGTAGCACCGGCCCGCCGCCGACCTGCCGGCCTGACCGCCTGGCGCTGACCTGCGCCCTGCCGTCGGGGGCGTCCGCGAGGATGGCGGCATGGCCCGCCGACCTGCCCCGCCCGCCCCGCCGCCCGGCGAGGGCCGCGTCGTCGACATCGACGTCGCGGCCGAGATGCAGGGCAGCTTCCTGGAGTACGCCTACTCGGTCATCTACTCCCGGGCCCTGCCCGACGCCCGCGACGGGCTCAAGCCCGTGCAGCGGCGGATCCTGCTGGCGATGTCCCAGCTGGGGCTGCGCCCGGACCGCCCGCACGTCAAGTGCAGCCGGATCATCGGCGAGGTCATGGGCAAGTGGCACCCGCACGGGGACTCGGCCATCTACGAGGCGCTCGCGCGGCTGGCGCAGGACTTCAGCCTGCGCCTGCCGCTCGTCGACGGGCACGGCAACTTCGGCTCGCTCGACAGCGGCCCGGCCGCCCACCGGTACACCGAGGCGCGGCTGGCGAGCTCGGCGACGCCGATGGTGGCCGGCCTCGACGAGGACGTCGTCGACCTCGTCGACAACTTCGACGGCTCCCTGCAGCAGCCGGCCGTGCTGCCCTCGGCGCTGCCGAACCTGCTCGTCAACGGCGCCAGCGGCATCGCCGTCGGGATGGCGACGAACATGCCCCCGCACAACCTCGTCGAGGTCGTCGCCGCCGCACGTCACCTGATCGACCACCCGGACGCGACGCTGGAGGACCTGCTGGGCTTCGTCCCCGGCCCCGACCTGCCCTCCGGCGGGCGCGTCGTCGGGCTCGAGGGCGTCCGCGAGGCGTACGCGAGCGGCCGGGGCACCTTCCGGACCCGTGCCACGACGCGCGTCGAGCAGGTGACGCCGCGCCGCCGCGGCCTCGTCGTCACCGAGCTGCCCTACGGGGTCGGGCCCGAGCGGGTGATCGAGAAGATCGGCGACGCCGTGAAGTCCAAGCGGCTGCAGGGGGTCTCCGACGTCCAGGACCTCAGCGACAGCAGCAGCGGCCTGCGCCTCGTGGTCGAGGTCAAGTCCGGCTTCGACCCCGAGGCGGTGCTGGAGCAGCTCTACCGGCTCACGCCGATGGAGGAGACCTTCGGCATCAACAACGTCTGCCTCGTCGGCGGGCAGCCGCAGACCCTCGGGCTGCGCAGGCTGCTGGAGGTCTACGTCGACCACCGGCTCGACGTCGTCCGCCGGCGCAGCGCCTACCGGCTGGCCCGGGCGGCCGAGCGGCTGCACCTGGTCGAGGGCCTGCTCGTGGCGGTCGCCGACATCGACGAGGTCATCGCCGTCATCCGCTCCAGCGACGACACCGCCGCGGCGCGCGAGCGCCTCAGGAGCGTCTTCGACCTGAGCGAGGCGCAGGCCGACCACATCCTCGAGCTGCAGCTGCGCCGTCTCACGCGCTTCTCGACCATCGAGCTGACCGCCCGGCGGGACGAGCTGCAGGCGACCATCGCCGAGCTGGAGGCGGTCCTCGGCGACGAGACGCGGCTGCGGACGCTCGTCTCCGACGAGCTCGCCGAGGTGGCCCGCGAGCACGGCACCCCGCGGCGCACGGTGCTGCTGGAGGCCTCGGGCACCGCCGCGCCCACCGCCCGCGGCGCGCGGGGCCGGGGGCCCGCCGCGCCGCTGGAGGTGCCGGACGCGCCGTGCTGGCTGCTGCTGTCGGCGACCGGGCTGCTCGCACGGACGAGCGGCGGCGGCGGCGAGGGCACGCCCCCGGCGCCCGTGCCCGCGGGGCTGCCGGGCGCCGACCGGGCCGCCCACGACGTCCTGGCCTCCGCGGTGCCCACGAGCGCCCGCGCGCAGGTCGGCGCCGTGACGAGCGGCGGGCGGGTGCTGCGGGTGCCCGTCGTCGACGTCCCCGCGCTGCCGCCGACCAGCGCGGCACCCTCGCTGGCCGGGGGCGTGCCCGTGCTCGACCTGCTGCCCTCCCTCGCCCGCGGCGAGCGGGTCGTCGGGCTCGCGCGCCTGGACGTGCCGACCTCCGGCGAGGGCGGCGCGGGGGGCCTGGCGCTCGCGACGGCGGGCGGCGTGGTCAAGCGGCTGGCGCCGGGAGAGGCGCCGGGGCGGGAGGACTTCGACGTCATCGGGCTGAGGGACGGCGACGAGGTCGTCGCGGCGCTGGACCTGCCCGACGACGCGCGTGACCTCGTGCTCGTGACGAGCGACGCGCAGCTGCTGCGCTTCGCCGCCTCCGCGGTGCGGCCCCAGGGGCGCTCGGCGGGCGGGATGGCCGGGATCCGGCTCTCGGCCGGGGCGAGCGTCCTGGCGCTCGGGGCCGTGGCCACGGGGTCCGAGGAGGACGCCGTCGTCGTCACGGTGGCGGGAGCGGCCGGCGCCCTGCCGGGGACGCAGGCGGGCACGGCCAAGGTGACGCCCTTCACCGAGTACCCGGCGAAGGGCCGCGGCACCGGCGGGGTGCGCTGCCACCGTCTCCTCCGCGGTGAGGACGCGCTCCTGCTGGCGCACGTCGGACCGGGGCCGGTCGTGGCCGGTGCCGCGTCGGGCGCCGCGGTGCCGCTGCCCGAGGAGCCAGGACGCCGGGACGGCTCCGGGACACCGCTGGCCCAGCCGGTCGTCGGCCTGGGCGGCCGTACCGGCTGAGGGTCCCGGCCGGCTCTGCCGTCGCCAGCCGAGGCCGCCCGCGGTCACCTGACCGGGTGACCGCCACGACCACACGCACCGGGGTCCTCCGTCCAGGTGCCCCGGCGCTCGATGAGAGGGCGTGACCATCTCCGGCGGCGAGGGCTGCGCAGCAGGTCCCCGGGCGTCGGCCCGCGGCGCCGCCGCCGTGGTCGTCGTCACCGGCGCCGCGGTGCTGCTCCTGCTCGCCGTGCCCGCGGTGCGCCCGGCCGCCGTGGTGGGCGCCGCGTGGACCACCGTCGCGCTCCTCGTCGCGGGGACCCTCTGGCACCGACCTCGGGACGCCTGGCAGTGGTGGGCGCTCGTGGTGTCCCTGACGGCGTGGTCCACCTCCATCACCGTCGTCCAGGTCGAGGGTCGAGTCCCCCCGCTCGGCGTCGCCCTGCTCGCCCTGGCGCAGCTGGCCGCGTTCGTCGTCGCCGTCACCCTGCTCCCCTGGCCGGGTCGCGCCAGGTCCCGGCGCCCGCCTCGCGCCCGAGCGACCCGGGTGCTGGACGCCACGGTCGTCGTCGTCGTCGTCGGCCTCGTCCTCGCGCAGGCCGTGGCCACGGCGGCCACCGGGTCCGCCCGCGCCACGACGGTCGTGGTGTCGCTGGCGGTCGACGTCGCCATCCTCGGGCTGCTGCTGGCCTTCGTCTTCTCGCACAGGGTCCGGGCCCGCTCGGGTCACCTGCTGGTCGCGGCGGGCGTGACGACGATCCTCTTCGACCTCCTCTCGGGCATCCACGGCAGCCGCGTCGCGCTGCCCGGTGACACCGCCCAGGCGCTCGGGGTCACCGCCCTGCTCTTCGGGGCCGCAGCGCTGCACCCGAGCATGACCGAGGTCTTCCGCCCGCCCTCGCCGAGAAGTCGGAGGGCACCCTCGGGCGCCCTGCTGGGGCTGCTGCCCCTCATGGCCGTGCCCGTCGCCCTGTGGGCCGTCGCGCGCGCCAGCGGCGCGACCGGGCTGCCGACGGAGGTCCTGCTGGCGGGGGCGTCGCTCGCGGCCGTCCTGTGCCTGGTGCGGGCGTCGCTCGCCATGCGCGGCGGCGAGCACTCGGCCGAGCACGACCCGCTCACGGACCTCGTCAACCGCCGCGGACTGGAACGGCTCTTCGACTCCTCGTCGAGCCCCGGCGGCTGGGCCCTCCTCCTCGTCGACCTGGACAGCCTGACGAAGGTCAACGACGCCTTCGGCCACGCGGTCGGGGACGCGTTGCTGCGACGGGTGGGCGACCGGCTGCGGGCCGTCGTGGGACCGGCGGGCGTCGTCGCCCGCCTCGGCGGCGACGAGTTCGTCGTCCTCGCCCGCGCGGGCCAGGCCCGTGCCGTCGCCGAGGAGGTGCTGCGGGTCAACCGGCCCACCGTGGGCCTCGGGGAGCACGAGATGTCGACCAGCGTGAGCCTGGGGCTCGCCGACGCCGACCCCCGCGCCGACCTGGACGAGCTGCTGACCCGCGCCGACATCGCCCTGTCGCTCGCCAAGTCCGGCGGTCGGGACCGCTGCGTCCCCTTCACGCCGCAGATGCGGGAGGACGTGCTCCGCCGCCACCGCCTCACGACGGACCTGCAGCGGCTCCTCGACCCGGCAGTCCCCGGGTACGCCGGACAGCTGGTGGTGCACCAGCAGCCGCTGGTGGAGCTGGCCGGGGACCGGACCGTCGGCGCCGAGGCCCTCGTGCGGTGGCAGCACCCCGAGCTCGGGCTGCTGCCCCCCGACGCCTTCCTGCCCCTGGTCTCGGCGGCCTCGCTCGACAGCGCCCTCGACGACGCGGTGCTGCGCCAGGTGCTCCACCAGCTCGCGCGCTGGCGCTCGGAGGGGCGGGCCACCCTGCCGGTCAGCGTCAACCTGACGACCTCGAGCCTGCTGGACCCGTGCCTCGACGACCGGGTCCTCGACCTCCTGGCGCTCGCGGGGGTGCCCGCCGCCATGCTGCACCTGGAGGTCACCGAGCACGAGGAGCTGCCCGCCGACGGACCGGCGGGCAGGACGCTGCGGCGGCTGCGCGAGGCCGGTGTCGCCGTCCACCTCGACGACTTCGGGCGCGGCTACACCTCGCTGTCCTACCTGCGCCGCTTCCCCGTCGAGGTGCTCAAGCTCGACAAGTCGGTCGTGGACTCGGTGACGACGCCCGTCCAGCGCCGTCTCGTCGCCGGCATCGTCGCCATGGCCTCCACGCTGGGCCTGGACCTGCTCGCCGAGGGCGTCGAGACCACCGAGCAGCGCGACGCCCTGCTCGCCCTCGGCGTGCGCTACGGCCAGGGCTACCTCTTCTCCCGCCCGCTCCCGGCCGCGGACTTCGCCGAGCAGGCGCTCGGCCCTCCGGCGCACCAGCCCTCTGCCGCCGTCCCGCCGCGGCCTCGGCGCCCGCTCGGGGAGGCGACGGCGCCGCACGGCGTGCTGCGGGACGCCCCGCGCTGACCGGCCGCCGTCCTGCTCCGTCGCTGCGGCCCGCGGGCTGCCCCCGGCAGCGGAGGCCCAGCCCGGCGACGTCGGACCCAGCTGCCTCGAACCCAGCCGCGTCGGACCCAGCCACGTCCTGTCGCCGTCACACTGCCTGGGGGCGGGCTCGGCGGGCGCAGGTCCCTGACCAGCGCACCCGTCGCCGACGAGGAGGCCGGTGGCGTCATGACGGTGGACCTGAAGCGGGAGATCAGCACCTACCGCGCGCGACGAGGACGCTTCGACGTGGTCGAGGTGCCGTCGCTGCAGTACGTGATGGTCGACGGGCGGGGGGACCCGAACACCTCACGGGCCTACGAGGACGCCCTCGCGACGGTCTACCCGGTGGCCTACGCGCTGAAGCGCCTCGGCACGGAGCGAGGCCGCGACCACACCGTCATGCCGCTGGAGGCGCTGTGGTGGGCGGAGGACATGCACGCCTTCACGGCCGCCCGCGACAAGAGCCGGTGGTCGTGGACGGTCATGGTCATGACGCCCAGCTGGTTCACCTCCGACGACGTCGTGACGGCCGTCGACGCGGTGCGGCGGCAGGGCCGTGGGCCGGCCCTCGAGCGGCTCCGGCTGGAGACCCTCGTCGAGGGCCTGGCCGTGCAGACGCTGCACGTCGGCCCGTACGACGACGAGGGCCCCCTCCTGGCGACGATGCACGACGAGGTGATCCCGGGGCGGTCCCTGCGGATGGTCGGCCGCCACCACGAGATCTACCTGGGCGACCCACGCCGGTGCGCCCCGGAGAGGCTGCGCACGCTCCTGCGCCAGCCCGTCCGCCGCGAGCCGGGGCCCGCAGACGGATGACACCGCGCGCGGGCCCGGTCGCTGGTGCGAGAGCGGGCTCGCGCCGCCGGCTCAGGCGTCGATGCGCTCGCGGTCGAGGTCGGCGGCGCCCTCGACGATGAAGTCGCGCCGGGGCGCCACCTCCCCGCCCATGAGCAGCTCGAAGACCCGCTCGGCGGCCGCGGCGTCCTCGATGCGCACGCGCCGCAGGGTGCGGCGGGTGGGGTCCATGGTCGTCTCGGCGAGCTGGTCGGCGTCCATCTCGCCGAGGCCCTTGTAACGCTGGATGCCGTCCTTCCAGCGCCGCCCCTTCTTCTCCAGGTCGCGCAGCGTGCGGGCGAGCTCGGCCTCGGAGTAGGTGTAGACCACCTCGGCCGGTCGGCGCCCGGCGCCGACCACCTCGACCCGGTGCAGCGGCGGCACGGCCGCGAAGACCCGGCCCGCCTCGACGAGCGGGCGCATGTACCGGAAGAAGAGCGTGAGCAGCAGCGTGCGGATGTGCGCGCCGTCGACGTCGGCGTCGGTCATGACGATGACCCGCCCGTAGCGCGCAGCGTCCAGGTCGAAGGAGCGCCCCGACCCTGCCCCGACCACCTGGAGGATGGCGGCGCACTCGGTGTTGCCGAGCATGTCGGCCAGCGACGCCTTCTGGACGTTGAGGATCTTGCCGCGGATGGGCAGCAGCGCCTGGTACTCGCTCTGGCGGGCTCTCATCCCGGTGCCGAGGGCGCTGTCGCCCTCGACGATGAACAGCTCGCTGTGCTCGGGGTCGCTGCTGCGGCAGTCCTTCAGCTTGGGCGGCAGCGAGGAGCTCTCCAGCGCGGTCTTGCGCCGCTGGGTCTCCCGGTGCAGCCGCGCGCTGATGCGCGACTTCATCTCCGCGACGACCTTGTCGAGCACCGCCGCGGACTGCGCCTTGTCCTCCCGCCGGGTGGACCGCAGCCGGGCGGCCAGCTCGCCCTCGACGACCCGGCTGACGATGCCGCGCACCGCGGCGGTGCCGAGCACCTCCTTGGTCTGGCCCTCGAACTGCGGCTCGGCGAGGCGCACCGTGAGCACGGCCGTCAGGCCCGCGAGGACGTCGTCGCGCTCGAGCTTGTCCCCGCCCGGCTTGCTGGAGAAGGTGACCTTCAGCCGCCGGGCGTTGTCGGTGATGACCGCCTTGAGCACCTTCTGCAGCGCCGCCTCGAAGCCGGCGACGTGGGTCCCGCCCTTAGGCGTCGCGATGATGTTGACGAAGCTGCGGACGGTCGTGTCGTACCCGGTGCCCCACCGCAGGGCGACGTCGACGACGCACTCGCGCTCGACCTCGGTGGGCTCCAGGTGCCCCCGCGCGTCGAGCACCGGCACCGTCTCGGTGAAGCGCCCGCTGCCCTGCAGCCGCCAGACGTCGCTGACGGGCGCGTCGGTCGCCAGGTGCTCGGCGAACTCGGTGATGCCGCCGTCGAAGCGGAACTCCTCGACCCGCCGCCCGTCGACGCCCTCGCGCTCGTCGACGAGCACCAGGTGCAGCCCCGGCACGAGGAAGGCCGTCTGCCGGGCCCGGGCGAGCAGCTCCTCGTAGGCGAAGGCCGCCTTGCGCAGGAAGACCTGCGGGTCGGCCCAGTACCGGATGCGCGTGCCGGTGGGGGCGTCCTTGCGCGCGCGCCCGCTGACCCGCAGGCGGGAGGAGTCGGTGAAGGGGGCGAAGGGCGCGTCGACGCGCGGGCCGGCCTCGCCGTCGTCGAAGACGCCCGGCTCGCCGCGGCGGAAGCTCATGGCGTGGGTGCGCCCGCCGCGGTCGACCTCGACGTCCAGGCGCGCCGAGAGCGCGTTGACGACGGAGGCGCCGACGCCGTGCAGGCCGCCGGAGGCGGCGTAGGACCCGCCGCCGAACTTGCCGCCGGCGTGCAGCTTGGTGAAGACGACCTCGACGCCGGACAGCCCCGTCTTCGGCTCGGCGTCGACGGGGATGCCGCGCCCGTCGTCGCGGACCTCGACCGAGCGGTCGGCGTGCAGCACCACCTCGATGCGGCTGGCGTGCCCGCCGAGGGCCTCGTCGACGGAGTTGTCGATGACCTCCCACAGGCAGTGCATGAGCCCGCGCGAGTCGGTCGAGCCGATGTACATGCCCGGGCGCTTGCGGACGGCCTCCAGGCCCTCCAGCACCGAGAGGTGGCGGGCGGTGTAGGCGTCGTCGCGGCTGGCCTCTGCTCCTGCGCGCGGGGCCCCGGCGCGCGGGGACGGCGGTCGGCCGGGGGCGGAGGTCTGCTGGGCCACGTCCCCAGGCTAGGGGGATGGCCCGGCAGCGTCCCGGACGACAGCCGGCGCGGGGCCCGTTGCGCCGTCCGGGTGACGCGTCGCCGACGCCGGCGGCGGACGGCCGTTTTCTCCCGTGGCGAACGGGAGCGTCGCCGATGGGGGAACTGGCAGCCCGTGGTGCACTGTTGACCACGTGGAAGGACGGCACCACCGAGAGATCCTGGGAAGGACGACGTGACCTCGACCCTGGCACCTGAGACCCTCACCGCCGCCGACCGCTGCGACCGCTGTGGCGCCCAGGCCTACCTGATGGTGAAGCTCCCCTCCGGCGGGGAGCTGCTCTTCTGCAACCACCACGGTCGCGCGCACGAGGAGAGCCTGCGCGCCTCCGGCGCCGACATCCGCGACGAGTCCGCGCGCCTCGCCGGCTCCTGACCTGAGTGAGCAGCCCCTGCTCCAGGCTGCTGCACGACGGCCGCCGCCCCTGCCGGGACGGCGGCCGTCGTGCGTCCGGCCTCCGGTCCGTGCCCCCGTCCGTGCCCCGTTCCGGGCTCCGGCGCCTCGCGGCGACGTGCCGTGGCTGAGGTGATGGCCGGCTTCGCCGACACGGTCACCGTGCTGACCGGCATCGCGGTCGTCGTGGGTGTCGTCGGGACGATCGTGCCCGTCCTGCCCGGCGGGCTCCTGGTCGGCGCCGCGGTGCTGGTCTGGGCGGTCGTCACCGGCGGCGCCGCGTGGTGGGTCTTCGCGGGTGTCCTGCTGGTGCTCGTGACCGGCCAGGTGCTGGAGTACCTCACCGCCGGCGTCTCGCTCAAGCGCGCCGGCGTGCCCAACCGCTCGTTGGTCGTCGCCGGGCTGGTCGGCATCGTCGGCTTCTTCGTCGTCCCTGTGCTCGGGCTGGTCCTGGGCTTCCTCGGTGGCCTGTACGCCGCCGAGCGCTACCGCCAGCCCACCCACGCCGCCGCCTGGTCCAGCACCAAGACGGGGCTGCGCGCCGCCGGCGTCGCCCTCCTCGTCGAGCTGGCCGCCGTCCTCGTCTCGGCGACGATCTGGTTCTCCGCCGTGCTGTGGTGGCTGCGGTGAGCCCGGGCGGGTCCGGCCCGGGCGGCTCTGGCCCGGGCAACCCGGACGCCTCCCCCACCCACCCGGCCCTGCTGAGCGCCCGGGTCCGGGTGGTCGCCGACCTCACCGCCGAGGGCCTCGACGTCGCCCCGCTGGTCGACGTCGTCGACGGCTGCGTGCGCGAGCGCCGCTGGTGGCTGGACGCCTGGCCGGGCGGCGCCGACCACGTCGCCGGGCAGGTGGCCCAGGACGTCCAGGAAGCCCTCCTGGACGACCGCGGCGTGCGCTGGCCCGCCTGCCCGGCGCGGCACGACGACGGCACGCAGCCGCACGTGCTCCACGTCCTGCCCGACCTCGGCCCCGACCCGCACTGGGTGTGCGAGGAGTCCGGTGCTGCGCTCGCGCCGCTCGGCGGGCTGGGCACCCGCCTCCCCTGAGGGCGCGGCGGGCACGCGAGACGGCGAGCGCGGCGGGGGTGCTGCGCAGCACCCGGGAAGCCGTGGGTCCTACCGCTCGCAGACGACGCCGTCGGAGTCGCCGTCGCGGTACCAGCCGTACTCCGCGTCGACCCCGGCGACGTACTCACCGCGGTACCCCGCCCGGTGCAGCGCGGTGCAGGAGTCGAAGCGCGGGTCGGTCGCCGCCTCGTCGCCCTGCTGGTCGGCAGGCGCCGGAGGCTCGGGCGGGGCGGCCGGTGCAGCCGGAGGCTCGGGCGCGGCGGCCGGTGCAGCCGGCGGCTCGGGCGCGGCGGCAGGGGATGTGCCGGCGCCCAGCGCCTCGCAGGCGATGCCGTCACCGTCCCCGTCGAGCCTGGAGGGGTCCGCCGGGTCCCGGTCGAGCTCTGCCTGCGCCTCCGGCTGGGAGGCGAAGTCCGAGCAGCTGAAGCGGTCGCCCCTCGCCTCGCTGGCCGCCGCAGGCGCCGCCTCTCCCGGTGCTGCCGGCTCGCCCTGCGGCCCCGCGTCTGGCACCTGGGCCGGGACGGGCGGCACAGCCTCCTCGCCGGCAGCCTCCGGGCTCGGCTCCGGTGTCGTCGCGGCCGCGCTCTCGGCAGGCGAGGGAGGAGAGGTGGCCGACGGGGTCGCCCGGGGTGACGCCGTGGCCGGGGTCGGAGCCGACGGCGCCGTGGCCGCCGGGGTGCCCGTGGCGGCGACCTCCTCGTCGGAGGTCTGCTCCCCCGCACCGACCACCGTCCCCCCCAGCAGGAGGAGCGCCACCGCGACCGCGGCGGCGGCGCCGCCGCGCCTGCGGCTGCGCAGTCCCGGCAGCTGCGTCCCGCCAGCCAGGGCGGTCACCGCAGCGACAGGCAGGAGGGCCAGGCCGACGAGCACGACCGCGACGCCCGGGTCACCCGTCACGAGGGCCGCGAGGGCGAGGAGCGCCCCGAGCCCGAGCAGACCTGCGGCCAGGAGCGTCGCCCCACCGCGCAGCAGACCAGCGGCGGGAGGGCCACCGGAGGTCTGGTCGTCCACCCAGAGGGACCATCCGGGCGGTGGGGCCGGCCACGACGGGTCCGGCCGCCACCCCTTCGGTGGGGACCATCCCGCAGGAGGCTCGGGCCAGGTGGGTGGGGGGTTGAAGCGCTTGCCCATGTGAGGTCCTGCTCCGCTCGCCGGCAGAGGAGACCGTCGTTGGTCCCCCGACCACTGTGCGCAGACCTGCCACCGGAAGGCACACACGACCACTCCATCGTGTGACCGTGGTGACTGAGGGCGAGCACCGGCATCGCGGTCGTACTACCCCGGTGAGATCGGTCGGCGGGGTCGGTCGGTGGTGGGCCGACCAGCTCGTCCACGCACGTCGGCCCCGGCACCACGAGGGTGCCGGGGCCGTCGCCTGCCGCTGCGAGCCGAGCGGCGGTCAGTCCAGGTAGTCGCGCAGCACCTGGCTGCGGGAGGGGTGACGCAGCTTGGACATCGTCTTGGACTCGATCTGGCGGATCCGCTCGCGCGTGACGCCGTAGACCTTGCCGATCTCGTCGAGGGTCTTCGGCTGCCCGTCGGTGAGGCCGAAGCGCATCGAGACGACGCCGGCCTCGCGCTCGGAGAGCGTGTCGAGCACCGAGTGCAGCTGCTCCTGCAGGAGCGTGAAGGACACGGCGTCGGCCGGGACGACGGCCTCGGAGTCCTCGATCAGGTCGCCGAACTCGCTGTCGCCGTCCTCGCCCAGCGGCGTGGACAGCGAGATGGGCTCGCGGCCGTACTTCTGGACCTCGACGACCTTCTCGGGCGTCATGTCCAGCTCCTTGGCCAGCTCCTCCGGCGTGGGCTCACGGCCCAGGTCCTGGAGCATCTGGCGCTGGACGCGGGCCAGCTTGTTGATGACCTCGACCATGTGGACCGGGATGCGGATCGTCCGCGCCTGGTCGGCCATCGCGCGGGTGATGGCCTGGCGGATCCACCACGTCGCGTACGTCGAGAACTTGTAGCCCTTGGTGTAGTCGAACTTCTCGACCGCACGGATCAGACCGAGGTTGCCCTCCTGGATGAGGTCCAGGAACAGCATCCCGCGGCCGGTGTACCGCTTGGCGAGGGAGACGACGAGGCGCAGGTTGGCCTCGAGCAGGTGGTTCTTCGCGCGGCGACCGTCGTGGGCGATCCACTGCAGCTCGCGGTGGTACTTCGGGTCGTCGATCTCCCCCGAGCCCATGCGCTCCTCGGCGAACAGGCCGGCCTCGATCCGCTTGGCGAGCTCGACCTCCTGCTCGGCGTTGAGGAGCGCCACCTTGCCGATCTGCTTGAGGTAGTCCTTGACCGGGTCGGCCGTGGCGCCGGCGGTGACGACCTGGACGGCCGGGGCGTCCTCGTCGTCGTCGTCGCGCAGCACGAAGGAGTCACCCTTGCCCTCGGGCGAGGCCTTCGCGTCCGCCTCGTCCGCCTCGCGCACGGTGGGACGGGCGGCGGCGTCCTCGTCGGCGAGGGTGTCGACGACGTCCGCGACGACCTCGGTCGGCCCGGTGCCCGGGTCGGCCTTGCGGGCCTTGGCCGTGGTCGCGCCCTTGGCGCCCGCCTCGCCGCCCTCGTCGGCCTTCTTCGCCGACGCGCCCTTCGCCGCGGCCCCCGTCGTCTTGCGGGCGGCGGGCTTGCGTGCGGCCGTGCGCGCCGGTGCCTTCTTCGCGGGGGCGGGCGACCCGTCGCCCTCGGCGGGCTGCGTCTCCTCGACGACCGCCGTCGCCGCCGAGCGGGTCCGCGTCGCGGCCGCGGTCCGCTTGGGGGCCCGCGCCCGAGCGGGGGCGGTCGGCTGGGGGTCGTCGACGACGACGGTGACCGACGCCTCGTCGAGGGCGCGCAGCACGGCCTTCATGCGCGTCATCGGGACGTCAGCGCTCTCGCACGCCGAGCGGAGGCTGCTCGCCGTCACGGTGCCCGTCGAGCGGCCCGCGGTGAGCAGGTCCTGCAGCTGCGGGTGGGCGAACTCGGCGGGGAGCTGCTGGACGGGGGTGCTGGTGGGGCTGGGAGCCGACGACACTGACTGCCTTCCGTCGAGGTGGACGAGCGGGGCCGGACCGGTGGCGCGACCGGTCGGCGACGGCGCGAGCCGTCCAGGTGCGGGGTGGGGCCGCGGTGGATCGGTGGTTCAGGCGCGGGGCCGACGGCGCCAGGCCCCGCTGAGCCACCTCGGTCAACGAGCGGACGCCGCCGTTCATGCCCGGGCCGGGCGATGTTTTCGGGCACGACGACATGGGTGGTGCGCAAGTCCCCATCATGGCACGCCCTGCGGGCGCCCCGGACGGCCCTGGCCCGTCCGGGGCGCGACCGGGTGGGCCAGGGGGTGCGCGGCGAGGAGGAGGGTCAGGGCGTGGGCTTGACGGCGAGCACGGGGCACGGGGCGTCGAAGAGGATCTTCTGCGCGCCCGAGCCGAGGATGAGCTTGCCGACGGGCGTCCGGCGACGCAGCCCGATGACGACGAGACGGGCTCGCTCGTCGGCCGCCACGGCGAGGAGGTCGTCGGAGGGCTCCGCACCCGGCGAGAGGGCCCTCAGGTCGTACCCGGGGCCGCCGGGGCCCAGCGCCTGCTCGACCTCGGGCCGCAGCTCCTCCAGGGCCCGGGCGCTGGTGGCCTGCGGCTGCGGGTCGTCGGGGTCGGCGCGGCGGTTGTCGAGGACGACCACGCGCTCGGCGCAGCGCGCCGCCTCGGCCAGGCCCGCCGTCAGAGCCGCCCGGCCCTCCCGGGTCGGGACGTACCCGACGACCACGGTCATGAGCTCTCCTCGCCGCCGACACCCGGGGCCAGACCGCCGCGGGCGCCGCGGACGCTACCCGACACCTCTCCTCGCACCCCCCGTCGACACGGCTCGTCCTGCCCGCTCGGCGCGCCCGCCGCCGGCGAGCACCGGACCTGCCGCGCCCAGCCGCAGCACGCCGACCCGTACCGTGCCCGAGGTGGGCGACGGCGACGGGTGGGTGCTCGGACCCTCCGGCGAGCGTCGCTGGGGCCGCTTCGGCGCCGCCGGGCTCCTGCTGCTCGCGGGCCCCGACGGCCGGCGGCGCGAGCCCGGCGGCGTCAGCGAGGCCCCCGTCGACCTCGGGTCGGCCGCGGCGACCAGCGGCCGCCGGGTGCTCCTGCAGCTGCGCGCGGGCTGGACCCACCTCGGGGGCACGTGGGGCATGCCCGGCGGTGCCGTCGACAGCCACGAGGACGCCGTCGCCGGGGCGCTGCGGGAGGCCCACGAGGAGACCGGGGTGGCGCCCGACGCGGTGGAGGTCCTCGGCCAGCGCGTCACCGCCGACCTGGGGACCTGGCGCTACACGGTCGTGCTCGGGCGGCTGCGCGCCGGTGCGCCGCCGCAACGGCCGCACGCGGCGACCCCGGAGTCCGAGGAGGTGCGCTGGGTGGACCTCGCCGACGTCGACGGGCTGCCGCTGCACCCCGGGCTCGCCGACTCGTGGCCGCTGCTGCGCGAGTGGGTCGACCACGCCTGCCCGGGACGGGCCTGAGGAGGACGTCCTGCCGGGACGGGCCGGGCAGCCCAAGGACGGGCCCGGGGGCCACCCGACCGGGGCGCGCGGGAGATGGTCTCCGGGCCGCCTCGGCCCCACCTCCTGCACCGGGCACCAGGATCCGGGCACCAGGAACCGGGCACCAGGAACCGGGCACCAGGANGCCGGGCACCAGGAGCCGGGCACCGGAAGAGCGGGGGAACGGCGTCAGAGCCGGGTGGTGCCGCCCTCCCGGCCCGGCCCGCCGGGCCGGTCGAGCAGCTCGGCCACCAGCGCGCCGACGGCGTCCACCTCGACGAGGAAGCCGTCGTGCCCGGCGCCGGACTCGATGAGACGCACGGGCCCGGCGGCGGGGAGGTCGGCAGCCAGCACCTCGCTGCCCGCCACGGGGTAGAGCCGGTCGGAGGTGACGGCGGCCACCAGCGTCGTCGCCGTCACGCGGGCGAGCGCCGCCGTCCTCCCGCCCCGGCCGCGCCCCACGTCGTGGCCGTTCATGGCGCGGGTGAGCACGACGTAGCTGCCGGCGTCGAAGCGGCGCACGAGCTTGTCGGCGTGGTGGTCCAGGTAGGACTCCACGGCGAAGCGTCCGCCACGCGCGACGTCCTCGCCGGCCTGCGCCCGCCGGCCGAAGCGGGCGTCGACCTCCTGCGCGCTGCGGTAGGTGGTGTGGGCGATCCGGCGGGCGACGCCCAGGCCGTGGTGGGGCCCGAGCCCGTCGGGCGCGTCGTGGTAGTCCCCGCCGGCGTAGCGCGGGTCCCCCTCGATCGCCGCGAGCTGGGCCGCCGCCCAGGCGATCTGGTCGGCGCTGGCCTCCGCGCAGGAGGCCAGGACGAGCAGCCGGCGCACGCGGTCGGGCGCGCAGACCGCCCACTCCAGCGCCCGCATCCCCCCCATCGAGCCCCCGAGGACGAGCGCGAAGGAGGCCACCCCGAGGGCGTCGGCGAGCGCCTCCTCGGCGGCCACCTGGTCCCGGACGGTCAGCGCCGGGAAGCGGCTGCCCCAGGGCCGCCCGTCCGGGGCCGGTGACGCCGGGCCGGTGCTGCCGCGGCACCCGCCGAGGGCGTTGGGCGCCAGCACGCACCACCGGTCGGTGTCCAGCGCGAGCCCGGGACCGACGAGCCCCTCCCACCAGCCGGGCGTGGGGTGGCCCTCCCCCGCCGGTCCGACGACGTGGCTGTCACCGGTGAGCGCGTGGCAGACCAGGACGACGTTGGCCCCGTCGGCGTCGGGTCGGCCCCAGACCTCGTAGGCCATCTCGACGCCGGGCAGCACCGCGCCGGACTCCAGGACGAGGTCGCCGACGAGCACGCTGCGCCGCTCGCCCACCGGGTCGCCCGGGCGCCAGGCCGCGCTCGCGGGGGGCGGCGGCTGGGGCGAGGCCGCGGGTGCCGCCGCCGCCTGCCCGCCCGGGGCGGCAGGCACGGCGGCGGTGCGCGCCGGCGGCACGGGCGTCACGGCCGGGACGACGGAGAGGGTGCTGGCCACGGCGACCTCCTGGTCGAGGGGCCGTGCGACGCCGGCCCGCGCTTGCCCGCCGACGACCGACGGGCCCGGTCATCACCCGGGGCACCCCACCGCGGAGGAGGGTTGCCGCCCAGCGAGCCGGGGCTTGGCGCTGGGACTCATGACCTGGGCCGACGGTACCTGCCCCGGCTGCGGGTCCTCAAGGCGCGTCCCTCGCCCGGCGCGGGCGCCGCTGCCGCTCACCGCGGGACGTCAGCCGCACGGCGGGCGCTGGTCCTCCTCACGGCGGGCGCGGACCCACGCGGGCGTCGCCCCGGCGTCAAGGACGTCGAGCACGAGCTGGCCCATCGAGGAGGCTGGAGCGACCTCGACCGACCGCTGCGCGCAGTGCACGGCCCGCGCGCCGTCACCGGCGAACCAGGCCGACCACGCGAGGGCGCCCAGAGCCTCGGCGCCGTCGGGGCCGGGCACGTGCCGCACGACGGCAGCCAGGAGCGCGTCGACGGGGTCGACCAGCGCGGGGACCGGCTCGCGGGCCTGGTCGGCCGCGCCGACCACCTGCTCCATGAGCGCCGCGGACCGACCGGCGTCGTCGAGCCCGCGCAGCAGCAGCCCCGGCACGTCGCCGGCCTCGTCGAGGCACGACACGAGCAGGGCGTCGCGGAGCCGGGGGTCCCGCAGGCTCGCGGCCAGACGGCCCAGCAGGACGGGGTCGTGCCGCTCCCCCGCGGGCAGGTCCGCGTCGGGCGCCGGCCCGTCGGGCCCCACGGGCAGGGCTCGTGCCGCCTCGGCCGCCCCCCGCTCGACCGCGACGGCGCGCTGGAGGGCCTGCCACGCCTCGACGCGCACCCGGGCCGACCGCTGCTCGTCCTGACCGCTGCGGCGCTGCCGCGCCCGCTCGGCGGCGACGCCACGCCGGGCCTCCTCCTGCGCCGCCGAGGACACGGGCACGAGGTCTGCGAAGAGGTCCTCGCGCGTGGTCAGCGGGGCCGAGCCCGCGACGACCATCTCGGCGGCGACCCGGCTGCCGAGGACCTCGGCGAGCGGCGCCCCCTCCGGCGGGCAGCACCCCTTGCGGCAGGCCAGGCTGCGGTAGCACCGCCCGTCGACCCACCAGGACTCGCGCAGACCGACGCCGGCCTCCCGGCAGCGGAGCTCGAGGAGCGCCTGGAGGAGGTCGGGGGTCCCCGCGTCGCGCGGGTCGAGCCAGGGGTCCCCGGGCGGGCCCTGGTCGTCGTAGAGGACGGCGACGACCTCCTGCGCGCCGTCGGCGACCATGTGCCCCACCGTCGAGGTCACCACGAGGTCGAGGTGGGCGGCGGCCTGCTGCTCCAGGGCCGCCACGGCCAGCAGGTCCTCGACCTCGCGGTCGAGCCGGGCGACGGCCTGCACCGACGCGGGCAGGTCGACGCGGGCCACGAGCCCGACGCGCCGGCGCGGCCCGCGCAGGCTCACGAGCACGAGGCTGCGGGAGGGGTGGAAGCCCAGCTGGTGCGGGACCAGGGCCAGCAGGTCGCGCGGGTCGCCGCTGCGGACGAGCAGGGGCTCGGCCTGCGCCTCCGCCGGACGCCGGCCGGCGCTGCGGGGACCAGGCGGTGCGCCGCGCCCGCGACGGCGGGACCCCGGGACGTACGGCCCTCGGGGGGCGGTGCTGCGCGGGCGGTCGGACGGGGCGGCGGGCCGCTCTGGGGTGCTCATGCGCCGGAGCGTGCACCCGGTGGTCAGGCCCGGCGGCGTCGTCCACAGGCAGCCCGCCTGCGGGCCCGACCGACGCCCCTGTGGACGACGGGCCACTGCGAGGCGTCGCCCGGCGGCGCGTCAGACGACGACGTGCCCCTCGACGGTCTCGCCGCGGCGGGCGCCGGAGGAGGCCGCGCGGGCGTCGTCGTCGACGGCCGCGCCCTCGCCCTCGCCCTCCCAGCGTAGGAAGGCGTTGGTCTCCTCGAGGACCGCGCCGGCCAGCCACGCGAGGACGAGCGCGTCGTCGGCGAACCCGGCCATGAGCAGCAGCCCCTCGGGCACGAGGTCGACCGGGGACACGACGTAGGCGACCGCGAGCGCCATGAGCCCCAGCCTCTGGACGGTCGTGCCCGGGTACCGCCCCCGCAGCGTCGCGGCGACGAGCCGCGGCAGGGCGGAGACCTGCTCCCAGATCCCGGGGTCGCCTGCCCGGCGCGAGCGCAGGAAGGCGGCGGCCAGGGCGCGGAAGGCGCCGGCGGAGTGGGTGCGAGCGGTCACGGGTGCCTCCGGGGTGCTCGGACGGGTACCCCAGGGTAAGCGCTGCTCATCGCCGGGCCAGGTCGGCGATCCCCCCGGCCGGGAAGTCCTCCTGCGCCCGCCTGCCGATGCCGCGCATGAGCCAGGCGTCCGCGCCGGCGCCGACGACGCCGCCCGCCACCGGGACGAAGCGGCCGAGGCGGCCGACGAGGCGGGCGCCCATCTGCCCGAGGAGGCGGAAGCCGACGCCCTTGTTGACGGCCATCCGCGCCGGGGCGGGCAGGCCGCGCAGCAGCGTCCGCGACAGGAGGCCGCCGCCGACCCCGGCCACCGGCAGGGCGTTGCCGGCCCCGACGAGGCTGTCCAGGACGGCGGCGCGCACCCCGGCGTCGCGCAGGTCGTACCCGCGCACGTGGGCGAGCGCGGCGGCCAGCCGGGTGCCGAGGGCGTAGAAGCCGACGACGTTGGCGGGCAGCGCCACCGGCAGGGTCACGAGCCCGCCGAGACCGGTGACGAACCCCTCGACGCCGGCCAGCCGGACGTGGGAGCGCACGAGCCGCGCCACCGCCGCCTCGGCGTCGCCCTGCTCCGCCGCGAGGGCGGCGTCGGCGACCTCGTGCGCCGCGTCCAGGGGGCCGGCCCCGGCGATGCCGAGGTCGACGAGCCGCTGCACCAGGCCGGCGGCGGCCTTCTCGCGGTCCTTCTCGTCCTGGCGCGAGGAGCCGTCCTTCGGCATGGGTCCTCCGGGTCGTGGCCGCCGGCGGGCCGCTCGCGCGGGCTGGCGGGTAGAGGGCGGGTGGGAGTGGCGGGTCGGGTGCGCAGCCCCGCCGGCACGAGGGGTCGGCGGCGCTGTCGGTGGGCGCCCCCATGATGACGGGGTGCTGCTCTCGACGCTCGCCGCCGCCCTGGACCAGGTCGCGGCCACCTCCTCGCGCCGCGCCAAGGCCGAGCTCGTCGCCGACGTCCTGCGCAGGGCCGCCACCGGCGCGCCGGCCGAGCGCGACGTCGTCGTCCGCTACCTGGAGGGCGAGCTGCGCCAGCGGCGCACCGGCCTGGGGTGGCGCTCGCTGGCCGACCCGCCGCCGCCGGCCGCCGCGGCCTCGCTCGCGGTGCTCGACGTCGACGCCGCGATGGCGTCCGCGGCGGCGGAGTCGGGCCCCGGCTCGGGCGGGCGGCGGCAGGGGCTGCTGCGGGGCGTGCTCGCCGCCGCCACGGCACCGGAGCAGCGGCTCGTGGCCGGTCTCGTCTCCGGAGAGCTGCGCCAGGGCGCGCAGCGGGGCGTGCTCGTCGAGGGCCTCGCGCTCGCGGCCGGGGTGCCCGCCGCCGCGGTGCGCCGGGCGCTGACGCTGTCCGGTGACGTCGTCGAGGTCGCCGCCCTGGCGCTCGCCGCGGAGGGCCCCGGTGCGGCGCGAGCCGCCCTGGACGGCGTCGGCCTGCGTCTGGGACGGCCCGTCTCCCCCATGCTCGCGGCCTCGGCGCCCTCGCTCGGCGAGGCGCTGGCCCGCACGGGCGCCGCACTCGTGGAGTGGAAGCTCGACGGCGTCCGCGTGCAGGTGCACCGGCTCGGCCGCGAGGACGACGGCGAGGACGACGTCCGGGTCTGGACGCGGACGCTGGAGGAGGTCACCGACCGGCTCCCCGAGGTGGTCGCGGCGGTGCGGGCGCTGCCGGGCCAGGGTCGGCTCGTGCTCGACGGCGAGGTGCTGGCCCTGCGGCCGGCCGGCGGCGCCGCCCCGCGGGCGCCGTCGCCGGAGGCCGACGGCGAGGTGCCCGCCAGCGGCTCCGGGACGCCGGGCTGGCAGGCACGACGTCCTGCGCCCTTCCAGGAGACCTCCTCGCGCGTCGCCACGCGGACGCCGAGGGCCGAGCCGCCCCGACCCGGCGCGACGGTGGCCGACGGGGAGGGGGCCGAGGAGCCGCTGCAGCTGGTGCTCTTCGACGTCCTGCACCGGGACGGCACCGACCTGCTCGACGCGCCGCAGCACGAGCGCCGGGCCGTGCTGCTGGACCTGGCCCCGCACCTGGCGGTGCCCGGCGTGGCCGTCCCGGCCGCGGGCGAGGACGGCGAGGTCGGTGCCGGACGTCTCGCCGCGGCGGAGGAGCTCTCGCGGACGGCGCTGGCGCGCGGGCACGAGGGCGTCGTCGTCAAGGCGGCGGACGCCCCGTACGCCGCCGGACGTCGGGGCGCGGCGTGGGTCAAGGTCAAGCCGCGGCGCACGCTCGACCTCGTCGTGCTCGCCGTCGAGCACGGCTCCGGGCGTCGCCGCGGGACGTTGTCCAACCTGTGGCTCGGCGCACGGGACCCCCGCGGCCGCTTCGGGCCGGCCGGCGGCCTCGTCATGCTGGGCAAGACCTTCAAGGGGCTCACCGACGCGATGCTGGCCTGGCAGACCGAGCACCTGGGCGCCCTGGCGGTCGAGGACTCCCGCGGGGTCGTGCGGGTCCGGCCCGAGCTCGTCGTCGAGATCGCACTCGACGGCGTCCAGACCTCCCCGCGCTACCCCGCCGGCCTGGCGCTGCGCTTCGCCCGCGTCCTGGCCCACCGGCCCGACAAGCCGGCCTCGGAGGCCGACGTCGTCGAGGAGGTGGAGCGGCTGCACGCCGCTGCGGCCGGGCCGCCGTCGCCCTCGTGAGCACCGAGGACCTCCTCGCCGTCGTCCGCGCGCCCGCGGGGCTCGGCCTCGCCGACGCCGAGCGCGCGTGGGCGGTGCCCGCCCGCGACGCCGCCGCCGCCGCGGAGGTCCTCGCGCGCCTGGAGTCCGAGCGCTCGCCCCGCTGGGTGCTGTGGTCGGCGGAGGACCTGCTCGGGCCGCTGCTGGACGCCGCGCCCGACCTGCGGCTGGCGCGCGCGTGGGACCTCGCGGCCGTCTGCCGGCTGCTGGAGGGTGGGGCACGAGACGACCCCTCGGCCGTCGTCGCCGCCGCGGCCGGGCTCGACCCGGGCGCGGCGCCGGCGGCGGGGCAGCTCGACCTGGGCGGTCTGGTCGAGGAGGCCGGCGGCGCGGGCGACGGTGGGGCCGGCGGGCCGCTGCGGGCCGACGGGCACCTGCGGGCCGACTGGGCCGACGGCGCCTGGGCCGCGTCGCCGGCGAGCGCCGCGGCGTGGGCCGAGCTCGCGCTCGCCACCGCGGGTCGCCAGCGCGAGCAGCTGACGGGCCCCTCGGCCTCGGGGCGGGCCGGCCCGCTGCACACGGCGTGGTCGGAGTCCGCGGCGTCGCTGCTGGCCGTCGAGCTCGGCACGAGCGGTCTGCCGCTGGACGTCGGCGTGGCCGCCGAGGTCCTCGACCGGCTCGTCGGCCCACCCGCCGGGACCGAGCGGGAGGCCGCCGCCCAGCGCGCCGCCCGCGACGCGCCCGTCCTGCGGCTGCTCGGCGACGCCACGGTGGACCTGCGCAACCCGGCCGCGGTGCGCGCCGCCCTCGCCTCCCGAGGGCTCGACCTGCCCGACACCCGGTCCTGGCGCCTGGAGCAGCTGGCCGCCGCGCCCGGTGCCCACCCGGTCCTGGCCGCCCTCGTCGGGTGGCGCCAGCGCGAGCGCTTCGCCGTCGCGCACGGGCACCGCTGGCTGGCCGAGCACGTCGCGGGCGGGCGGCTGCGCGCCACGTGGTCGGCGAGCGACGGCGGCGCCGGCCGGATGACGGCGACGGGCGGCGTCCACAGCCTGCCCCGGGAGCTGCGCCCGGCCGTCCGGGCCGATCCCGGGCACCTGCTCGTGCGCGCCGACCTCGGGCAGGTCGAGCCGCGCGTCCTCGCCGTGGTCTCCGGCGACGAGGGGCTCGTGCGCGCCGCGGCGGCCGAGGACCTCTACTCCCCCGTCGCGCGACGGCTCGGCGTCGGGCGCGACGTCGCGAAGGTCGCGGTGCTCGCCGCGATGTACGGCCAGACGAGCGGGGCCGCCGGGGCCGCGCTCGCCGGGATGGAGCGGGAGTACCCCCGCGCCACCGGCCTCCTCGTCGAGGCGGCGCGGCGCGGCGCCGCCGGCGAGGACGTGCGGACGGCGGGCGGTCGCCGGGTGCGCGGGCACCGGCCCGAGGACGTCCCGGTCGAGGCGGGCACCGCCGCCCTCGACGCCCATCGCCAGGCGCTGGCCGCCCGGGGCCGCTACACCCGCAACGCCGTCGTGCAGGGCTCGGCCGCCGAGCTGTTCAAGGCGTGGGCGGCCACCGTCCGCGCGCGCCTGCTCACGAGCGGCCCGTCACCCTCCGAGCGCGACGGCGAGGTCGTGCTCTGCCTGCACGACGAGCTGCTGCTCCACGTCCGCGCCGACGCCGCCGAGCGGGTCGCCCGCGACCTCGTCGCCGACCTCGACGCCGCGGCCGCCCGCTGGTGCCGCGCCGTCGGCGGCCCGCCCGTCCGCTTCACCGCCGACGTCGCCGTCGTCGAGGACTGGTCGCAGGCCAAGGGCTGACCGAGGGCCTCCCCTTCCTCCCTCGGGCGCGTCGTCGCCGGCTCGCGCCCCTCAGGCCTGCGCCCGCCGGTCGTCGAAGGCCGGCCAGGGCGTGCCGGCGGGGCGCAGGGTGCTCCAGCCCCTCGCGCGGGAGGCTGCGGCCGCGAGGACGCCGACGACGGCCGTCGGGTTGTGCAGGCGGCCGGCGAGGACGGCCTCGACGGCGTCGTCGAGGGGCACCCAGCGCACCTCCATGTCGGCCTCCTCGTGCTCGCGCGCGAAGCGGTCGGCCTCGGGCACGGGTGACAGGTCGCGGGCCAGGTAGACCCGCAGCGCCTCGTCGGAGCCGCCGGGCGTCGTGTAGTACTCCGCCAGCACGTCCCAGCGGCCGGCGACGACGTCGGCCTCCTCCGCCAGCTCGCGGGCCGCGGCCTCGTGCGGGGGCTCGCCGTCGACGTCGAGCAGGCCGGCGGGCACCTCCCAGAGCTCGTGCCGCACGGGGTGGCGGTACTGGCGAAGCAGCAGCACCCGCTCCTGCTCGTCGAGGGCGAGGATCCCGACGGCGCCGGGGTGGACGACCTTGTCCCGGCGCACCGGCTCGGGCCCGCCCAGGTCGACCACCTCGGTGGCGACGTCCCACACGTGCCCGGAGAAGACGACCTCCGAGGAGCTCACCGGCCGCGGCGCCAGCACGTCGGCGAGCTCGACCGGGTCCGGCACACCTCCGCTGGAGAGGGGACCGCTCATGCCAGCACCTCGTCGACCTCGACGAGCCGCTCCTCGCGCTGGCGGGCGACGGCGGCCGCGACGAGCCCGGCGAACAGCGGGTGCGCGCGGGTCGGGCGGGAGCGGAACTCCGGGTGGGCCTGCGTCCCGACGTAGAACGGGTGCACCTCTCGGGGCAGCTCGACGAACTCCACGAGCGCCCGGTCCGGCGACTGCCCAGAGACGACGAGGCCGGCGGCCTCCAGCTGCTCGCGGTAGCCGTTGTTGACCTCGTACCGGTGGCGGTGCCGCTCGGAGACCAGCTCGCTGCCGTAGGCCTGCGCCACCACCGACCCGGGGGTGAGCGCGGCCGGGTAGAGGCCGAGACGCATGGTGCCGCCGAGGTCGCCGGCGCCGTCGACGAAGGCCTTCTGCTCCTCCATCGTCGCGATGACGGGGTGCGGGGTCGACGGGTCGAACTCCGAGCTCGACGCGCCCGCGAGCCCGGCGACCGAGCGGGCGTGCTCGATGACCATGCACTGCAGCCCGAGGCACAGGCCCAGCGTCGGCACCCGGTTCTCCCGCGCCCACGTCAGCGCGCCGAGCTTGCCCTCGATGCCGCGGACGCCGAAGCCGCCGGGGACGCAGACCGCGTCGACCCCGGCGAGCGCCCGCCGGGCCCCCTCGGGGCTGGTGCACTCGTCGGAGGCCACCCACTGCAGGACCACGCGGGCGTCGGTCGCGAAGCCGCCGGCCCGCAGCGCCTCGGTGACCGAGAGGTAGGCGTCGGGCAGGTCGACGTACTTGCCGACGAGCGCCACGCGCACGGTGTGCCGCGGGGCGTGCACGCGCGCCAGCAGCCGGTCCCACTCGCTCCAGTCGACGTCGCGGAACGGCAGCCCCAGCCGCTGGACGATGTAGGCGTCCAGGCCCTCGGCGTGCAGCACCTTCGGGATGTCGTAGATCGACGGCGCGTCCGCGGCCGTCGCCACGGCCGCCTCGTCGACGTCGCAGCTGTTGGCGATCTTGCGCTTGATGCCGTCCGGGATCGGCCGGTCGGAGCGGCAGACGATCGCGTCGGGCTGGATGCCGATGTTGCGCAGCGCGGCGACCGAGTGCTGCGTCGGCTTGGTCTTGAGCTCCCCGCTCGGGCCGATGTAGGGCACGAGGGAGACGTGGACGAAGAAGACGTCGTCGCGGCCGACGTCGCGGCGCACCTGGCGGGCGGCCTCCAGGAAGGGCAGCGACTCGATGTCGCCGACCGTGCCGCCGACCTCGGTGATGATGACGTCGGGCGGCGCCTCCCCGGCGGGCCCGGGCACGGCCTTGGCGCGCATCCGCGCCTTGATCTCGTCGGTGATGTGCGGGATGACCTGGACGGTGTCGCCGAGGTACTCCCCGCGGCGCTCCTTGGCGATGACCTCGGAGTAGACCTGGCCGGTCGTGATGTTGGCGGCCGCGTCGAGGTCGACGTCGAGGAAGCGCTCGTAGTGGCCGATGTCCAGGTCGGTCTCGGCGCCGTCGTCGGTGACGAAGACCTCGCCGTGCTGGAACGGGTTCATCGTCCCGGGGTCGACGTTGAGGTAGGGGTCGAGCTTCTGCATCGACACCCGCAGCCCGCGGGCCCGCAGCAGGTGCCCCAGGCTCGAGGCCGTGAGCCCTTTGCCGAGCGAGGAGGCGACCCCGCCGGTGACGAAGATGTGCCGCGTGCTGCTGCCGAGCGCGCCGCCGGACCGGGTGAGACCGCGTTCTGCCACGGGGTTCGACGGTATCAGCGCCCCGGGCCGTCGGGTCCCACGCCGGGCGCAGTGCCCGTGCCCCCTCCGGGGCCCGTCAGCGGCCGGCGCCGGCGAGGCGGGCGTAGCGCTCCACCCACCCGCGCAGCACGTCCGCGCGCCGGGGCAGGGCCAGGAAGGCCTCCCGGGAGGCACGCCCGGCGGCCTCGCGGGCCCGCGGGTCGGCCAGCAGAGCGCCCACCTCCTCGGCCAGCGCCCGGTCGTCGCCGACGGGGACGAGCGCGCCGACGCCCTCGAGCAGGTCGGGCAGCCCCCCCGTGCGGGTCGCGACGACGGGCAGCCCCGCGGCCATCGCCTCCTGCACCGCCAGCGACCGCGCCTCCCAGGTGCTGGACAGGGCGAGGACGTCCGCCCGCGCCAGCAGCGCGGGGACGTCGTCGCGGGCGCCGAGGAAGCGCACCGGCGCCCCGAGCGCCTCCACCTGCCGCCGCAGGCTGCGCCCGAGGGCGGGGTCGCCGTCGCCGACGACGCACCACAGCGCCGGCGGCCCGCCCCGCTGCGCCGTGGCGGCGACCGTGCGGGCCGCCGCGCGCACGAGCGTCGGCAGGTCCTTCTGCGGCGCGACGCGGCTGACCGTGAGCACCAGCGGCGTGCCGGGGGCGACGTCCTCCAGGCCGGGCGGCGGCGGGGGGGACGTCGCCCCGCGGGTCTGCGCTGCCCGCGCCGGCTCCCCCGGGGGGCCCTCCGTCTGGCCGACGGCGTCGGGCACGGCGACGGGCGTCAGCTCGGCGTGCCGCGCGCCCAGCTGCCGGGCCCGCTCGACGAGGTCCCCCGAGGCGCCCGTGAGGAGGTCGGCGCGCCGGGCCTGCAGGCGCTCGGCGAGCGCCCGCAGCGCCCGGCCCGGCCCGTCGGGGCCGAGGACGGCGTTGTGCCAGGTGACGACGAGCACGGGACGTCCGGCCCGGTCCGGCCCGCCGGGCAGCCGCCCCCGGCGCCTGCGCGGCGTCGGCCGCAGCAGCAGCGCGGCGAGCAGCCCGGCCTGGTGGCCGTGGGCGTGCACGACGTCGGCGCCGCGGGCCAGCGCCCGCAGCCGGCGCAGGCGCCGGGCGCCGGCCACGGGGTGCCACAGGTCCGGCCACAGCTCCTGCACGGCGGCCTCCTCCACCGCCCCGAGGCGTCCCCAACGGCCGGCGGTCAGCGCGCTCGTCGCGACGACGCGCTGCACGCCCGCGGCGGCCAGGCCTCCCGCCAGGTCGGCGACGTGCCCCGCGACCCCGCCCGTGGCGTGCCCAGCGAGCAGCAGGACCCTCACCGTCGTCCCCCGCGCGCGGGGACCGGCGACCCGTCGTCCCCGCGGGCGGGGCGGCGGCGCCGCACCCGGGCCAGGAGCGCGCCGGCGGCCCCGCGGTCGGCCACGAGCGCGACGGCGAGCACGACGACGGCCGCGACCACCGCGCCCGTCAGCCCCGCGGCGAGCAGGAGCAGGGGGCCGCTGGCCGCCGCGCCGCCGACGCCGAGGACCTCGGCGACCTCTCCGCTCGTCGCCCCGCCGGTGAGCGCGTCGGTGACCACGCGCCCGGCGGCCGCGCCGAGCACCGCAGCGCCCACCGACGCCGCGCAGGTCCGGCCGACACCGGCGAGCGCCTCCCGCCCTGCCGCGCGCGCCAGCGCCCGCAGCAGGAGCACCGCGGCGACGACCATGCCGACGCTCGTGCCCCCGGCCATGGCGACGACCCGCTCGGAGCCGGGCAGAGCCGCCGCCAGCACCACCTGGGCGAGCACGACGACGAGCCACCCCGCGACGGTGGCCGCCGCGGCCGCCCGGCCCCGCTCCAGGGCGTAGAGCGCGCGCCCGACGTGGGCGACGAGCGCGAGCCCGAGCAGGGAGGGCGCGATCGCCGTGACCGCCGGGGAGACGGCGCCGTACGCCGTCGCGCTGCCCGTCAGCACGCTGGCCCGGCCGACGTCGAGGCCGGCGTAGAAGACCTCGACCGCCGGGGCCACCGCCGCCAGCACCGCCGCACCGAGCAGCGCCACGAGGACGACGGCCCGCGTGCTCGTCGCCGCCGTCCGCGCGTAGCCGGCACCGTCGCCGCTCGCCGCGAGCTCGGCGAGCCGGGGGAAGGCGCTGGTGGCCAGCGGCACCGCGAGGACGGCGTAGGGCAGCAGGGCGACCGGCTGGACCACCTGGACGAAGACGCTGAAGGAGCCGGGCACCGGCTCGCCGAGCCGGCCGCCGAGCACCAGGGCGGTGAGGACGGCCGCCTGCTGGGCGAGCAGGGCGAGCAGCCCGGCGGCGGCCAGCGAGCGGGCGCGGGCGAGGACGCCGGGCGGGAAGCGCAGGGTCGGCCGCGGGCGGAGGCCGCTGGCCAGCACGGGCGCGAGCAGCGGGAGGGTGAGGACGAGCACGCCGAGCGTCGTCCCGCCCGCCAGCGCCGCGAGGGCGAGCGCGGGGACGTCCCCGCTGCCACGGGCGTCGCCGGCCAGGGCGCCGTAGGCGAGGTAGGCGCCGATGACGACCAGGCTGGAGACGAGCGGCGCCAGCGCCGGCCACGCGAAGCGCCGCTGCGCCTGGAGGGCGCCGGTCAGCACGACGCCCAACCCGTAGAGGACGACCTGGGGGGCGAAGACGACGAGCATGAGGGCCACGAGCGCGCGCTGGTCGCCCTCGGGGCGCAGCAGCGCGGAGAGCGGGCCGGCCAGCAGCGCGACGACGACGGCGGCCGGCGCGAGCAGGAGCAGCGACCAGCCGAGCAGGGCGCCGACGACCCGGTCGACGACCGCCTTCTCCCCCCGCGCGAGCGGCCCGGCCAGCAGGGGCACCACCGCACCCGCGAGCGCCCCGCCGGCGACGACCTCGAACAGGACGTTGGGCACCGTGTTGGCCGCGTTGTAGGCCTCCCCGACGGCGGTGGCGTTGCCGACCGACCCGGTGAAGACGAGCCCGCGCGCGAAGCCGGCGAGGCGGGCGAGCGCGGTGAGGACGGCGATGAGGGCGGCCGCGCCGAGGAGCCCGCGACCGAGCGGGCTCATCGTCGGGCGGGACCGGCCGCCGCGGCCGCCGCGGAGGGGCTGCGCCCGAGCCCGTCGAGCTCGCGCAGCAGAGGGGTCGCCTCGATGACCCGGGTGAAGCTGACCCGCTCGGAGAGGGCCGTCAGGGCGAGGACGACGCCGAGGACGACGCCGCGGGCGCTGCGGGAGCGGGTGCGCGTGAGCAGCGCCGTCCCCAGCAGGGCGCCGGCGGCGTTGGCGCCGCAGTCGCCGAGCATGGCGCGCTCGCGCAGGTCCGGCGCCAGGAGCACGGCGGCCGCGCCGGCGCCGGCCGCGGCGAGGGGGGCACCGGCGCGCGAGCCGGGTACTCCGGCACCACCGACGAGGTGCCCGAGCAGGAGGACCACCTTGAGCGCCCGGCCCGGGCGCAGGTCGAGCAGGTTGACGAGGTTGGCCGACCCGGCGACCAGGCCCCCGGCGACCAGCCGGTCGAGCACCTGCTCGCCCGACCGGGCGCCCGCGCCGGCGCGACCGAGCGGGCCGCGCCCGTCGACGAGCGCGGCACCGGCCAGGGCGGCCGCCGAGATGCCGAGCACCTTCAGCCCGCCGGTCGTCAGCCGGCCGTGCGCCAGCGCGCCCAGGTGGCCCCGCAGCCCCTTGGTGGCCGTCACCCCGCCGACCCCGACAGACCCACCCCCGACGGGACCGGCACCGACGGGACCGGCACCGACGGGACCTGCAGCGACGCGCGGGGAGCCCGCGAGGTCGTCGACGACGCCGAGCGTGCCCGCGACGCCCACGACCAGCGCGGCCCCGGCCCGCACCCGCCCCGGCAGGGGTGCGGCGGCGACCCCCGCCAGGGCGCCGAGCGTCAGGGCCGGCCCGGCGAGCAGCGTGACCGGCGCGCCGCGGTGGTTGGTGCGGGCCCAGGACCGCCCGGCGGGTCGCCGCGCGAGCACCGAGGCGCCGGCCCAGCCGGCCCCGGCGGCCAGGGCCGCTGCGGCGGCTGGGAGGAGCCGGCGGCTCACCCGCCGACCTCTCCCCCGGCGCCCTCGCCGTCACCAGCGCCCTCGCCGTCACCAGCGCCCTCGTCGCCCGGGACGCCGTCACCCGCCCGCTGGGGCAGCGGCGGCAGGATGCCGTCGACGCCGGGCTGGGTGCCGTACTGCCCCGCGCCGCCCCTCAGCTGCTCGTGCAGCGCCAGGACGACGGCGAGCGCCCCCGCCGGCGACGCGGCCGTGTCCACCCCGCTGACGTCCGCCTCGAGAGGGTCGGCGCGCAGGGCCGCGAGCGGGGAGAGCGCGGAGGTCGCCCCCTCGGGGCTCGCCAGCACGACCGCCCCCGAGGCGGTCTCCAGCGCGCCGAGGAGGGAGGTCACCGCGGCCAGGCCCGCCGCATCGTCCTCGCTGCCGGCCGTGGGGGGCTCGGCCGGGGCGAGCACGAGCACGCTGGTCGCCCGCAGGAGCGGGTCGCCGTCGACCTCGACGAGGCCGGCGGCGACGAGCGCGTCGAGCACCGGCCCGCCGGTGGCCGACGCCGTGCCCGCCAGCGCGACCTCCGAGGTCGTCACGGCCTCGGCGAGGACGACGGCCAGCGCGGCCGGCGGCTCCAGGTCCCGCCCGGCGAGCGGCGTCAGCGCCAGCGCAGGCAGCGCCTCGACGGCCTGCTGGCGGGCGTCGGCGCCCTCGGGCGAGGTCCACGCGGGCGTCACGGCCACGACGCCGGTCACGGTGCCGCCGGCGTCCTCGACGTCGTCCTCGAGGTCCTCCGTCAGCTGCTCGTCGGCGCCCGGCAGCGTCAGGAGCACCGTCGAGCTGCCGTCGAGGGCGCCGGCGACGACGGCCGGGGCCAGCGCCTGCACGGCGGCGTCGCGGGCGGCCAGGTCCCCCGTGAGGCCTGCGACCTCGCCCTGCAGGGCGATCCGGTCCTCCCGCAGCAGGTCGACCTGGCTGCTGAGCGTGTCGCCGATGGAGTCGCGCAGGGGGCCGGCTCCCAGGACGACGCCGATGGCGAGGGCGATGAAGACGCTCACCAGCGACACGAGGTGGTAGCGGAAGTCGATCACCGGGAGGCTCCTGCAGGCGTCGCGGACGGGGAGGGCGCGGGTGGGCGGGCGCCTCTCACCCCGTCCACCCCCGCAGGGGGGCGAGCAGGCCGTCGAGCTGGGCGAGCAGGAGCACGAGGAGCGTCTGCCCGCCCGAGGTCGAGAGCATCGCCACGAGCAGCGCCGCGAGGCCGGCGACGAGCAGGGCCGTGACCTGCAGGGTCGAGATCCGCTGCCGGTAGAGCCGGGAGACGCCCTTGGCGTCGACGAGCTTGCCGCCGACGCGCAGCCGGGTGAGGAAGGTGCTCGCCATGCCGGCGCGCCCCTTGTCGAGGAACTCCACGAGCGTCGCGTGCGTGCCGACGGCGACGATGAGCTCGGCCCCGCCGTCGTCGGCGATGAGCATGGCGATGTCCTCGCTCGTGCCCGTCGCGGGGAAGACGACGGGGTCGACGCCGAGGGCCTCCACCCGCTCGAGCCCGGGCGCGCGCCCGTCCCGGTAGGCGTGGACGACCACCTCGGCGCCGCTGGTCAGCGCCGCGTCGGAGACCGAGTCCATGTCGCCGACGACCATGTCGAGCCGGTGGCCGGCCTCCAGGATCGCGTCCGCGCCGCCGTCGACGCCGACGAGGACGGGCCGGTACTCGCGGATGTAGGGCCGCAGCGTCGCGAGGTCCTCGCGGTAGTGGTAGCCGCGGACGACGACGAGCGCCTGGCGGCCCTCGAAGGAGGTCCGCACGTCGGGCACGCCGACCCCGTCGAGCAGCAGCTCCCGCTCGCGCAGCATGTACTCCATCGTGTTGGCCGCGAACTGCTCCAGCTGCTCCGACAGGCCGGTGCGCGCGGCCTCCATGGCCGCCGCGACGCTCGTGGGGCTGTGGCGGGTGCCGGAGGCGACGACCCGCTCGCCGCCGTGCTCGTCGAGCAGCAGCAGCTGCTCCCCCTCGACGCGCACCCGCTGGCCCTCGCGCAGCTCGTCGAGGACGTCGCTGCCGACCCCGTCGAGCAGCACCACACCGGCCTCGACGAGGATCTTCGGGCCGAGGTTCGGGTAGCGCCCCGAGATGCTCGCGGCCGCGTTGACGACGGCGGCGGGCTGGGCGGCCACCAGCGCGTCGGCGGCCACGCGGTCGACGTCCTCGTGGTCGACCAGGGCGACGTCGCCCGGGTCCAGGCGCTTGGTGAGGTCCTTGGTGCGCCGGTCCACGCGCAGGACGCCACCGCCACCGACCGGCCCTCCCGGCATGCCGGGTCGCCGGCGCAGCAGTCGTCTCATCGCCGCCGATGGTCCCACGACCGCGGGGGCGGACGTGGCGGCGAGGTGTCCGCGGCGCGTCCGTCAGGGGCGGCGGGCGCCCTCCAGCAGCTCGGCCGCGTGGGCGCGGGCGCTGCTGCTCGTGCCCTGGCCGGCGAGCATGCGGGCCAGCTCGGCGACCCGCCCGGCGTCGTCGAGCGCACGCACGCCGCTCGCGACGACCTGGCCGTCGCCGCTCTTCTCGACGAGCAGGTGGGCGTCGGCGAAGGCGGCCACCTGCGGCAGGTGCGTGACGACGATGACCTGCGCGCGCTCGGCGAGGGCGGCCAGGCGGCGCCCCACCTCGACGGCGGCGCGCCCGCCGACGCCGGCGTCGACCTCGTCGAAGACGAAGGTCTCGACCGGGTCGGCGGCGGCGAGCACGACCTCCAGGGCGAGCATGACGCGCGAGAGCTCCCCGCCCGAGGCGCCGCGGGCCAGCGGTCGCGGCTCGGCGCCGGAGTGCGCGGCCAGCAGCAGGGCGACCTCGTCGCCGCCGGCAGGGGTCAGCTGCTCGGTGCGGCTCACCCGCACGACCAGCCGCGCCCCGCCCATGGCCAGCGCGGCGAGCTCGGCGGTCGCGGCCTGCGCGAGCCGGTCCCCTGCGTCCACGCGGGCGGCGTGCAGCACGTCGGCCAGCTGCTCGGCCTCCGCGGCGAGCTCGCCCTCCTGCGCGGCCAGGGCCTCGCCGCGGTCGTCGTCGCCGTCGAGGGCGAGGAGCCGCACCGAGGCCTGCTGCGCCCACGCCAGGACGCCGTCGGCGTCGTCGGCGTAGGTCCGCACGAGCGCCGCCAGCTCGGCGCGGCGCTCCTGCACGGCGGCGAGGCGGGCGGGGTCGGCCTCCAGCGAGGCCAGGTGCGCGGCGGCGTCCGCCCCCGCCTCGACGACGAGGACCGAGACCTCGGCGAGCCGGTCGGCGAGCGCCGCGAGCCCCGCGTCGTGGGCGCGGACGCCCTCCAGCGCGCGCCGGGCCGCCTCGACGGCGACGACGGCGCTGGCGCCACCGGCCCGCCCGCCGTCCTCGTCGCCGGTCAGGGCACCGGCGGCGGTGGCCGCGGCGAGCCGGAGGTCCTCGGCGTGGGTGAGCCGGTCGGCCTCGGCGGCCAGCGCGACGTCCTCCCCCGGCGTCGGCGCGACCTGCTCGACCCGTCGCAGGCCGTGGCGCAGCAGGTCGGCCTCCTGCGCCCGCTCGCGCCCGCGGGTGCGGATCTTCTCGAGCTCGGCCCGCACGGCCCGGTGCCGCTCGAAGACCTCGCGGTAGCGCGCCAGCGGCACCGCGACGGCGTCGCCGGCCGAGGCGTCGACCACCTCGCGCTGGCGCCGCGGCGAGCGCAGCAGCACCTGCTCGCTCTGGCCGTGGACGGCGACGAGGTCGTCGGCGAGCTCGCCCAGCAGCCCGTTCGGCACAGCCCGGCCGCCGACGTGCGCGCGGCTGCGGCCCCCCGCGGCCACGCTGCGGGCCACGAGCAGCTCCTCGCGCGGACGCCCCTCCGGGCCGGCCCCCGCCTCCTCCAGCTCGGCTCCCGCCTCCGCCGCGCGCACCGCGGCCCCGCTGCCGCCGGGCACGCTGAAGCGGCCCTCGACGAGGGCGGACCGGGCTCCCGCCCGCACGGCGCCGGCGTCGGCCCGCTCCCCGAGCAGCAGCCCGAGGCTCGTGACGACCATCGTCTTGCCGGCGCCGGTCTCCCCGGTCAGGACGGTCAGGCCGGGGCCGAGCTCCAGGGTGCTGGCGTCGATGACCCCGAGGTCGCGGATGCGGATCTCCTCCAGCACCGCGTCAGCCCTCGGGACCGGGGGGCGTGCCGTCGGCCGGGCCCCGCCACCCCTCGACGGGCAGCCGGAACTTCGCGACGAGGCGGTCGGTGAAGGGCCCGTCCGCCAGCCGCGCGAGCAGCAGCGGGTGGACGCCACGGGTGACCTCGATGCGCGAGCGGGGCGGCAGCTGCGCCGTCCGGCGGCCGTCGCACCACAGGACGCCGCCGCCCTGCGTGCGGGAGAGCACCTCCACGGCGAGCGTCGAGCCCGGAGAGGTGACCAGCGGCTTGGCGAAGAGCGCGTGAGCCGAGATCGGCACCATGAGCAGCGCCTGCACCTCGGGCCAGACCACCGGGCCGCCGGCCGAGAAGGCGTAGGCGGTCGAGCCTGTGGGCGTGGCCATGACGACGCCGTCGCAGCCGATGACCGAGACCGGCCGGCCGTCGACCTCCGTGACGACCTCCAGCATCCGCTCGCGGTCGGCCTTCTCGACGCTGGCCTCGTTGACGGCCCACGACGTCGCCACGCACTCCCCGTCGCGCAGCACCCGGACGTCGAGGGTCATCCGCTCCTCGACCCGGTAGTCGCCCGCGGCGATGCGGGCCACGGTGCGGGCCAGGTCGTCCCGCTCGCTCTCGGCGAGGAAGCCGACGTGCCCGAGGTTGATCCCGAGCAGCGGCACCGGCCGGTGCCGCACGAGCTCGGCCGCCCGCAGGATGGTGCCGTCGCCGCCGAGCACGAGGACGACCTCCGCGCCGGCGACGACGTGGTCCTCCAGCTCGGCGAGCTCGAGGACGGGGACGTCCTCGACGCCCGGGATCTCGGTGACCTCGTCGGCGAGCATGACCGGCCGCAGCCCCGCCTGCCGCAGCAGCAGCACGAGCTCGCGGGCCGCGCCGACCGCGCTCTCCCGGCCGGTGTGGGTGAGGACCAGGACGGTCCGCTCCCCGCTCGCCCCGAGGTCGCAGACCTCGGGGGGCGTGCCGGTCGAGGCCGCTCCCGAGGTCACGCGTGCTCCCGGGGCGTGGCCGACGCGGCGAGCGCCCCCGTCGGTCCCGCGGCCACGGCGTCGGCGGCGAGGGCAGGGAGGTCCGCGGCGGCGACGGGTCCACGGGCGCCGGAGGTGGGGGGGCCGCCGGGCGCGCGCAGCCGCAGGAAGTACTCGACGTTGCCGCTCGGGCCCGGCAGCGGGCTGGCGGCCGCGCCGAGGACGGCGAGGCCGACGTCCTGGCCGGCCCTGGCGACGTCGTGCACCGCGTCGGCACGCGCGCGGGGGTCACGGACGACCCCACCGGCCCCCAGCCGGCTCCGCCCCACCTCGAACTGCGGCTTGACCATGAGCAGCAGGTCGGCGCCGGGGGCGCTGCAGGCGGCCAGCGCGGGCAGCACGAGGCGCAGGGAGATGAAGGACAGGTCCGCGACCACGAGCGAGGGCAGCCCCCCGAGGGCGGCCTCGACGTCCGCCGGCGCGAGCTCGCGCACGTTCGTGCGGTCGCGGACGACGACGCGCTCGTCGCTGCGCACGGGCCACGCGAGCTGGCCGTACCCGACGTCGACCGCGAGGACGCGAGCCACCCCGCGGTCGAGCAGCACGTCGCTGAAGCCGCCCGTCGAGGCCCCGGCGTCGAGGGCGAGGCGCCCCTGGACCGGCACGTCGCCGAAGGCGGCCAGCGCACCGACGAGCTTGTGGGCGCCGCGGCTGGCCCACCGGCGGCCCGAGCCCTCCGGGCCGGCGCCGGGCTCGGCCTCGGCGACGAGGATGGCGACGGCCCGGTCGACCTGCGTCGCGGGCTTGGACGCCTGGGCGCCGGCGACGCGGACGGCCCCTGCCTCGACGAGGTCGCCCGCCTCGGCCCGCGAGCGGGCGAGGCCACGGCGCACCAGCTCGGCGTCCAGGCGCTGACGGCGGGCCGCGCTCATCGGGCCGTGCTCGTCGGGCGGGCGCCCGTCGGGTAGGCGCTCATCGGGCGGGGCTCGCCAAGGTCCGGGCCAGGCGCTCCGCCGCGTCCTCCAGGACCTCCGCCTGCACCAGCACCGGCGCGTCCTGCGGCATCGCCGTCACCGCGGCCTGTACCGCCTCGACCTCACCGTCCGCCCCACCACCGCAGGCGTCACCACCGGAGGCGCCGTCGTGCGTCCCGTGCGTCCCGGGCCGGGGGACCGGGCGCGGGGACGGGTCGCCGGCGCTCACGCCCGCCACGCTACCGGGCGTCGAGCGGGGCCAGCCGCTCCAGCAGGGTGGCCGAGACCTCGACCTCGCCGAGGTCCCACCGGGCCGCGCAGGCCGCACGCAGGAGGTCCAGCGGCGTCCCACCCTCCCGCGCGACGAGGCGCTCACCGTCACGGCGGACCACCGCGTCGCCGCAGCGCCAGCCCTCGTCGTCGGCGATGACGCGGGCTGCGGGCTCGTGCAGCGCACCGAGGTCGGCGCCCAGGTGGTCGGGACGCTGCTCCGGGACGGCGGCCAGCACCGAGGCGACGGTGTCGACGCCTGTGCAGACCCACAGGCTGGCCGCCCCTGTCGCGCGCGCGCCGGCGATGTCGGTGTCGAGCCGGTCGCCGACGACGAGCGCGCGGCGCCCCTCGGCGGCGGTCTCCAGCAGCGGCCGCTCGGGCTTGCCGGCGACGAGCGGCTCGGCGCCCGTCGCCGTCCGCACCGCCGCGACGAGGCTGCCGTTGCCGAGGGCCAGGCCACGCTCGCGGGCGAGCACGGTGTCGACGTTGGTGGCCACCCACAGCGCGCCCCCGCGGATGGCGAGGGCGGCCTCGGTGAGCTGGGCCCAGCCCACGTCGGGGCCGAAGCCCTGCAGGACGGCAACCGGCTCGTCGTCGGCCGAGGTGACGGGCACGAGACCTACCTGCTCGCACGCGGCGGGCACGCCGGGACCGCCGACGACCAGGACGCGGGCGCCCTCCCCGACGTGCTCGCGGACGAGGCGGGCGCCGGCCTGGGACGAGGTCCGCACCTCGTGCGGGCTCGCGGCGACGCCGGTGCGGGCGAGGTGCTCGGCGACGTCCTCCGGCGGCAACGAGGCGTTGTTCGTGACGAAGAGCACGGGGACGCCGCGCTCGCGGCAGGCGCGCACCCCCTCGGCGGCGCCGGCGACGGGCCGGCCTCCCGCGTAGACGGTGCCGTCCAGGTCGAGCAGGACCACCTCGAAGCCGTCGACCAGGGCCTCTGCCTCACCCACCGGTCCCTCCTCCGTCGGCCCGGTCGTCGGCGTCGCCGTCCTGCTGCTCGCCGGCGTCAGGATCTCGCTCCCCAGGGGCGTCGGCCAGGTCGTCAGCACCAGGAGACGGGGCACCAGGAGACGGGGCCCCCGGGGACGGGGCACCCGGGGACGGGGCACCGGAAGCGAGCCGGGGCTCGCGGGTGACGACGACGAGCCCCGGGTCCACCTGGTCCGGAGGCGGGCCCGCGGGTGCGCCGCCGCCCTCGTCGGCGCGCGGCTGCAGCAGCTCGCGGACGCGGGTGAGGGCCTCGACGTACTCGGTGCGCTGGGGCCTCATCGCGACGGCGAGCGCCAGCTGCTCGGCGGCCTGCGGCAGCCGCCCGAGGCGACGCAGCGCCGTGCCGTACCCGAAGCGGGCGTAGTCGGAGTCCGGGGCGATCTCGGCGAGCTGCTCGAAGGTGCGGACGGCTGCCCCGGGCCGACCGGCCACCAGCTGGGCGCGGCCGAGCGCCTCCAGGACGCTGGCCGAGCGCGGCTCCTGACTCGCGACCCGCTCCAGGACCGTGGCCGCCGCGGCGGCGTGGCCGTCCTCGAGCAGGCCGAGCCCGCGCTGGAGCCACTCGTAGGTGCCGAGCCCGTCCCCGGAGGGGCTGCCTCGGCCCTCCGAGGACGGGCTCGTGCCCGCCTCCTCCGGCCCGGGACTCACTCCTCCTCCCAGCTCACGACCCCGTCGTCGACCTCCTCGACCGGGCCGCCGGCAGGGGCAGCTCGGCGGCGAGGCGGACGACCCGCCGCCACGAGGGCGTCGTCGTAGGCCTCGCGCAACCGGTCCTGGGTCTCGGCGAGGTCCGCGGGGACGCGCCCGTCGAGCTCTGGGAGCTGGAGCACCAGGACAGCGGCGTCGTGCTGGCCGAGGTCCCCGCGGGCGCCGGCGACGACCATGGCCAGCTCGAGCTGGCCGGCGCGGTCAAGGCGGGCGGCCTCGGGCGACGCGGCGGCCTCCAGCGCACGCTCGGGACGACCCAGGCCTCGCTCGCAGTCGGCCATGACGGGCAGGTGCACCTGCGAGCCCGTGATGCGTCGGGCGGTCCGCAGCTCGCGCAACGCCTCGTCGTACTGCCCCGCTCGGTAGGCGGCCAGGCCCGCCGCCTCGCGGACGGCGCCGACCCGCCCGGCGCGGCGCTGGGCCACCCGCGCGTGCTCCAGCGCCCGCTGCGGGTCCTCGTCGAGCAGGGCCGCGACCATGACGAGATGACGGGCCACCTCGGTCGCGTTGTCGCTGGACAGCGCCCCGAGGTCGCGGCGGACGTCCTTGTCGAGCTCGGCCCCCGTCACCGTCTCAGGAACCTCGGGCTCGGGAGCCCGCGCAGGGCGGTCAGGACGGTCGTCGGGACGGCCTCGCGGTGGGACGCCACGGTGCGGGCCGCTGCGGTGGGCACCCACCGGACGGGCCGCCCCGCCGCCACCGCCGGACCGGCGTTGGCCGTCGAGGCGCTGCACCCCTCGCGCGCGGCTGTCTCGGTCCTGTGCCATGTGCTGCCTGTCCTCCGGGCGCCGTGGTGCTCTGCCAGCTGTCGGGGACAGCCTGCCCCACCGTCGAGGTGGTGCACGTCCCGCAGGCGCCGGCGAGGTCGAGCAGGACGTCGACGGCGTGGTCCCGAGGCGGTCCGGGTACGCCGGTCAGGCAGGGCATGCCGGTCAGAGCTCGCCGCTCAGAGCCCTCCGGGCACGCCGATCAGGGCCCGCCGGTCAGGGCCCGCCGGTCAGGGCCCGCCGGTCAGAGCCACCCGCTCAGAACCCACCCCCCGCCGGGGCCCGGCCCACCCGGGAACGCCAGAAGGGCCACCCGCTGGCAACAACCAACGGGCGGCCCTTCTGATGAAGAAGTCCGGCGG
>NZ_JBBHZF010000021.1:0-1553 GCF_037482365.1 Pseudokineococcus sp. 1T1Z-3
TCGACACGAGCCTGCCCGCGGTCGTGTCGCTGCTGCTGCACAACGCCGACATCGTGAGGCCGATCTCGCTGCTCGGGTGAGACGCGACCGAGGTGACGCGGTCTCGGCTGGGCTCGGGTGCGTCGGGCGAGCCGTCCCGGTGCCGTCGCCCCACCGGAGGTGCGAAGAGCCGCGTAGGGACCCGATGAAATTACCTTGAGCCTCTTGCCGCCTTGCCAGTCTTTCGCCTAAGTCGCAGACCAGCCAGGGCAAGGAGTGCTGCACCCAGCAGCAGGAGCGCAATCCTTATCATCTCGGGCCAAGTCTGCACAAAAGCCCCAAGGGCGATCAGCGCGACTGCAGCGAATGCCAATAAGAGTTGCGCCACAGCCGACTCGCTACTCGACTGGCCCATAGTGGGCGCGCCTCTCAATAGACAGATAACGGAAAGTCACAACCATGTGTCACTACCCTGCGCGGCGCCGTATCCGAGGCCGACCGCCCCGCCGACGAGGCTTCCAGCGATGGCGCCCCTCGTGCCCATTAGGGCCGCACCTGGCAGGAAACCAATGCTTCCCGTGAAGAGCCCCCCAGCAACGCACCCACCCACGGCGCCGAGGACAGCCCCCGAGATGCCTCCCGCGCCGGCACCCCCCGCGCCATACCGGACGGCACCGCGAAGGCTGTCCAGCGAACCTTCGGACCACGCGCCCGTGGGGTCAATCCTATTGCAGGGGTCACCCTGCGCGTAGAGGTAGTCGTTGTCTTCCTGGCGGGTGGGGTCGGTCTGGGTGAAGCGGCCGGTGGTGGGGTCCATGTAGCGCAGGCCGAGCTTATAGAGGCCGGAGTGGGCGTCACGGTAGGCGCTGGTGTAGCGGTAGGGGTTGGCGTCGGCGGCGGGGCCGGTGGTGGTGCGGGTGGTGCCGTAGGGATCGTAGGAGTAGGTGGCGGTGCGCTGGCCCGTTCCGTTGACGAGGGTGATGACGGAGCCAAGGTTGTCGGTGAGGTAGTAGTGGGTGGTGCCGTCGGCCATGGTGGTGGAGATGAGCTGGCCGTCGGGGTCGCGGGTGTAGGTCTGGGTCTGCCCGTCGGTGGACCGGGTGCCCATCACACCCGGGGCGGTCTCGGTGAACTCGGTGCCTGAGGAGCGCAGCCGGGTGGTGTTCCGGTCACCGCTGTAGGTGAAGAAGGTCGAGATCCCGCCGGTGATGGTGCGGGAGGTCTGGTCGAAGGCGGTGTACTCGTTGGTGCGGGCCGGGACTCCGAGCGAGGACCGGGACGGGCCGCCGGAGGTCTCGTTGCCGTTCGCGTCGTACGCCCACCCGGAGGTGGAGCCGTTCATGGTGGTGAGCTGGTCGGCAGCGTTGTAGCCCCAGGTCGTGGTGCCCGATGCGGTGCCGGCGCTTGTAGAGCCGGTCAGGACCTGGCGGGTGCGGTTGGAGTTCTTGTCGTAGCCGTACTCCCACGCCGCGGACGTTCCACCGCTGCTGGTGCCTTCGTCGACCCGGGTGAGGCGGTTCTTCCCGTCGTCGTGGGTGTAGGTCGTCCTTGAGTTGGCGGGTGCGCCGGTCCTG
>NZ_JBBHZF010000022.1:0-606 GCF_037482365.1 Pseudokineococcus sp. 1T1Z-3
CGAGAGACACGACAGGCGGCAGCCGCGCCAGCGTAAATGGTTTTTAGTCTTCCCTTTTGGGCTGTTACTGCGCGAGCTCGGGCATCTGCGTGATGGCGTCTCCGAAGATGAAGACGATGGTAACGGCGGACCCGAGGACGACGAGGAAGGCGCCGATTTTGATGAGTCGGAGCTGCCTTTCGGTGGTGCTTCCGCGCCGGAACAGGTAGGCGACCAGCAGGACGACGACGCCGATGCCGAGCAGGGTGACTCCGGGGAGCAGCAGGGCGCTCATTATTCGAGGGGCCTTCCGGTGGGGATTTCGCCGGCGTGCATTCCGGCCCATGCCTTGCCGCCGTTGTATTCCTTCTCCAGGCGCTCGACTTCGGCCATGACGGCGTTGGCGATGAAGTCGGAGAACGAGCGGGTGCCGGTGTTGGCGCGGGTCCAGTTGTAGGCGGCGCGGGCGCGGGCGGTGTCGTCGGCGTCCTGGGCGTAGCCGACCTTCCGCTTGCCAGCGCTCTCGCGGACGACCTCGGCGGCCGTGCCGGTGGACTCCCCCGCCGCGGGCGCGTCCTGTGGGGTGCCGATGACGGGGTCCTGGGGGGCTGCCTTGGCGAGCTTGCC
>NZ_JBBHZF010000022.1:686-4373 GCF_037482365.1 Pseudokineococcus sp. 1T1Z-3
GGACGTCGCGGCCGCGGGGTCCGTAGGCGGACAGCGGCGCGGCGGCGCTGGTGGCCACGGCGACGACTTCGCGTTCGGGCAGGTGCGGCTCGAGCAGGCGGGTGCCGTAGTCCTCGCGGAGCTGGTCGACCCATTCGACGCGGTCGCGGCGGTCGGTGCGGTGGCGGTTGACGACGACGCCGGCCAGTCGCAGGGCGGGGTTGTAGTGCTGGCGGACGGTGCCGACGGTGCGGGTCATCTGGGTCAGGCCGTCGACGCTGGGGGCGCGGGGCTCGGTGACCAGGAGGGCGGCGTCAGCGGCGGTGAGGGCGTTGATGGTGAGCTGGCCGAGGTTGGGCGGGCAGTCGATGAGGACGACGTCGTAGGCGTCGAGGGCGCCGTCCATCGCGGTCCGCAGGCGGGCCTCGCGGCCGGGGTCCTGGTCTTGCTCACGGTTGGATAGGGCGAGCTCGGCGGCGACGACGTCGACGCCGGTCCACCCCTCCCCTGCCGGCACGATCGCTTCTGCGATGACGCCGGGCGCGACGGTGCGGGTGGTGGGGTCGACGGCCAGGACGTCGTTGAGGGTGAACGGGGGGGCTTGGTCGATGCCGAGGTTGGCGGTGGCGTTGGCTTGGGGGTCGGCGTCGATGACGAGCACGCGGCGGCCTTGGCGGGCGAGGGCGTCTGCGAGGCCGACGGTGATGGAGGTCTTACCGACGCCGCCTTTCTGGTTCGCCAGGGCGAGGACGTGGGTGGTCACGTTTGCTCCAAGGGTCCGAAGGTGGGGAACGGTAGCGTTTGAGTAGTTGGATGACAAGTGATACGCGGGTGGCGGGGCGTGCGGGCGCAGCCCCCGCGCCGGGGCCGGGAGGGCTGTCCCGCCGTAGGCGGGTCCGCAGGGCCCGAGCTGCGCGAGCTCGTGGCGCCGGCGCTCCGGTGGGTGGCCGCTTGTGGCGGGGGAGGCTGTCCCGCCGAAGGCGGGTCCGCTCAGACGACGACGGCGTGCACCAGCGGCGGGACACCAGCCAAGAGCGACCACCCACCTGAGCGCCGCCTGCTGAGGAGGTTAGGGCGGTCGTCGCGGGGGTTCGCGTCGCCGTCCTCGACGTCGAGCCGGTAGGTGCTCATGCGTCCTCACCGTCCTGGTCGCCGGAGGTCTGCACGTCGAGGTGGACGTTTGCGATGAGGCGGGCGAGAAGGACGGCGAAGGGGACGGCGCCGAGGAGGACGAGGGCCACGCCCAGCACGAGAGCGGTCTGGGAGTCTTGGCCTGCCAGCAGCACCCAGCCGCCGAGGGCGACCGGGACCAACAGCAGGACCAGCACGGCGGCCAGCCTCAGGACAGCGGTCTCGACGTCAAGCCGGATCGTCCGCCGGGTCGTGGGCATAGCGCGGAGGTTAGGTCGGGGTACCGACATGCGTGTCATGACTACTCCTGAGGGGTCGAGTTTCGGGGGCGCAGCCCCGGGAGAGGAGGGGCGCCCCGGTCGGGGCGCCCCTCCGCGTGGTCACTGGCCGGCTGGTCCTGCTCGTCATCCCGGCCGTCGGCCTCGGCGCGAGTCCAGCCGCCGGGGGCGGTAGCGATACCGGTGAGGCGGACTGCGCGGACGACGCGCTCGATCGCACGGCCGCCGTTCGCATGGTGCGTGGGTCAGGTGGCCAACGCTCACCAGTCGTCCCAGTCGTCGGCTTGCATCGGGGCATTCGGGGAGTAGTCCTTCCTGCGGTCAAAGTCGTTCTCCCATCCCGCGGCGAAGGTCGGGTTGTCCCAATGGACCACCATGGGGATCTCGTCCGGCGCGGCCAGGTCGACGGCGTTGTTGGCCGCGTGCCAGGCGGCGTGCAGGCACCGGGGCGAGGGGACCATCTCGTCGTCGAGCGGGTCGCTGGCGCGCTCGGCCCACTCGTCGGCCGTCCGGGCTGCCCCTGCGGTGGCGCGAGCGCGTATGGGGCCGTGGTTGGCAACGGCCTCCCGGACCTGGAGCGCGGCGCCTCGGCGAGCGGCGGTGGCTTCGAGCGTGATCGCGGCACTGCGCTGGGTGGTGCGCGGCGCCAGCCCAGGCAGCAGGTGGCAGGCGCACCGCGGGATCATGTAGTCCACGAAATCGCGGAAGTCGCTGAGGTGGGCGCGGCAGTAGCCACCCTGACCCGGAGAGGACTGCGCGGCCTCGGTCTCGGCGGCCACGCTCTTCTCGGTCTTGCCCATTTCTTATCCCACTCTCCCTCGGCCCTACTTACGGTAGTAACCCTACCGTTCGTATCCTTGGAAGGCAAGCCGTCGGGCAACTTTTCTTGGTGCTCGCGGCGCCCGGACCGATCCGGTGGTGGGCTGGCCGTTGCGGGAGGGGGAGGGGCGCCCCGGTCGGGGGCGCCCCTCCAGGGGGTCACTCGTCGGGCTGGTCCTGCTCGTCCTGCCGGTCCTCGGGCTCGGCGGGCGCCTGGGGCAGGGGGTCCTGGCCGCAGGCGCGGCGCTCGACGTCGGACAGGGTGTAGCCCTGGGCCTCGATCCAGTGGAGGTAGCGGGCGGTGTCGGCGGAGACGTTGCGCCAGGAGTGCTTGCCGGTGGCCTCCTCGGCGGCGGCCAGCAGCAGGACCAGGGTGATGACCTGGGCGCGGGGGCCGGTGGTGCGCTCGTCGAGCAGGACCGGGCGGCGCCCGTAGCCGCTGCTGTCGGCGCCCAGGAGGTCGCAGGCCAGGCGGTGGCCGCTCTCGCGGGCCTTGGACAGTGCCCACCCGTCGAGCAGGGTGGTGGTGATGAACTGCGGGGCGTCCTTGGGGGCGCTCTTGCGGGTGGCGAAGGCGCGCAGCCAGTCCCGGCGGACGGTCTCGGCCGACGCCCATGCGCGGTTGGACTCGATGACGTCGCGGCGCTCGGCCCTGGCCTGCTCACGCTCGGTCTCGCTCATGTCGGCCGCGCGGGGCCGGGTGCTGCCGCCGGTCAGGTGGGCGTAGCGGTCGGTGTGGCCGTTGCCCTTGGGGTCGGTGCAGACGTGGACGGCCTGCATCGTCTCGACGCGCTGGCTCGCGGGGAGATAGTTGATCGAGGTCACGCCGTCGTCGGCCAGGTTCTCGGCCAGGGCCTCGTCCTCCTCCTCGTCCTCGCCGTAGCCACCCTCGACGTCGTCGGTGTCCTCGGGCTCCTGCTCGTGGGTCCAGGTCACCCAGGGGCGGACGTAGGCCGCGCGCCCGGGGCACTCGGCGTGCGCCTCCGGGGTCAGGGGCTCTCCCTGGGCGTCGAGCAGGTCGCCCAGGGACCGGGTGCGCTCGTCGTGGCGGGGCCGGTCGATGACGGGGATGCCCTGCGCGCTCAGGTCGGCGGTGATCTGCTCGCCCTGGCGGCGCAGGGTACGGGCGTCGCGGGCGCGCTGGGCGACGTGCTCGAACTGCCCGGACCGGGCGGCGGCGACCAGGGCGGTGACCGTGTCCGGCTCGTCCTCGAAGTCGGCCAGGACGGCGGACTGGTCCAGGGTCAGGAAGTCCCACCGCTCGACGGCGCCGGTGGCGATGCCGCTGCCCGCGACAGTCAGGGCCGCGTCGACGTCGGCGCGCTTGGTCGCGGTGCGCTTGGCGATCTGCGCGGCCGAGACGCCCAGAGCCGAGAGCTGGGCGAAGGCGGCGACCCGCTCCCCGGTCGTGAGACCGGCACGGTGGTCGTTCTCGCCCATCTGGTCGACCAGCCGGTCGGCCTCGGCCAGGTCGGCCACG
>NZ_JBBHZF010000023.1:0-63882 GCF_037482365.1 Pseudokineococcus sp. 1T1Z-3
GAAGGGCCCCCGTCCATGGGGACCCACCTGCTCATCGGCGTCCCGAGCCGGGACTTGAGCAGGAGACCGCGGGCGGGCCGTCCGGGTGACGGCCCCACCGGTGCGCTCAGGCCAGCAGCGGCTGCCGCTGGGCGGCGGTCCGCTGGGCGGGGACGACGGCGGCGGTGACCGGCCGTGCGGGACCCGGGGCGGGGCTGGCGCCGCTGCGCGCGGCGAGCTGCTCGCGGGCCTGAGCCGAGCGTGCGCGCGAGCCCACCCCTGCGGCGGCGGCGTGCAGGGCGGCCTCGGCGTAGAAGGCCTCACGGCGTCGGGCGGCAACGCCCGTGGGGGCCGGGGCGGGCCCGCGCGGCTCCAGGACGGTGTCCATGGCCGCCCGCAGCAGGCCGAGGGCCTCGGTGCGCAGCTGGCTGACGCGGGACTCAGTGACGCCCAGCTCCTCCGCGACCTCGCAGAGCGGCCGCTGCTCGAGGAAGGTGGCGACGACGACGGCGCGCAGCCGCTCGGGCAGCGCGGCGACGCTCGCACCGAGGACCGTCATCCGCTCGGCGCGCAGGGCGAGCTCCTCGGGGCCGGGGCGCTCGTCGGACAGGCCCTCGGCCCAGGTCCGCACGAGGGCGTCCTCGCCGCCCGTGCCCCCGGTGACCGGGGCGTCCAGGCTCGACACGGTGACGCCCGACTCGGTGCGGCGACGGTCGACCTCGGCGACGTCGACCCCGAGGGCCGCGGCGAGCTCGGCGCGGCTCGGACGGCGGCCCAGCGCGGCGGTGAGGCCGTCCTCGACGACGTGCAGCTCGCGGCCGCGGGAGCGCACCCCCCGGCTCATGAGGTCCATGCTGCGGAGCTCGTCGAGCACGGCACCGCGGATGCGGGTGCTGGCGTAGCGGGCGAAGGGGACGCCCGTCTCCTCGTCGTAGCCGCGGGCGGCCTGGAGCAGACCGGCCGCGCCGGCACCCGAGAGGTCGGTGGCGTCGACGTGCGAGGGCAGCCGCATCGCGACCTCGCGCACGACGTGCCCCACGAGGGGGAGGTGGGCGGTGACGAGGGCCTCGACGGCGGCGGCGTCACGGCGGGAGCTGCTGCGGGGGAGCGCGGAGACGGCGGCGCCGCAGGGGGCGGCCGTGCGCTGGGTCGGGATCATCACGCCGGAGGCCTCGTCCCGCCGCCTCGCCACCTTGAGCCCGAGTAGGTGAGATCCCCTCCCGCCGGCACCTGTTCGGACGCACGACCCCTCAGCCGGGAGCGAGCTCACCCTGCGCAGGGCGCGTCGTCGACCACTCGACCGCCACACGCTCGGGGCGGACACGACGGGCGACGCGCCGGAGCGGTTGCCGCGGGCGACGTCTCAGCACGCGGACGATGGCGCCGATGGGTCGGTGACGACGGCCGCGAGGGTCGCGTCGAGGGAAGGGGACCGGCGATGGGCCTGGCGGAGCTGTCGAACGTGCTGTGGCGCGAGCGGGAGGTGCTCGAGCTGCTGCTGTTCAAGCTGGAGGAGGAGCAGCTCGTCCTCACCAGCGGGCGCACGCGCTGGCTGGCCCACGCCACCCGTGAGGTCGAGGTCGTCCTGGAGCAGGTGCGTGCCGCCGAGCTGGAGCGGGCCCTGCACGTCGACGCCGTCGCCGCCGAGCACGGGGCCCCCGCGGGCGCCGGGCTGCGCCAGCTCGCCGACGTCGTCCCCTCCCCCTGGGACGAGGTGCTCGGCTCCCACCGCGACGCCTTCCTCGTGCTCACCACCGAGATCGGCGCGACCGCCCAGGCCAACCGCGACGTCCTGTCCGCCGGCAGCCGGGCGCTCGACGTCGCCCTCGCCTCCGTGGGCGAGCCGCGCGAGCAGCCCCTCGTGCCCGTGCAGACCTACGGGCCGCGCGGCGGACGACGCTCCGGCGCGAGCGACCCGGGCGCCCGCCCGGCCCGGCTGGTCGACGAGAGCCTCTGAGCCGCTCCGCCCCCTGGGCCGCTCCATCGCCAGGTCCTCCCGCCCGAGGCCCGCCACCGCGCCGCGGGACTGGAGCCCGGTCCGGCGGGAGCGCCCCCACGACACGCCGGCGTCACCCGCTCAGACCATCGGCAGACCTGCCGATAGGAGCAGTGACCGACTCCCACGCACACCGTCTGCGAGGACACCATGAGCACGTTCCAGGGACTCTCTGTCGCCCTGACCGCGCTGCAGACGCAGCGCCGGGCGATGGACGTCGCCGGGCAGAACGTCGCCAACGCGGCGACCCCCGGCTACACCCGCCAGCGCGTCGAGACCTCCCCCCTCCAGGCGACGCAGAACCCGCTGTCCGAGGGCGTACGGGGCTGGACCACCGGCAACGGCGTCCAGGTCACCGGCGTCGCCCGCCTCGCCGACCGCCTGGCCTCCAGCCGCGTCGAGGTGACGACGGGCGACGCCGCCCTGGCCGCGGCCCGCTCCGGCGTCCTCACGACGGTCGAGGGCGCCTTCGGCGACCTCGGGACGGTGACCGACGCGATGGGCAAGATGTGGGGCGCCTGGGGCGGCCTCGCCTCGGCCCCGGACCCCCTCGGACCCAGCGGTGACGCCGCGCGCGTCACCGTCGCCGGCCGCAGCGAGGAGGTCGCCTCGCTCCTGCGGGAGGGCGCCGCCCGCACCAGCGCCACCTGGGACGACGTCCGCTCCGAGCTGGGCACCCTCACGACCGAGGTCTCCAGCATCGCGACGTCGGTGGCCGGCCTCAACCGCCTCATCGCCACGACCGAGGGCTCCGGCGCCCCCGCGCACGAGCTGGCCGACCAGCGCGACGAGCTCGTGCGGCGGCTGGCGGGCCTCGTGGGCGCGACGAGCGCGCCCCGGGCGGGCAGCGGGGTGGTCGACGTCGTGGTGGGCGGGCAGAAGCTCGTCGACGGCTCGGCCGTCGCGACCCTGGCCGTCGTCGGGCCGACGGCGATGGCCGGCGCCGGCACCGGGCCGACCTCCCTCACCCTCGACGGGGCTGCCCTCGCCGTCGGCGGCACGGCCGCCGGGCTCACGGAGGCGCTGACGACGACCCTTCCCGGCGTCATGGCCGGCTACGACGGCGTCGCGGGCGCCCTGGCCACCCAGGTCAACGCCCGGCACGGCGACCCCGCCGTCTTCACCTCCCTCGCGGGCCCCCTCACCGCCGCGACCATCACCGCGTCGATCCCCGCGGCGAGCATCAAGGCGGGCACGGGCGACCGGGACGTCTCCATCGCCAAGGGCATGCCCTCGCTGTCCGAGAGCGCCGGCGGGCCCGACGCGACCTGGCGCACCTTCGTCGTCGCCACCGCCGGTGCGGTCTCGGCCGCGGAGGTCCGGGCGACCGCGACCGCCTCCGCCCGCGACAGCGCGCAGGCCGTGCTCACCTCGGCCACGGGCGTGGACATCGACAGCGAGATGGTCGACCTGCTCACCTTCCAGCGCGCCTACGAAGGAGCCGCACGCGTCATGACCGCCGTCGACCAGATGCTCGACACCCTCATCAACCGCACCGGCGTGGTCGGACGATGAGCGTCTCCGGGGTCTCCGGGAGCCTGACCGGCGGCTACGCCGGCGGCCGCGCGACCCTGCGCGGGTCCAACGGCGCCGCGCAGACCGCCATCGCCGAGGCCGCGCAGAGGCTGGCGCGGGCGACCGCCGAGGTCTCCAGCGGCAAGCGGATCCAGCGCCCGTCGGACGACGTCGTCGGCACCGACAAGGCGCTCGAGCTGCGCCGGGCGCTGGCCGCCGAGGAGCGCTTCGCCGCCGCCTCGAACGACGCGAAGAGCTGGTTGGGCACGACGGACACGGCGCTGCAGCGCAGCGTGGCCCTGCTGCACACCGCCCGCGGCCTCGCCGTGCAGGCGGGCGCGGACTCCCAGTCGCCCGAGGGGCGGGCGGCCATCGCCACCCAGATCCGCGGGATCCGCGAGGACATGCTGGCCACCGCCAACACGACCTACCTCGGCCGGCCCGTGTTCGGCGGCACCACGGCCGCCTCGGTGGCCTTCGCCGAGGACGCCGGCGGCGTGGTGACGCCGTCGGCGGGGATGGGCAACGTGGTCGAGCGCACCCTGGCCCCCGGCGTCGACGTCCGCGTCGACACCGCCGGCACGGCGGCGTTCGGAGCCGGTGACGACTCGGTCTTCGCCGTCCTGAGCCGGCTGGAGACCGCCGTCCTCGCGGGGGCGGCCGAGTCCTCCGCCCAGCTCGGGGACATGACCGCCGCGCTGGGGCGGATGACGACGACGCTCGCGGACGTGGGCACTCGCTACGCTCGCACCGAGTCCCTGCAGAGCATCGGGACCCAGCGGACCCTCTCGCTGACCTCGTCGCAGCGGGAGGTCGAGGACGTCGACCTGGCGGAGGCCCTGATGAACCTCGCGACGCACGAGAAGGCCTACCAGGCGGCCCTGGGCGCCGCCGCCAAGGTCGTGACCCCGACGATCATGGACTTCCTGCGGTGACCTCCCCGACGTCGCCGCTGCCCGAGGTCCGTTTCGTCGCCCCGCTGCCGGGTCTGGAGGAGCTCACGCGCTTCGCGCTCGTGCGCCTCGACGAGACGGGGACGCTGTTCTCGCTGCAGTCCCTGGAGGCCGAGGGCGTGCGGCTCGTCGTCCTCGCCCCGGGTGCGTTGTTCCCCTCCTACGCGCCGGAGGTCGAGGAGGACGACGTCGACGGCCTGGGGCTGGAGAGCGCCGAGGACGCGCTGCTGCTCGTCGTCGTCACGCCCGGCCGGTCCCTGGCGGACTCGACGGCCAACCTCATGGCACCGATCGTCGTCCACGCCACCAGCGGCCGGGCGGCCCAGGTCGTCCTCGCCGGCACCGACCACCCGCTGCGCGCCCCGCTGCTGGAGGCCGTCGCCGCCTGACGTGCGTACGGTCGCCCTCATGGAGGACGACGCCGCACCCGACGCCGGGGCCGACCCCCTCGCCGGTGACCCCCGCTCGATGCACCAGCGGATGCGCGACGGCGACTGGTACCGCGCCGTGGACGACCCGAGCATCGTCGAGGCCGCCCACCGCGGCATGGAGCTCGCCGACGCGTACAACGCCACGAGCCCCCGGCAGCAGGCGCTGCGGGAGCACCTCCTGCGCGAGCTGCTCGGCGCGGTCGGCGAGGGGACGACGATCCGCCCGCCGCTGCACGTCGACTACGGCACCCACCTGCGCGTCGGGGCGCGCTGCTTCGCCAACTTCGGCCTGACGGTGCTCGACGTCGCCGACGTGACCATCGGCGACGACGTCCAGATCGGCCCGCACGTCCAGCTGCTCACCCCCACCCACCCGCTCGACCCCGACCTGCGGAAGGCCGGGTGGGAGGCCGCCGCGCCCATCACGGTCGAGGACGGCGTGTGGCTGGGCGGGGGCGTCGTCGTCTGCCCCGGCGTCACCGTCGGCGCGGGCACCGTGGTCGGGGCCGGTGCCGTCGTCACGAAGGACCTCCCGCCCCGCGTCGTCGCCGTCGGCAACCCGGCCCGGGTGCTGCGCCGGCTCGACGACGCCGACGGCGCGTGAGCGGCCAGCCGGGCGCTGATCGGGGACGCGCCGCCGGGTGATCTGGCGCTGATCACCCGGCGGCACGTCCCCGGTCGCGCGCGCCAGCAGTCAAGCCCGGCGCGCGAGCACGGCGTAGAGCGGGTCGCCGCGGTACGTGCCGCCGCGCTCCGGTCCGGGCGGCGTCCGCAGCGACACCTCTGGCTCGAAGAAGCCGCCGGCGCGACGCAGGTACTCCGCCACGAGCGTGCAGCGGCCGTCGTCGTCGGTCGCGAGCCAGCCGTGGACCGCCTTGGTCGGGAAGCACCGGTTCGAGAAGGTCAGCACCACCGGCGCGCCCCGGCGCAGCACCCGGGCCACCTCGGCCAGCACCTCGACGGGGCGCACGAGGTAGTCGACCGAGACGCAGCACAGGACGGCGTCGAAGGTCCCGTCCTCGAACGGCAGTCGCGCGTCGACGTTGAGGTCGTGGACGACCCGGGACGTCGCCATGGGGTTGGCGGCCAGCTCGGCCGCGTTCATCCCGAGCACGACGAGCTCGTCGGGCGCGCTGCGCAGGTGCGAGACCCACGAGGACATGAGGTCGAGCACGCGGCGCGGCCGCTCCCCCGCCGCCGCGGCCCCCGCCTGGCCGCCGTCGACGCCCAGCTCGGCGTAGAGGTCCCCGACGGCGGCCACCGCTCCCTCGTCGACGTGGGTGACGAGGCGCGGGGGTGCGTAGAACCGGTCGTCGGGCGTGGGGTCGTCGCGGTCGAAGAACCAGGCCGGGAAGGGGTCGGGCGGGGCGCTCAGCTCGTCACGTCCTTGCTCGTCAACCGCGCCCACGCCGCGGCGACCAGGACGACCACCCACCCGGCCTGCAGCAGCAGCCCGTCGCGGGCACCGGTGAGCAGGACGGGGTCGCGCAGCAGGTCGGCGAAGCGCAGCCAGCCGTCGGTGAACAGCCACGGGTGCAGCCACGAGAGCTGGGGCACCTGGCCCATGATCTGCACGAGGACGACGACGATCGCCGTCGCCGACATGGCGGCGACGGGCACCTCCGTCAGCGTGGAGACGAGCAGCCCCAGCGCCGCGACGGTCGTGAGCATCGCGGCCGCGTAGGCGCTCACGGCCGCCAGGCGGAGCAGGCCCTCGCCGTAGGAGGCGGTGGTGCCGCTGAGCAGCACGACGTCACCGACGGGGAAGAGGACCAGCCCGACCAGGACGCCCGTCAGCGCGATGGTCAGCACCGCGAGCGCGCCGTACAGCACGGTCGCGAGGAGCTTGACGGCGAGCAGCCTCGTGCGGTCGACGGGCGTGAGGAGCAGGTAGCGCAGCGTGCCGCTGGAGGCCTCGCCCGCCACCGACTCCCCCGCCACGACCGAGACGACGAGCGGCAGGAAGACGGGCAGCGACGCCGTGAGCGAGGCGAAGGCCAGGAAGAGGCCGTTCTCGGTGACCGTCGCGAGCAGGGGCGGGCCGCCGCCGGTCCCGCCGCCCCCACCGGAGGCAAGCCGGATGCCGACGCCGACGAGCGCCGTCAGCAGGGCGAGGACGCCCAGCATGACGACGTTGCGGCGGCGGCGGAGCACGAGCGCCAGCTCCGAGCGCAGCAGCCGCAGGTCCGCCGCGGCCCCGGAGGGACGGCGCCGGGCCCCTCGTCCCGTGGGGTCGGGCCGCCCCACGGCGGCCTCAGGCGCGGACATCGAAGCCCTCCCCGGTGAGGTCGACGAAGAGGTCCTCGAGCGTCGCGCGCTCCAGGCGCAGCTGGCGCACGCCGGCACCGGCCCCGACGAGGGCGACGAGCAGCCGCTCGGGGTCGGGCCCTCCGGCCACGAGGTCGCCGCGCACCTCCTCGCCCGACACGCCCACCGCGGCCACGCCCTCGGCCCGCAGCACCCCGGCGGCGGCCTCGGCGTCGCGGGCCTCGACGACGACGCGCGTGGTCGTGCCGGCCGTCACGCCGGCGAGCGTCCCCTGCGCCACGAGGTGACCGGCGCTCATGACGCCGACGTGGCTGCAGAGCTGCTCGACCTCGGTGAGCAGGTGGGTGGAGACCAGGACGGTCGTCCCGTCGGCGGCCAGCTCGCGCACGAGGGTGCGGACCTCCCGGGTGCCCTGCGGGTCGAGCCCGTTGGTCGGCTCGTCGAGCACGAGCAGCTCCCGCGGCCGCAGCAGCGCGGCCGCCAGGCCGAGCCGCTGCTTCATGCCGAGGCTGTACACGCGGAAGCGCTTGCCGGCCGCCGCGGTGAGGCCGACCCGCTCGAGGGCGTCGGCGATGCGACGCCGCGCCGTCCGTGGGTCGACCGTGCGGTCGGCGGCGTCCGCCCGGGCGAGGTTCGCGGCGCCGGTGAGGTAGGGGTGGAAGGCCGGGCCCTCGACGAGCGCCCCGACCCGGGGCAGGACGCGCGCACGGGCGCCCGGCATGGCCTCCCCCAGCAGCCGGACGTCGCCGGACGTCGGCGCGACGAGCCCGAGCAGCATCCGGATGGTCGTCGTCTTGCCGGAGCCGTTGGGGCCGAGGAAGCCGTAGACGGCGCCGCGGGGGACCTCGAGGTCGAGGTGGTCGACGGCGACCTGGCCGCCGCGGAACCGCTTGGTCAGCCCGCGCGTGGCGACGGCGAGGTCGGTCGCCGGCTCCTCGTGGTCGGCGGCCTCGTCGAGGTCCGCGGCGGCGGCCTCGTCGGCGGCCGGGCTGCTCCGCCGCGGGGCCGCGGGGGCGCCCGCGGCCGCGCTCACGGCGCGGCGGCCGGGTCCAGCGCCGCCTGCTCGAGCACCGAGGGCGGCACGGCCCCGACGAGCACGCGGCCGTCGTCGAGCGCGAGGACGCTGACCAGCGCGGTCGCCAGCACCCGGCCGGTGCCGTACGCGCCGGAGACCGGCTGGGCGGCGTCGAGCAGCGCCTGCCCGGCACCGCCCGCGGGGCTCCCCGTCGGGTCCGTCAGCCCGCCAGCCGCACCGCGGAGCACCGCGACGGCGTCCCAGCCGTCGCCGACCACCGTCGGGCGCGCACGGTCGGCCGCGGGGTCGCTGCCCGAGGAGCCCTCCGCCGAGGGGCCGCCCCCGCCGCCGGGGGTGCCGCCGTGCCCACCGGTGGGCCGCCGGGCCAGCGCCGCGCCCGGCGACGGCGCCTCGCTCACCTCGGCCCCCTCGGGAGGTGTGAAGGCGAAGACGTCGTCGTCCGGCGCGGCGTAGGAGATGTCGGTGAAGGCCGTCTCCAGCGCAGGGCTGCTCGCCCTGCGGGCCAGCACCTGCACCCGCAGGGGGTAGGAGGTCGCGGCGTCGACGGCGAGCCGCACCCGCCCGACGAGCGACGTGGTGCTGCGGGGGGCCAGCACGAGCTCGTAGGCGTCGCGGCCGGCGACGGTGCCCGTGCCGTCGAGGCTGACCTCGGTGCTCGGGTCGAGCGCGGCCAGCGCCCGCTGGGCCGCCTCGGCCGGCGTCGCACCGCCCGCAGGGCCCCACGCCTCCGGCGACGCGTCGGCGCCCTCCGCGGCGGAGCCGCGCGCCGCCTCCAGCTGCTGCGCCGAGGGCAGCTCGGCGTGGACGGCCGTGCGGTCGTCGCTGCGCCAGACCCACACGTCGCTCCCGTCGCGGACGACGCTGGTCTCGGCGAAGTCCCCGAGCACGGACAGGCGCTGGCGCTGCTCGCCGTCGCTCCACACCCGCAGGGTGGTCGAGCCGGTGAGCAGCCCGGTCAGGTCGCTGCCGGCCGAGCCCGTCTGCTGCGGCAGCTCGGGCAGCCCGAGGTCGGAGGTGTGCACCACGGTGCCGGAGAAGGGCAGCGGCTGCGCCGAGGCGACGTCCTCCAGCAGCTCCTGCGCCGTGGTCGGCGGCAGGTCCGGGTCGGCGCTCGCGACACCCGGCACCACGACGGCGCCCGCGACGACGACGCCCGTGGTGGCTGCGGCCAGGGTCCAGCGGCTGCGCGTCCTCATGCCAGCAGTGTGCGCGCTGCTCCCTGGCGATGTCCTGGGGGAGGTCCTGGGGGGCCCGCCTCCTCGTGGGCAGGGGCGGCGGGGTCGACGGAGCCGGTGAGCACCACGGGACGGGGAGCGCGACCAGGACGGCGCCCGGTCCCGGCTCAGTCGCGGTAGGCGGGGGTCCAGCGTGCGGCGTGCACGGCGCGGACGACCTCGTCGTCGTCGAGGCGCGGGGCGACCCCGTCGGCCACCGCCTGCCGCGCCACGGCGACGGCGATGTGGACGGCTGTCCCGGGCATGTCGACCACCTCGGGCAGCAGCGCACCGTCGGGGTCGTCGTGGACGGGGGAGCGTCGGCCCAGCTCCAGCGCGGCCGCCAGCATCATGGCGTCGGTCACCCTCGTCGCCCCCACCGCCACGACGCCCAGGCCGACCGCGGGGAAGACGTAGACGTTGTTGCACTGCGCCACCCGTCGGTGGTGCTGCCCGTGACGCACCGGTGGGAACGGGCTCCCGGTGGCCACCAGGGCCTTGCCGTCGGTCCAGTCCGAGAGGTCCTGCGGGTCCGCCTCGGCGCGTGAGGTGGGGTTGGACAGCGGCAGGATGATCGGCCGCTCCACGTGCGCAGCCATGTCGGTGACGACGTCTCTCGTGAAGGCGCCGTGGGCGGTGGACAGGCCGACGAGCGTCGTCGGGTGCACGTTCGCCACCACGGTAGCCAGGTCGAGGCTGGCCCGGTCGTCGACGTCGACGCCCCAGCCCGAGACCGCGGCGGGGTCCTTGGCGAACCGGGCCTGGGCCGGCACGAGCCCGTCCTGACTGGTCAGCAGCAGGCCGCCGACGTCCAGGACGTAGACGTTGGACAGCGCCTCCCCCTCCTCGGCGCCGTCGGCCACCATGGCCTGCACGAGGCTCTCGAGGACCCCGATGCCGGCCGACCCGGCCCCCAGCATCACGACGCGCTGGTCCCGCAGCCGGGTGCCGCTGACGGCCGCGGCGCCGGCCATGGCGCCGGCCACGACGGCCGCGGTGCCCTGGATGTCGTCGTTGAAGGTCAGCAGCCGGTCGCGGTAGCGGTCCAGGATCGGCAGGGCGTGGGTGCTGGCGAAGTCCTCCCACTGCAGCAGGACGTGCGGGAGCTCGGCGCGCACGGCGTCGACGAACGCGGCGACGAAGTCGTCGTAGTCGTCGCCGGTGATGCGCTCGTGACGCCAGCCGAGGTAGGCGGGGTCCGCGCGCAGGTCCTCGTCGTCGGTGCCGACGTCCAGGACGACGGGCAGCGTGCGCGCGGGGTCGATGCCCCCGATCGCGGTGTACAGGGAGAGCTTGCCGATGGGGATGCCCAGGCCCCCCACACCTTGGTCGCCCAGGCCGAGGATCCGTTGGCCGTCGGTCACCACGATGACGTCCACGGCGCCCTGGGGACGGTTGCGCAGCACCTCGCGCAGCCGGTGGCGGTCGGGGTAGGAGACGAACATCCCCCGCGGGCGGCGGTAGATCTGGCTGAAGCGCTGGCACGCCGCTCCGACGGTGGGGGTGTAGACCAGCGGCAACGCCTCCTCGACGTGGTCGGCCAGGACCTTGTAGAAGACCGTCTCGTTGGTGTCCTGGAGCGCCCGCAGCGTGATGTGCCGGGCGAGGTCGCGCGAGGTGTCGTCCCCGCCCTGGACGTCCTGCACCGAGCTCCAGGCCCGGCGGGCCTGGTCCTCCAGGTCCTCCACGTGCGGCGGGAGCAGCCCCCGCAGGGACAGCGCGTCGCGCTCGGCCTCGGTGAACGCGGTCCCCCGGTTGCGCAGCGGGTCCTGGAGGACCTCGACCCCACCTCGCGCGGGGTCGTCGTGCGTCGCGGCGTCACGGGAGGTGCCCATGGGAGCTCCTAGGGGGGTGGAGGACAGCGGTCGCCGCCCATCATGGCCACGTCCGCGGCGCCCACCACCCGGCCTCGCCCACCCGTCGCGCGAGGGGCGTCGACGCGGGTCAGGGACCCGGGAGGAGGTCGACCCGCAGGTCTGGCCCGACCCGGGCGACGTCGTCGAGGACGAGGCGCGCCACCGCGTCCATCGAGGCGCCGGTCACCGTGCTGACCAGCGCCGCCGTCCCCTGCCCCAGCAGCGCCGGGGCGAGGTAGGCGCGCACCCGGTCGACGAGCCCGGCGTCGAGGAAGGCGCCGGCCAGGCGGGGGCCGCCCTCGAGCATGACCGAGCGGACGCCCCGCGCGTGCAGGAGCGCCAGGGCCGCCGCGAGGTCGACGCCGCCGCGGGCACCGCGGCCGACGTCGGACGCGGTGAGCACCAGGCACTCCCCCGCGCCCGCGCCGCGTCCCCGGCGCACCGCGGCGGCGGCTGGCGTCCGGCCGTCGGCGTCGAGCACCACGCGCAGCGGCGCCCGCGTCGCGAGCTCGGCGTCGGCGACGTCGTCACCCGTGGGGGGCAGGTCGCGCACGGTGAGCGAGGGGTCGTCGGCGAGCACCGTGCCCACGCCGACGACCACGGCGTCGCTGCGGGCGCGCAGCAGGTGCGCGTCGGCGCGGGAGGCCGGCGAGGTGATCCACCGGCTGGAGCCGTCGGCGGCGGCGCTGCGCCCGTCGAGGCTCGCGGCGTACTTCCACGTGACGTGCGGGCGCCCGAGCCGCTCGGCCGTGAGCCACGACTCGTGGACGCGCAGGGAGGCTCGCGCCTCGTCGGGCGTCGCGCGCACGACGTCGACCCCGGCCGCGGCGAGGGTGTCGGCCCCACCGGCCGCCCGCGGGTCCGGGTCGGCGGTGGCGAGGACGACGCGCGCGACCCCGGCCTCGAGCAGCGCCCGCGAGCACGGCCCCGTCCGCCCGGTGTGGTCGCACGGCTCCAACGTGACGACGGCGGTGCCGCCGCGGGCCCGGCCCCCGGACTGCCGCAGCGCCACGACCTCGGCGTGGGGGCCACCGGCGGGGGCGGTCCGGCCCTCCCCGACGACGGCGCCGCCGGTGTCCAGGACGACGCAGCCGACGCTGGGGTTGGGACTCGTGCCGCCGAGCCCGCGGGCGGCGAGGACGACGGCACGCGCGAGGGCGTCGCGCTCGACGTCCCGGAGCCCGCCGGTCGGACCCTCGCTCACCCCGCCAGCGCGGCGTCGACGACGCCGCGGGCCTCCTCGAGGACCTGGTCGAGGTGGTCGGCGCCGCGGAAGGACTCCGCGTAGATCTTGTAGACGTCCTCCGTGCCGGAGGGGCGCGCGGCGAACCAGGCGCTCTGCGTCGTCACCTTGAGCCCGCCGATGGCCGCGCCGTTGCCGGGCGCCTCCGTCAGCTTGGCCGTGATCGGCTCGCCGCCGACCTCCGACGCCGTCACCGCCTCGGGCGACAGCTTCGCCAGCCGCGCCTTCTCCTCGCGGCCGGCGGGGGCGTCGACGCGCCTGTACGCCGACGCGCCGTACTTCTCCACGAGGTCGGCGTGCAGCTGGCTCGGCGAGCGTCCCGTGACGGCGCGGATCTCGGCGGCCAGCAGCGCCAGGAGGATGCCGTCCTTGTCCGTGGTCCACACGGAGCCGTCCTTGCGCAGGAACGAGGCGCCCGCGCTCTCCTCGCCGCCGAAGACGACCGAGCCGTCGAGCAGCCCGTCGACGAAGTACTTGAACCCCACGGGCACCTCCAGCAACCGGCGGCCTGCGCCGTCGACCACCCGGTCGATGAGCGAGGACGACACGAGCGTCTTGCCGACGGCCGGCTCGCCCGTCCAGTCGCGGTGCTCCAGCAGGTAGGAGATCGCCACGGCCAGGTAGTGGTTGGGGTTCATGAGGCCCGCATCGGGCGTGACGACGCCGTGCCGGTCGGCGTCGGCGTCGTTGCCGGTCGCGACGTCGAAACGGTCCTTCTGCGCCACCATCGAGGCCATCGCGTTCGGCGAGGAGCAGTCCATCCGGATCTTGCCGTCGCCGTCGAGGGTCATGAAGGCCCACTGCGGGTCCACGGTGTCGTCGACGACGGTGAGGTCGAGGCCGTAGGTGCTCGCGATCTCGCCCCAGTAGGCGACCGCCGCGCCGCCGAGCGGGTGCGCGCCGATCCGGACGCCGGCCTCCCGGACCGCGTCCAGGTCGAGCACCGTGGCGAGGTCGTCGACGTAGTGGCGCAGGAAGTCGTAGTCCCCGACTGCCGCCCGGGCCTGCTCGAAGGGCACCCGCTGCACGCCGTCGAGGCCCGCCTCCATCAGGGCGTTGGCGCGGTCGGCGATCCACCCGGTCGCCTCCGACCCGGCCGGTCCGCCGTGCGGGGGGTTGTACTTGAAGCCGCCGTCGCGCGGCGGGTTGTGCGAGGGCGTGACGACGATGCCGTCCGCGTCCCCGTCGGGGATCTCCGACGCCGTCGCGGTGCCACGCCCGTTGAGCCGCAGGACGGCGTGCGAGAGCGCCGGGGTCGGCGTGAACCCGTCGCGGCTGTCGACGAGGACGTCGACGCCGTTGGCCACGAGGACCTCCAGCGCCGTGCGCCAGGCCGGCAGCGAGAGCCCGTGGGTGTCGCGGGCGAGCAGGAGCGGCCCCGTGGTGCCCTGCTCGGCGCGGTAGGAGCAGATGGCCTGGGTGATCGCGAGGATGTGCGCCTCGTTGAAGGCGCCGTCGAGCGCCGACCCACGGTGGCCGGACGTGCCGAAGACGACCCGCTGGCCGGGGTCAGCGGGGTCTGGGACCCGCTCGGCGTAGGCGTGAAGGAGAGCGTCGACGTCGACGAGGTCCTCGGGCTGGGCGGGCTGGCCCGCGCGCGGGTGCATGACGCCATGCAAGTGCATGAGGCCCCGCCGGCGCCACCGCTGCCCCGGCAGGACGGCTAGAGGTCGCCCTCGAGGAACTGGGCCCGGCCCATCCCGAAGGACCAGTCCTCCGGGTCGTTGGCGGTGAGACTGACCACGAGGTCCGAGGGCGCGAGGCCGCAGCGCTCCTGCAGCCGCTGGGCGAGGGTGGCGTAGAGGGCCTTCTTCTGCTCCTGCGTGCGCCCCTGCTGGAAGACCTGCAGGACGACCAGGTCGTCGGTCCGCTCGAGGCCGAGACCGGTGTCCTGGCAGATCACCTGGCCCGCAGGGTGCTCGGTGACGACCTGGTAGCGGTCGCGGGGCGGGGCGGCGAAGACGTCCTCCATGACCTCCTGCACCACGTCCGCCAGCTGGCGGAGCTCCTGCGGGCTGCGGCCCTGCGTCACGTCGATCCGCACTAGCGGCATGGAGGACCTCTCGTCGTCGGGGACCGGGCCAGCCGGACCGGTCGGTACCTGCGGCCGAAGTGGAGCACGAGGAGCGCGCCCCCGCCCGCCGGAGCCGCTCGCGCGCGGGGCCCCAGCGGTCGGGTCCGGTGGTCAGGCTCAGCAGCCGGACTCAGCCGGCGGCGGCGCGGACCTCGTCGGCGTCGTCGGCGATGCCGCAGCGCACGAGCGCCGCGCCGACGCGCGAGAGGTCGTCGGTGCCGGCGAGGTCCGCGAGACCGGCGGCGTCGGGCGGGAGCCCCAGGGCCCGGGCCGGGCCGGCGGCCCGCTCGTCGAGGAAGGGGCGCAGCTGCGGCCAGACGGCCTGGACCTCGCGGCAGAAGATGTCGACCCCGAGGGGCCCGACGCCGGTGAAGGCCTGGACGTGCTCGCGCAGGGCGTCGACGCCCCCCTGCCCGTCGCCGTCGCCCTCGCCGCCCTCGCCCTCGCCGCCCTCGCCGGCGAAGGCGGCGTCCCGCATCCGCCGCAGGTCGCCGGCGTACTCCTGCTGCGCCCGCTCGGCGAGCTGGCCCAGCTGGCGGGCCGTCTGCTCCTTGCGCAGGTACTTCGCCTGCGAGAGCACCTGCCAGCGCTCCTCGTCGCTCGCGCCGGCCAGCTTGTCCGCCGTGGTCAGCCCCGCCTCGCGCAGCGCCCGGGCGGTCCGCACGCCCAGGTCCGCCTGCAGGTTGGCCGACAGCAGCGCCGAGAGCACGAGCAGCTCGAACAGCGGCGCGGGTGTGTCCTTCAGCCGCAGCCCGGACTCGTGCGCGTAGGACTGCCCGTGCCGCTCGAGCAGCGCGTCGAGCACGGCACGCTGCTGCTCCGTCTTGCCCTTCGAGGTCATCTGGCCGTCGTACCAGCGTCGTCGGGCCGGGGCACGCCGACGACGCCGCGAGGCAGACTGCCGGGCACGGCCGGCCACGGGCCGGGAGGAGCTCGAGGAGGAGTGCCGTGCGTGCTGCGTACCTGCCCGGCGGGAGCGTCGTCGAGCTGCGGGAGGCGCCCGACCCGGTAGCAGGCCCCGGCCAGGTGCTGGTCGCCATGCGCGCCTCCACCATCTGCGGCAGCGACCTGCGGGCCATCTACCGGGAGCACCTCGGCGAGGGGCCGGAGGCATACCAGGGAGTCGTGGGCGGGCACGAGCCCGCCGGCCGCGTCGTCGCGACCGGTCCCGGGGTCGAGCGCGTCGGCGTCGGCGACCGCGTCGTCGTCTACCACATCAGCGGCTGCGGGCAGTGCGCCGAGTGCCGCCGCGGCTACCAGATCTCCTGCACCGCACCGGGTCGCGCCGCCTACGGCTGGCAGCGCGACGGCGGGCACGCCGACCTGCTGCTCGCGCAGGAGCGCGACCTGCTGGCCCTGCCGGAGGAGCTGTCCTTCCTCGACGGCGCCGTCGTCGCCTGCGGCTTCGGCACGGCGTACGAGGCGCTGCGCCGCACCGACGTGAGCGGCGCCGACCGGGTGCTCGTCACCGGTCTGGGACCGGTCGGCCTCGCCGCCGGGATGCTCGCCAGGGCCCTGGGGTCCCCGCTCGTCGTCGGCACCGACCCGAGCCCCGGGCGGCGTGCGCTGGCCCTGGAGCTGGGCGCCGTCGACGCGGCCGTCGCCGGGAGCGACGCCGACCTGGCCGACCTGCTGGTCGACCGTGACGGCGAGGGCGCCGAGGTCGCCGTCGACTGCTCCGGCTCCGGCCGCGGTCAGCTCACCGCGCTGCGGTGGACCCGCCGGTGGGGCCGGGCCGCGCTCGTCGGGGAGGGCGGGCACCTGGAGGTCGACGTCAGCGAGGTGCTCATCCACCGCCAGCTCACCGTCCACGGCTCGTGGGTCACCTCGACCGTGCGGATGGGCGAGCTGCTGGCCGCCCTGGCCCGATGGGACCTGCACCCGCAGCGTCTGGTCACCGCCACCTACCCGCTGGCCGAGGCCGCCGCGGCCTACGCCGACGCCGACGCCGGGGCCGGCGGCAAGGTCGGCATCGTCTGGCCCGACGAGCGCTGAGCTCTGGCCCGACGGGCGCTGGGCGGGCTCCCCGCGCGACCCGGCGGGCAGGTCGCCCCGCGCAGCCGCGAGCACCCGGCGACGTCGACGTCCGAACTCCTCAAGTCGGCGCCAGGACGGGCGATACACCTGCCTAGGAGCACCACGACGAGGGGAAGCCCATGTTCAAGAAGCGCGCCTCCGAGGCCGGACGACCGGTCCCGACCAACGAGGCCGAGGAGAGCCGCGCCGACGTCGACGCGCTGACCGAGGTCGTCGCGGTCCTCGGACGCGCGGCGACCCCCGAGGAGGCCGTGCGCACGGTGCTGGAGACCATCCGCGCACGCTTCGGCTGGGCGTACGGCTCGTACTGGGCGCTCGACGCGCCCGCCCGCGTCCTGCGCTTCTCGCAGGAGAGCGGCGACGCCGGCCCCGACTTCCGCCGCGTGACCCTGGAGGCCTCCTTCGCCGAGGGCATCGGCCTCTCCGGCCGGGCGTGGCGCCAGCGCGACCTCGTGTTCATCGAGGACCTCTCCCAGCTCTCGGACTGCCAGCGCGCGCCCGTGGCGCAGCGCGCGGGCATCCACAGCGGCGTCTGCTTCCCCATCACCGAGCACGACGACGTCGTCGGCACCATGGACTTCTTCACGACCGAGCAGCTGCACCCGACCAGCGGGCGCCTCGACGTGCTGCGGGCCGTCGGCGTCCTGGTCTCCGGCACCATGCAGCGCCTGCACGAGAAGGTGCGCACCGAGAAGGCCGCGCAGGACGTCGAGGCGGTCTCCACCGTCATCCGCCAGCTCACCACGTGCTCCAACCGCGAGCAGGCCCTCAAGGTCGCCCTGGAGACCATCCGCCGGGACTTCGACTGGCAGTACGGCTCGTTCTGGCAGCTCGACGAGGAGGCGCAGGTCCTCCGCTTCGCGCAGGAGTCCGGCGACGCCGGCTCGGAGTTCCGCCAGGTGACGCTCGCCGCCTCCTTCGCCAAGGGCGTGGGCCTGTCGGGCCGGGCCTGGGCGCGCGGCGACCTCGTCTTCGTCGAGAACCTCGGCGACCTCACCGACTGCGTGCGCGCCCCCGCGGCCCAGCGCGCGGGCGTGAAGTCCGGTGTCTGCCTGCCGATCACGGTCCACGGCGAGCTCATCGGGACGATGGACTTCTTCGCCACCCGCACGCTGATCATGTACCCGGGCCGCGAGAGCGCCCTGCGCAACACGGCGTTCCTCGTGGCGCAGGCGCTGGAGCGCATCGGCGCCAGCGACCAGCTGCAGCTCGCCGGCCAGGAGCTGCTGGCCTCCATCGGCGAGGTCGAGCGGAACGTCGTCTCGGCCAGCGACGTCGCCCTCCGCGGGGAGAACCTCACGGAGGAGGCCAACGACCAGGTCGCGGCCCTGGGCCAGGCGAGCGCGGAGATCAACGCCGTCGTCAGCGCCATCCAGTCGATCGCCGCGCAGACCAAGCTGCTCGCGCTCAACGCCACGATCGAGGCGGCGCGCGCCGGGGAGGCCGGCAAGGGCTTCGCCGTCGTCGCCGAGGAGGTCAAGGAGCTCTCCAGCGAGACCGAGCGCGCCACGAGCGACGTCAGCACGAAGGTCGCGACCATCCAGACCCGCGTGGACGCCGTCACCTCCTCCCTCGCGGAGATCCACACGGCCGTCGAGGAGGTCAACCGCACGCAGACCCTCATCAGCGGGGTCCTGACGGAGCAGCTGGCCGTCACGCGCGCGATCCTCGACTGATCCTCGCCCGACCGACCCTGGCTCGGACCGACCCTGGCTCGGACCGACGTCCCCGCCCGACGGCCGCACCGGAGCGCCCCAGGCGCCTCGTGCGGCCGTCGTCGTCTCCGGCCGGCCCGTCCCGCTCGTCCTGACCTGCGCCCCTCAGCAGGTCCACCCCGACAGCACCACCCCAGCACCCCTGGTCCCGCACCACCGCGACAGCAAGGAGACGGCCGTGGCCGCCAGCAATTCGTCCTCTCGGCCGGAGCACGGTCGGCCCAGCGACATCTGGGCCTCGCTCCTGCAGGGCAACGCCCGCTGGGTCGGCGAGGTCAGCACCGCCGCCGACGCTCGCGGGGGCCCCCGCCGCACCGCGCTCGTGGACGGCCAGGAGCCGCGGGCCGTCATCCTCGGCTGCTCGGACTCCCGCGTGCCTGCGGAGATCCTCTTCGACCAGGGCATCGGCGACCTGTTCGTCGTGCGCACCGCCGGCCACGTCGTCGACGACGCCGTCCTCGGCTCGGTGCAGTACGCCGTCGACGCGCTGCACGTGAACCTCGTGGTCGTGCTGGGCCACGACCGGTGCGGCGCCGTGGACGCCGCCGCCCAGGTGCTCGGCGGCGCCGCCCGCCCCGACGGTGCCATCGGCGACGTCGTCGACAAGGTCCTGCCCTGCCTGCACCGGGCCCAGCGCGCCGGCGTCGCCGGCCTCGAGGACCTGGTGCGCTACCACGCCGTCGCCACCGCGGAGCAGCTGCAGGGCAGCGCCTCTCCCCTGCTCGCGGCGATCGACGGCGGCCGGTGCTCGGTCGTGGCCGCCGTCTACAGCCTCGACACCGGCATCGTCACGACGCAGGTGCAGAGCAGCCTCCAGCTCGACCGCAGCGCCTCTGCAGCTCGCGCCCTGGCCCTGGCCGAGGAGCAGGTCCCGCAGCAGGTCCAGCAGCGCGCCCACGAGCAGGTCCGGGAGCGGGCCCAGGTGCCGGCCCGGCTGCAGGTGCCGGCCCAGGTCCGGCGCGAGGCCACGGTCGACGCGCTCACCCCCGACGACGGCGCCTACGTCGCCCGCCACGGCTCGCCCCGGAAGATCTGGTAGCGCTCGCCCGACCCCTGCTCCACGCGACCCCGCCACCGACGTCCTCGTCGGGGCGGGGTCGTCGGCGTCCGCGCGGGTGGGCTCAGCCAGGCGCGCCTGAGCACCGGGAGCCCGTGGCCGACCCGCCGCCACCAGGGCCGAGCCGGGCCGACGTCATCGCCCGCCCAGGCGCCGCAGTGGCGCGGCGAGCCCCGCAGCGGCGGGGCGACTCAGGGTGCATGGCGACGCAGGAGCACGGCGGCCGGACGCGCAGCAGCCCCCGACCGGGCTTCGGTCGGGGCTGCTGCGCACGCGGTGCCGGCTCGGGGCGCTCGACCCAAGACCGGAGTGTCGGCCGGTCGGTCGCCTCAGGCGTCGAGGAGCGAGACGGTGAAGACGGCGTCGGGCGCGTCGGGCCAGCTGAGGCTGACGGCGAGCGACGCACGCGGGTCCGACGGGCCGACCCCGACCTCGCCGTGGTCGACGACGGGCAGCAGGAGCCGCCCCCCACCGGCGCACTGGGCCTTGACGGCCCCGCCGAGGACGTTGGCGATCTCGGCGACGGTGTCCTCGACGTCGGCGGCCGTGGCGTCCTCCTCCAGGGCGAGCATCGCCCGCGCCCAGCGCAGCCCGGACTCCTCGTCGCAGGAGACGACGACGGAGCCGGACCAGGCGCCCTCGACGTCGGCGGCGCCCTCGACGTCGACGGTGCCCCGTACGACGGCCTGCGCCGGCGAGGGCCAGGTCGCCTCGACGGGAGCCGCCCCCTCCTCGGGGAAAGGCACGACGGAGGTCCAGAGGTCACCGACCAGCGCCACCATGTCCCCGGTCGAGACGGCTGCTGCAGCGTCCATGGTGGTCACCAGGTCTCCCCCGCGGTCGCGGGCTCCATGAGGCCGAGCAGCTCGAGCTTGTCGAACAGCGCGTCCTCGGTGAAGGGCTTGAAGAGGTACTCGTGGGCGCCGGCGGCGAGCGCCCGGACGACCTGGGCCTGCTCGGACTCGCTCGTCACCATCATGAGTGCCATCGAGCGCAGCTCGCGGCGCCGCCGGAGGGCGACGACGAGGGCGAGGCCGTCCATCACCGGCATGTTCCAGTCGATGGTGGCGATGGCAGGCACCTCGCCGCCTCCCGCGAGGTGTGCGTCGAGCACGTCGAGCGCCTGCTGGCCGTCCGCGCCCTCGAGCACCTCCATCCCGGCGCGCTCGAGACTGCCGCGGACGATGCGTCGCATCGCCCGGGAGTCGTCCACGACAAGACCGATCATGGCTCTCCTCCGGAGATGGGGGTGGTGGGTCGGGGTGGTCGGGCGGTGGGGCGTTCGGGGGGCGCACCGGGGCGGCGGGCCACCGGTCGCGCGAGGGGTGCCCGCGCCGAGGACGCCGCCGGGAGTGGTGATGCCCCCGCCCACCGGGTCTGCGGACGGGCCAGCGGCGCACGCTCGGACGCCGCCTCGAGCTCTGCCCGCGCCGCCCCCAGCCCCGAGAGCCTCTGCGCCAGGCCGGTGCGCGCGACCCGTGCCGGGGGCAGGGGCCGCGCGAGCGCCGGTGCGGCCGACGACGGACCGCTCACCGGCGAGGTGCGTGCCTGCGACGGCGCACCACCTGCCGGCGACGGGCGCGACGGCGGAGCCGGACGCTCCAGGGACGGACGCCTCACCGCGGAGGAAGCGCCCGCGGGAGCCGCCGCAGGGGCACCGGTCGAGGGGGCGCCAGCTGGACGGCCACCGGTCGGCTGGCCACCGGTCGGGGGGACGCGCACGCCGGGCCGGGCCAGGGGCGCCGGGCGCCGCTCGGGGGCCGGGGCAGCGAGGACGCGCCCGGTGCCCGACCCAGGGCCCGACCCCGGGCCCACCCCAGGGCCGCCGCCTTCGCCGATGGGGCGGAAGAGGGCCGAGCGCGGGCTGCCGATCCGGGCCCAGCGCGTGTCCCCCGGGGTCACGGCGTTCTCGCCGGCGCCCAGCACCAGCAGGCCGTCCGGGGCGAGGCTGCGGTGCAGGCGCTCCAGGACGGCGCGCCGGTCGGCCGGGTCGAAGTAGATGAGGACGTTGCGGCAGAAGATGATGTCGAAGGGTCGCGGGTCCGCCCCCGCGGGGGCGAGCAGGTTGCCCTCGCCGAGGCGGACCCGACGCCGGACGTCCTCCTTGACCCGCCAGCGCAGCCCGACGCGCTCCAGGTACCGCGCCACCATGTCCGCCGGCAGCCCGCGGCCGACCTCGGTCTGGGAGTAGGTGGCCTCCCGGGCGGTCGCCAGCGCCGTGCGGTCGACGTCGGTGGCCACGACCTCCACCCGGAAGTCGGCCAGCGCCGGCGCGTCCGCCATCAGCATCGCGAGGCCGTAGGGCTCCTGGCCCGTGGAGCACGCCGCCGACCACACCCGCAGCTGCCGAACGCCGCGCCGCGCCTCGGCGAGCGTGGGGAGGGCGACGTCCCGCAGATGGTGGAAGGGCTCGCCGTCGCGGAACCACGACGTCTCGTTCGTCGTCATGGCCTCGACGAGCTGGCGCTGCTCTCCCCGGCCGCTGCGGCGCAGCCGGTCGACGAGCTGCTGGACCGTGACGCCCTCGCGGGTGGCCAGCGGGCGCAGCCGGGAGAGCACGAGGTAGTCCTTCGAGGCGTCCAGCACGACGCCGCACTCCTCGCGGACGACGGCGCAGACCCACGCCAAGGAGTCCGGCGCGATCTCGCCGCCCCCGCTCGTCCGCGTCTCGGGCCGCGCGATGCTCATGCGCCGACCTCCGCCACGGGCAGGGCCGCACGGCCGCGACGGACGACGGCGCCGACGACCGCGGCCAGGTCGCCGGCCGCGACGAGGGCGTGGGCCAGCCCGGCCTGGGCCACCGACCCCGGCATGCCCCAGACCACGGACGTGGCCTCGTCCTGCACGAGCACCGTGCCCCCGGCGCGGCGCACCGCGGAGCAGCCGCTGCGGCCGTCGGAGCCCATGCCCGTGAGGACGAGGGCGACGACGCCACCGCTGACCTCGGCGGCCGAGGTGAGCATGACGTCGACGGACGGCTTGCAGTGCTGCACCGGGGGCCCGTCCGTGAGCGCCACGACGAGGCCCCCCTCGCCGCGGTGCAGCTCCAGGTGGAGGCCTCCCGGGGCGAGCAGCACGAGACCGGCGACGAGGTGGTCGCCGTCCTGGGCCTCACGCACGTGCAGCCGGCTGACCCGGTCCAGCCGCTCGGCGAGCTGGCGGGTGAAGCCGGGCGGCATGTGCTGGGTGACGACGACGGGCGCGGGCAGGTCGGCGGGCAGCTCGCGCAGCAGGCGCATCAGGACGTCGGGGCCTCCCGTCGAGGCGCCGACCGCGAGCAGGGAGGCGGCCCCGGGTACCCGGGGCCGCGGCGGGACCACGGGCGCAGCGGCCTGCCGGACGACGGCCCGGACCGACGGGGCCGGGCGGCGAGGCGGTGCGGGCGGCGCCGCGACGACGGCGGTGGGCACGCGCGAGCTCGTCACGACCCTGACGCCGGAGGCGTCGCGCTGCGCTGGCGCAGCCGGCCCGGGCGACGCCGCCAGCACAGCTGGCACCGCCGGTGCCGCTGGACCGGCCGGCCCGGGCTCGTCGGGGAGCAGCCCGAGGGTCTCGTCGGCGCCGACCGGCGCCGCCGGGGCCCCGAGGGGGCGCGGGCGCCCGCGCGGGACGAGCGCCCGCAGCACGGGGACCACCTCGCGGCGCACGAGCTCGATCGCCTCGGCCGCCGACCCGGTGCCAGAGGGCTTGACGACGACGGCCGCCGCACCGGCGTCCCGCCAGGCGGCCGCGGCGCTGTCCTGGTCCTCCCGCCCGGCACCCATGAGGACGACGGGCACGTTGTGGCCCAGCCGGCGCAGCTGCACGAGCGCCTCGACGCCGTCCATGGTGGGCATCTCGACGTCCATGAGCACGATGTCGGGGGCGTGCTGCTCCACCAGCGCGAGCGCCTCCTCGCCGTCGGCGGCGGCCCCGGCGATCTCCAGGCCCTCGACGTCGAGGGCTCGGGCCGCGAGCCTGCGCAGCACGGAGGAGTCGTCCACGAGGAGGACCCGGACTGGTTGCACACCTGTTGGTCGGCGCGTCGGCGCCTCGACTGAAGCCTGGCGGCGGCCGCAGCCCGGCTGCATCAGCAGGCTGGCCGCGTCCGCGGACCGGCTGCGTCAGGAGACCGCGAGCAGCACCGACGGCGGGTCGGTCACGGCGCACGCCGGGGGCGAGGCAGGCCGGGCGCCGACGTGGGCGCGCCCATGACGGCCGACCACGCCGCCACGAGCCCGGGCTCCGCGTCGGCGAGGACGGCGTGCAGCGCGCCGCTCAGGGCCTGCCAGGCCCCCCGGGCGGCGAGGGCCGCGTCGAGCCCGGCGTCGCGGGCCAGCCCGACGGCGTCCAGCTGCAGGCACGCCGCGGCCTCGGTGCGACCGAGCTCCTCGAGCCGCCACGAGGCCCGGTGCACCTGCTCGGCCCACGCGCCGGGGGGCGCCGGCGTGCCGCGGGCCGGGGAGGCGTCGGAGGGTGCGAGCACCGCCCCGCAGAGCCGCTCGAGCTCTGGGCGCGTCGCCCGCGACAGCCGCCCCAGCAGCGCCGCCGCGGCGGGTGCGCCGGCGGCGGCCGCCGTCACCCGGCCACTCGCCGGCGGGGCGAGCCGGGTGGCGGCCGCGAGCACGCCCCCCTCACGGCCGCCCTCACCACCTGGTGCCCCGCCCGTCGTCGCCTCGAGGAGGGCCAGCGCGACGGCGCTGGCGGCGTCCTCGCGCACCGCGGGCGGCAGGACGTCGGCGCCGTCGCCGCGCGGGTGCAGCGCGGTCGGGACGGCCCAGCACTGCGGTACGACGACGTCGGCGACGAGCCCGCGCAGGTCCTCGACGGGCAGCACGGGGCTGGTCTCGAGCAGCTGCCGGGCCTCGTCGGCGGCGCCGGCCTCGAGCAGGACCCGGGCCAGCCCCAGCGAGGGCGCGCCGCCGCGCCGCGGGCCGCGGGCCTGCTGGCGCCGGGCCAGCTCGTCGGCTCGCTCGGCGGCGCCGGGCCCCCACAGGTGCGCGAGCGCCGCCACGTGCTCGGCGCCGGCGCCCACGGCGTAGCGCAGCACCCGGGCCACCTGGACCCCCGCCGGCTGGCGGACCAGGTCGAAGCCGAGGACGGGCGAGCTGGCGAGGCCGTAGGCCACGGGCTCAGGTCCGCAGGTGGCGCAGGGAGGACTGCAGGCTCGCGGCCAGGGCGCCGAGGTCGCGCGCCGTCGTCTGGGCGCGCGCCGCGCCCTGGTCGGCGCGGGCCGCGGCGCCGGAGAGCCGGGTGATCGTCGAGGCGATCCGCCCCGAGCCGGCGGCCACCTCCTCGACGCTGCGGCTGACGCCGCCGGTGCTGCTCGTCTGCTGCTCGACGGCCGAGGCGATGGTGCCCTGGTAGCCGTTGACCTGGTCGATGACGCTGCCGATCTCGGCGATGGCGGCGACGGCGGCCTCGGTGTCGCCCTGGATGGCCGCGACGCGCGTGGAGATGTCGCCGGTGGCGCGCGCCGTCTCCCCGGCGAGCTCCTTGACCTCGTTGGCGACGACGGCGAAGCCCCGGCCGGCCTCCCCCGCGCGGGCGGCCTCGATGGTGGCGTTCAGGGCCAGCAGGTGCGTCTGCTCGGCGATGCTCGTGATGACCTTGACGACCTTGCCGATCTCGCGGGAGGAGTCCCCGAGCCGCTCGACGAGCGTGGTCGTGCGGTGCGCGACGTCGACCGCGCGGCCGCTCACCTCGACGGCGCCGAAGGCGTTGCTGGAGACCTCGTCGATGGAGGCGCCCATCTCCTGGGCGCCGGCGAGGGCACGGCGGACGCTGTCGGCGACCTGCTCGGCCGTGGTGGAGACCCCCTCGGACTCGCTCGCCGTCTCGCGGGCCGACTGGGCGATGCCGTCGGCGGCCACCGCCATGTCCCGCGCGGACCGGACGAGGGCGGCGGAGTCGCGGCTCACCGTGCGGACGGAGGCGGCCAGCGAGGCCTGCGCCTGCGCCAGCGACCGCCCGACCTCGTCGACCTCGGCCACGCCGACGGCGGCGTAGCCCACGGTCAGGTCACCGCGGCCCATGGCCTCGATGACGCTCCCCAGCGCGGAGACCCCCTCGGTGAGGCGGCGGCGGACGAGGAGGGCGAGGCTGGTGGCGACGGCGACGCCCCCGAGGGCGATGACGCCGGCCACCGCGGCGACGAGCACCGCGGAGCCGATCCCGGCGACGACGAGGCCTGCCAGCACGCTGCCGACGAGCAGGGCGACGCACGGCGCGCCCACGGCCAGCGCGACGAGTCCGGTGAGGCTGGTGAGGTCGGGGCGCGGGTGACCGGCCGGCGAGGCGGTGGCGGGGCGGGAGGTGACGGACATCGCGTGCTCCAGGGGCGACGAGGAGGTGCGGGCTGGCGCCGCCGGCCAGGCGGGGGCCGGCTCAGACGGAGACGTCGAGCGAGGCCGCGCGGACGGCGTCCAGCGGCAGCAGCAGGCGGTCGGGCAGCTGGTGGGCGCCGAGGACGAGGTCGGCCATGGGGCCGGACAGCCCGTCCGGCGGCGGCTCCAGGTCGTCGTCCTCGACCTCGACGACGTCGCCGATGCCGTCGACGAGCAGGGAGACGGCCTCGTCGCCGATGCGGACGACCACGTCGGTGGAGCGGGCGCCCTGGGGGCGCGGCGGCAGGCCGAGGCGCAGCCGCAGGTCGATGGCCGTGACGACCTGGCCGCGGAGGTTGACCAGGCCGGCGACCTCGGGCGGCGCCGTCGGCACACGGGTGCGCCGCTGCTCGGTGAGCACCTCCTGCACGTCGAGGACGGCGATGCCGTAGAGGCCACCGGCCAGCTCGAACGTCACGTACCCGGTCCGCCGGCCCTCGCCCGGGCCCCTCGCGCCCCTGGTGCCCTTGGCGCTCTGGCCCTTCTCGCTCCTCATCGTCCGGCTCCTTCGGTCGCGGCCAGCGCCCTCGGGCGCGGCACCTTGTAGGTGGAGCCCCGGGTGGGCCCGTCGACCTCGTCGTAGAAGCGCGGGTCGGCCGCCAGCAGCGCCTGGCGGACGTCGAGCAGCTCGACGATGCGCCCGTCGATGACGACCGAGCCGGACAGGCCCGGCGCCCCGAGGTTGCTGATGCCGGCCGGCACCGCCGGGGCGATGTCGAGGATGCCGTCGACGGCGAGGGCCACCGATCGGCTCCCGACCGAGTGGACGATGAGGGCGACGTCCTCGCGCGGGCCGACGTGCTCGCCGAGGTGCTCGGCGACGTCGAGCACCGGCATGACGACGCCGTGCTGCTGCATGGCCCAGCGGGTGCCGATGCGCTCAAGCCCGCCGGCGGCGACGACCTCCAGGCGGGCCACGATCTCCAGCGGGACGGCGACGTGCCGCGAGCCCACCTCGGCCAGCAGCAGCTGGGTCACCTCCTGCTGGGACTCGGTGACCTCCTCGGCGCGCGAGGTGAGGTCCTGCTCGCGGGCGGACCGCGAGAGCGCCTGCAGGTCGAGGATGAGCGCGAGCCCGCCGTCGCCCAGGATCGTGGCGCCGGAGAAGTGCTCCAGGCCGGCGAGGGCGCCGCCGAGCGGCTTGACGACGATGTCCTGGGTGCCGACGACGCTGTCCACGACGAGGCCGAAGCGGCGGCCCACCGTCTCCAGGACGGCGACCACCCGGTCGTGCGGCTCGTCCTCGGAGGCGACCGGCTCCAGGCCCAGGGCGTCGTCGAGCCGGACGAGCGGCAGCAGGTGGCCGCGCAGGCGCAGCACCTCGACCTCGCCGACGCGCTCGGTGCTCGTGCCCTCGGGTCCGGACGGCAGCCCCACCAGCTCGCGCAGCCCGCCCTGCGGGACGGCGAAACGGTGCTCGCCGCAGGCCACGACGAGGGCGGGGATGATCGCGAGGGTCAGCGGCACCCGCAGGCGGGTGGTGCTGCCCTGGCCGAGGACGGACTCCAGCTCGATCGAGCCGCCGATGCCCTCGATGTTGGTCTTGACGACGTCCATGCCGACACCCCGGCCGGAGACGCTCGTGACGGCTGCGGCCGTCGAGAAGCCCGGGGCGAAGACGAAACCGAGGACCTCGGCGGTCGAGAGCTTCGCCAGGCCCGCCTCGTCGACGAGGCCCCGTTCCAGCGCGCGGGCGCCGATGACGGCGGGGTCCATGCCGCGGCCGTCGTCGGAGACCTCGACGAGCACCTGCCCGCCCTCGTGCCGGGCGCGCAGCGTGACGACGCCGACCGGGTCCTTCCCGGCCGCGCGGCGGTCGGCCGCCGGCTCCAGGCCGTGGTCGACGGCGTTGCGCACGAGGTGGGTCAGCGGGTCCTTGACCGCCTCCAGGAGCGTCCGGTCCAGCTCGGTGTCGGCCCCCTCGGTGACCAGGCGCACCTGGCGGCCGAGCTGCGCGCCGAGGTCGCGGACGATGCGGGGCAGCCGGGACCACACGTGGTCGATGGGCTGCATCCGGGTGCGCATGACGCCGTCCTGCAGGTCGGCGGCGACGAGGTCGAGGCGGTGGGCCACCTTGATCATCTGCGGGTCCGCCGAGGCGGCCGCCCGCTCCAGCACCTGGTTACGGGTGAGGACCAGCTCGCCGACCATGGCCATGAGCTGCTCGAGCAGGTCGACGTCGACGCGCACCGTCGAGTCGCTGCTGCGGCGCCCGCCCGACGCCTCGGCGGGCGCAGCGGCCGGGGCCGCCGGCTCGGGCGCCGGTACCGGCGCTGGGCGCTGGGCGCTGGACGCGGGGGCGGCCGGCGCAGGGGCCGCCGGCTCGGAGGGCGCGGGGGCGGGCTCGGGAGCGGGCTGGGAGCTGGTGGGCTGGGGCTTGGCGAGCTGGGGCTTGGCGGGCGCGGCCGTGGCGGCGGCGGGCTTGGGAGGCGCGGCCGTGGCGGCCGCGGGCTTGGCGGGCTGGGACTTGGCGGGCTGGGACTTGGCGGGCGCGGCCTTGGCGGCTGCGGGCTTCGGGCGGGCGCCAGAACCCTTGGCGGGCGCGGAGCGCCCGGCGTCCGGCTCGACGGTCAGCCCCGCCGGGGCGTCCGGTCCCGGCTCGGCCGGCGGCGCGGGTGCGCCGTCGCCGGCCTGCAGCTCGGCCTGGATCTCCGCGACCACCGGGGCGAGGTCGACGCCGGCGTCCGTGCCCGTCGTCTCGATGCGGTCGAGCAGCTCGCGGAGGGCGTCCACGAGGTGCAGCAGCACGGTCACCGTGTGCGGGGTGGCGGTGGCCCGCCCGTCCCGCAGCCGGGCCAGCAGCGTCTCGCCGACGTGCGCGACCCGCTCCAGGTCGGAGAAGGCGAGGAACCCGCTCGTGCCCTTGACGGTGTGCACCGTGCGGAAGATCGCCGCCAGCAGGGAGCGGGACGAGGGGTCCCGCTCCAGCGCCACCAGCTGCTGGTCGAGCTCGTCGAGACCTTCGGCGGACTCGACGAGGAAGTCCGCGACGATGTCGTCCATGCCGTCGAGCGACTGGTCGGCCACGGCTGCCCTGCTTTCCTTGTCGTCTGTCGTGCCGCGCGGCGGCGCGGTGAGCCCCCGCCTGCATCGGCGGGAGCCCGCTGTTCATGAGGGGTCCGGAGCTCGTGAGAGGTCTGGCGCTCGTCAGGGGCTGGAGGTCGCGGGGTCTGGCCGCGGCGTCAGACGAGCAGCAGGGAGAGCTGGCCGCTGCCGTAGCCGGCGACCTCGAGGGTGAGGTCGAGGCGGCCGGTCGGCCGGCGCAGGGCGTCGGCCACGTCGGGCGGGCACGCGGTGCCGCTGCCGTAGACCTCGTGGAGACGCCCGTGGTGGCCGTCGTCGACGGGGACGAGCGGGGCCATGACGTTGAGGAGCTCGGCGAGGTTCTCGGCGAGGAGCGGCGACAGCTCGCCGTCCTCCATCGCCGCCTCTGCGCCGCCCCTCGGGACGAGGCCGATGGCCGCACCGAGGATCGCCGAGGTGGCGAGGTCCATCGCCAGCAGGCCGGCGGGCGTCGGGCCGGAGGAGTAGACGGCGACGGTGCCGGCGGCGTCGTCACCGTTCGCGCCCTTGCCGGGGCTGGGGACGACGTCGCGGCCGAGGAGACCCTCGAGCACCTCGCGGATGTCGAGGTTGGTGGGGAGCTCGCGCTCGGCGCTCACGACGCCGCCGCCGCGAGCGCGCTCTCCAGCTGCTCGCCGAGCATCTCGGGCGTGAACGGCTTGGTGACGACGAACGCGGCGCCGGCGGCCGCCGCGCGGGCGTGGACGTCCGCGCTCGCCTCGGAGGTGACGAAGCCGAACGGCGTCGTGTCCCCGCTGGCCCGCAGCTGCTCGAGGAACTCGATGCCGCTGGTGCCAGGCATGTTCCAGTCCGAGAGCACCATCGCGGGAGCATGCTCCGCGACGGCCTCGAGACCGGCGGCGCCGTCGGCGGCCTCGACCACCTCGAGGTCGCCGAGCCCTGCCTGGCGGAGCGTCCGGATGACGATCTGCCTCATGACCCTGCTGTCGTCCACGACGAGTACGCGCACCGCTGACCTCCTGGGGGCTCCGGCACCTCCCCAGGTGCCTGCTGCCACCCCATCGGCAGCCCGGCGCCGCACCTGGAGCGCTCGTCCGCAGGGCGAGACCGGTCGCGGGCGCACCGTGGCGCACGAGCCCGTCAGGGGCTCACGCCGACCAGCGTGCGCGCGGTCCGCAGGGCCGAGGCGCGCGCCCGCAGGTGGGCCGCGGCGACCGCGCCCGGGTCGAGGGCGAGGGCGTCCGCCGGCCACAGGCCGTCACCCTCGACGGCCCGGACCGCGGCTAGGAGCCTGCCGAGCGACCCCTCGCCCGCCAGCAGCGCCGAGGCGGTGGCCGGGCTGAGGCCCGTGCTGCGCACCAGCTCGGAGACGTCGCACCCGAGGACCTCCGCGACCGCCGACAGCAGGCCCACGGTGTGGTGCTCGTCGGCGACGCCGCGGTGCGGCGCGAGCATCTCGCACGTCCGGGCGCGCGTGAGGACGCGGACGACGTCGTCGACCTCGTGGTGCGCCTGCTCGCCGAGCATGGCCAGCACCAGCCACGAGGACAGCGTGCGCGGTCCCATCAGGGTGAGGGCCTGGCCGACCGACGTCACCTCGCCGCGGACGCCGCTGGCCGCCGAGCCCACCCACCGCAGGACCCGCAACGCCAGGGCGGGGTCCTCCCGCACGAGGTGCTCCACCTGGGCCGCGTCGGTGCGCGGGTCGCTGAGCAGGCCCAGCAGGCGCACGCAGACGAGCTGGGACGGTGAGAGGGAGACGCCCTCCACGACGCGGGGACGGTCGAACCAGAAGCCCTGGAAGAGGGTGTACCCGGCGAGGGCGCACTCGGCGAGGTCGGCGGCGTCCTCGACCCGCTCGGCGAGCAGCTGCACCGTCGGCGCCAGCTCGCGGCAGCGGTGGGCGACCTCGGCGGGGGTCCTCTCCCGCGCCCGGACGGCCGCGAGGTCGACCTTGACGACGTCGACCAGCGGCACGAGGACCAGCCGCTCGTCGTCGCCGGCGTAGTCGTCCAGGGCCAGCTGGTAGCCCTGCGCGCGCAGCCGGGCCAGCCCGGCGAGGAGGAGGTCGTCGACGGGGACGTCCTCCAGGACCTCCAGGACGACGCCCTCGGGGTCGAGCGGCAGCGGGGCGTCCCCGACCAGGAAGGTGCGGGTGAGGTTGACGAAGAGCAGCCCGCCGTCGGCGAGCGAGTCCGCCGCGACCCCGCCGAAGGCGGTCGCGATGACGCTCGACGTCGCCCTGTCCTGGGCGGCGAGGTCCCAGCCCTCTCCCCCGGGCAGGGCGCCACCGGGTCCACGGAAGAGGAGCTCGTAGCCGACGCGGCGTCCGGTCGCGTCCACCACCGACTGCCGGGCCAGGGGCAGGTAAGAGCCGTCGGCCACCGCGCCTCCTCCTCCTCGACGCCCCCCGGGGCGAGCTCGGCCGGCGTGCCGGCCGGCGCCGTCGTGCAGGCATCGGCAGCCGTGACGCCGGGCGGCAGCGCCTCGGCCGCGCGGACGGGTGCTGTCGCCCGTTCGCCGCGCCGGGACGTCAGCACGTGGATGAAGTGTGCCCCACCTCGACCCGTCCGGCGGCGTGCGGCGCGTGCCGTCGGCGCGGGCGGGGGTCGCGTCGGCGGTGCCCAGGACACGGCCCCCAGGAGGAGGTGCACAGTAGGAGGGTGCCGGAGCTGCCCGAGGTGGAGGCCCTCGCCGACTTCCTGCGCGAGCGCGCGGTCGGGCGCGTCGTCGCGGGCGTCGAGGTCGCCGCCATCAGCGTGCTCAAGACCTACGCGCCGCCGCCGACCGCCCTGGCCGGGCTCGAGGTCCTCTCCGCCGACCGTCACGGCAAGTGGCTCGACCTCGGCGTCGACGGGCTGCACCTCGTGTGGCACCTCTCCCGCGGCGGGTGGCTGCGCTGGTACGACGCCGTCCCCGAGCGCCCGGCCCGGCCGGGGAAGGGGCCGGTCGCGCTGCGGGTCCGCCTGGACGACGGCAGCGGCTTCGACCTCACCGAGGCGGGCACGCGCAAGCGTCTGGCGGTGCACGTCGTCCCCGACCCCGCGCAGGTGCCGCAGGTGGCCTCGCTGGGGCCGGACCCCCTCGACCCGGCGTTCGACCGGGCGGCGCTCGTCCGGCTGCTCGCCGGCTCGCGGCAGCAGGTCAAGGGGCTGCTGCGCGACCAGCACCTGCTCTCGGGCGTCGGCAACGCCTACAGCGACGAGGTGCTGCACGCCGCCCGCCTGTCGCCCTTCGCCGTCGCCGGGCGCCTGGACGAGCAGCAGGTGGACCGGCTGCACGTCGCGCTGCACGCCGTCCTGGAGGGAGCCGTCGCGGCGGCCCGCGGGCGGCCTGCGGCCGAGCTGAAGGACGCCAAGCGCTCGGCGATGCGCGTGCACGGCCGCACGGGCGCCGACTGCCCCGTCTGCGGCGACGTCGTCCGCGAGGTCTCCTTCGCCGACCGCTCCCTGCAGTACTGCGCCACCTGCCAGACCGGCGGCAAGGAGCTCGCCGACCGGCGGATGTCGCGCCTCCTGCGCTGACCCTCCCCGCCCGGCACCTGCTCCGGGTGGCCTGCGTGGGAGGTGACCGTGCCACGGGTCGCCCCCCGGGCCTCGCCGAGAGCTTCCCGTCCTCGTGCTCGCACGACTGGTGGGTCGCCCCGGTCAGCGCGACTCGCGCGTGCGACGGCGCGCGGGAGCGTCGTCACCGGTCGGGTCGGAGTCCGCGGAGAGGTCGTCGACGTTGCCGCTGGTGTCGGCGACCTGGCGGCGGTCGAGGCCGAGCAGGCGCAGGGCGGGCCCGACGAGTGCGTCGTAGACGCCGGGCAGGAGGGTGAAGCCGGCGACCATGACGGGGTTGGCCCAGCCCACCTGGGTGTCGCGGCGCGCGGCGGCGGGGCGGGCGAGGACGGCGACGACGCGCGCCGCCACCGTGCCAGGGCGGTACACCGGCAGGGGCGGCTTGCCGTGCCGGCCGAGGTAGGTGGCGGCCCGCCGGTACACCGGCGTCTCGACCCCGCCGGGCGAGACCAGCCGGACGTGGATGCGGGGGTAGGGCCGGTTCTCCACGACCAGCGTGCGTCCCAGGCCGCGCACGGCCCACTTGCTGAGCCCGTACGCCGACATCCACGGTGCCGTGATGTGCCCGAGGACCGAGCCGAGCAGGACGAGCGTGCCCGCCTCCTGCGCACGGAAGCGGCGCAGCGCGTGCCGGGCGACGTTGGCGGTGCCGAGGACGTCGGTCCGCACGACCTGCTCGTACACGTCGGCGGGCACCTCGGTGAGGTCGCCGTAGGCGACCACGGCGGCGCAGTGGACGACGGCGTCGAGGCGCCCCTCGCGGCGCACCACCTCGGCGACGGCGTCCTCGACGGCGGCGTCGTCCCCCACGTCGAGCGGCAGCACGTGCACGCGGGCCCCGCGCAGCCGGGCCTCGGCGGCGACGGCGTCGAGGGCCTCACGTCCGCGCGCGCAGACGGCGAGCACCGCGCCGGGACGGGCCAGCGCGAGCACCGTCGCGCGGCCGATGCCGCTGGAGGCGCCCGTGACGAGCACGACGCCGGGCAGCCGGTCGCCGGCTCCCGCCCCGGCCGCCCGCGCGGTGCCCGCCCTGCTGCTGCGCCACCTGCTGCTGCGCGACCTCATGCGACCACTGTGGCGGCGAGGAGGTCGCGCCGCCCGACGTCGTCAGGCGCCGGCCGCAGGCACCAGGGGCACGAGGGCGTCCCAGCGGCTGATCTCGCAGCCGTCGCTGCGGGAGAGGTCGGCCGAGACCACCTCACCGTTGACGGTGCCCGAGACCACGGCCGTCTCCGGCCCGCCGAAGACCTGCGTGCAGGACTGGTTCGGGGCGCTGAGCCCGAGGGCCCGCGCGCCACCCGCGGCGGCCAGGGCCTCGCAGGCGGCGGCCGGGTTGGGGGCCGTGCCGCCGCCCTGCTCGCCGTCGCAGACCAGGTCGTAGGTCTGCAGGTTGCCCTGGCCGTCGTCCACCTGGACGGTGATCTCGGCGCCGAGGTCCCCCAGCGCCACCGGAGGCGCGAGCGCCCCCGCGTCGGGGTCCCCAGGGTCGGTCGTCCCGGGGTCGGTCGGGCCAGGGTCGGTCGAGCCAGGGCCGGTCGGGCTGGGGCCGGTCGGGCTGGGCTCGGTCGGGGTGGCGAGGCTGGGCACCGGGTCGCCCGCGGAGGGCGCGCCGGTGGCGACGTCGTCACCGTCCTGGCCGCAGGCCCCGAGCGCGACGACGAGCGCCAGGCCCGGCAGGAGCGCCCCCACGGACGAGCGGCGGGGACGGCGTGTCCGGCTCGCAGCGCCCAGGTCGACGTGGGGCCCGACGCGTGCGGGCCCGACGCGTGCGGGGTCGGCGTGGACGGGCATGGCGCCTCCTCGGCGGGCGGTGACGGGTCGGCGGCGGTCCGCTGCGGCCATCATGGTCGTGCGACGCACGAGACCTCCGGCGGGTTCCCGCCCAGCGCCGTCGCGCCGGCCCGGCACCCGCCGTACCGTCGCCGGAGCACCAGCACGCCGAATCACTGAAGCGCCGGACCACCAGCAGGAGCCCCCGTGACCGACGTCCCCCGCACCCCCGCCGCCGAGGTCCCCGACGACGCCGTGCTCGTCGACGTCCGCGAGGACGACGAGTGGGAGCTCGGCCACGCGCCCGGGGCGCTGCACATCCCGCTCGGCGACCTGCCCGCACGCCTGGGCGAGCTGCCCGAGGAGGGCGCCCACGTCGTCTGCCGGTCCGGGGGACGCTCGGCCCGTGCCGTGGCCTGGCTGCAGCAGAACGGCGTGGACGCGGTCGACGTCGCGGGCGGCATGGGCGCCTGGCTCGAGGCCGGGCGCCCGATGGTCAGCGAGGTCGGCGACGCACCGCGGGTGAAGTAGCCGGCGGGACGCGCAGGCGGGCGTCTGCCCTCGTCTCGCGACACGCCTAGAGAGGCCCAGAGGTCCCGGGCCGGCGACGTGCGCATGGCTACCGTCCGCCCGTGGACCCCGTGCGCAACCCCTACGCCCCCGGGGCGGGGCAGCGCCCACCCGAGCTCGCGGGCCGCGACCGCGAGCGGCAGACCTTCGACGTCGTCCTCGAGCGCCTCGCGCGCGGGCGCCCCGAGCGCTCGGTCGTCCTGACCGGCCTCCGGGGCGTCGGCAAGACCGTGCTGCTGGGCGCCCTGCGCTCGGCCGCCGTCCGTCGCGGCTGGGGCACCGGCAAGCTGGAGGCGCGCCCCGACCAGCCCCTGCGCCGGCCCCTCGCCGCGGCGCTGCACCAGGCCGTGCGCGAGCTCTCGGGCCGCAACCCCGACGAGGCCGCAGAGGTGCTCGGCGTCGTCAAGGCGTTCGCGCTGCGGGCCTCCGAGCCCGCGCCCGCCGGCGCCGGCGCGCGGTCCACCCGGGGCGCCACCAGGCTGCGCGACCGCTGGCAGCCGGGCATCGACGTCCCCGCCGCCGTGGGCCGCGCCGACTCCGGCGACGTCGAGATCGACCTCGTCGAGCTGCTCACCGACGTCGCCGGGCTGGCCGCGAGCACCGGCCGCGGCATCGCCGTCTGCGTCGACGAGATGCAGGACCTCATGCCCGAGGACGTCTCCGCGCTGTGCGCGGCCTGCCACGAGCTGAGCCAGCAGGGCCTGCCGCTGCTGGTCGTCGGCGCGGGGCTTCCGCACCTGCCCGCCGTCCTGTCGGCGTCGAAGAGCTACAGCGAGAGGCTGTTCCGCTACGTCAGCATCGGGGCCCTGGACCGCGAGCAGGCCGACCGCGCCCTGCGCACGCCCGCGCAGGAGGAGGACGCGGACTACACGCCCGACGCCCTCGCCGCGCTGCACGAGGCCACCGAGGGCTACCCCTACTTCGTGCAGGCCTACGGCAAGGCCGTGTGGGACGTCGCGACGTCGTCGCCGATCAGCGCCGAGGACGTCGCCGTCGCCGCCCCGCAGGCGCAGGCCGAGCTGGCGGTCGGCTTCTTCGGCTCCCGCTACGAGCGGGCCACGCCCGCCGAGCGGGAGTACATGCGCGCCATGGCCGACCTCGGCGCCGAGGCGGGCGACGGCGCCGTCGCCACCTCCGAGGTCGCGACCCGGCTGGGCCGCAAGCCGCAGTCCCTGTCCCCCGCCCGCGACGCCCTGCTCAAGAAGGGCCTGGTCTGGAGCGCCGAGCGCGGCCGCATCGCCTTCACCGTCCCCCACTTCGGCCGGTACCTGCGCCAGCACGCGCCCGACTGAGGCCAGCCGGCGGCAGGCGTCGAGTCGCGGGGCCTCAAGTGGCGGGACGTCCTGCCGATGTGACCGCCATGGCTCGACCCACCGCGCCCGAGACGCCGTCCCTGCTCGCTCGCGTGCGTGACCTCCGGGTCGCCACCAAGCTCTTCGCGGCCTTCGGCGTCCTGACCCTGATGATGCTGACCATCGTCGGCACCGCCCTCGTGCAGCAGGAGCACGCGCAGCAGCGGCTCGACGCGATGTACGAGGAGAACCTGCAGTCCGTGGCGTCAGTCTCGGCCGCCCGCCTGGACATCCAGAAGATGCGCCAGGACACCACGCGCGCCCAGGTCGGCCTCATCGACCCCCCGTCGCTGGAGCGCGCCGTCGCCGAGAACCAGGAGCACGAGGCCAGCCTCCTGCAGAGCTGGGCGTCCTACGACCGCGACACGGCCGCCGCACCGGCCGACCAGCGCGCGGCCGCCTGGGCGCTCGTCGGCCAGTGGCGGGAGGCCCGGCAGGCGCTCTTCACCTACGCCGAGGCCGGGGACAACGCCGGCTTCACGGCCCACCGGGACGAGTTCGTCACGCCGCTGTCCAACCAGATCGGCGACGCCATGGACGACCTGCTGGCCCAGGAGCTCGCGGACGGGGCGGCCGCCGCCACCGAGGGCCAGCAGGACTTCGTCATGACCATGGTCCTGCTCGTCGCCATCACGGTGGCCGCCCTCGCGGTCGCCGTGGCCCTGGCCGTGGTCGTCTCCCGGTCCATCTGCCGGCCGCTGGAGCGGGTGCTGCGGATCAACGAGAACCTGGCCGCCGGACGCCTCGACCAGCGCACCGGGGTGGTGAGCAAGGACGAGATCGGGCGGCTGGCGGCCACGACCGACGCGTCCGTCGAGCGGCTGGCCGAGGTGCTGCGGTCGATCTCCGGGAGGTCGGCGGCCCTGTCGGCGTCCTCGAACCAGCTCACGCAGGTCTCGACCCAGCTGTCGACGGGGGCGCGGGAGTCCACGACCCAGGCCCGGCTGGTGGCCGACGCGACGGGCGAGATCTCCGCGACGATGGGCACCATCGCCGTGGCCGGCCAGCAGATGACCTCGGCCATCACCGACATCGCCGAGTCCACCTCGCAGGCCTCCCGCACGGCCGCCGACGCGGTGGAGACCGCGGTGGCCGCGGCGGCGACGCTCGACCGCCTCGCCGTCTCCAGCCGGGAGATCGGCGACGTCGTCCAGCTCATCACCTCGATCGCCGAGCAGACCAACCTGCTCGCGCTCAACGCGACGATCGAGGCCGCCCGCGCCGGCGAGGCCGGCAAGGGCTTCGCGGTGGTCGCCGGCGAGGTGAAGGACCTGGCCCAGCAGACGTCGCAGGCCACCGAGCAGATCGTGGCGCGGGTGCACACCGCCCAGCGCGACGCCGCGGACGCCTCCGAGGCGATCGCCCAGATCAACGACGTCATCGGGCGCATCGACGCCCTGCAGTCGGCCGTCGCCGCGGCCGTCGAGCAGCAGTCCTCCACGACGGCGGCGATGGTCCGCAGCGTCGACGAGGTCTCCTCGGGCGCCCGGGAGATCAGCGCCAGCATCACCGGCGTCGCGCACGCCGCCGCCGAGACGACCGACGGCGCCGCACGGACCACGAGCACCGCCGACGACCTGGCGCGCACCTCCCGCGAGCTCGACCAGCTGGTCTCGCGCTTCCGGCTCTGAGCGGGCCCCGCCCCCGCGAGGCCGCTGGCCCCGGCGTCACGCGACGGCCGTCCGAGGGGGCGGCACGGGGCAGGTCTGGACCATCGGGCCCCCACGGGTCCACTCTGTGCGCCGGAGGGCGCGGCCGCAGCGGTCCGCAGGCCCTCGGCGGGGAGCGCCCCCGCGCGCGCCGGAGCTCTGGAGGACCCGCACGTGACCACGACGCCGTCCGCCCCGCCCGTCCTGGACTCCCGCCAGCGGGGTGACGCCAGGGCGGTGGCAGTGGCCCACCAGCCGTCCGCCGTGCCGGTCGCGCGGCGCACCATCACCGCCGACGTCTCCTCCCGCGTCGACGAGGAGCTGGCGCACGAGGTCAGCGTCGTCGTCAGCGAGCTGCTCGGCAACGCCCTGCGGCACGCACGGCCGGACGACTCCGGGCGCGTGCTGCTGCGCTGGCAGGTGCGCGGCGACGTCGTCGACGTCGAGGTCACCGACGGCGGCTCGGCCAGCGAGGTCCGCCCGCAGCGGCCGTCCCCGCTGGCCACGTCCGGGCGCGGCCTGCGGATCGTCCGCTCGCTCGCCCACGAGTGGGGCGTCACCGAGGACGAGGAGGGCCGCCGCACCGTCTGGGCCGCCCTCGGCGGCCCGACGAAGCGCCGTCACCCCGTCGCCTGACCCGGCGCCCGCGCGGTCCTGCGTCAGGGGCGGCGCTGCGTAGGGTCCCGGCATGGCGAAGAGGTCCGCACGACACCCCGGCAGCCCCGCGACCGCCCGGGCGGTGGCGACCGCCGAGGAGGTGCCGGTCGTCGGGCAGCGCGAGCCGTGCCCCTGCGGCTCGGGCCGGCGCTACAAGATGTGCCACGGGCGCGCCGCCCGCGCCGCCGCCGCGCCGGCGCCGGCCCGCCCCTTCGCGGGTCTGCCGGGCGAGGGCGACTGGGTCTGCCTGCGCGAGGTCGTGCCCGCCGCCACCGCCGCGCTGCGCACGACGCCCGAGCACGGGGGCGTCGACGTCACGCTCGCCACGCTGCTGCCGCTGGCCCGGCCTGGCCTGCGCCGTCAGGACGGCGAGCGCCTGCTGGGCCTGCAGACCCTCGGCACGAGCGGTGACCCGAGCCGGGACGCGGCGGCGGCGCTGCTCGCCGTCCTCGACCTGGCGCCCGGCGAGGACCTGGCGCGGCGGCCGGAGGTCACCGCGGCGACGCCGCGCCTGCAGGACGTGCTCGACCCGAGCCGGCCGCTGGAGGTCCGCGTCCACGAGGGCTTCGACTTCTGGCTCGACCCCGGCGTCGACCCGCAGGGCCCGGCGGCCGAGGCCCTCGCCTCCGCCAACGGCTCGGTCGTGCCGACCGAGCGGCTCGCCGGCGTGGAGGCCGCCTACTGGTGCCGGATCGGCGAGCGCACGCACCTGCGCTGGGCGTTCGTGGAGGAGGAGCAGCAGCTGCTCGACGCCCTCGCCCGCCTCGCCGCCGCCGGCGAGGCCGGGCTCGGGGACGGCACGCGCCTGCTCGGCACCTTCCGCACCCAGGGCCTCCTCGTGCCGGTCTGGGACCTGACGCCCGGTGCCGTCGCCGACGACGTCGAGGAGCCCGCCGCCGCCTTCCGCGCCCGCCTCGACGAGGCGCTCGCCGTCACCGACCCCCTGACCGCCGACGAGCGCCGGGCCCGCGCCGGCGTCGTCTCCCGCCAGCTCACCCTCCGCGGCTGACCGGCACCCCGTCGGGGGAGGGCCTAGGGCGAGGAGGGCTCAGGGGGCGGGCAGCGGGTCGCGGGAGACGGGGCAGGACATGCACCGGGGGCCACCGCGGCCGGAGCCGAGCTCGGAGCCGCGCAGCGCGATGACCTCGACGCCGTGGCTCTCCAGCCGGGCGTTGGTGCGCGTGTTGCGCTCGTAGGCGACGACGACGCCGGGCGCCAGCGCGAGGGTGTTGTTGCCGTCGTCCCACTGCTCGCGCTCGGCGGTCACCTCGTCGAGGCCCGTGTCGACGACGCGCAGCTCGTCGATGCCCATCGCGTCGGCCGCCGCGGCGAGGAAGGGCCGGGCGGCGGCGACGTGGACGCCGGCGCCCGGGTCGTCGGCGTCGACGGGCGTGAGGGCGTACGCCTGCAGCGAGTGGGCGATCGAGGGGTACATCACCACCCGGTCGACGTCGACCATCGTGCACACGGTGTCCAGGTGCATCGTCGCCCGCTCCTGGGCGACCGGGACGGCGAGCACGCACCGCGCGACGCCGCGGCGGAAGGCGTTGCGCGCCAGACGCTCCACCCCGGCGGGCGTGGTCCGCTCCCCCGTGCCGACGGCGAGGACGCCGTCGGCGAGCAGCAGGACGTCGCCGCCCTCGACGTGCTCCAGGTGCGGCTCGTGCAGCAGGTCGGTGCCGGCGAAGCGCGGGTGGTGGGCGTAGACGGCGCGGGTCAGGGACGTCTCCCGACGCCGCGCCGGCATGGCGAGGGAGGAGACGACGACGGACGGGCCGACCCACGCCGCCGAGTCCCGCGTGAACAGCAGGTTGGGCAGCGGGTCGACGACGAAGTCCCCCGCAGCCCGCAGGGCCGCCACGAGCCCGGGCTCGCGCTCGGGCCGGGCGACGTCGAGCTCGTCGAGCCGCAGGCCCGCGACCAGGGCCTCGGCCAGGTCGGCCGGCCCGAGCGAGTGCAGGTGCGCCCCGACCCGCTCGCCCAGGGCGCCGCCGAGCGAGGGGTCGGCGAGGACGGCGGCCACGGAGTCCTCGCGGGCGCGGGGGACCTCCAGCGCCTGGGCCACGAGGTCGGCGAGGTAGAGCACCTCGACGTCCCGTGCCCGCAGCGCCCCGGCGAAGGCGTCGTGCTCCTCCTGCGCGCGCGCCACCCACGGGATGCCGTCGAAGAGCAGCCGGTCGTTGTTGCGCGGCGTCAGGCGCGCCAGCTCGGCGCCCGGGCGGTGCAGGACGACGGTGCGCAGCCGCCCGACCTCGCTCGAGACCCCCTGCGGGGCAACCGGCGGGGAGTCAGCGACGGCGGACGGCGACGAGGGCATGCGCGGAGGCTAGTGCGCTGACCGGAGCTGGCCCGTGCCCTCGCGCGAGCCCGGGCGGCGGGCGGTCACGACCCCGAGGTCACCACGCGCACGCAGGTGTGGTTAGGCTCCCCTCACCTGACGCACCTCGTCGGCCCGCGACCTCCAGGAGACCCATGTCCCACGCCCCGAGCGCCCCCTCGGCCGCGCCCGCCCCGCGCGCGGCCGCTGCCCGCACCCGGCGCCCCGCCGTCGTCACCGCCGCCTCGGCCGCCGCGCTGCTGGCGCTGGCCGCCTGCGGCAGCGAGAGCAGCGACGACGTCGCCGCCGAGACGGAGACCATCACCGTCACGCACGCCCAGGGCGAGGAGGAGGTGCCCCTGGAGCCCCAGCGTGTCGTCGTCCACGACCTGTCGGTCCTCGACACGCTCTCCCAGCTCGACGTCGAGGTCGTCGGCGTCCCCGACTTCGACTTCGCCGAGCAGCTGCCCGAGTACGCCGACGTCGCGACGGTCGGCACCCTGCACGAGCCCGACGTCGAGGCCGTGGCGGCGCTGGACCCCGACCTCATCATCGTCGCGGCGCGCTCGTCGTCCTCCTACGACGCCCTCTCCGAGGTCGCCACGACCATCGACATGAGCGTCGACAGCACCGACTTCCTGCCCAGCGCCCGCGAGCGGGTGACGACGCTGGGCGAGATCTTCGGCCAGGAGGCCGCGGTGGAGGAGCGCTTCGAGGCCCTCGACGCGATGGCGCAGGAGACCTCCGACCTCGCCGCGGACGCCGGGACGGCGCTCATCGTGATGACCATCGCCGGCGAGGTGAGCGTCTACGGCGCGGGCTCGCGCTTCAACCTGCTCTACGACGAGCTCGGCTACACCCCCGCCGACCCGGACATCCCCGAGGCCAGCCACGGCGACGTCGTCTCCTTCGAGTACATCGCCGAGACCGACCCCGACCACCTCTTCGTCATGGACCGCGACCAGATCATCGGCGACGGCGCCACCTCGGCCGAGCAGGTGCTCGACAACCCCCTGGTCAACGGCACGACCGCGGTCCAGGAGGGCCAGGTCGCCTACCTCGACCCCTTCGCCTGGTACCTGGCGCCCAGCGGCCTCGGCTCGCTGGAGACCATGGTCTCCGAGGTCAACGCCACGGTGACGTGAGCGACGCCACCACCCGGTCGAGCCCCGCTGCGCCCTCCGGCGCAGCGGGGCCTCGTCATGCTCCGGGCCGGGCGCTGACCTCCCGCCCGGCCGCCGCCCTGGGCGCGGTGCTCGTGGTCCTCGGCGCGCTCGCGTCGCTGTTCGTCGGGGCCGCGAGCCTCACCCCGGCCGACCTGCTGGCCGTGCGCAGCCTCGACGACCGTGCCGTCGAGCTGCTGCTCGTCTCCCGCGGGCCGCGGCTGCTCGCGCTGCTGCTCGCCGGCTCGGCCATGTCGGTCGCGGGGCTGCTGATGATGCACCTCACCCGCAACCGCTTCGTCTCCCCGGCCACGGCCGGGACGGTCGAGTGGGCGCAGCTGGGCCTCGTCGTCGCGACGGTCTTCCTCGGGGCGAGCTCGGTCGTCGGCCGGATGCTCGTCGCCGTCGTCGCGGCCCTGCTCGGCACGTGGCTGTTCCTGCGCCTGCTGCGCCGCCTCGTGCTCGCCGACGCCCTGCTCGTGCCGCTCGTCGGGCTCATGCTGGGCGCCGTCGTCAGCGGCGTCGCGACCGGCATCGCCTACCAGGCCGACCTGCTGCAGGTGATGTCCGCGTGGACCGCCGGGGACGCCTCGGGGATCATCGCCGGCCGCTTCGAGCTGCTGTGGCTCGTGGTCGGCGCCCTGGTCGTGGCCTGGTGGCAGGCCGACCGCTTCACCATCGCCGGCCTGGGCGAGGGCGCCTCGGTGAGCCTCGGGGTCGACCACGGCGCCGTCGTGCGCCTCGGCCTCGTCGTCGTGGCGGTCGTGACGGCCGTCGTCGTGGTCGTCGTCGGGGCGATCCCCTTCCTCAGCCTCGTGGTGCCCAACGTCGTCACGCTCGTCGTCGGCGACGACATCCGCCGTGCGCTGCCCGTCACGGCCGTCGTCGGCGCCGCCTTCGTCCTGCTCTGCGACGTCGTCGGGCGCCTGCTCATCCACCCCTACGAGATCCCGGTCGGGACGGTCGCCGGGGTCGCCGGCGGCGCGATCTTCGTGGTCGTCCTGCTGCGGCTGCGGCGAGGGGCGACGGCGTGACCACGACCCCTGTCCGACCGGAGGCCGAGGTCGCCCTCGCCCCCTCGGCGGCCGAGCGCCGCGCGACCGCCCGGCGGTGGCGGGTCGTCCTCGTGCTGTCCGTGCTGCTGCTCGCGGGCGCCGCCGTCCTGACCCTCGCCGGCATCCGCGGCGACCTGGCCTTCGTGCTGGAGCTGCGCGGGCGACGGCTCGCCGCGCTCGTCGTCGCCGGCGTGGCGGTCGGCGTCTCGACCGTCCTGTTCCAGACGGTGACGGCCAACCGCATCCTCACGCCGGGGATCATGGGCTTCGACAACCTCTACGTCCTCGTGCAGACGGTCGCGGTCGCCTACCTCGGGGCCACGGCGGTCGTGACGGCGGACGTCCGCGTGCGCTTCGCCGTCGAGGTGGTCGTCCTCATGGGCTTCGCGCTGCTGCTCCACGCGCTCGTCATGCGCCGGGCGGCCGGCAGGGGGGACGTCCTCGTGCTCGTCCTCGTCGGCGTCGTGCTGGGCTCGATGTTCACGAGCGCGACGCTGCTGGCCTCGCGCGTCATCGACCCGAATGACGCCCTGACGCTGCAGGACCTGCTCTTCGCGAGCTTCGGGTCCCCGGACCGCCAGCTGCTGCCGGTCGCGGCGGCGGTCGTCGCGGCCGGGACCGTCCTGGCCCTGCGCCGGGCCGCGGTGCTCGACGTCATCGCGCTGGGCCGTGAGCCGGCCGTCGGGCTCGGCGTCGACCACGCCCGGGAGATGCGCCGCGCCTTCCTGCTCGTGGCCGTGCTCGTCGCCGTCTCGACGGCGCTCGTCGGGCCGCTGACCTTCCTCGGCCTGCTCGCCGCCAACGTCGCGCGCGAGCTGCTGGCGACCCACCGGCACCGCTGGACCCTGCCGACGGCCTGCCTCGTCGCGGTGCTCGCGCTCGTCCTCGCCCAGCTCGTGCTCGAGCGCCTGCTCGGCTGGGGCACGGCCGTCGCCGTCGTCATCGACGTCGTCGGCGGGCTGTACCTCCTGCTCCTGCTCGTCCGGCAGGGGCGACCCACCTCGAGAGGGACCCTGCTGTGATCTCCGCCCGGGGCGTCTGCGCCGCGCACGAGGGCGGTGCCCGCGTGCTCCACGACGTCGACGTCGACGTCCGGCCGGGTGCCGTCACCGCGCTCATCGGCCCCAACGGCGCCGGCAAGTCGACGCTGCTGGCCGTCATGGCGCGGCTCCTGGAGCCCCAGGAGGGCGTCGTCCTGCTCGACGGGCAGGACGTGCGCGCGCAGAAGGGCGAGCACGTCGCCCGGCGGATGGCGGTGCTGCGCCAGGACACCCACCTCGCGGTCCGCCTGTCCGTCCGCGAGCTCGTCATGCTCGGCCGCTTCCCCCACACCGGCGGGCGGCCGACGCCGCACGACCGGCGGCTCGCGCAGGAGGCGATCGAGGAGGTCGCCCTGGCCGAGCTCGCCGACCGGCGCCTCGACCAGCTCTCCGGCGGCCAGCGCCAGCGCGCGCACCTGGCCATGGCGCTGTGCCAGGTCGCCGGCGCTGATGTCTCCGCTGCCCCCGACGGTGGACCGCGCGACGGTGAGCACCTGCTGCTCGACGAGCCGCTCGCGGCGCTCGACGTCAAGCACTCCGTCGCGATCATGCGGCTGCTGCGGCGCCGGGCCGCCGAGCGGGGGGCGAGCGTCGTCGTCGTCGTCCACGACATCGGCTTCGCCGCCGCCCACGCCGACCACGTGGTCGCCATGCGGGAGGGGCGGGTGGTGGCCGACGGCCCCACCGCCGACGTGATGACCGCGGCGGTGCTCTCCGACCTCTACGACACCGAGGTCGAGGTGCACGACCTCGGCGGACGGCGGCTGGTCGCCTACCACGGGTGACCGAGCGGGGAATGTCGCCGACGCCCGCGCTGCGCGCCACCCGAGACGGCGTACGGCTGGTCACATCTTGGCAACATGTCGGACGTCGGGCCGGCGATCTCCCTAGTGTTCGCCTCGCGGGCAGAGGTCGCCTCCGACGGGCTGCCGCTGGCTCCTCGCGCGCGGGGGGTGAGGGTGGGTCATGAGGTCGAGGACGACGTCGCGGGCCGGTCGGGCGAGCAGCCGCGCGGTGGTCGCCGCGCTGGGGCTCGCCCTGGTGCTGGGCGGGTGCGGCGGCGCGGCGGGGGACGACGAGGCAGGCGAGGAGTACGTGCCGAGCCCCCTCGACGAGTACTTCGAGCGCGCCTACGCCGGCACCGAGGACGTCGACTGGGAGGCCCAGCAGCGCGAGGTCGAGGAGCTGACCGCCGCCTGCATGCAGGAGCAGGGCTTCGACTACGTCCCCATGGACGTCTCAGGCTCCTACACCGAGGTCGTCGTGCCCGACGGGGAGGAGGAGATCGACTGGGACTCCGAGGAGTACGCCGCCACGGAGGGCTACGGCATCTCCACCTGGGACGACGAGGAGAGCTCCCCCGAGGTGGAGGAGGGTCAGGAGTGGGAGGACCCGAACCAGGCCTACCTCGACTCCATGTCCGAGAGCGAGCAGGAGGCCTTCTACGAGGCGCTCCACGGTCCTGCGGTGGAGTACGACGAGGAGGACCCGGACGCCGAGATGGACTGGGACTGGACGACCGCCGGCTGCTCCGGCGAGGCCCAGCACGAGGTCGACGGCGGTGTCGGCGACCCCTTCTCGGACCCCGCCTTCGCCTCTCTCGAGGAGGAGATGGACGCGCTGTGGGAGTCCATGACCACCAACGCCGACGTGCTCGCCCTCGACGCGGAGTGGTCGGAGTGCATGGCCGACGCCGGCTTCCCCGGCTACAGCAGCCAGACGGACCCGCAGGAGGAGATCGACGAGGAGATGCAGGCCCTCTACGAGACCACGAGCGAGGAGACCGACTGGCAGGTCGACCCCGCGGCCCTCGAGGAGCTGCAGGAGCGGGAGATCGACACGGCGGTGGCGGACTTCCGCTGCGCCGAGGAGGTCGACTACGACACCCGGTACGCCGAGATCTCCCGGCAGGTCGAGCAGGCCTTCGTCGACTCCCACCGCGCCGAGCTGGAGGCCTGGGTCGAGGCGACCGGCGCGGGGTCGTGAGGGAGGTCGAGGGGCGGACCCGTGCGACGGCGTTCGTGCACCGGCTGACGCCGCGCCTCGGGAAGGGCGGGCGCACCGTCGCGGTGGTCGCCGCCACGGCGGCGGTCGCGCTCGTCGCCGGCCTGGTCGTCGGCCGGCTCGTCACCTCACCGGCCGAGGCCGCGGCGGAGGCCGCGGCCCCGGCGGCGGGGCTGATCACCGTGCCCGCCGAGATGCGCACGCTGTCCGACGACGTGACCCTGCGCGGCGACGTCCAGTACGACGACCCGACGCCCGTGACCGTGGAGACCGGCGACCGCGAGGAGGGCGGCCCCGCCGTCGTCACGGGCGGCGTGCCGGAGGTCGGCACGACCCTCGAGGCCGGGGACGTGCTGCTGGAGGTGACCGGGCGGCCGGTGCTCGTGCTGCCCGGGGAGCTGCCCGTCTACCGCACCCTGCGGCTCGGCCTGCGCGGCCCGGACGTCCTCCAGCTCAAGCAGGCGCTGGCGGGCCTGGGCCTGCTCCCCGGCGAGGTCGAGTCCGACGTCTACGACGGGGCGACCGCCGGCGCGGTCCGGCAGCTGTTCGACCGGGCGGGGTACGCGGCGCCGTCCCCGCCCGAGGGCAGCGCGGAGATGGCCACCGAGGCCGAGCGCTCCCTCGCCCAGGCCGAGGCGGACCTCGCGACCGCCCGCGCCGCGCTCGACGAGGCCCGCTCCGGCCCGTCCCGGTCGGTGCGGGTCGAGGCCGACAACGCCGTCCGCGAGCAGGAGCGCCAGCTGGCCGCCGCGCGCGAGGGCGGCGACCCGATGGAGGTCGCCGCGGCCACGGACGCGCTGGCCCTCGCCCGGGTCCAGCGCGACGAGGCCCTCGCCGTCCCGGCGCCGAGCGCGGAGCGGCAGGCCGTCACGTCCGCGGAGCAGGCCAGGACGAGCGCCACGGAGGCCCTCGCCGCGGCCCGCGACGAGACGGTCACGCCGCTGCCCGCGTCCGAGGTCGTGTTCCTGCCGTCGCTGCCCCGCCGGGTCGACGAGGTGCTCGTCGAGCGCGGCGGCACGGTCTCCGGCGCCGTGGCGCAGGTCTCGGGCGCGACCCTGGAAGTGGTCGCCTCGGCCGCCACGGGCGACGCCCAGCTGCTCGAGGAGGGCATGGCCGCGGTGCTGCAGGTGCCGGACGGCGAGACGGTGGACGCCAGCGTCTCCTCCGTCGAGGCGGGGGGCTCCAACGGCGGGTCGGCCTCCGGCTCCGGCGAGGAGGGCGAGGAGGACGAGGAGTCCGAGGGCTCCGGGTCGGGCGAGTCCGGCGGTACCGACCGCGCCCGGGTCAGCTTCACGCTCGGCGACCTCACCGACGACCAGCTGGCCGCGCTGCAGGGGCAGAACGTGCGGATCACCGTGCCGGTCAGCTCGACCAGCGGTGAGGTCCTCGCCGTGCCGCTCGCCGCCCTGACCGCCGGGGCCGGCGGGGAGTCCCGGGTCGAGGTGAGCACGGGCCAGGCCGGGGAGACCGAGCTCGTGACGGTGACGACCGGGCTCGCCGCCGACGGCTACGCCGAGATCACGGGCGGGGACCTGGCCGCGGGCGACCTCGTCGTCGTCGGCCGATGACCCCGACGCTCCCCGGGAAGGTGCGACCGTGACCGTGGCGACCGGGGCTGCGGTGACCGGGGCTGGGGCATCCGGGGGCGCGGCGCCCGTCGTCGAGCTCGTCGGCCTCACCCGCAGCTTTTCGGGGTCACCGCCCGTGCAGGCGCTGGCCGGCGTCGACCTCCTCGTGCGCGAGGGCGAGTACGTCTCGGTGGTGGGGCCCTCGGGGTCGGGCAAGTCGACGCTGCTGCACGTCCTCGGCCTGCTCGACCGGCCGACGGGCGGGGACTACCTGCTCGACGGCGTCCCGACCTCGGCGACGTCCGAGGGGCGTCGGGCGCAGCTGCGCGGCGGGCGCATCGGCTTCGTGTTCCAGCAGTTCCACCTGCTGCCGCACCGCACCGTCCTGGAGAACGTGCTGCTGGCGACGCTGTACAGCGGCGTGCCGCGCGGCGAGCGGGAGGAGCGCGCCCGCGCCGCGCTGGAGCGGGTCGGGATGGGGCACCGGCTGCACGCCGCGCCCACCACGCTGTCCGGCGGCGAGCGCCAGCGGGTGGCCGTGGCCCGGGCCGTCGTCACCGGCCCCAGCCTGCTGCTGGCCGACGAGCCCACGGGCAACCTCGACTCGGTGAGCTCGGCGGCCGTGCTCGACCTCTTCGACGAGCTGCACGCGGGCGGGCTGACGCTCGTCGTCATCACGCACGACCCGGTCGTCTCGGCGCGGGCGCGGCGGCGGGTACGCATCAGCGACGGCCTGCTGGCGGAGGTGTGAGGGACGCGCGGGCGGCCTCGGCGACGCTGGACGACGTCCTCGACGACCCGGCGCTCGCCCCTTCTCGACGGCGGCGCGGCCGGGCCGCGCGCGCCCTGCGCACGGCCGGGGGCCGGCTGGGGGGCCGGCTGGCGGGCACGCGGCTCGGAGGCCGGCTGGGTGCGCTGCGGCGTGGCCGGCGAGACCCGGGCGACGGTGGTCCACGGCGGCCGCCCTGGCAGCGCGGCGACGGCTTCGACGTGCGGGACCTGCTGTCCGAGGCCGTCGCGAGCGTCGGCGCGAGGCCCGGGCGGCTGGCCCTGACGATGCTCGGCACGGTGCTCGGCATCGCCTCGCTCGTCGTGACCATCGGGCTCGCCCAGACCGCGGCGGGGCAGGTGGGCCGCCAGTTCGACGCCGTCGCCGCGACGCAGGTGGTCGTCCAGGCCGGCAGCGCCACCACACGCGGCGGCCAGGAGCGGGCCACGGGTCGGCTGCCCTTCGACGCCCAGGAGCGCGTGGAGCGCCTCGCCGGGGTGGAGGCGGTGGGCGCGCTCGCGACCGTCGACGTGGGCGACGCCGAGGTCACGGCCGTCCCGGTCAACGACCCCTCCGCGCCGGCGGCCGTGTCGCCGCCCGTCGTCGCCGCCTCGCCCGGCCTGCTCGAGGCCGTGCGCGGCCGCGTCGTCACCGGACGGTTCTTCGACGCCGGGCACGACGAGCGCGGGGACCGGGTGGTCGTGCTGGGGGCGGGCGCCGCCGAGCGCCTCGGCGTCACCCGGGTCGACAGCCAGCCGACGGTCTTCCTCGGCGAGGAGCCCTACACCGTCATCGGGGTCGTCGACGGCATGGTCCGGCGGACCGACCTGCTGCAGGCGGTGGTCATGCCGCTGGGCACCGCGCGCGCGGACTGGGGGCTGCTGGCGCCGCAGGAGCTGCAGGTGCGCATCGACGTCGGCGCCGGGCCGCTCGTGGCCCGCCAGGCGCCGATCGCGCTGGACCCCGCCAACCCCGACGGCTTCGCCGTCCAGACGCCGCCGGAGCAGTCGAGCGCCCGGGAGGCGGTCCAGGGCGACCTCAACGCGACCTTCCTCGCCCTCGGCGCCGTCGCGCTGCTCGTCGGCGGGCTCGGGATCGCCAACGTGACGCTGCTGTCGGTGCTGGAGCGGCGCGGCGAGATCGGGCTGCGGCGGGCCCTCGGGGCGACGCGCCGCCAGGTGGCCGGGCAGTTCCTCGTCGAGTCCGTCGTCCTCGGCCTCCTCGGCGGGGTCGTGGGCGCGTCCGTCGGCGTCATGGCCGTCGTCGGCGTCTCGCTCGTGCAGCAGTGGGTGCCCGTCCTGTCCCTGCCCATGTCGTTCGGCGCCGCGCTGCTCGGCGGGCTCATCGGCCTCGTCGCCGGGACCTACCCGGCGGTCAAGGCGGCCACCCTCGAGCCCATCGCCGCGCTGCGCGGCGGGCTGTGAGCCGCTGCGGCCGAGGACGCCAGCAGCCGTGGAGGACGGCGTCCTGCCGCCCCCGGACGAGAGCCGGCCGACCTGCGGCGACCCCCGACGACCGCGTCGTGGTCGGCCCAGTGGTCCGCCTCGTCGGCCGGCCGGCCACCTAGCCTGGGTGGATGAGCGCGGAGCCCGGGGTCCCAGGACCGGCGGTCGGGCGGCTGCGGGCCTGGCCGACGGCGCGGCGCTGGCGCCGGGTACGGCTGGGGCTGCTCGCGGCGTCCCTGCTCCTCGCCCTGCTCGTGGTCCTCCTCGGGGTGCACCCCTCCTCCCTCGAGCGGCTGCGCGCCGACCTGGCCGCCGGCCGGACGTCGTCGGTGGAGGTGCTCGGGGAAGGGGTCGACGCCCGCGCGGACCGCGGTGGCTGGAGCACCCAGGAGGTGCGGTGGCGGTCCGGGCTGGTGGAGCGCTCCGCCCCGGTGACCTCGCTGCCACCGGGCACGTCGCTCGCGGACGTGGACGAGGCGGCCTACGTCCCCGAGGGCGCCGTGGCGGTGACGGGCGACGTCGCCGACGAGCTCCGGGCGCTCGCCCCCGACGTGGAGGTCGAGCGCGGGCCTGCCTCGACCACCGCGTACTCCCTCTTCGACGTCTCGGTCCCGGGATGGCTGCTCGTGGCCAGCGGCATGGCGTGGCTGACGGCGGTGGTGGCCGTCAGCACCGCCCCCCGCACCTGGCGGATGACCGGGTGGGGCTGGGGCTGGCTCGTGCTCCTCGTCCCGCTGGTCGGGATCCCCGCTTTCTGCCTCCTGTCCGGGCCGACCCCGCCGCTGCCGCGCGCACGCACCGGACGACGGCTCGGGGGGGGGCCGGCTTCCTCCTGGCCCTGCTGCTGGGCGCCGGGGGCGTCGGCTGCGGCTGACCGGCACCTCGGCCGCCGGCCCTGCGCCGGCCCGGGAGCCAGACGTACCGTCACGCATGGGTACCCGTGTGCCGATGGTGGCCTTCGACCAGGACGACCCGGGTGACCGCAGGCTCTTCGCGCTCCTGCAGCGGCTGCAGCGGACGCGCTCGCCCCTGGGCCACCGTCTCGCCTGGGCGGTGCTCAGGTGGCAGGAGCGGCGCCTCGCTGCCCGGGCCCGCTGACAGCGCCTGCCGCAGCGGCGCACCCGCCCTGGGTAGCGTGCGCCCGTGCGCCTCGCCGTCGTCATCCCCGCCAAGGACGAGGAGGAGCGCGTCGCCGCCACCGTGCGTGCCGCTCGGACCATCGAGGGCGTCGACGTCGTCGTGGTCGTCGACGACGGCAGCACCGACCGGACGGCGCTGACCGCGCGCGTTGCCGGGGCCCGCGTCGTCCGCCACCACCGCAACCGCGGCAAGGCCGCGGCCCTGGAGAGCGGAGCGGCGCTGCTGCGCGACCTCGAGCGGCCGCCGGACGGGGTCGTCCACGACGCCGAGGGCCGGGCGCTGGCCACCGACGAGCCGCGCGCGCTGCTGCTCGTGGACGCCGACCTCGGCGAGACCGCCGCGGCCACGGCCGCCCTGGCGGTGCCCGTGCTGGCCGGCGAGGCCGACGTCGCGGTCGCGGTCCTGCCGCGGCAGTCCTCCCCCGGGGGAGGTCGCGGGCTCGTCGTCGGCCTGGCCCGGCGGGGGATCGTCGCCGCGACGGGGTGGACGCCGACCCAGCCGCTGTCGGGCATGCGGTGCCTGACGCGCGACGCCTTCGAGAGCGCCCGGCCGCTGGCGCCGGGGTGGGGCGTCGAGACGGCGATGACGATCGACCTGCTCCGCGCCGGCCAGCGCGTCGTCGAGGTGCCCTGCGCCCTGCAGCACCGGGTCTCGGGCCGCGGGTTGCGCGCCCAGCTGCACCGGGGGAGGCAGTACCGCGACGTCGTCCGCGCCCTGGCCGCCCGCGGGCAGCTCGGCGCCGTCGTCCCGAAGGACGAGCGGACGACGGCCCGTCCCGCCGAGGGCGGCGGCGCCTAGCGGACGGCGGGCTCGCCGGCGGGGTCGGCGGAGGCCGTCACGAGGGGCGACGACGGCGTCAGGTCGTCCTCCAGCGCGCGGGCGCCGGCGGCGGTGAGCAGCGGCACCATGAGGGTCGCGGCGACGGCGGGGATCGAGGTCCCCGAGTCGTTGACGGCGAAGCCGATGAGGATGAGCACCAGCCAGGCGCCGAAGCCGGCGCGCAGGGCGGGGCTGCGGTCGAAGGCCCGGCGCAGCGCGGGCGGCCCCGCGGCCCCCGGCCGCAGCAGCACGAGCGCGACGAACAGCGCCGCGATCGGCACGAGCAGGCCCTGCGGGTTGCCCGTCAGCACCGAGAGGTTGGCGGCGACCTTGCGGCCGACGACCTCGGCGGCGCCGCCGTCGAGCACGGTCTCGACGAAGCGCCCCAGGTGGGTGCGGTCGGCGGGCGCGCGCAGCCAGTCGAGCGTCGCGAGCCCGGCCATGACGACGACCGTCCCGCCGCCGATCACCACGACCCGGCGCCAGGTGATGGCCACCCCCGCCACGAGCAGCGCGAGGATCGCGAAGGCCGGCACGATGGCTGGCGGCCCGCCGAAGTCGCTGCCGAGCCCGGGGGCCCCGTCGAGGACGGCGGCACCCACCCCGAGCGCGACGACGACCGCCACCGCCCACTTCCCGCGGCCGCGCTGCAGCAGCCGGCTCGCGAGCGCCGTCGCGAGCAGCAGGCACCCGGTCGCGAAGAGCGCGAAGGGCGGGTTGCCGAGGCCGTAGAAGCGCCCCGCGACGATGGGGTTGGGTCCCATGAGGCTGGACAGCTGCAGCGTCGAGCCGAGCACGACGTCGACCGCCAGCACCGCCGCCGTCGTCCCCGCGACCGCGCCGAGCGGCCCCAGCACCCCCCGCCGCCACGGCCCGAGCAGCGCGACCGCCGCGACGACGGCCGTCCAGCCGGCGACCGCGACCACGAGCACGAGCGCGGAGGCCTCCGCGCGCCACCACGGCACGAGGTTCGCGAGGAAGGTCGAGACGGGCACCGACGCGGACACGACGGAGACCCGCCGCAGCCACGCGAGCACCCGACGCCGGCCGCCGGCGCCGCCCCACCGTCGTCGCAGCGCCACCACCCCGAGCCCGTAGACGAGCAGCTGGGAGCCGTACAACGCGTAGAAGAAGGGCCCGACGACCGGGCGAACCTCCACCGCGGCCCGGGAGAGGTCCAGCACGACGGCGCGCCGCTCCTCGGCGTCCAGCCCGGCCTCGACCGGGAGCACCGGCGAGCCGACGAGCCGCCCGGGCGCGTCGACGCCGAGCGCCGCGAGCACGGCGGGCGTGAGGTCGGTGGTCTGCAGCAGGCCGTCCTGGCGGGTCGACCGCGCGCCCACGAGGGTGCCGTCGTAGCGCGCCGCGACGCCCGCGGGCGCCGGACCGGTCGCGGCGAAGGCGCCCAGGTGCGCGGTCGACGTCGCGTCGGCGAGGGAGGCCACGTAGACCGTGGCGCCCTCCGGCACGGCGGCGAGGACGGCGCCCACGCGGGCGTCGAGGGTCTCGACGACGGCGGTGGCCCCGGCCTCGGGGACCTCGGCAGACCCCTCGCCGTCGGGCCGCGCGTCGGCCAGCACGCTGCCGGCGTCCACGACGACGAGCCGCGCCCCGCCCCCGAGCGCCTCGGCCACCGCGGCGCCCAGCTCTGCCGGGTCGCCCGGCCGGTCGGCGTGCGGGCCCACCAGCGTGCCGCCGGAGGTCGCGAGCGCCACCGCCGCGCCCGGTCCCACCGAGGCGGTGGGGACGCCGGCGGCGGCCAGCGTGTCCCCCAGCAGCCCGGGCCGGGCGTCGTACTCCTGCTCCGCGAGGGCGGTCGCGTAGACCGACCAGCGGCCGACGGCCCCGTCCTGCGGCTCCAGGAGCCGGGTGCAGCGGGTCTGCACCTCCTCGGGCGCCGGCTCGGCGCCCTCGCCGTCGGCGGCCGCGACGGGCATCCCCGGGCGCGGGTCGAGCGAGCGGGAGCCCGAGGAGAGGGCGAGCCAGCCGTCCGCCGGGCAGGCGCTCGAGGTGACCCCGCGGACGGCGACGTCGCCCACGCCGCCGTCGCGCAGCAGCGCGCCGAGCGTCGGGGTGCTCGCCGCGGCCCGGGGACGGCCGTCGGGGCCCTGCACGACCGGCACGTCGTCGACGAGCGCCCCGCCGCCCGCGTCGACCGGGGTGACGTCGCTCCACCGCAGGCCGGGGACGCCCACGAGGACGACCGGGCCGGGGACGGCGCCGATGCTGGACGAGGCCGCCGCACCGGACGAGGCGTCCGTCGCGCCACCGGCTCCCCCGCCTGCCGCCGCGGCCGGCGCGGCCGTCAGCACGCCCAGCAGCGCCGCGACCAGCAGCGTCAGGAGGGCACGGGGAGGCAGCACACCGTCGAGGGTAGGTGGCCGGGCGGCGGGCCCCCCTGCGCGGCCGCGGCCCACCCCTGGGCCGCCCGTGCTCCCCCGGCGCCCCCTGGGGTAGGTTCCCTCCCGTTCCACGAAGGGGAGTAGCCCCCAACCGCGGTGTCGACACACTGGCCGCGTCCGTCCCGACGGGCGCACCCGGTACCGCGGACCCGGCCCCGGCGCCCGCTCGCGCCGCCCGGGTGGGCGAGACCTTCGGCCAGCGCACCCGTGCGCGCGGCCGGAGGCGTCCCCGCTGCCGGTCGGGCGCGCCCCACCCGAGGGGACCGAGCACCCGTGGACGACTTCTTCGTCGCGACCGCCATCGCCACCGGCGTCGTCGTGGCCGCCGAGCTGGGCGACAAGTCCCAGCTGATGGCGCTGACCTTCGCGACCCGCTACCGCCCGGCCGTCGTGCTCGCCGCGGTCGCCGTCGCGACGGCCCTGCTCAACCTGGCGTCGGTCCTGCTGGGCGCGGCGGTCGGGAGCGCGCTGCCGACCACGGCCGTCGGCGTCGTCGCGGGCCTGCTGTTCGTCGGCTTCGGCGTGTGGACGCTGCGTCCCGGCGCCGAGGAGGGCGGGGCGCAGGAGGAGGACGGCCCGGCACGGGCGGGCCGCTCGGCCTTCGTGACCGTGCTGGTCTCCTTCCTCCTCGCCGAGCTGGGCGACAAGACCATGCTCGCGACCATCACGCTCGCCGCCCGCGACGCCGGCCTCGCCCAGGTGGCCGGGACCTGGCTGGGGGCGACCATCGGCATGGTGGTCGCGAGCGCCCTGGCGATCGTCGTCGGCGCCTACGTCGGCACCCGCCTGCCCGAGCGGGCGGTGCGCCTCGGCGCGGGCGCCCTGTTCGTGCTCCTCGGGCTCTGGCTGCTGGTGGAGACGCTCGTGCTCGGGTGAGCCCGTGCTCGAGCGGAGGCGACGACGGCAGCGCCTGCCCAGGACGTGCGCCGGCGCCCGACGTCAGGCCGGCGTCGCCCGGCCGGCGCGCACCCGGGCGGTGACCCCGGCGCCGAGCACGACGAGCGCCGCCAGGGCCGCCACGACCGCGACGACGCCGGACGTCAGCTCGCCCGAGGCCCGCCCCACGCCGATCCACGCCAGCCCCCAGGACGCCGAGAGCGCGGGCGCGAGCCGGCCGGTGCGCCAGCACACCCACGACGCGAGCCCGGCCGCGAGGGCGAGGACGACCACGGCCCAGGCGACCTCGCCCAGCACCAGGCCGCCGGCGCCGGCCTGGACCAGCCAGGAGGCGACGTTCGCGACCGTCGCGACGAGCACCCAGCCCAGGTAGAGGCCCGTGACGCCGTCGACGAGCAGCGCCTCGACCCAGCGCCCCGGCCCTCGCCGCGCGCTCCCTGCGCCGGTGCGGGCCAGGCGCGCCAGCGCGACGGCCAGCACGGCGACGAGCGCGCCGATGACGAGCACCGAGGCGAGCACCGAGCCGGCCCGCACGACGACGATCCACAGCGCGTTGAGCAGCAGTGACGCGATCAGCCACCACCCGACCTGGCGCTGCCGCGGGTCCGACGGCGGGGCGACGGCGAGCTGCCACACCGCGCAGGCCAGCAGGCCCGCGTAGACGACGCCCCAGATCGAGAAGGCCGGCCCGGCCGGGGCGACGAGCGTCGACGTCGCCGACAGCGCCCCGCCCGCCGCCTCGTCGATCGGCGTCCCTCCGAGCGCGCCCGACCCCACGAAGGCCACGACGGCCGCGACCACCGCGCCGGCGAGCACCGCCCACTGCCGCGCCCGGTCCGCCCTGGACGCCGCCCGGCTCCTCAACCCGCTCTGCGCTGCCACCGGTCCAGCGTGGCCGGGCCCGCGCGGGGGCGCACCCTCGGCCGGGGGAGGTCGACCACCCGTCCGGTGCCGGTCGTCCACAGGCGGCACGGACGCCCGGCCCCCGTGCGCCATGCTGTGGCCCGCGCGCCGACGGCGGCGTGCGGCGCGGGCGCCCGGGGGGCGGCGCGGCCGGAGCGACGAAGGAGCGGGACACCCATGGAGATCGCCGCAGGACTGCTCGCCACCCTGGTGCTCGGGGGGGTCGCGGTCGTCGTCCTCCTCGTGCTGCTCCTCATGGCGGTGCGCCGCTACAAGATCGCCAACCCCTCCGAGGCGCTCGTCGTGGTCGGGCGCAAGGGCGGCAAGCCGGTGCTCAACCCCGAGACCGGCGAGTCCTCCATGGACCTGTCCGGCCAGCGCGTGGTCATGGGCGGCGGCGTCTTCGTCAAGCCCTTCGTCGAGCAGGCCTACGCGCTGTCGCTGGCCTCCCGCTCCATCCGGGTGCAGATCCGCGGGGCGGTCTCCCAGCAGGGCATCCGGCTCAACCTGGATGCCGTCGCGATCGTCAAGGTGGGCGGCACCGAGAACAACGTGCGCGCCGCGGCGCAGCGCTTCCTGCACCAGCAGGACGAGATCGAGGCCTTCACCCAGGAGGTGCTCGCCGGCTCGCTGCGCTCGATCGTCGGCACGCTGACGGTCGACGAGATCATCCGCGACCGCGCCGCCTTCGCCCGCCAGGTCGCCGACGAGTCGGTGTCCTCGCTCAACAACCAGGGCCTGGTCCTCGACACGTTCCAGATCCAGGACGTCTCGGACGACAGCAACTACCTGCGCGACCTGGGCCGGCCCGAGGCCGCCGCGGCCGCCCGCAACGCCGCCATCGCCGAGGCCGACGCCCAGCGCGAGTCCTCCCAGCGCGAGGCCGCGGCCCAGCAGCTCGTCGCCGAGGCCGAGCGCGACCTGGCCCTGCGCCAGGCCGGCTTCCGCGCCGACACCGACCGCGCGCAGGCCGAGGCCGAGGCGGCCGGCTCCCTGGCCAAGGCGGCGCAGGACCAGGAGGTCCTCACCGTCCAGGAGCGGGTGGCCCAGCGCCAGGCGTCGCTGACCGAGACCCAGCTGGACACCGACGTCCGCAAGCCCGCCGACGCCGCCCGGTACAAGACCGAGCAGGAGGCGCAGGCCCGCCGCAGCGCCGTCCAGTACGAGGCCGAGGGCCGCGCCAACTCCTCCGTCGCCGACGCGAGGGCCGCGGCCGAGCGCACCCGGCTGTCGGCCGACGCCGACGCCGCACGCCTGCGGATCAGCGCCGAGGCCGAGGCGAACGCCGTCCGCCTGGCCGCCGACGCCGAGCTGGCCCGCCGCACCGCCCAGGCCGACGCCCAGCGCCTGGAGGGCGAGGCCGAGGCCGCCGCCATCGAGGCCAAGGGCCGCGCCGAGGCGGCCGCCCGCCGCGAGCTCGCCGAGGCCTTCGCCGGGTACGGCGACGCCGCCCGTCTGCAGATGCTCGTCGACGTCCTGCCCGAGATGGCGAGCGCCCTGGCCGCCCCCCTCGGCTCCATCGACGACCTCACCGTCATCTCCAACGACGGCGCCGGGGCGCTCTCCCGCTCGGTCGCCGGCAACCTCCACGAGACGCTGGAGACGGTCCGGCGCTCCACCGGCATCGACCTGCTGGGGCTCCTGGGCTCGGAGAAGGGCTCGGGCGCGGACAAGGGGTCGAGCAACGGCTCCGGCCGCTCCGGTGCGGGCACGGCCGTCACGCCCGCCGGCAGCGCGGCGCCGGGCGGCTTCGGCAGCGGGGACGAGGGCGCCGCGCCGGGCGGGGGCGAGTGAGCCTGCCCGCCCGGGGCGCCACCTCCCGCCGCTACGGCTACCTGGGGCCCGAGGGCACCTTCACCGACGCCGCGCTCGGCGACGTGCTGGCTGCGCGCGGCGAGCACGACGCCGAGCGCGTGCCCGCGGCCAGCGTCGACGCGGCGCTGGCCGCGGTGCGCGCCGGCGAGCTCGACGCCGCGATGGTGCCGATGGAGAACTCCGTCGAGGGCGGGGTGCCCGCCACGCTCGACGGGCTCGCCGGCGGTGACCCGCTCGTCGTCGTCGCCGAGGCCCTCGTGCCCGTGTCCTTCGTCCTCGCGGCCCGCCCCGGCACCCGGCCGGAGGACGTCGCCGTCGTCAGCACGCACACGCACGCGCAGGCGCAGTGCCGCGGCTGGCTCGCCGCGCACCTGCCCGAGGCCGCCTACGTGCCCAGCGCGTCGACGGCGGCGGCGGCCGCAGGCCTCGCGGCCGGCGCCCCCGCCCCGACCTACCAGGCGGCGCTCTGCGCGGGCGTGGCCGCCGACCGGTACGGCCTGCAGGTGCTGGCCCGCGACGTCGGCGACACCGCCGGCGCGGTGACCCGCTTCGTGCTCGTCGGCCCGCCGACGCCGCCGCCCCCGCCCACGGGTGCCGACCGGACGACGGTCATCGCCTTCCAGCCCCAGGACCACCCCGGGATGCTGCTGGAGCTGCTGGAGCAGTTCTCCTCGCGCGGGGTCAACCTCACGCGCATCGAGTCGCGGCCCACGGGGGACGCCCTCGGGCAGTACTGCTTCGCCATCGACGCCGAGGGCCACGTGGAGGACGCCCGCGTCGCCGAGGCGCTGCTCGGCCTGCACCGCTTCTGCGCCCAGGTCCGCTTCCTCGGCTCCTACCCCCGCGCCGACGCCCGCCCGGTCCTCGTGCGCCCCGGCACCGACGACGCCGCCTTCGCGGGCGCGCGCACCTGGCTGGACGCGGTCCGCGCCGGCCGCCGGCCGCCTCCCTGAGCGGGCAGACGTCGAGACGGTCACGGTCACCGCGAGCGGTGCTGCCGGTCGTGGCGCGACTCCTAGGATCGACGACGTGAGCGACATCGCGGGGGCCGACCAGGCGGCACGTCTGGCCGGGGCGGGGCTGTCCGGTGCAGACCTGTCCCGTGAGGGGCTGTCTGGTGGAGGGCTGCCCGGCGCGGGGCTGCGCGGGGCGGGGCTGCCCCAGGTGGTCCAGGACGCGCCCGCCGCGGTGCTGGTCGTCGACCTCGACAACGGCGACGTCGTCTTCGCCAACGCGCTCGCCCAGCAGCTGGCCCCGGGCACGAGCCTGCCGGCGGGCATCGCGTACTGGTCACGCGTCGCCGGCCTGCGCGACGCCTCCGGCGAGGACATTGAGGACGGGCCTGCGCCGCTGCGGCGGGTCGCCTCCGGCGAGCCGGTCACGGGCGAGGCCATCACCGCGGCGCGGGAGTCCGACGCGACGAGCGCCCGCGAGGCCCTGTGGGTCGTCGGCATCCCCCTCGTGGACGCCCCACCGCCGCTGGCCACCCACGCGCTCGTCGTCATGCTGCCGCTGCGCGAGCAGCAGGCGGTCGCCGAGCTGCAGGAGGTCGGGGACCTGCGCCACCGCGCCGTCCTGTCCACCGACCTGTCCTTCAGCATCAGCGACCCCCACCGCGAGGACAACCCGCTGGTGTGGGTCAACCCCGCCTTCGAGCGGACGACGGGCTACTCCTTCGCCGACGTCAGCGGCCGGAACTGCCGCTTCCTCCAGGGGCCGGGCACCGACCGCGACGCCGTGGCCCGCATCAGCAAGGCCCTGGCCGAGGACGAGCCCGTCACCGAGGTGCTGCTCAACTTCCGCAAGGACGGCACGGCCTTCTGGAACGAGGTGGTCATCAGCCCGGTCTTCGACGCGGACGGCCGCCTCACCCACCACGTCGGCGTGCAGTCCGACGTCACGGCCCGCGTGGAGGCCGCCGCCGAGCGCGACCGGGCGCTGGAGGCGGCGCGGCGCGCCAACGCGCGGCTGGAGGCCCTGGCCCGGGTCAGCACGGCGCTGTCCAGCCGGCTCGACAGCGACGAGGCGCTCGCCCTCCTGCCCGGCCTGGTGGTGCCGGACCTCGCGCGGTGGGCCTTCGCCGTCGCCTCCGACGCCTCGGGCCGCGCCCGCAGCGTCCACGTCGCCCACGGGGACGAGGCGCTGGCCGACGTCGCCGACGCCCTCGCCGGCGAGCCGTGGAGCGGCACCGTCGAGCTGTCCCTGCTCGCCGAGGTGCTCTCGGGCGCCGTGACGACGGCCACGACCTGGGACGCCGACGTCGAGGAGATGGCGGGCCGGCTGACGGACCCGGCCGCCGCCGAGGCGTTGCGGACCATGGGCCTCGGCCGGGTCGTCCTCGTGCCGCTGCGGGCCCGGGGCCGCACCACCGCCGCCCTCGGGCTCGTCCTCGGCGACGGTCCGCCGCCGAGCCCGCAGGACCTCGCGACCATGGCCGACGTCGGCGTGCGGGCGGGCCTGGCCATCGACAACGCGCGCCTGTACGAGCGCGAGCACGCCGCCGCGCTGACGCTCCAGCGCGACCTGCTGCCCGACCTGCCCGAGGTCGACGACTTCGACCTGGCCGCCACCTACCTGCCCGCTGCCGTGGGCGCGGAGGTGGGCGGCGACTGGTACGACGTCCTGGACCTGCCCGACGGCGGCCTCGGCGTCGCCATCGGCGACGTCATGGGCCACGACCTCGCCGCGGCGGCCTCGATGGGGCAGCTGCGCTCGGTGCTGCGCTCCTACGCCTGGAGCGGCGACGAGCCCGGCGCCGTCCTGCGCCAGCTGGACCTGCTCGTGCGGGGGCTCGGCATGGCCGGCCTCGCGACGTGCGTGTACGCCCGCGTCGTCTGCGCGCAGGTCGGCGACGGCTGCGCCGTCACCTACGCCAAGGCCGGGCACCCCCCGCCGCTGCTGCTGACCCCGGGGCTCGGCGTCCACCGGCTCGACCAGGCGCTGACGACGCCGATCGGCGTGGCGGCGGCCAAGACGGTCGTCGACCAGGCCGAGGTCGACCTGCCGCCGGGCGCCTCGCTGGTCCTCTACACCGACGGCCTCCTGGAGCGCCGCGACCGGCCGCTGCGCCAGGGCATCGACGAGCTGGAGGCGCTCGTCGCCTCGGCGCCCGAGGACGCCGACGCGACGGCGCTGCGCGACCTCGTCGTCGACCACTTCACCGCCGACGGCGCCGATCTCGACGACGACACGTGCGTGCTCGTCGTGCGCCGCCGGCCGACGGCGTAGTGGGCGAGGGCCCGGCCTCGCGCCGCCCGTCGTCCGCCACGCCGGTCGGCGGCGCGGGTGAGCTGGAGCGCTCGCTGTGGCGGGTGTTCTGGTGGCTGGTGCTGCTGCTCGTCCTCGCCATGGTCGTCGGCTTCCTCTGGAGCACCCGGGACGTCGAGCCGGCCCCCGCCGACGTCGGTGCCTGGACGGCGGGCCCCGGGGCCCCGCCGCCTGAGCCCGTCGCCTGAGCCGGCCCCCGAGATCTCAGGCGACGGCGCGGTGGGCCGTCCCGTCGAGGCCTCTCCCGTGCAGGGCCACCTCGTCGAGGGGTACCGGCCGCTGCAGGTGGTAGCCCTGGGCGGCGTGGCAGCCGGCCTCCTTGAGGGCGAGCACCTGGTGGGCGTGCTCGACCCCCTCGGCGGTCACGGCGAGGTCGAGCGCGTGGGCCATCGCGAGGACGGCGTCGACGACGGGCGTGCACCCCTGCCCCGGCACCACGCGGTCGACGAAGGACTTGTCGAGCTTGAGGACGTCGACGGGCAGCTGGTCGAGGCGGGAGAGCGTCGACCAGCCGGTGCCGAAGTCGTCGACCGCCACCCGGACGCCGGCGCGCCGCAGCTCCTCGAGGGACGCCGTCATGGTGGGCGCCTCGGCGAAGACGGTCTCGGTGACCTCGAGGACGAGGTCACCGGGGGGCAGGCTCGAGTCCGCCAGCGCGCGCAGCACGCGCGCGGGGTAGGCCGGTGAGGCCAGCTCGACCCCGGAGACGTTGACGGCCACGCCCGCCCGGGTGCCCGTCCGCTGCTGCCAGGCCCGCACCTCGTGGCAGGCGGCGCGCAGCACCCGCGCGCCGAGCAGGTCGACGATGCCGGTCGCCTCGGCGAGCGGCAGGAAGGTGTCGGGGGCGAGCAGGCCGCGCTCGGGGTGCTGCCAGCGCACGAGCGCCTCGACGCCCTCCAGCGTGCCCGAGGCGAGGTCGACGACCGGCTGGTAACGGACGACCAGCTCGCCGTCGGTGATGGCGCGCAGCAGCTCCTCGGCCTCGGGGGTGTCCAGGCTCGCCGGTGCGAGGCCCCGGCGACGGCGCTTGGCGTCGTAGAGCTCGGCGTCGGCGCGCTGGCGCCACGTGGACGCCGAGTCGAGCTCGCCGAGCACGGCGAGGCCGTAGGAGACCCGCTGCTCGTCCGGCAGGTCGGCCACGGCCTCGGCGAGCCGGGCGCGCGCGACGTCCTCGGGGCCCTCCGTGACCCAGACGAACTCGTCGCCCCCGAGCCGGGCGAGCAGGCCGCTGCCGCCCAGCTCCGCCCGCAGCCGGCGGGCGACGGCGAGGAGCCGCGCGTCCCCCGCGGTGCGGCCGTGGGTCTCGTTGACCTCCTTGAAGTTGTCGAGGTCGAGCATCGCCAGCACGGCGTGCCCGGACCGCCCGGCGGCGACGACGACGTCGAGACGGCGCATGAGGGCCCGCCGGTTGGGCAGCTGGGTCAGCTCGTCGGCCTCGGCGCGGACGGCCGCGCGGCTGACGACGACGCCGAGGACGCCGGTGGCGACGAGCGCCAGGACGACCACGCCGGCCTCGACCTCGGAGGACCCCCCCGGGGCGGACAGCAGCAACGCCGTCACGACGCCGGCGACGATCGCGAGGTGGGTGGCGGCGACGCGCGGCCGCAGGAGGATCGACGCGGGCAGGACGGCGACGACGAGCAGGCTCGTCGTCGCGACGAGCCGGGCGTCGTCCTCGCGGACGTCCAGCGCCGAGACGAGGAGCAGGACCTCCGCGAGGACGACCGTCGCGTGCAGCAGCCGCCATCCGACGCGGGCGCGGCGCAGCAGCAGCGCGAGGCCGCCGACGGCGCCGGCGAGCGCCACCGCCACGGACACGGCGGCCTGCTGCCCCTGCGCCGGGCTGAGGAGGGCGAGCATGCCGACGGCCCCGCCGGCGAGGAGCACGGCGCCCGTGGCGACCACGACGATGGCTCCCGGGCCGACGCCGCCCGGGTCCACGGCACGGGTGAGAGCTCCTGCCGTCAGCCCACGGTCGTGTACCAGCACGGCGACAGGGTGACATCAGACAGGCTCGTCGTCACCACCGGTGCTCGCGCGCCACCCAGAGTGATGAAGTGTCGCGGGCGACCGGCGGTGGGCCCCTCACCCGTCCGGCCCAGCGAAGGTGCTCGTGGGACCTGCCCGACCAGCCCGCCCCGACCCAGCCCCGTCGGAGCCAGCCTCACAGGGGCCAGCCTCACAGGAGCCTGGCTCACAGGAGCCAGGGGGCCACCGCGGCGTACCCGAGGAAGGCGACGACGTCGATGACGGTGTGCGCCACCACGACCGGCATCACCCGCCCGGTCCGCCGGTAGACGAGGGCGAAGACGACGCCCATGACGACGTTGCCCACGAAGGGGCCGAAGCCCTGGTAGAGGTGGTAGGTGCCCCGCAGCAGCGCGCTCGCCGCGACGGCCGCGTACGGGGCCCACCGCAGGTCGTGCAGCCGCTGCAGCAGCCACCCGACGACGAGCACCTCCTCCAGCACGCCGTTCTTGACGGCGGCCAGCAGCAGCACCGGCACCGTCCACCAGTAGGTGTCCAGCGCCGCGGGGTTCACGTCGGCCGTGACGCCGAGGGCCCGGCCGAGCAGGTAGAGCCCCAGCCCCGGCACGCCGATGAGCGCGGCCAGGCCGAGGCCCTGCAGCAGGTCACGGCCGGGGGCCGAGAGGTCGAGCCCGAGGGAGCGGGCGGCCGAGCGCGGCCCCCCGCCGCGGCTCCACCCGAGCAGCGCCAGCGCCAGCAGCACGGGGACGAGCGCGGTCGCGACGGCGAGCAGCTGGTAGGTGAGGTCGAACCACGGCCGCGCGCTGCGCGAGGCGTTGAGCGTCGCCGTCGCCGCCGACAACGGGCCCTGGGTGAGGATGCCCACGAGGTTGACGACGGCGTAGACGGCCGAGGCACCCAGGCTCAGGGCGAGCACGAGGAATATCTCCAGACGCAGGCGCGAGCGCTGGGCCGCCGACGGCGGC
>NZ_JBBHZF010000023.1:63916-82903 GCF_037482365.1 Pseudokineococcus sp. 1T1Z-3
TGCAGCGCAGCGTAGGCACCGGGCCGGCCTCCCGCGCGGCCGCCGGACGTTCGTCAGCCGTTCACCCGCCGACCCGCTGGCGCGCCGGGCGGTCGGGCCGCGGGTCGGCGACGGTGCGCCAGGATGGCGGCGTGACCATCCCGAGCGACCTGCCTCCCGGCCGAGCCCAGCCCGCCGGGGACGAGCCGGCGCCGCTGGTGCTCGGCGTGGACCTCGGGACGACGGCGACCAAGGTCGCGGCCTTCACGCCCGCCGGGGACGCCGTCGCCGAGGCCGAGGTGGAGTACCCGCTGGAGGAGCCCCAGCCGGGCTGGGCCGAGCAGGACCCGGCGACCATCCTCGCCGCGGCCCGGGAGGCGGTGCGCCGGGTCGTCGGCCGGCTCGGCGAGGACGGCGGGCACGGTCCCGTCGTCGGCATCGGGGTCAGCGCCGCCATGCACAGCCTCGTCGCGGTGGGCGAGGACGAGCGCCCGCTGACGCCCGTCGTCACCTGGGCCGACCGCCGCTCGACGCCGCAGGCCGAGCGGATCCGCCGGGGCCCGGGCCCGGGGGTGCACCAGCGCACCGGCACCCCGGTGCACCCGATGTCGCCGCTGCCCAAGCTGGTCTGGTTCGCCGAGGAGCGCCCCGACGTCGCCCGGCGGGCGGTGCGCTGGGTCGGCATCAAGGAGCTGCTGCTGCACGCCTGGTCGGGCGAGTGGGTGGTCGACCACTCCATGGCCTCCGGCAACGGCCTGCTCGACGTGCGGACGCTCGACTGGGACGCCGAGGCCCTGGAGATCGCCGGCATCACGGCCGAGCAGCTGCCCCGGCCCGTCCCCGTCACCCACCGGCTGGCGCTGCGGCCCGAGGTCGCTGCCGACCTCGGCCTGGACCATGACGTCGCCCTGGTCGTCGGCGGCGGCGACGGGCCGCTGGCCAACCTCGGGGTCGGTGCCGTCCGCCCCGGCGTCGCGAGCGTCTCCATCGGCACGAGCGGCGCCCTGCGCGTGGTCGTCGACCGGCCCGGCGTCGACCCGGAGGGCCGGACCTTCAGCTACGCCGTCACCGAGGAGCTGTGGGCCGTCGGCGGCGCCATCACCAACGGCGGGGTCGTGCTGCGCTGGGTCGGCGACGCCCTGGCGCCGGACGTGGAGTGGTTCGCCGACGAGCTCGGCGACGAGCCGGAGGAGGCGCTGACCGACCTCGCCGCCCTGGCGCCACCCGGCAGCGGCGGGCTGCTGATGCTCCCCTACCTGCTGAGCGAGCGGGCGCCGTACTGGACGGCGCTGCCGCGGGGCGCCTACGTCGGGCTGCAGCGCCACCACGGGCGCGAGCACCTCGTGCGCGCCGCGCTGGAGGGCGTGTGCCAGCAGCTCGCGCTCGTGCTGGCGTCGCTGCGCGAGGCCGGGCACGACATCACCGAGATCCGGGCGACGGGCGGCTTCGCCCGTTCCGCGGTCTGGCGCCAGATGCTCGCCGACGTGCTGGGGATGGACATCTCCTTCCCCAGCGGCACCCAGGGCTCCGGCTACGGCGCCGCGGTGGTCGCGATGACGGCGCTCGGGCTCGTGCCCAGCGTCGAGGTGGCCGCCGACCGGGTGCAGGTGGGCGACGTCGTCTCCCCCGACCCGGAGGCGGCGGCGATCTACGCCAAGCTCCTGCCGGTGCACGCCGGGCTCTACGGCGCGCTCGAGGCCAGCTTCGCCCAGCTGGCCGAGCTCGACGGGCAGCTGCCGCTCGAGCGTGGCTGACCGTCGGGGACGGGCCCTCGCCCGTCGTCCCGGTCAGCTGGGCTGCAGGACGGCGTCGACGGCCTCGTGCACGAGGTCGGCGTCCACGGGCACGAGCGGGCGCCCGTTCTCGCCGGCCAGCGGCCGGCCGAGCGCCTCCAGCAGGACCATCGGCACGACGTCGTCCCCGGTGCCCGGCAGGTAGCCGCGCTTGTTGTCGCGCAGCAGCAGGCGGTGCAGCGCTGCGCGCTCGAGCCGGGGCGGGTGCCCGGCCCGGACGCCCAGCGGGGTGAGCACGCGGGCGTGGGCGGCGACGGCGGCCTCGTCGAGCAGGCCCAGGCGCCGGCTGACCTCGGCGGCGGCGAGCATCCCCCAGCCCACCGAGGCGCCGTGGGAGAGCGCGCCGCGCGAGGCCAGCTCGACGGCGTGCCCGACCGTGTGCCCGTACTCGAAGACCAGCGCCTCGCGCCGCTCGTGCGGGTCGGCGGCCAGCATCGGCGCCTTGGCGTCGACGCCGATCTGCAGCAGCCGGGCCAGCGCGTCGGAGCCGTGGTCCCCGAGGCCGTCGACGGCGGTCAGCAGGTCCTCCTCGCGCTCCGGCAGCACGGCGAGCACGTTCTTGGCCATCTCGGCCGTCCCCGTGAGCAGCTGGCGCTCGTCGACGCCGCGCAGCCAGTCGAGGTCGCACCACACCGAGGCGGGCGTCCAGAAGGTGCCGACCATGTTCTTGCCGGCCGAGAGGTTGACGCCCTGCTTGGCCGACAGGACGGCGTCGAAGGCGGCGACCGGCGTCGTCGGCAGCTGGACCAGCGGCAGGCCCCGGAAGAGGGTCGCGGCCACCATGCCGGCGACGTTGCCGACGAGACCGCCGCCGAGGGCGACCACGACGGTGCCGCGGGTCGCCCCCGCCTCGACGGCCCGCTCGGCGAGGTCGAGGACGACGGGCAGCGTCTTGAGCTCCTCGCGGGCCGTGAGGGTGAGGACGACGACGGGCAGCCCGCCCGCCCGCGAGCCGGCGAGCGCGGCGGCGACCTTCTCGGCCAGCGCGGGCGCGACGGCGTCGGCGACCAGCACCACCCGGTCGACGGCGCCCAGCTCGGCGCCCAGGCCGGCCACGAGCTCCTCGGTGCAGCGGTCGCCGTAGGTGTAGGGCACCACCTCGTCGCCGAGGGCGAAGGAGGTCTCCCGCAGGGGCGCGGCGGTCGCGCGCGGCGTGGTGGCCGTGGTCATGGACGTCCTTCCGTCTGCCCCGTGAGCTGGATCGTCGTGCTGCGGAGGCAGCGGGGTGCCGGCGGGCAGGCGCGTCGAGGGTAGCCAGCAGCCTCGCACAGGTGCCGGGCGGTCTCGTCCCGCCGAGCCCGCGCGCTGCCCGCCTCGTGCCGTCGACGACGGCCACGGGAGCCGCTCAGGACGCAGGGCGCTGCGCCGTGCCCTGGAGCTCTGCGGCCTCGGACGGGGCGGCCTCGGACGGGGCGGCCTCGGACGGGGCGCGCTGGGAAGGAGCCGGGCCCGACGCCCGCGCTGCCGCCCGGGTGCGCCGCTTGGCGGCGTACATGGCGTCGTCGGCCCGGCGCAGCAGCTCGTCGACGTCGACCGGGACCTCGGTCCACGCGGCGCCGACGCTGATGCCCAGCGGCGCGCCGAGAGCGGTCGCCAGGGGGCGCTCGACGAGGGTCGAGCGCAGGCGCTCGGCCACCTCCTCGACCCGCCCGACGTCCGGCAGCTCGCGCAGCAGGACGACGAACTCGTCGCCGCCCGTGCGGATCACGAGGGAGCCGGGGACGTCGGCGAGCTCCCCGACGAGGCGGCGGGCCACCGCCACGAGGACGTCGTCGCCCACGAGGTGCCCGTGGTCGTCGTTGACGGCCTTGAAGCCGTCGAGGTCGCAGAACAGGACCCCGGTGGCCCGCCCCGGCGCCGCCGACGCGAGCGCCGTGGCGACCTCTGCGGCGAGGGCCCGCCGGTTCAGCAGGCCGGTGAGCGCGTCGCGCCGGGCCGCCTCCACGACGGCGGCGTGCCGGGTCGCCTGGGCGGCGAGCAGCGCCCTCGACGCCCCGGCGCGCTGGTCCGCCATGCGCCCGATCGTCACCACCGCCCACAGCGAGATGCCGAGGAGCGCGGCGCTCACGACGCCGGAGGCCGGCCAGGGCACGATGGCGCCCCGCCCGACGAGGACGCCGGCCGTCGACGTCGCCACCGTCGCCACCACGAGCATCAGGCTGCCGCCGAGGAGCGTCCTGCGGCTCGGACGCTCCTGAACGGCGAAGCCGACGACGCAGAGCCCGACGGCCGGCAGGAGCGCACCCAGCGCGCTCAGCGTCAGCGCGACGGCGTTCAGCGACAGGCCGATGGCGATCCGCAGGAGCGGACGTCCCCCCTCGCGGCCGTGGTCGACCAGCCGGTGCGCGACCGGGTTGCCCACCGCGCCGCAGACGGCGAAGGCGACGAGCGCGGGCAGGGGCGACACCGCGAGGAGGTCGAGGAGGAGCGCGACGCCGGCCGCGGCTCCCGCCACGAGGACGCACGCGAGCGAGGTGCCGAGGACGACGAGGAGGTCAGGCACCCACCGTCGTCCGGCGCTCCCTTCCCTCTCGCCCTGCACGAGGACGAGTATCGGTGGACGGGGGGCGTCCGCGGAGGGCTTCCTGCCGGGCAGGGCCCGTGCGATGGGCCGCATGGGGGACGTCGCGTCCCGCGCCCGCGCCCGCCGGGCGGCTCAGGGGCCGGCCGGCTCCGGGGCGAGCGTCCGGGCCGGCTCGGTCCCCGCGTCGCGGACCTCGCGGTCGCCGAGCGGCGCGTCGAGCCGGACCTGCACGGGCGTGGGCGGGTTGCTCGGGCAGTCGGCACCACCCTCCAGGGGCTCGACGCCGAGGACGACGTCGACGGCCTGCACGCCCTGGACGACGTCGACGACCTGGACCCGCCCCTGCGCGTCCTGGCCGCTCGCGCAGGCGAGCTCGGTGGCCAGCAGGGCGACGACGTCGCTGCCCGGGTCGAGGGGCCGGGCGGGGTCGCGCGTCAGCGACGCCGGCTCCAGCCCGCCGGGGAGAGGGACCCGCAGCGCGCACGTGGCGCTCGACGCGAGCACCCAGCCCTCGCCCTCGGCGCCCCCGGGCCGCGCGACGGCCAGCACCTCGTGGGTGCGGACGTCGCCGGCCCCGAGGTCCTCGGGCTCGGGCAGCTCGCGCAGCAGCGTCAGGCGCGCGCCCGACTCCTCCGCGACGGTCCAGGACGCCAGGTCGTCGACGGGGGGCACCTCCTCGCCGGCCAGCGCGGCCTGGCCCTCCTCGCCGAGGTCCTCGCCCGAGCGGCCTCCGGTGAGCACCTCGCGCGGGACCTCGACGCCCTGGCAGACCAGCACGCCGGGCTCGACCTCGGGCGAGGGCACCGGCTCGCTCGCGAGCGGCCGCCCGTCGCCGCAGGCCGCGAGCAGCACCAGCCCCGCGGCAGCCCCGGACGCGGCGACGCGTCGTCCTCCTCGGCCCGGGTGCCTGCGCATGGCCGGCATCATGCCTGCGCTCCTGCGCCGGGTCGGGACGGAGGTCGTGGTCGCGACCGGCGAGGGACGGCACCGCCGCCATGACGGCTCCCGGGGCACGCCCAGTGACACCTATCGACTACCGTGCGGTTGTTGCTGACAGCCGATCTCACGTCCCGAGAGCAGGTACCCGTGCGCCGCACCCCCCTCCTCCCCGTCCGCGCGCTGCGCGTCGTCCTCGTCGCGGGCGTCCTCGGGCTCGTCCTGCTGCAGGTGCTCGTGCTGCCGCTGCTCGCCGCCGAGAGCGCCCTGACCTACCCCGAGCTCGCCTGGCTGCGCTGGCCGGCGCTCGCGCTCGCGCTCGCCGTGGTCGGGTGCGTGCAGGTGGGGGCGGTGTGCGTCTGGCGCCTGCTCTCGCGGGTCCAGGCCGACGCGATCTTCGACGCCGCGGCGCTGCGGGACGTCGACGTCTTCACCGGCGCCGCCGCCCTGGCGACGACCCTCGTCCTCGGGGTCAGCCTCGCCCTGACCTTCGTCGCCGGCGAGGGCAACCCCGGGACGGTGCTCGGCTCCGGCGCCCTCGTCGTGGCAGGGGCGGGCGTCACCCTGCTCATGGTCGTGATGCGCGCGCTGCTCGTGCAGGCGACGCAGCAGCACGACGAGCTGGCGGAAGTGGTCTGATGCCGATCGTCGTCGACCTCGACGTCGTCATGGCCCGGCGCAAGGTGCGCCTGGGCGAGCTCGCCGAGCGCACGGGCATCACCCCGGCCAACCTCTCCGTCCTCAAGAACGGCCGCGCCCGCGCCGTCCGCTTCACGACGCTCGAGGCCATCTGCGCCGCCCTCGGCTGCCAGCCCGGCGACGTCCTGCGCTGGGAGCCCGAGGCCTCGCCCCCCTCCGGCGCCCCCTCCGACGCCCCCTCCGACGTCCCCTCCGACGTCCCCTCCGACGNNNGGGACCACGTCACCCGTCGCTGACCGCGGGCAGCGAGACGACGACGAGCGCCCCGCCCGACTCCCCCGCGCGGATCTCGGCGCGGCCGTCCATCGCCTGGACGGCGGCCCGCACGAGCGAGAGGCCGAGGCCGCCGTCGCTGCTCGTGCCGGCGAAGCGGTCGAAGACCCGCTCGCGCTCCTCCGCGGGAACTCCCGGGCCGTCGTCCTCGACCTCCAGGACGCCGTACCGGCCCGCCCGGCCCACGCCCACGCGCACGGCGCCGCCGCCGTGCCGGTCGGCGTTGTCGAGGAGGTTGACGAGCACGCGGGCGACGAGGCGACGGTCGGCCCAGACCGTGACGGGGACGGGGACCGTCACGGGGACGGGGACGGCGACGTCCGGCTCGAAGGTGCCGACGCCCCGGGGACTCTCGCGGTGGGCCTCGACGACGTCGCGGGCGAGCGCCGCGAGGTCGACGTCCTCGGGCTCGACGTCGGCGCGGCCCTCCTCCAGGCGGGAGAGCTCGAGCAGGTCCTCCACCAGGAGCCGCAGCCGCCGGGCCTGGCCGACCATGATCTGCACCGGCTCCCGGCTGCTCGGGGGCAGGTCGGCGACGCCCGGCTCGACGAGCGAGGCCGCCGTCACGAGCGCCGCGACGGGCGTCCGCAGCTCGTGCGCGGCGTCGGCGGCCAGGCGCCGCTCCCGCTCGGCGTCCGCCGCGGCCCGCGCGAGCCGGGCCCGGGCGAGCGCCGCGGCGCCGGCCGCAGCCAGCAGCGCCAGCGCCAGGACGAGCACCGCGGCGACCCGGGCGCGGGAGAGCGCCTGCTCGCGGACCCCCTCCGCGCCGGCGAAGATGAAGACCCGGTCGCCCGCACGCCCGACGCCGGCGACGGCCGTGCGCGTCCCGTCGACGTCCGTGGTGAGCACGGCCTCGCCGCCCTGCAGCGTCACGCGCCGCACCTCAGGCGGCGCCGAGGCGGCCGAGATACCCGGCTCGGAGGTCGTCTCCTCGCCGCCCCGCTCCAGCACGACGCCGAGGTCGTCCTCTCCCCGGGCGCCGTCGACGAGCTCCTGCGCCGAGGCGCCGTCGTCCAGCAGCGGGGCGAGGTCGAGCACGAGCACGGCCCGGTCGGCGGCCCGGCCGCGCAGCGCGGCGTCCTGCGCGCCGGCGGCCCCCACCAGGCCGAGCGCCACGGGGACGCCGACGACGACGAGCGCCACCACGCCCGCCAGGGCCGCCGCCGTCCCCGCGGGCACCAGCCCGCGGCGCCGGCCTGCGGCGGACGGGCGGTCCGGCGCCCTCACCCGGCCGGCACGCGGTAGCCGACGCCCCGGACGGTCTCGACGACCCGGTCGCCGTCCTCGCCGAGCTTCTGGCGCAGCCGCCGGACGGCCATGTCGACGCTGCGCGAGCCGCCGAGGAAGTCCTGTCGCCACACCGCCCGCAGCAGGTCCTCCCGGGAGCGGACCTCGCCCGGGCGCTCCAGCAGGGCCTGCAGGAGCCGCAGCTCGGCGCTCGTCAGCTCGACGGCGCGCCCCGTGCGGACCACCCGGCACGCCTCGACGTCGACCTCGAGGTCGCCGTGGCGCAGCACCCGGGAGGGCGCCGCCGCGCCCGTGCGCCGACGGACCGCGCGCACCCGGGCCAGCAGCTCGGGTCCCTCGAAGGGCTTGGTGAGGTAGTCGTCAGCCCCCACCTCCAGGCCGGCGACGACGTCGGCCGTGGAGTCCAGCGCCGACATGACGAGCACGGGCACGGCCGACGCCGCACGGACGCGCCGGCACACCTCCAGCCCCGGCAGGCCGGGCAGGCGCAGGTCGAGCAGGACGAGGTCGGGCGGCTCGGCGCGGAAGGCGGCCCACGCCGCGTCCCCGTCGGCGACCCGGACGACCTCGGCCCCTGCCGCCGCCATCGTCAGGCGCACGAGCACCGCCATGGCCTCGTCGTCCTCGACGAGCAGCGTCCGCACGCCGGTGAGGGGCTCGGACGCCGGCGGCCTCGAGGCCTGGACGCCCCCCGCTCCTCCGGCGCCCGTCACGACGCCGACGGTAGACCGGGGCACCCGGCCCCGCCCCCGGCCACCGCCCGGCGGTGCGACGTCCAGGCGAGCGTGACAGGGGCGTGACGCAGCGGTGACGCCGCCGAGGCGACGGCCCCAGGTGGCGCCGCGAGCGTCGTCGAGGTCAGCACCCCCACCAGCAGGAGGACCCATGCGCACCACCACCCGCACCCGCCGCCGCACCGCCCTGGCCGCGCTGCCCCTGGGCGTCGGCCTGGCCCTGTCCCTCGCCGCCTGCGGGGGCGAGGAGGTCGAGGCGCCCGAGTCGGCCGACGTGGCCGAGGAGGTCGACGGGGACGTCGACCTCCTCGACGGCGAGGCGGCGGAGGACCTCGTCGGCCTGGAGGTGACCTTCGTCGGCGACGTCACCGAGGTGCTCGACGACGACTACGGCTTCCGCGTCGACAAGGACGGCCTGGACGTCGAGGCGGAGTCCTACGAGGAGCACCTCGAGGACGCCGAGACCTGGTACGACGACTACGACTACACCGACGAGGACGCCCTCACGGCCTACGACGAGGACCTCGGCGACGGGCCCGCCGCCAGCACCCCCGTGCTCGTCGTCGACCCCGCGGGCGCCTCGGTGGCGGCGGGCGAGGACGTGCGGGTGAGCGGGACGGTCCGCCTGCTCGACGTCGTCGTCCTGGAGGACGCCTACGGCGTGGACCTGGAGGACGACGTCTACGACGTCTGGGACCAGCACCTCGTCGTCGTCGCGAACGCCGTCTCCCCGGCGTCCTCGGGGTCGGCGCCCGGCTCGTCCTCGACGCCCTCCACCTCCTCGACCGGCGGCTCCGGGGAGGGCTGAGCGGGCCCGGCGCGGCGGGCTCCTCAGCCGGGCGCGCCCGCGGCGACCCGGTCGTAGAGGTCCTCCAGCGCGGCCGTGCAGCGCGTGATGTCGTAGCGCTGCTCGACGAGCGCCCGGCCGGCCGCGCCCATCGAGCGCGCGAGGTCGTCGTCGCCGAGCACGCGCGCGAGGGCGGCGGAGAGGGCACCGACGTCGCCCTCGGGCACGAGCAGGCCGGTGACGTCGTCGTCGACCGCCTCGGGGACGCCCCCGTGGCGGTAGGCGACGACGGGCAGCCCCGCGGCCGCGGCCTCGAGGAAGACCATGCCGAGCCCCTCGGCGTCCCCGCCGGGCGCCCGCTTGGACGGGCCGCAGAAGATGCCGCCGCCCTGGTAGGCGGCGCGCAGCTGGTCGGGCGAGCGGTGGCCGCGGAACTCGACCACGAGGCCGCGCTCGGCCGCCCTGGCCTCCAGCTCCGGACGCAGGGGTCCGTCGCCGCACACCTCGACGGGGGTGCGGCGCAGCTCCTCGGGCAGCGCCGCGACGGCGTCGAGGAGGTCGGCGACGCCCTTCTTCTCCACCAGCCGCCCGACGAAGAGCAGACGGCGGACGGGCGTCGGGTCTCGCGGGGGAGGCGGGCCCGGGGGGATGCCGATGGGCTGGACGACGACCTTGGCCTCGGGGGCGCCGAGGGCCAGCAGGCGCTCGCGGACGTACTCCGACACGGCGACCAGCACGGTCGCGCTCTCGAAGAGCCGGCGCAGGCCCCGGCGGTAGGCGGCCCCCGTCCGCGGCTCGACGGGCAGCCGCGTGACGTCGTAGCCGTGGAAGGTGACGACGAGCGGCAGCCCGGCGCGCCGGGCCGCGGGCGCGACGAGCATCCCGTCGCGGCCGAAGTGGGCGTGCACGAGCCGGACCCCCGGGCGGGCCAGCAGCGCGTCGAGGCGGCGGCTGCGCCCGCTCGCACGCACCCACCGGCGGTGCACGCCGGCGACGCGGCCGGAGCCGGCGACGACGAGCGCCGGGTCGACGTCGAGCAGGCTGGGGCGGCGGTAGAGCCCCGCGAGCAGCGGTCGCCACCGCGTCATCGCCCCCACCTGGTTGGCGACGAAGGTCTCCGAGGACGGCAGCACCTCGTCGCGCCACACGACGACGCGCTGCTCCTGCTGCGGCACCGGCCCTCCCCTCTCTCGCACTGCCTCCTGCGCCGCGACAGTAGGGGGCCGGACCACGAGCAGCGGTGCCGGCGAGCCGCCCGCGGCGTCCTCAGCGCAGCTCGAGGGTGCAGCACTTGACCGACCCGCCGCCCTTGAGCAGCTCGGAGAGGTCCACGGGCACGGGCACGTAGCCGCGGGCGTCCAGGTCGGCCGCCATCGCCGTCGCGGCCGCGGGCAGGACGACGTGGAGGCCGTCGGAGACGGCGTTCAGGCCCAGGACGGCCGCGTCGGCGTCCTCGACGAGGAGGGCGTCCGGGTAGAGCCGCTCGAGGGTCGCGCGGCTCTCGGCGTCGAAGGCGCCCGCGACGTAGGCGACGTCGTCGTCGGCCAGGACGGCCAGCGCCGTGTCGAGGTGGTAGTACCGCGGGTCGACCAGGCGCAGCGGCACGACCTCGACGCCGAGCACGCGCGCGGCCTCCTCGTGCGCCGCCGGGGCGGTGCGGAAGCCGGTGCCCGCCAGCACGCGCTCGCCGACGACGAGGAAGTCGCCCTCGCCCTCGCCGACGTGCTCGGGCTCGTGGACGGCGACGCCGGCCCCCCGCAGCCACGCGGCGAAGGCCGGGCCCTCCGCGGCGCGCTCGGGGTGGGCGAAGCGTGCACCGAGGGCCCGGCCGCGCACGACGACGCCGCCGTTGGCCGCGAAGACCATGTCGGGCTGGCCGGGCAGGGCGGGGACGACGTCGACCTCGTGGCCGAGACCGGTGTAGGTGCGGCGCAGCGTCTCCCACTGCGCGAGGGCGAGGTCGCGGTCCACGGCGACCGAGGCGTCCATCCACGGGTTGATCTCGTAGGCGACGGCGAAGTGCTCCGGGCGGCACATGGCGTAGCGCCGCGGCGTCGCCCGACGGGGCGGCCGGCCGGTCGAGGGCAGGGGCGTCGCCTCCGCGCGCGGGGCGGGGACGACGTCGGCCGGTGCGCTCGCGCGAGGGGTCGGGCCCAGGGTGGTCGAGAGCTGGGTGGTCGAGAGCTGGGTGGTCGGGAGCTGGGTGGTCGGGAGCTGGGTGGTCGGGAGCTGGGTGGCGGCGGTGTCGGTCACGGGCGGGCCTCTCGGGCGGGGCGCCGGCGACGGCCGGCGCCGTGGTCTCGCGCCGGCGGGGGCCGGCGACGCGGGCTCGGAGGCGCCGGCGCCGTCCGTGACCCCGACGCTAGAGGCCGCGGGCGCGACGATCGAGGCCGATCCGCTGCTCGTCGGCGGCGATGCGTTGCGCCGCACCGACCCGCCGCGGCACTACGTTGCGCGGGGCGGGGCGAGGGTGACGAGGAGGGGTGATGGACGCGCTCGACGAGAAGGTCCTGCAGTGCCTGGTCCGGGACGCCCGGGCGACCTTCGCGGAGATCGGCGCCGAGGTCGGCCTCTCGGCGCCCGCGGTCAAGCGCCGGGTCGACCGGCTGGTCGCGAGCGGCGCCGTGCGCGGCTTCACCGCCGTGGTCGACCCGGCCGCGCTGGGCTGGACGACGGAGGCCTACGTCGAGGTGCGCTGCCAGGGCCCCGTCGCCCCGGCGGAGCTGCGGCGCCGCCTCACCGGTATCCCCGAGGTCGTGGAGGCCGTCACCGTCACCGGGCGCGCCGACGCGCTCCTGCACCTGCTCGCCCGCGACGTCCGGCACCTGGAGCGCGCGCTCGAGCGGGTGCGCGACGAGCTGGACCTCGACTCCTCGGAGTCCGCCGTCGTCCTCTCCCGCCTGCTCGACCGGGCGCGGACCGGTCCGGAGGGCGGCGGCTGAGCCGGCCCGGGAGGCCGGTCACCGCGGCGGGCTCACGAGGTGGTGGCAGCCGCCGCGGCGCGGCGTCGGCGTCGCCGCACCAGGAGCGGGAGGGCGACCAGCGCGGCCACCGCGGCGAAGGGCAGGACGGCGCCGGCTGCCGTCGCCAGGCCGGCGGTCGTCGCGACGAAGGCGTCCCACCCGGCCGCCAGACCGCCGAGGAAGCCCGCCGGGCCGGCCACTGGCGCCGCGCCGGGGCCGGAGAGCGAGACGTCGACGGTGGCGAGCGCCACCTGGTCGGCCAGCGCCCGCTCGCGCGCCTGCAGCGCCTCCAGGTCGGCCTGACGAGAGGCGATCTCGCTCTCCAGGGTGATGATGTCGCTGGTGCTCTGCGCGTCGGTGAGCCGGGCGCGGAAGGTGGCCAGCACGGCCTGCGCCGAGGCGACGCGGCTCTCGACGTCGGCGACCTCGGCGGTGACGTCGGTCGCGGTCGTCGAGCGCTCGAGGAGCTCACCGAGGCCGGCGACGTCGTCCACGACGGCGGGGAGGCGGTCGCCGGGCACCCGCAGCTGCACCTGGGCCGTGGCCCGCCCGCCGCCCCCGCCGTCGTCCTGCGCCGTCGAGGTGGCGCTGCTGCTGACGAGCCCACCGGCGGTCGTCGCCACCCGCTCCAGGGCTAGCACGCCGGCGGCCACGTCGTCGACCTCGACGCTGAGCCAGGCCGTGCGGACGACGTCACGCTCCCCGGGGACCTCGGCGCCGGAGAGGTTCCCGCCGCCGGAGGTCCCTCCCTCGGCCGGGGCCTCGCCACCCGCAGCCCCGAGCTCGGCGAGCTCGCCGCCCGCCATGTCCGTCGCCACGCCGCTCTCGCTCCCCGGCCCCGCCCCGGCGCCGTCTGCGCCGCCGGCGGAGCAGGCCGCCGCGAGCAGGAGGGCGACCCCGGCCGCCGCGGCCACCAGAGGTGCCCGCCGGGCGCCGAGCCGCCCACCGCTCCGCCCGCCGCCCTGCCCCTGCACCTGCCCCTGCCCGCTGTGCCCCCGCCCGCTGCGCCCCTGCCCGCCGTGCTGCTGCTCGTCCACGCCTGTCCTCCTCGCTCGGCCCGGCGCGCCGGGCCGGGAGCCGTTGGACGTCGCGGGCCGCTCACCGGTTCCGCCCACGAGCCAGGACGCGAGGAGCCCCGCCCCGCCGGCGGCGGGGCGGGGCTCCCGCCCAGAGGGGCGGCGACGTCAGCGCGAGGTCGTCGTCTCCGACGAGCGCGGGGCGACCTCCAGGGCGGCCGGGGTGCCGGCCTGGGGCGTGGCCGCGTTGGTGACGGCGACCGGGTCGGCGCTGGGGGCCGCGGCGGGGCCGTGGTGGTCGTCGACCATCGTGCGCTCGTCGAAGGGGTCGGCGCCGGACAGGACCCGCTGCACCTGGACCTTGTCGAGCGAGCCCGTCCACGTGCCGATGAGGAGCGTCGCCACCGCGTTGCCGGTGAAGTTGGTGACGGCGCGGGCCTCGGACATGAAGCGGTCGATGCCGACGATGAGGCCGACGCCGTCGACCAGGTCGGGGCGGTGGCTCTGCAGGCCGGCGGCCAGCGTCGCGAGACCGGCGCCGGTGACGCCCGCGGCCCCCTTGGAGGCGACCATCATGAAGAGCAGCAGGGAGATCTGCTGGCCGATGCTGAACGGCGTCCCAGAGGCCTCGGCGATGAACAGCGAGGCCATCGTCAGGTAGATCGCCGTGCCGTCGAGGTTGAAGGAGTAGCCGACCGGGACGGTGATGCCGACGACCGAGCGGTCGACGCCGACGTGCTCCATCTTGGCGATGAGGCGGGGCAGCGCCGTCTCGGAGGAGGACGTCGAGACGATGAGCAGCAGCTCGCGGCCCAGGTAGCGCAGCAGCGTGAGGATGTTGATGCCCGTGACGACCCGCAGGAGCGCGCCGAGGACGCCGAAGATGAAGATGGCGCAGGTGATGTAGAAGGCGAGCATCAGCATGGCGAGGGCACGGACGGCGTCCCAGCCCGTCTCGCCGACGACGGCGGCGATCGCGCCGAAGGCGCCGACCGGGGCCGCCCACATGATCATCGCGAGGACCTTGAAGACCACCTTCTGGAAGACGGCGACGCCGCGCAGCGCGGCCTCGCCCGTCGCGCCGAGGCCCTGGACGGCGAAGCCGACGAGGACGGCGACGAAGAGGGTCGAGAGCACGTTCTCACCGGTCAGCGGGGAGACGAGCGTCGTCGGGATGATCGAGATGATGAACCCGAGCGTCCCCTCGGGGGCGTCCTCCGCCGGCGCCGGCACGTCGTAGGTGACGCCGGCGAGGCTGATCCCGGACCCGGGGTGCACCAGGTTGCCGACGACGAGCCCGATGGCGAGCGCGAAGGTCGACATCCCGATGAAGTAGCCGAGGGCCATGCCGCCGACCCGGCCGACCTTGGCGGCGGCCCGGATGGAGCCGATGCCGAGGACGATGGTGCAGAAGATGACCGGCGAGATCATCATCCGGACCAGCGAGACGAAGCCCTGCCCGATCGGCTTGAGGCTCTTGGCGAAGTCCGGGGCGAGGAAGCCCAGCGTGGCGCCGGACAGCACCGCGACGATCACCGCGATGTAGAGCAGGTGGGTGCGGCCGCTACGCGTCGTCGCGGCGGTGGGCGCGCTCTGGCGCGGCACGGGTGGTGGCTGGACGGTCATCGGGCGTCTCCTCGTCGAGAGCTCGGCGGGCGGCGGTGCGCCGTCGGCCGAGGGCTGGCCGGTGCTGCGGGCAGCCGGCCCGGCGGCGAGGCTGCGCCCGCAGAGGGTGCGTCGGGGCAGGCCACCGGCGCGCGCTTGCGTTCGTTGCGTCCGCGACCTGCGGTCGTGCCGTCGCCCGCTCGCCCTCGCGGCTCCTCGCCCGTCGACGTCGACGCCGCGCCACACTGGTCCCCGTGAGCACGAGCCGCCGAGGGCCGCGCAGCGTCGCCGCCTCCCTCATGTGGTGGCAGGTCCTGGTCGTCCTGCTCGTCGTCGCCGTCGCGGCCGTCCTGGCCGGGCTCGACGCGCGCCGCGACGCCGACCGCAGCGCCGCCGAGCGGGCGCAGGCCGTCGCCGAGACGGTCGCCGACGCGCCCGAGGTCCTCGCCGTCGCCCTCGCCGACGAGCCGCTGGCCGACCGCACCGCCGCCCTGCAGCCCTTCGTCGAGCAGGTCCGGGCCGAGACCGGCACGTCGTTCGTCGTGGTCATGGCCCCCGACGGCACCCGCTGGACCCACCCGGACACCGGTGAGATCGGCCGCACCTACCTCGGCACCCGCGGGCCCGCGCTCGCGGGCGGGCGGGTCGTCGAGACCTTCACCGGCACCCTCGGGCCGTCGGTGCGCGCCGTCGTCCCCGTGCGGGCCGACGGCGAGGACGGCGCCGAGAGCGGGCCCGTCGTCGCGCTCGTCGCGGCCGGCATCTCCGTCGACTCGGTCGGCGCGGCGACCACGGAGGGCGTGCACCTCGTCGTCGTCGCGGGCCTCGGCGTCCTCGCGCTCGCGGTCGGCGGCTCCTACCTCGTGGCCCGGCGGGCGCGCCGCCTCACGCTCGGGCTCGCAGGGCCCGACCTGGCGCGCATGTTCACCTACTACGACGCCGTCCTGCACTCGGTCCGCGAGGGCCTGCTCCTGGTCGACGGCGACGGGCGCGTGCAGCTCGTCAACGCCGAGGCGCGCCGGCTCCTCGACCTGCCGGGCGGGGCCTCCCCCGGCGACGCGGACGGCAGCCTGCAGGACGCCGGACGCTCCGCCGCCGTCGTGACGGGCGAGAGCACCCGGGCGGCGGGGTCTCTCGGCGACGTCGTCGGCGCCTCCGCCGCGGACCTCGACCTGCCGGCCCCGCTCGTGCGGATGCTCACCGGCACGGACGAGGCGGTCGACGAGGTGGTGCTCACCGCCCGCCGGGTGCTCGTCGCCTCCGTCCGCGACGCCCGCACGCCGTACGGGCCGGGCGGGACGACGGGCCGGGTCGTGACGCTGCGCGACCGCACCGACCTGCTCGCCCTCACCGACGAGCTGGCGACGACGCGCTCGCTCGCCGAGGCGCTGCGCAGCCAGGCGCACGAGTTCTCCAACCGGCTGCACACCGTCGTCTCCCTCGTGGAGATGGGCCGCACGCAGGAGGCCGTCGACCTCGCCGTCGACGAGCTCGCCGAGGCCCAGGCGCTCACCGACCACGTCGTCGGCGCCGTCGGGGAGCCGGTCGTCGCGGCCCTGCTGCTGGGCGCCAGCGCGCGGGCCGCCGAGCGCGGCGTCGACGTCACCGTCGCCGCGGGCAGCCACCTCGACGAGGGCGAGGTGGAGCGCGGCGGCACCCCCGTGCGCGACGTCCTGCTGGTGCTCGGCAACCTCCTGGACAACGCCGTCGACGCCGCCGCCGCCGCCCGCGACGCCGCGACGGCCCGCGGGACGCCGTCCGAGGGAGCCCTCGTCGAGGTCTTCCTGGCCCCCGACGGCGACGACCTGCTCGTCGAGGTCTCCGACTCCGGCGCCGGCCTGACCACCGAGGCCGCCGAGCGGGCGTTCCAGCGCGGCTGGTCGACCAAGGACGACGGCAGCCGGCTGCACGGGCGCGGGCTGGGGCTCGCGCTCGTCGGGCAGACGGTCGACCGGCTCGGCGGGCACGTCGCGGTGGAGCGCTCGGTGCTGGGCGGCGCCCGCTTCGTCGTCCGGCTGCCCGCACGCCGGGCGGTCGCGCCGTGAGCGCCGGCCGCCCGGGGACGCGCGAGGTCGTCGTCCTCGTCGTGGAGGACGAGCCGGTCGCCGCCGCCGCGCACCGCATGCACGTCGCCGCCCTGCCCGGCTTCCGGGCGCTGGCCCCCGCGTCGACGGCCGCCGAGGCGCTGCTGCGGCTGCGCGGCGGCGAGGGCGCGTCGGTCGACCTCGTGCTCCTCGACATGCACCTGCCCGACCGGCCGGGCCTCGACGTCGTCCGCGCCCTGCGGGCCGCCGGGCGCTGGACCGACGTGCTCGCCGTCACCTCGGCGCGCGAGCTCTCGACGGTGCGGGCGGCGACGTCGCTCGGCGTCGTCGGCTACCTGCTCAAGCCCTTCGCCGGCGCCGCGCTGCGGGACCGGCTGCAGCAGTACGCCTCCGCGCGCGGGCTGCTGGACGGCGACGGCGCCGCGCTGAGCCAGGCGGAGGTCGACCGGGCACTCTCGGGCCACCTCGTGGCCGCGCGCGAGGAGGGCGGCCGCGGCGCCGCGGGCCTGTCGGAGGAGACCCTGGCCGCCGTCGCCGGCGTCCTGCGCGAGACGCCCTCGTCGGCCGGGGAGGTGGCGACCCGCCTGGGCATGGGCCGCGTGACGGCGCGCCGCTACCTCGAGCACCTCGTGGGCACCGGTGCCGCCGACCGCCGCCCCCGCTACGGCGGCACCGGCCGCCCCGAGCTGGAGTACCGCTGGGCCACCTGAGCCGACCCCCGCCCACCTGCGCCCCTCCTCCGGACTTCGTAGCCTTTCTCCGCCCGGAGCGGCCCTGACGACGGACTTCGTAGCCTTTCTCCGTGGGTCAGACCGCGTAGGCCCGCAGGCACGACGCCGGGAGCCAGCCGGTGACGACGGTCCCGGTGCCGTCGTCGAGCAGGTAGGCCACGCGGGCCTCCCAGCCGCCCGAGACGTCCCGCCGCCAGGACGCGACGACGCCGGGCATCGGCTCCTCGTCGGGCATGAGCACCCAGCAGTGCCGGCTGCGGACCACCCGGCGGTCGCGCGCGGCGACGGGCCCGTCGTCGTGCCGGACGTCGACCTCGACGCCTGCGGGGTCGGGGCCGCCCGCGGCCTCACCCTCAGCAGCGGCCGGGACGCCGTCGACGAACGAGCGGCGGAAGGCCGCCGCCTGGCTGCTCGACCACCCTCCGCCCATGCCGACAGGTTCGCACGGTTGTTCGAGCGGACGCCATCACCCCCCGACGAAGAGGCAGAACGGGTGACCGGCGGGGTCCAGGACGACGCGGACGTGCTCCTGCGGCTGCTGCTCGGCGAGCCGCCCGCCGAGCTCGACGGCCCGCGCCGCCGCCGCCGCCAGCGACGCGGCCGGGTCCTCGCCGCTCACGACGACCTCGACGTCGAGGTGCAGCTGCATCTGCTGGTCGCCCGGGCCCTGCGGCCAGACCGGCGGCACGTGGTGGGCCTCCTGCTGGAAGGACAGAGCCTTCTCCCCCGGCAGCCCGAGGATCACCCACTCCGGCTCGTCGACCCGCAGCTCGCCCCCGAGCAGGTCCCGGTAGAAGGCGGCGAGCGCCCGCGGGTCGGGCGCCCCGAGGACGGTCGAGGACAGCTGCAGCGCAGGGGCGCTCACGGGGTGGCCTCGTCGCGCCAGGAGTGCTGGGGGTCGTAGCCGAGCAGCTCGCGGGCGGTGCCGATGCCGAGCAACGTCTCGTGCTCGCCCAGGTCGCCGCAGACCTCGACGCCGGGGAAGACCTCGGCCACCAGGCTCGCGCTGGAACGGCTCATCACCGTGTCCGCCGCCGCGACGATCGCGACGTGGGCGCCCGGGCGCCGCAGCTCCAGCCCGCGGCGCACCGCCTGCGCGCCGTCGCGGGCGTCGACGTAGCCCCACAGGTTCCACTTCCGGAGCATCGGGTCGGCGTCGAAGGCCGGGAACTGCGCGTAGTCGCGTGGCTCCATGACGTTGGAGAAGCGCAGGCCGACCATCGTCAGCTCGGGGTCCCACCGGCACAGGTGGTGCGCCATCTCCTCTTCCAGCGTCTTGACCAGGGAGTAGGTCGACCCCGGCCGTGCGCGGTAGTGCTCGTCGACCGGCACGTAGGGCGGCGGCTCGTCGAAGGGCAGCCCGAGGACGGTCTCGCTGGAGGCCCAGACGACCTGCTTGACCCCGGCCGCGCGAGCCGCCGTCTGCACGTTCCACGACGCCGTCATGTTGTTGGCGAAGGTCGCGCTGTTGGGCAGGACCCCCGGTGCGGGGACGGCGGCGAGGTGGGCGACGGCGTCGACACGCCCCTCGCGCTCGTCGGTCCGGCCGGCGACGACCTCGACGACCTGCGCCTGGTCGGTGAGGTCGACGAGCAGGAGGCCCTCGGGGGCGTCCGGGCCGGGCGCGCGGTCGACGGGCAGGACGTCCCACCCG
>NZ_JBBHZF010000023.1:82924-190032 GCF_037482365.1 Pseudokineococcus sp. 1T1Z-3
CCCGGGCACGAGGACGAGAGGACCGGCGGCGGGCCCGGCGGCGGGCACAGGCACGGGCGTGCACAAGGGGGACGTGGACGACGGCGTCCTGACGGTCGGCATGCCCGCGACCGTGGCACCGAGCCCGACCACGCGCACGTCGGGCGGCTGCTCGATCTCGCCTGCGGCGGCCGCCTCAGCCCCGTCCGCGAGGGGGAGGAAAGCCATGACCTGCCCTGGCACGGAGGGCGACGAGGTGTCACGATCTGGTGACGCCCCTCGGCGCCACCCACACCCACCGCCGGGAGGCCCCTGTGCTCGCACGCCTGCGCGTCGTCGTCCCTGACCGGACCGGGTCCCTCGGCGTCCTCGCCTCCGCCGTCGGCGCCCTGAGGGCCGACGTCGTCGGGCTCCGCGTGCTCGGCGCCGAGGCCGGGCGGGCGACCGACGACCTCCTCGTCGAGGTCCGCGACGCCGCCCACCTCGCGCGCCTGGAGCAGCGGCTGGCCGCGACGGTCGGCACCGAGGTCGAGGGCGTCCGCGCCCCTGCGCGCCCGGCCGACGGCCACGCCGAGCTGGGTCTCGCGGCCCAGGTGACCGCCCGACCGGGCCACGCGGCGCGCACGCTGGTCGACGGCGCCCCCGCCGCGCTCGACGTCGACTGGGCCGCCGTCGTCCGCCTCGACCGGCACGGCGTCGGCGTCGAGGTGGAGGCCGTCACCGAGCCGGGCCCCGGCGGCCGGCTCGTCCTGCCGACGTCCCCGGCGCGCGTGACGCCGCTGCCGCTGCCCCTGCCCGACGGCTCCGGCCCGTGCGCCGGTGCCGCGCTGCTGCCCGCCGGGCGTCACCCCGTCGGCGTGCTGCTCGTGCGAGAGCACGGCCTCGGCCTGCACCGCGCCGAGCTGTGGCGCCTCGGCGCGCTCGTCGACCTCCTGGCGCCCGCCCTGGCCCGCCAGCTCCTCGAGCCCGCCGCCTGACCGGCGGAGCTCCACCCCGCCCTCCCCCGCGACGTGTGACCTCGTCGCGCCGCCCTCCCCCGCGACGAGGTCACACGTCGCGGGAGAAGGAGGGCTGACGTCCCGCGCCACGAGGTTGCACGTCAGGGTGCGCAGGGGGCGGAGGGGGCGGCGAGGCCGCGGGGCTCACCCCAGCTCGTCGACCAGCCGGCTCGCGAGACCGGTGTACGTCGCGGGCGTGAGCGCCGCGAGGCGCGCGGCGACGTCGTCGGGCAGGCCCAGACCGGCGACGAACTCGTGCATCGCCGGTCCGTCGACGCGGCGTCCGCGCGTCAGCTCCTTGACCCGCTCGTAGGGCTCGTCCATGCCGGGGACGCCGGCGACCGCCTGCGCGCGCATCACCGACTGCACCGCCTCGCCGAGCACCTCCCAGGTGGCGTCGAGGTCGCGCGCCATGACGTCCTCGGCGACGTCGAGCCCGGCGAGCCCCCGCCGCACGTTGTCGACGGCCAGCAGCGAGTGCCCCACCGCGGTACCGATGTTGCGCTGCATCGAGGAGTCGGTGAGGTCGCGCTGCAGCCGGGACGTCGTCAGCGTCGAGGCGAGGACGTCGAGCAGCGCGTTGCTCACCTCGAGGTTGGCCTCGGCGTTCTCGAAGCGGATGGGGTTGACCTTGTGCGGCATCGTCGAGGAGCCCGTCGAGCCGTGGGCGCCGAGCTGCTGGCGGAAGTAGCCGACGGAGACGTAGCTCCAGACGTCGGTGCAGAGGTTGTGCAGCACCCGGTTGAAGCGGGCGAGGTCGGCGTACAGCTCGGCCTGCCAGTCGTGGGACTCGATCTGCGTCGTCAGCGGGTTCCACGTGAGCCCGAGGTGCTCGACGAAGGTGCGGCCCACGGCCGGCCAGTCGACGTCCGGCAGCGCGACGACGTGCGCACCGAAGGTCCCCGTGGCGCCGTTGATCTTGCCGAGGTACTCGGCGCCCTGCACCCGGCGCAGCTGCCGGCGCAGCCGGTGCGCGAGGACGGCGAGCTCCTTGCCGAGCGTCGTCGGCGTCGCCGGCTGCCCGTGCGTGCGGGCCAGCATGGGCACCTCCGCGCTCGCGCGGGCCAGGTCGGCGAGGGCGTCCACGAGCGCCGTCGCCGCCGGCAGCCACACCTGCGTGACCGCCCCGCGGACCATCAGCGCGTAGGCGAGGTTGTTGACGTCCTCGCTCGTGCAGCAGAAGTGGACCAGCGCCTCGGCGCCCTCCAGCGAGGTGCCCTCCAGGTGCCGGGCGACGTAGTACTCGACCGCCTTGACGTCGTGCGCCGTCTCCCGCTCGGTGGCCGCGAGCTCGGCGACGGAGTCGGCGTCGAAGCCCTCGACGAGGTCACGCAGCGTCGCGACGTCCTGCTCGGTCGGCTGCGGCGCGCCCGGGACGACGCGCGTGAGGTGCAGCAGCCACTCGACCTCCACGTGCACGCGCTCGCGGTTGAGCGCGGCCTCGGAGAGGTGCTCCACGAGCGGGGCGACGACGCCGCGGTAGCGCCCGTCCAGCGCGCCGAGGGGGATGCCGGCGTCGGCGAGCGGGGTGCTGGTCGGGCGGGCGGCGGCGGGTGCGGAGGTCACGGCCGGCATCGTCCCAGAGCCGGCCCGCACGCCGGTCCACGAGGGGACCGTGCCGGCTCAGGCGAAGGGCAGCAGCGTCTGCCAGTAGTCCCAGAAGCGGACGCCGACGAGGGTCACGACCACGGCGTAGGAGACCAGGACGAGCGGCACCCGCAGGTCCACGACGGCGTCGGCCACCGCGCGGGGCGCCGGCAGGACCCGCTGCTCCAGCGAGCGCGCGAGCGTCGTCCAGAACGTCGGGATCATCACGGCCCACACGACCATGCAGTACAGGCAGAGCGCGCCGATGTCGTACAGGCTCTGGCTGATGAGCCAGACGACGAAGGCCGTCCCCGCGCCCACCCCGGCGAGCAGGCCGGCGCCGACCCACCGCGGCAGCACCGTCCCGGCCGCGAGCAGGACGCCGAGCGTCGTGAGCACCGCGAAGGAGGCGACGCCGATGAGCGGGTTGGGGAAGCCGAGGAGCGCCGCCTGCCACGACTCCATGACCCCGCCGCACGACAGGACGGGGTTCAGGCTGCACGAGGGCACGTAGTCGCTGTCCGCGGCCAGCTCGAAGCGCTCGACCGTGAGGATGAAGGCCGCGACGAAGCCGACGAGCCCGCCCAGCGCGAGGCGGACGCCGAAACCACGGTCGCCGAGGACGGGCGTGGGCTCCTCGCCCGAGTCGTCGACGTCGTGCTCGTCCCGCGCGCGCTGGTCGGTCACCGCCATACCACGAGGGTAGGGCGGTCGCCCTGGGAGTGGGCTGGGAGCGGGGCGCCCGTCACCCGCCCGGCCCAGCGCCGCGGGCAGGGCGGGCCGGCCGGCCGGCCGGCAGGACCGAGCGGGCGGCCGGCGACGTCGTAGGTCAGCGACGCTGCCCGCTCGACGACGTCGTCCTCGTCAGCTCCCGCCTCAGCGCGCCCGGGACCGCGGCCGCAGCGCGAGCGCGACCATGACCGCCGCCGCGAGGACGACGACCCCGCCCAGCGCCGCCGCGGCGTCGACGCCGGCCGCGAAGGACTCCCGCGCCGAGGCCAGCAGCGCGGCCCCCTCGGCCTCGCCGAGCTGGCCGGCCACCTCGACGGCCCCGCCGAGGGTCTGCGTCGCGGCGTCGGCCCCCTCGGGCGAGGCCCCGGCCGGCACGACGAGGCCCGAGCGGTAGACGGCGCCGAGCACGCTGCCCAGCACGGCCGTGCCGAGGACGGCGCCCAGCTCGTACGCCGTCTCGGAGACGGCGGACGCCGCACCCGTCCGTCCCGCCGGGGCGGCGGACAGGATGGCGTCGTTCGTGAGCGTCTCGGCCAGCCCGACGCCGCCGCCGACGCACACCGTCGCCGCGACGAGCAGCGCCACCTCCGGGCCGCCGCCGAGCTGGGTCGCCAGCCCGTAGCCCAGCGCCGCCGTCACGAGGCCCGCCGGCACGAGCACCCGCAGCGACCACCGGCGCGCGAGCCGGACGGCCAGCAGACCACTCGCGATCGTCGCGACCATGCTCGGCAGCAGGTGCAGCGCAGCGGTCATCGGCGAGAGGCCGACGACGAGCTGGAGGTGCTGCGAGGTGAAGAAGAGCAGGCCGGCGAAGGCGAAGATGCTCATGAGGTTGGCTGAGACCGACGCGCTGAAGACCGGCAGGCGGAAGAGGGAGAGGTCCAGCAGCGGGTCGGCGCGGCGCAGCTGCCGGCGGACGAAGAGCACGAGGCTGCCCGCCCCCAGCACGGCGGCGGCGAGGGCGACCGGCCACGACGCCGACCCGACGGCGGCCTTGACGGCGTAGACGAGCGGCACCATGGCGAGCAGCGAGAGCACCACCGAGACGACGTCCACGGGCCCCGGCGCGTCAGCCCGCGACTCCGGCAGGAGCCGCGGACCGACGAGCACGAGCAGCGCGACGGCGGGCACGGCCGAGAGGAACACCGAGCCCCACCAGAAGTGCTCGAGCAGCGCGCCGCCGAGCACCGGCCCGAGGGCGGCACCGGCGGAGAAGCCCGTCGCCCAGATCGCGACGGCGAGCCGCCGCTGCCGCGCCTGTGGGAAGACCGTGCGCAGCAGCGCCAGCGTCGAGGGCATGAGCATGGCGCCGAAGAAGCCCAGCCCGGCCCGCGCGGCGACGAGCGCCCCTGCCGTCGGCGCGTACGCCGCGACGACGGACAGGACGCCGAAGCCGCTCGCGCCGACCAGCAGCATCCGGCGCCGGCCGAAGCGGTCGCCGAGGGAGCCCATCGCCACGAGCAGCCCCGCGAGCACGAGCGGGTAGACGTCGACGACCCACAGCAGCTGCGTCGCGGTCGGCGCCAGCGAGGTGCTGATGGTCGGCAGGGCGAAGGACAGGATCGTCGTGTCGGCGGCGACCAGGACCGTGGGAAGCACGAGCGCCGCGAGCGCCGCCCACTGCCGCGCCGCGACGCGCGGCAGCGCCGGCGGGCGCTCGCGCGTGGCGGGGGCGGGCGTGACGGCGGTCATGAGGTCCTCCTGGAGCGGGTGCGTGAGCGCCTCGATGGCGCCACCGCGGCGACTGTACCGTCTGGACGGTTTAGCGTCGACCGTGGTCGATACCCTGACCGCGTGACCGCCCGCGACCGTGTCCTCGACGCCTACGAGAGGCTGCTCGTGGACGCCGGACCGGCCGCGGCGACGCTCGACGCCGTCTCCGCCACCGCCGGGGTCTCCAAGGGCGGGCTGCTCTACCACTTCCCCAGCAAGGAGGCGCTGGTCAGGGGCCTGCTGGAGCGGCTGCGCCACCGCGGGCTCGAGGACGCCGAGCGCATCCGCACCGCACCCGAGGGCGCCACCGCCGCCTGGCTGCGCACGTCCTCACCCCCGCTGCACGACGACAGCGGGCTCTCGCGCACGTACGTCGCGGCGCTGCGCGTGGCGGGCAGCGAGGACGCCGCCGAGCACGCGCCCGCCGTCTTCGCCGAGATCGACGACGGCTGGTTCACCGCCCTGCGCGAGCAGCTGGGCGACGCCGCCCGCGCCCGCCTGGTGCAGCTCGTCGGCGACGGCCTGTACCTCGCGGCGCTCAGCGGTGCCGAGGACGCCGGCCCCGTCCCCGTCGAGGACCTCCTCGCCGCCCTCGGCCCGCTCCTCGACGGCCCGTCACCCCGGACTTCGTAGCCCTTCTCCGCCCTCGCCCGCCCCTCAGGCGGACTTCGTAGCCCTCCTCCGCCTCGAAGGCCTCTGTGGGAGGACTTCGTAGCCCTTCTCCGACGCGCGACACGACGCCGGCGGCAGCGTCAGAAGGCGTAGCGGACGGTGAGCCAGGGGGTGCGCTCGGCCATGAGGTCGAGCAGGCGCTGCAGCCAGACCTGCTTCCAGCGCAGGCGGTAGCGGACGTTCTCCATGCCGTTCTGCGAGCGCTTGGTCTCCTGCACGTCCGGACGCCAGATCGCCTCCTCGCCCTTGGGGTGCCAGCCGAGGTTCACCTCGTGCAGCCCCGCGTTGTGCGTGAGGAAGATGACCTCGGCGGCGGCCTGGGCCTTCGCGGCTGGCGAGAGGACGTCGTCGAGCTCGGCCAGCAGCTCGGCCCACTCCTGCAGCCACCCCTCGTGGACGACGACGGGCGAGAGGTTCAGGTGCACCTCGTAGCCGGCCGCGACGAAGTCCTCCACCGCGGCGATCCGCTGCGCGACCGGCGACGTCCGCACGTCGAGCAGCCGCGCCATCCGGTGCGGCATCACCGAGAAGCGCACGCGCGTGCGCCCTCTCGGGTCGTAGTCGAGCAGCCCGCGGTTGACCTGCTTGGTGGCGAATGACGCCTTGGCGGTGGGCAGGTCGCGGAAGGCGGTGACGAGGTCGCGCACGTTGTCGCTGACGACGGCGTCCACCGAGGCGTCGCTGTTCTCGCCGATGTCGTAGACCCAGGCGTGCGGGTCGCACTGGTCCGGCGCCGGCTTGGGCCCCTGCCGGGCGACGTGCCGCTGCAGGTACCCGACGACCTGGTCGATGTTCGCGTAGACCGTGATCGGGTTGGCGTACCCCTTGTGCCGCGGCACGTAGCAGTAGCTGCACGCCATGGCGCAGCCGTTGGCCGTCGACGGCGCGATCCAGTTGGCCGACCGCTCGTTGCGCCGCGCCGTCAAGGTCTTGCGGACGCCGAGCGCCAGCACCTCGGTCTTGGTGCGCACCCAGCGGTCGACGGACGCGGCGTCGTCGTGCACGCCCGGGACGCGCTGGGCGGACGTGACCTCGACGACGTCGGCCCCCGGCCACCGCGCCACGACCTGCTGCCCGCGATCCAGCGCCAGCGCCGCAGGCTCGGCGTAGATGGTCCGGACGTCGAGCAGCTGCTCGGGCGCGCGCGTCCCCCGGACCGGCGCACGCCCCGTCGCCGTCACCGTCGTCCCCCACGGAGAAAGGCTACGAAGTCCACCCCCAGCCGCGGGCAGGCGGCGGGGGTCAGCGGCGGGGCCGAGACCGGCGACCGGCGACGAGGTGGTCCAGGCTCGCGCGGCCCGGGCCGGCGCCGAGCAGGACGAGCGCGCCCGCCGCGATGACGCCGACGAGCTCCCAGCCACCGTCCGCGACGAAGACGCCGTTGCCGAGGTGCACGAGCCAGAAGGCGACCGCCATCTGCACGACGACGAGGACGCTCACGACGCTCGTCGCCGCCCCGAGCACGAGCAGCGCGCCGCCGCCGAGCTCGACGACGCCGGCCACGACGGCCGCGACCTCCGGCGCCGGGATGCCGAGCGAGGCGAAGAAGTCGGCCGTCGCGGGCACGCCCTGGTCGACGAGCTTGTCCCACCCGTGCGCGACGAGGACGACGCCGAGCAGGACCCGGCCGAGCAGCAGGGCGATGTCGCGGACGGGCGCGGGCACGGGACCTCCGGGGTCGTGAAGAGCGGGAGGGAGGGACGGCTGCACCCCCACGAGGGTCCGAGCCTAGAGGGGTGGATCGAGGACGCGGCTGACGGCGTCCTCGGTCCACGCTCCTCGGTCACGACGGTCGGTCCGCCGCGACGACGGCGCCCGGATCAGGCCAGGTGCTCGCCCGCCCAGACGTGCATCGCCTCGCGCAGCCAGGCGTCGAGCCCGGGCTCGACGTCGTCGTAGAAGGCGCGGAAGCGCTCGTCCTCGACGTAGGTGTCGGCCAGCCCGCGGTAGCTCGAGGCGTCCGGCGTCCAGTGCGCCGCGACGCCGGCGTGGTGCTCGGTGACGAGCGCCTGCGCCGCCGGGTCCGACGGCGCCGCCCCCGACCGCTGCACCGCCGCGAGCCGCTCGGCCAGGTCCGCGTGCTCGCGCTCGCCCCGCTCGAGGTCCGACCGGCTCCAGCCGGCGGTGCGCTCCTCCGCCTCGCGGAAGCTCGCCCGCACCCCCTCGCCGTACCGGTCGACGAGCTCGGCCTCCCACCGCGCGCGGTCGCGCGCGAGCCCCTCGAAGAACTGCTGCTCGGTCATCTCGCCCTCTCCCTCCAGGTGGTCCGCGGTGCGCCGGGCGGTCTCGGCCAGGCGGACCAGCCGCCCGCCCTCGGCGTCCAGGGCGTCGGCGTGCTCGCGCAGCGCGGCGGCCTCGTCCCGCTCGCCGTCGAGGACCTCGCCCACGACGGCGAGCGGCACCCCCAGCTCGCGGAGCAGGAGGACCCGCTGCAGCCGCAGCAGGTGCTCGCGCTCGTAGAGCCGGACGCCGCCCGCCCCGGTGCCGGCCGGCACGAGCAGCCCGACGGCGTCGTAGTGCCGCAGCGTGCGCGCCGTCGTCCCCGACATCCGCGCCACCTCGGCCGTCGTCCACGCCACCGCCGACTCCCTCCCACGTCCGTACCGCCGCCCACCGCGGCGCCGGCGGGTCGTTCCCGCCGACGCCTCCGGACGCTAGGAGCTGACGCTGCGTCAACCGCAAGCCCTCCGCGGACGGACGTCTCCGGCGGCGTCGCTCAGTGGTGGCTCGCGGCGTGCGACTCCCGCTCCCGGTGCGCGCGGGTCTCCAGCTGGAAGGTCGCGTGCTCCAGCGCGATGTCGAAGTGCTCGGCGACGCAGCGGCGCACGTCCTCGAGGACGTCCGGGGCGTGCCCGTCACGGAAGCACTCGTCGTCGAGGACGACGTGCCCGGTGATGATCGGCAGGCCCGTCGCGACGGTCGAGGCGTGCAGGTCGTGGACGTCGCGCACGTGCTCCAGGCCGAGCAGGTGCGCGCGCACGTCGTCGAGGTCGAGCCCGCGGGGCGTGAACTCCATGAGCACGCCGAGGGTGTCGCGCAGCAGCAGCCACGCGCGTGGGACGACCAGCGCCGCGATGGCGAGCGCCGCGAGCGTGTCGGCCCGCGCGAAGCCCGTCGTCATCATGACGACAGCGGAGGCGATGACGGCCAGCGTGCCGAGGGCGTCGAGCAGCACCTCCAGGAAGGCCGCCCGCAGGTTGAGGTTGGCCGTCCGGCCACCCATGAGGGCCCCCACCGCGGCGAGGTTGAGCGCGAGCGCCACGACGCCGAAGAGCAGGAGCTCCCGCGAGGCCACCTCCGGCGGCTCGGCGATACGGCCCACCGCCTCGACGACGGCGTAGACCGCCACCGCGACGAGCAGCACGCCCTGCGCGAGCGCCGCGAGCACCTCGATCCGCCGGAAGCCCCAGGTACGGCGGCCGTCGGCCGGCCGCAGCACGAGCGTGGCGGCGACGAGGGCCACGACGAGGCCGATCGAGTCGGTGAGGGAGTGCACGACGTCGACGAGCAGCGCGAGGCTGCCTGTCACCGCCGCACCGACCGCCTGGGCGACGACGATGCCGAGGACCAGCAGCAGCGCGACCAGCACCCGCCGCCGCTGCCCCAGCGCCTCCCCGGCGCCCCCGTGCCCACCACCGTGGCGGTGCCCGTGCCCCATCACGCCACCCCGCCGGGCGCCGGCGCGGCGTCACGGGGGCCCGCGGTCGGGTGCGTCCCGGCCGTCAGGTGCGAGCAGAGGGCCACCTGCGCGCCCGTGCCCACGAGCAGCAGCTCGGCGGCGTCGACGAGGCGCGCGAGCGCCGCGGCGTCGGCGAGGGAGTACCACGACGCCCGCCCCTGGGCCCGGACGTCGACGAGCCCGCACTCGCGCAGGCACGCGAGGTGCTTGCTCGTCGTCGACTGCGCGAGCCTCAGGTGCTCGACGAGGTCCCTGACCCGGTGGGGCCCGAGCGCGAGGTGCTGCAGGATCGTCAGCCGCGCCGGGTCGGACAGCGCGGAGAACAGCGCCGCGTACACCCCCGTCGCCGCGGCGTCGACCGTGGCCTCGGGGGCCGCCGTCATCGTCATGCGTCGATGCTAACGCCTGGAGGCGATACCGAGGTCGCGCGACGGCCGGGGCGCCCGGCCGCTCACCCGACCGGCGGCAGCGGCTCCGCCGGCGCGCCGAGCACGTCGAGCACCCAGGCGTACTCGAAGGCCCGCTCCTCCCAGCCCTTGTACCGCCCGGAGGCGCCGCCGTGGCCGCCGTCCATCTCGGTGCGCAGCAGCACCGGCCGGTCCCCCGTGCCGAGCTCGCGCAGCCGCGCGACCCACTTGGCCGGCTCGACGTACAGCACCCGGGTGTCGTGCAGGCTGGTCATCGCCAGCACCGCCGGGTGGTCGACCGCCGCGACGTTCTCGTAGGGCGAGTACCCCTTCATGTAGGCGTACACCTCGGGGTCGGCCAGCGGGTTGCCCCACTCGTCCCACTCGGTGACCGTCAGCGGCAGCGACGGGTCGAGGATCGAGGTGAGCGGGTCGACGAAGGGCACCTGCGCCAGCACCCCGGCGAAGGCCTCCGGCGCGAGGTTGAGCGCCGCGCCCATGAGCAGCCCGCCCGCCGAGCCGCCCATCGCCACCGTGCGGGCCGGCGTCGTCCAGCCCTGCTCGACCATCGCCTCCGCCGCCGCGACGAAGTCGGTGAAGGTGTTGCGCTTGCGCAGCTGCTTGCCGTCGTCGTACCAGTGCCGGCCCATCTCCCCGCCGCCGCGCACGTGCGCGAGCGCGAAGACGACGCCGCGGTCCAGCAGCGAGAGCCGGGAGACCGAGAAGGACGGGTCCATGCTCGCCTCGTAGGAGCCGTACCCGTAGAGCACCAGCGGCGCCCGCTCACCCCGCTCGTGGGCCTCGGCCACGTCCCGCCGCGCGACCACCGACACGGGCACCTGCACGCCGTCCGGCGCGCTCGCCCACGCCCGCCGCTGCACGTAGTCCTGCGAGGCGTACCCACCGAGCACGGGCGTCTCGCGGCGCAGCGTCTGCTCGCCCGTCGCGACGTCGAGGTCGAGCACCCGCGGCGGCGTGACGAAGGACGTGCGCACGAACCGCACGAGGGGCTGGTCGAAGGCCCGGTTGCCGCCCAGGCCCACGCTGAACAGCTCCTCGTCGACCTCCACCTCCGAGGGCGCCCCGATCGCCTCGGCGCTCAGCGGCGCGAGCGCCAGGCGCGGCAGCGCGTCCCGCCGGTAGGCCACGGCCACGAAGCCCGCGAACGGCGCCACGCCCTCCAGCCGGCGCCCCGGCTCGTGGGCCAGCACGGTCTCCCACCGCGACGGCGAGGGGTCGTCGACGTCGACGACGGCCAGCTCGAAGTCCTCGGCGCCGTCGTTGTGCAGCACGAGGAAGCGGTCACGCACGGACCCGTCCGCCTGCGGCAGGACGACGTGCTCGACCTCGTACTCGACCCCCTCGCGCCGCGGCGCGACGACCCGCAGCCCCGCGCTGGGGTCGGTGGTGTCGAGGACCCGCACCTCCGACGTCGTCTTGGCCGCGCTCTCGACGACGAGGAAGCGGCGGCTGCGCGTGCGCCCCACGCCCAGCCAGAACCGCTCGTCGTCCTCGCGGTAGAGGACGTCGTCGTCGTCCGCTGCCGTGCCGACCCGGTGGCGGCGCACCTCGTGCGGGCGCCAGGCCGCGTCGACAACGGTGTAGTGCACCACCTCGGAGTCCACCGACCACGTGGCCCCGTAGAAGACGCCGGGCACCTCGTCGGCCAGGTCCTCGCCGGTCTCCAGGTCGCGGACACGCAGCGTGAAGCGCTCGTCACCGGTCGTGTCGCTCGACCACGCCAGCCGGCGTCCGTCGGGGCTCACGGCGGAGGCGCCCAGGGAGAAGAACTCGTGCCCCTGCGCCTCGACGTTGGCGTCGAGCAGCACCTGCTCACCGGGCAGAGAGCCGTCCTCGCCCGCCGCCGGCGGCTCCCAGCTGTCGCCGACCGCCGGTGCGCGGCAGGCCAACCCGTACTGCTGCCCCTCGACCGTGCGGCCGTAGTACCACCAGTCGCCCTCGCGAGCGGGCACCGAGAGGTCGGTCTCCTGCGTGCGGGCCTTGATCTCGCCGAAGACGGCGCCGCGCAGGCCCTCCAGGTGCGCCGTCGCCGAGCGCGTGTACGCGTTCTCGGCCTCCAGGTGCGCGAGGACGTCGGCGTCCTCCTTGGCGCGCAGCCACTCGTACGGGTCCTCGACGACGTCGCCGTGGTGCTCACGGCGGGTGGGACGGCGCGGTGCGACGGGTGGCTCCGCCGTGGCCTGCGGCGCCGGTCCGGTCTCGGGCTGGTCGACGGTCTGCTCGGGCATGCCCCGACCGTAGGCGCCGCCACCGACCACAGCAGCAGCCGCCTGCCCGGGTGCCCACCTCGCCGCCGGCCGAGGTCGGCCGGGGCTCTCCGGCCTCAGGTCCGCAGGCAGGCCCAGACGTGCTTGCGGCCCTCGTGGACGTACCACCCGCGGTCCTCGGCGAGCATCGCCACGAGAGGCAGCCCGTGGCCGCCGAGGCCCGGCGAGCGGTCGTGCTCGGGGCTCGGCGGCGAGTCGGGCGCGCGGTCGGCCACGTCGAGCAGGCAGCCACCGCCGTTGCGCAGCACGGTGACCTCCGCGGGCGGCGAGGCGTGCCGCAGGACGTTCGTGACCAGCTCGCTCATGAGCAGGGTGAGCGCGTCCGCGACCGTGATGCTGCCGCCGCGCCCGTCGCCGTGCAGCACCGACGCCCGCTGCGCGAGTTCGCGACGGGCGGAGGTGAGCTCGCTCGCCGTGGTGACGACCCAGTGGGCCAGGACCTGCCCCTCGAAGTCAGGCTCGGCGAGCGGCCAGACGCGGGACCTGGGCACCGTCCCACCTCTCCTGACGTGTCGCCGTCCTCGTCTGCGGCAGCGAGCGCCGCCGGGCGCACCTCCTGCGCCATCTCCTCCCGAGCGTAGGGCGACCGGCCCGACCCCGCCCACCCGACGGGCCCACCCGAGGGGGCCGCAGCGCTCTGGACGCGGTGGCCTGCGCCCACCGGGGCGTCGTCCGCCCGTCATCCGCCCGTCACCCGCTCGTGGCCGGCACCTCGCCCCGGGGCGCTCGCGAGGCGCCCGCCCCCTGCGTGCCTGGCAGCCGCCGGCAGCTCAGGGGCGCCCGGCCGCGGCCTCGTCGACCGCCGCGACGGCCTCGTCGAGGAGCAGGCGCCAGCGCTCGTCCTCCCGGAAGCCCTCGGCGGCCGCCGAGACCCGGTCGCGCGACGCCCGCACGAGGTCCATCGACCCGGCGTCGGAGCCGACCACCCGGGCGCAGCAGGTGAGGACGCGCAGCATCGCGGCGAGGACGACGGGGTCGCCGCTCGCGTAGAGCAGCGGCTGCCCGACGGCGACGTCGAGGACCTCGGGCACGCCCTGGCGGCGCAGCACGACGCGGACGACGTCGTCCTCGTCACGCAGCAGCGCGTCACCGAGGCCGTGCTCCAGCGCCGCCGCCGTGACGTCGGCGAGGTGGGCGAGGGCGTGCACCGCGGTGGTCGGGTCGTTGAGCGACGGGGAGACGGCCCGGACCGCGACGTCGACGAGCTGGCGCAGGCCGTAGGTGGGGTCCTCCGCCGACGTCCGTTCCTCGCCCACGGTGACGGCCTCGCGGACGGCCCGGGACAGCTCCTCGTCGGCCTCCCGCACCTGGGCGCCGGCGGGGACGCCGGGCAGGAGACGGCCGAGGGGCTCCCCCCGGACGAGCAGCCGGCCCGGTGTCGCCGTGAGGTCCAGGACGGCGTCCCGCTCGCGCGCCAGCTCGACGAGGGCGTCCCGGTCGAGGGAGGTGACGAAGCCGGTCGAGCCTGCGCGGACCAGGAGCCCGTCGGTGCGCCCCTGGAGCGCGGCGGGGACCTCCTCGGACTCCTCGGTGCGCCCGAGCGAGTCGTGCGCCTCCTCGCGGACGTCGACGAGCACCGGCTCGATGCGGATGCGCCGCACGAGGTGGGCGAGGAAGAGCACGAGCGCGACGACGCCGACGACGGCGAGCAGCACGGACAGGCTCACCGACAGCCTCGGCACGAAGCCTCCGCCGTCGTCCAGCGGCTCGCGGACCGACCGCAGGACGACGAGGGAGTACACGAAGATCGCGAGGAAGAGCCCGAGGGTCACCTGCACCGACCGGTCGCCGGCGAAGGTGCGCAGCAGCCGGGGGGAGTACTGGCTGCTGGCCAGCTGCAGCGTCACGAGGGTGAGCGAGAAGGTCAGCGACGTCACCGTGATGAAGGCGCCGGCGACCGCCGCCAGCACGTCGCGAGCGGCCGCCGCGCCGCCGCCGAAGACCGCGGTGTCGACGACCGAGGGCAGGTCGTCGGCGACGGCCTCGTCGACGAGCGGCAGGAAGGTGCCGAGGGCCAGCGCGAGGACGACGAAGCCGACGGGCACCGGCCACAGCCGGGTGCGGACGGCGTCGGCCAGCGTCGCGAGCAGACCCCCCACATCGGGGCGGGAGGCGCTCACGCCGTCCTGGCCGGGACGCCGCGACCTGCTGCGCGGCTCATCAGCTACGGCCGGCCCGCCCGCTCGCGGCCGCCTCCGCGGCCTCGCGCTCGGCCTGGTCGGCGCGGCTCTCGCCGCCGTTGCGCAGGCGCAGCCGGTAGCCGGCGTCGATGTCCTCCTGCACCTGCGCCAGCCGCTTCTCGCTCAGGGTGGTGTCGCGGGGCGGCAGCTGGATGCTCTCCTCGGCGCGGATGCCGGCCTGCAGCTCGCGCCCGCGCTCCAGCTCGGCGTCGAGCTCGGCGCCGAAGAGCAGCGCGATGTTGGTGATCCACAGCCACAGCAGCGCGATGATGACGCCCGCCAGGGCGCCGTAGGTCTCGTCGTAGCTGCCCGCGAAGGCGAGGTAGACGCCGAAGGCCGCCGAGCCCAGGAACCACACGACGATGGCGACGACCGCGCCGGGGCTCACCCAGCGGAACTTCGGCTGCTGCAGGTTCGGCGTCGCGGTGTACAGCAGCGCCACCGTGACGACCACGACGACCAGCAGGACGGGCCACTTGGCGATCGACCAGACCGTCACGGCCACGCCACCGAGGCCGATGACGTCGCCGACGGCCTGCGCGACGGGTCCGGTCACGCCGATGATCACGACGCCGAGCGCGAGCAGCACCAGCAGCACCAGCGTCCAGGCCAGCATCAGCGGACGCAGCTTCCACGTCGGCCGGCCCTCGGCGACGTCGTAGACCTTGTTGACGGCCTTCGAGAACGCCATGACGTAGCCCGACGCCGTCCACAGCGCGCCGAGCAGGCCGATGACCAGGCCGAGGCCGAGGCCGGCGCTGCTCTGGTTCTCGACGAAGCCCTCGACGGTGTCCACGAGGCCCGAGGCCTGCTCGGGGGTGCCCACCTGCGAGGTGACCTCCTCGATCGCCGTGATGACGGCGTCGCTCTGCCCGACGATGCCGAGCAGGGACACCAGCGCGATGATCGCGGGGAAGAGAGCGAGCACCGTGCGGAAGACCAGCCCGGCCGCCAGCTCGGTGACCTCGTCGCGGCCGAACTCCCGGACGGTCCGCTTGAGGATGTACCCGGCCGTCGGCTTGGTGAGGTCCCCCGGGTCGTCGGGCTTCCGGTCGTCGCGCGCGTCCGGGGCGTCGTCGTCCTTCGCCGTCGTCCGCGCGTACGCCGCCTCGTGGCTGCTGGCCGGCTGCCCGCCGCCGGACGACGCCCTGCTGGACGACCCCGCGTCGGAGCCCCGCGTGCTGGACCTCGCCATGACGGCCCCTCCTCCCCTCGACGTGGCCCGACGTGCCGGCCCCGGTGGTGCTGCGCGTGCGCGCCGCCCGTGCTGGGCACAGCCTGGACCCCGGCACCGGCCCCCGCGCGCGGAGCCTCCGACCGGGGGTCCCGCGGCCTCGACCCGGGGAGCGACGCGCCTGCCCCTCGAGGCCCTACCCCTCAAGGTCCTGCCCCTCAAGGCCCTGCCTCAAGGTCGCGCCCCTGCGTGCCGATGGGCAGCCGTGGACCTGCCGCTGCGCCCCGCGACCGCCCTGGCGGCGGTGTCCCGTCGCGCGCGCGGGGCCCTCGGCGTGCGACGGGTCGTCCCGGCGGCCCGCTGGCGACGTCGCCAGGCGGTGCTCGCCCTGGTGCTGGCGGTGCACGCGGCGCTGCTGGACGGTGCGTCGGCCCTGGTCGGCGACGTCGCGGACCCGGTGCTCGTCGCCGTCGCGGCGGTCGTCATGGTCCTCCTGGCCGTGGCCGCCGCGCCGCTGCTCGCGCCCGGCCTGCGCGTGCCCCGGACCGTCGCCGCCGCGGCCGTCGGCGCGGGGCTCGCCGCCTCGGCGCTCGCCCTGGGCGCCGCCGCCGCCCACCTGCCGTCGACGCTGACGACCGCCCACCTGCTCCTGGTGGTCGTGCTGGTCTCGCTGCACCGCAGCCCGGTACCGGTGGTCGCCGTCCTGCTCACCGCGCTCGGAGGCAGGTTGACGGCGCTGGCGCTCGTCCTGCCCGCACCCGGCGCCGCGGAGACGGCGGCGGAGGTCGTGGCCCTCGCGGCGGCCGGCAGCGTCGCGCTCGTGTCCTGGCGCTCGGAGGTCCGCGCCGCCACGACCTCGGGACCTCTCGTGCGCAGCACCGACCGGGACGGCCTGCGGGCCCTGCTCGTCGAGCACCTGCGCGAGCGCTCCGGGGAGCCGCTGGCCCTCCTCCTCGTCGGCCTGGTGGCCGCCGAGGGGCGCGACGGCGCGGGCGCCGAGGCCGACGACCTCCTCCACGCCGTGACCACCCGCGCCGCGGGCGCGGTGCGCGACGGCGACGTCCTCGTGCGCCTGCCCGACGGCCACCTGGCGGTGCTGCTGCCCGGCGGCAGCGCCGCCAGCGCGCGCCTCGTCGGCGAGCGGGTGCGGGACGCCCTCGTCGACGGCGTCGTCGTCGCCGGCGCCCTCCTCGACGTCGACGCCTCGGTGGGCGCCGGCGGCGCACCCGACGGCGCGGGCGGGCGCCGCCGGGCGCTGTCGCGTCGAACCGGCGACGTGCACGCCCTCGCCACGGCCGACCGGCTGCTGGCGCAGGTCGACGCCGCCCTGGAGGTGGCGCGCGACACCGGCACCGGCGTCGCCGTCGTCGACCCGGACGAGCGCGAGGGAGCCCGCCTGGCAGACCTGGCGGTCCTGCGCGACCAGCTGCGCGGGGCGCTCGAGGCCACCGTGCCGGCCGTGCCCGCAGGAGCCGCGGGCGGGTTGGCGCTGCGGTGGGCGCCCCGCTTCGACGTCCGCGCCGGCCGGTGGACGAGCGCGGTCGCGCGGCTGGCGTGGGAGGACGACGCCGCGCCCGACGCCTCGGGGCGACGCCGCCCCTCCCCGCTCGACCTGGCCGCCGGGACGACGCTCGCGCCCGAGGCGATGACCGTGCTCCTGGTGCGGGCCCTCGAGGCCACCGTCGCGTGGCGCTCGACGGGCGTCCGCGTGCAGGCCGCCGTCGCCGTGCCCGCGGAGGCCCTCGGGCGCCCCGGCCTCGTCGACCTCGTCGACGCCGCGCTCGCCGAGGCGGGCGCCGACCCCGCCGACCTGCGCCTGCTCGTGGCCGACGCCGACGTCGTCGCCGACCCCGGCTCGGCGGCCACGGCCGTCACGCGGCTGGCGGCGCTCGGGGTCGCGGTCTCGGTGACCGACGTCGGCGCCAGCCGCTCCTCGGTCGCAGCGCTCGGTGCCCTGCCGACGGACGAGGTCGTCGTCGACGCCGCGCTGGTCGGCGCCCTCGCCACGGGCGACACCGAGCAGACCCGGCTCGTGCGCGCCGTCGTGGGCCTCGGGCACGGGCTGGGGCTGCGGGTCGTCGCCGCGGGCGTCGACCAGGAGCAGACCCACCGGGCCGCCACCGCCCTGGGGTGCGACGCCGTCCAGGGCGCGCACGTCGGCGTCGAGACGACGGCCGACGGCATCGCCGCGCTCGTCCTCGGCTCCCGCGGCGGCCAGCTCCTGGCCCCGGCCAGGCGCCCGGGCCTGCCCTCCCCCCGGCGGCCCGACGAGGGCTGACAGCCGCCCTGACCTGCGGCCCGAGCCGGTCGGCCCTGCCCAGGACCGTGGACCTCTGGCCTGATCGTCGAGCTCAGTCCTCGACGTCGAAGAAGTCCGTCATGGCGGTGATGTCGAGCATCTGCCGCACCGGGCGTGACGGGCCCCGCAGGACCACCCTGGTGCCTCGGGTCCGGGCCGCCACGGCCGCGGTGATGAGGCACTGCAGGCCCATGGAGTCGATGAAGGTCACCTCGGCGGCCTCGACGACCTCGACGTGGCGCAGCGCCTCCTCCAGGTCGGGGCCGGCGCCCTCGACGGCGCGCAGGTCGACCTCGCCCCGCAGCCTCAGGACCGAGCAGTCCTCCCGCTCCACGACGACCGCGGAGGCGGCCCCGGGCGTCGGCTCGGTGCCCTCTGAGGTGCTCACACGTCCATGGTCGCGGCTCGCCCCCCGGGAGCGCACGGCGGGACGGCCCCGGGACGACCCCGGGGCGGTCGCCGGACGCAGGCCGACGCCGTCCGCGGACGCAGGTCGACCCCGGGAGCCGACGGGGGGGACGGCTCGACCGGGGTCGACGAGGAGAAGCGTAATGGCCCGACGGCGGTGCTCGGTGACGTGGGGCCAAGGTCATCCAGACGGCCGAGACCCTCGGGTGGCCCGGCCGGGCGCCGGCCCCGCGCGACCTCCCGCGTGGTACCAAGCACGGGTGCCTCCGAGTGCCGGGTCGACCGTGCCGTTCAACCTGTCGGAGGTCTCGATCGTCGCCACCGCCGTGGTGGCGGTCGTCGACGTCGTGATCCGCGTCGTGGCGCTCGTCGTCGTGCCGCGCGACCGGCGCCCCTCGTCGGCCATGGCGTGGCTGCTGCTGATCTTCTTCGTGCCCTCGCTCGGCGTCATCGCCTTCCTGCTCATCGGCAGCCCGAAGCTGCCGCGCCACCGCCGCGAGAAGCAGCAGGACATGAACCGGCTCATCGAGGAGGCCGTCGCGTCGCCCGAGATGGCCGAGCGCAGCCCCCGCTCGTGGCCCTCGTGGGTGGAGGGGGTCGCCGCGCTCAACCACCGGCTCGGGGCCCTGCCCCTCCTGCCGGGCAACGACGCGCACATCGTCGCGCGCTACGAGGACCAGGTGCCGGCGCTCGCGGCGGCGGTCGACCGCGCGCAGCGCTACGTGCACGTCGAGTTCTACATCTTCTCCTGCGACGACGCGACGAGGCCCTTCTTCACGGCGATGGAGAAGGCGGTGGCGCGCGGCGTCGTCGTCCGCGTACTCTTCGACCACGTCGGGACGCTGCGCTACCCCGGGTACAGGCAGACCCTGGCCGAGCTGGACCGCATCGGCGTCGACTGGCGCCTCATGCTGCCGGTGCAGCCGTTGAAGGGCCGCTACCAGCGCCCCGACCTGCGCAACCACCGCAAGCTCGTCGTCGTCGACGGCGTGGAGGCCTTCGTCGGGTCGCTCAACCTCATCGACCGCACCTACAACAAGCGGGCGGCGGTCAAGCGCGGGCTGCTGTGGGAGGACCTGCTCGTGCAGCTGCGCGGCATGGTGGTCCTCGAGGTCGACGCCCTCTTCGTCACCGACTGGTACAGCGAGACGGACGAGGTGCTGCGGGAGGACCCCGCCACGGCGGCCGGCGACCTCGACGAGGGCGACCTGGACTGCCAGGTCGTGCCGAGCGGGCCGGGCTTCGAGGGGGAGAACAACCTCAAGTTCTTCAACGCGCTGGTCTACGGCGCCCAGCGGCGCCTGTCCATCACGAGCCCCTACTTCGTCCCCGACGAGTCGCTGCTCGTCGCGGTGACGACGGCGGCCGAGCGGGGCGTGGAGGTCGAGCTCTTCGTCGGCGAGATCGGCGACCAGGTGCTCGTCTTCCACGCCCAGCGCTCCTACTACGAGCGGCTGCTGCGCGCGGGCGTGCGGATCTGGCTGTACCCGGCGCCGTACATCCTCCACGCCAAGCACCTGAGCGTGGACGAGGAGATCGCCGTCGTCGGGTCGAGCAACCTCGACATCCGCTCCTTCGAGCTCGACCTGGAGCTCACGCTGCTCGTGCTGGGCCGCAGCTTCGCGCGCGAGCTGCGTGACGTCGAGGACGGCTACCGCGCCCAGTGCACGGAGCTGACGCTGGAGGCGTGGTCGCAGCGGGGCTTCTGGCGCCGGGCGGTCGACGACCTGGCGCGGCTGACCTCCGCGGTGCAGTGACGGCGGCTACCTCGTCGTGGGGCGCACGTCCCGGGGCGACCCCTCGGCCGGCATGATGATCCAGAGCACGGGGTAGACGAGCAGCGACATCCCGACGGCGAGCACGAGCACGGCGAAGACCAGCCTCATGAGGGTGCGGCTGACGCCGAAGCGGTCGGCGAGGCCGGCGCAGACGCCGGCGACGATCCGGCCGGAGCGGGGGCGGACGAGCACGCGGACCTCCTGGGGGGCTGGGTGGACGCCCGTCGGGGCGCCCGGGTGGTCATGCAGCCTCCCAGCGCCGCCGGCGCGCCGCACGGTGGAGGCCCGGCCACCGGCCAGGCCAGGTCGGTCAGGCCAGGTCGGTCAGGCGGGGTCGGTCAGGCCAGGTCGGTCACGCGGGGCGCAGCTGGTCGGCGGAGAGCCAGGACTCCACGACGGTGGCGGTCTCCTCGTCCCCCAGGGCGTAGACGACGCGGGCGAGCCACCCGGCCGACGTCGGCCGCCACTGGGCGACGACACCGGCGAGCGGCTCCTCGGCGTCGTCGCCCTCCTCGGGCAGCACCCAGCAGTGCCGGTGGGTCCGGCGCAGCTCGGCGGGGCCCCCCGGGGGGTCCTCCCGCGGGTCGGCCGGGCGACCCCGCGCCGCCGGCGCGGGCGGCGGGGCCTCCTCGTCGGGCGGGGCCGGCACCTCCTGCGGCGGCGGCGCCGAGGGACCCGAGGGCACCCGCGTCCCCGCGGGGACGTGGGTGCCCGGGCGCCCGAGCAGCGCGCCGCCGGCTGCGGTGCGCGCCACCGGCTGCCCGCGCCCGGACCCGCGCCCCGCCGTCATGCCCCCTGCCACGCCGCCATGGTGCCCCGTCGCGAGCCCCGTGTCGAACGCACGTTCGACACGGGGGCGGGCGGAGAGGTCAGGCCTGGGCGGCGTCCTGGGCGGGCGACGGGCGCTGGACGTGGCCGAAGCGGTGGCGGGTGCGGCTGACGGCCTGCTCGCGGACGACGGTGAGCAGCTCGCGGCGGCCCGCGGCGAGCGCCGGGCCCGGCACGAGGCTCGTGCCGGCCTGCGCGGCCGCGACGGCGACGTCGTCCTCGAGCCCGCCGAGCACCCGCAGCCGCTCCCCGGCCCCGAGCCGGGCCCCGAGCGCCGTCGCGTCCTCGACGACGACGCGCACGCGCGGCGCCGGGTCGGCCCCGGCGGCGGCGAGCGCCCGCAGCTCCTCGGCGCCCGGCGCGACGCTGAGCTCCAGCGGCGTGCCCGCCCGGGCGGCCACGAGGCGCACGCGGGCGACGTCGCGCGGCGTCGCCCCCGGGCCGCACCGCACCCGCAGCAAGGGCAGCGGCCGGTAGCGGAAGACGTTGTCCTCCACCTCCAGCCCGGTGTGGTCGTGCTCGACGCCGACCTCCTGCGCCCACGCCAGGGCGTCCGAGGCGGCCGCCGCGCGCAGCCAGGCGGCGTCCTTGCCGGGCAGCCGGTCGGTCGTCGCGGCCAGCACGGCGGTCACCGCGGGCGAGAGCGCCTGCCCGCCCGTCGCCGGCGCCGCCCCGGTACCGGCCCACGTGCCCAGCTGGGCGACGTAGTTCGGGCCACCCGCCTTGGCGCCCGGGCCGACGGCCGAGCCGTCCCACCCGCCGAAGGACTGCCGCTGCACGATCGCGCCGGTGATGTGGCGGTTGACGTAGGCGTTGCCGACAGGCGCCAGCTCCAGCCACCGCTCGACCTCGGCGTCGTCGAGGGAGTGGATGCCGCCGGTGAGCCCGTAGCCGGTCTCGCGGGCGACCTGCGCGGCCTCCTCGAGCGACTCCACGGCCACGACGCCGAGCACGGGCCCGAAGCACTCCGTCGTCGCGAACCACGACCCGCGCCGCACGCCCTCACGGACACCGGGCGACCACAACCGCCCGCTCTCGTCGAGCTGCCGCGGCTCCACGAGCCAGCTCTCGCCCGGCTCCAGCGTCGTCAGCGCCCGCAGCAGGTCGCCGGTCGGCGGCTCGACGACCGGGCCCATGACGGTCGAGAGGTCCGTGCCCCAGCCGACGGGCAGCGAGCGGACGGCGTCGGCGAGCTGGCGGCGGAAGCGTTGCGAGCGGGCCACGGACCCCACGGCCAGCACGAGGCTGGCGGCGGAGCACTTCTGGCCGGCGTGCCCGAAGGCCGAGCGCACGAGGTCGGCCACGGCCAGGTCCACGTCCGCCGACGGCGTGACGACGAGCGCGTTCTTGCCGCTCGTCTCCGCGAGCAGCCGCAGGTCCGGTCGCCACGAGCGGAACAGCCGCGCGGTCTGCGACGCGCCCGTCAGCACGACGGCGTCGACCACCGGGTGGGTGACCAGGCGCCGCCCGGCGTCGGCCTCGTCGGTGCGCAGCAGCTGCACGAGCTTCTCGGGCGCCCCGGCCTCGGCGAGCGCCGCCCAGATCGGCTCCAGCCCCACCTCGGCGCACCGGACCACCTGCGGCGCCGGCTTGATGACCGCGGCGGCCCCCGCGGCGAGCGCGGCCAGCACCCCACCCATCGGGATCGCGACGGGGAAGTTCCACGGCGGCGTGACGACGACGACGCGGGCCGGCGTGAACACCGCCCCCTCCACACGCTCGAGGTCGTGGGCGCTCGCGGCGTAGTAGCGGGCGAAGTCGGCGGCCTCGGAGACCTCGGGGTCGGCCTCGGCGACCGTCTTGCCCGCCTCGTGCGCCATGACGGCCACGAGGTCGCCGCGCCGGGCCGCCAGCAGGTCCCCCGCCCGCTGCAGGACGGCGGCGCGCTCGGCCGCCGGCGTGCGCGACCAGGTCTGCGCCGCGGACCGGGCCTGCTCGACGGCCGCGTCCACCGCGGCGACGTCGGTGACGAGCGGCGAGCGCACCGGCCCGGGGTCGCGGGCGAGCACCTGCTGCGCCCACACCCGGTTGGCCGGCAGCGAGGGGTCGGTGTCCGGCTCGCCGGTGAACGCCGCGACCTGGTCGGGCGCGGAGCCGGTGGTCCGGCCCCCGCCGGCCTCCTCGGCGAGCCGGTCCTGCGTGCGGCGCGGGCCGGCGCCGACCTCGAAGCGGCGGCGCACCGAGTCGCGGAAGCGCTGCACCTGGTCGGCCAGCGGCGCGCCGCCGGCGGACTCGGGCGCGAAGAGGGCGTACAGGTAGTTCTGCGGCGCGGCGTTCTCCTCCAGCCGGCGCACGAGGTAGCTGACGGCGACGTCGAAGTCCTCGGGGTGGACCACCGGCGTGTACAGCACCAGGCGCCCGGCGTCGGCCTTGACCGCGCGTGCCTGCGCCGGCGCCATGCCCTGGAGCATCTCGACGTCGAGCCCGTCCTGCGCGCCGCGGGCCCGCGCGACCTCGACCGCGAGCGCGACGTCGGGCAGGTTGTGGCTCGCGACGCCGACCCGCACCCACCGCGTGCACTCGGGGGTCAGCGCGACGTCGAGGAGCCGCACGTAGCTGGCGTCGACGTCCTCCTTGGACGTGTACGGCGTCTGCGGCCAGTCGTGCAGCTGCGCGTCGACGTGCTCCATCGCGAGGTTGGCCCCCTTGACCAGGCGCACCTTGACGGGCGCCCCGCCGGCCTCGACCCGGGCCCGGGCGAAGGCCGTGACGCGCTCCAGCGCCGGCAGCGCGTCGGGCAGGTAGGCCTGCAGCACGACGCCGGCCTCCAGCTGCTCCAGCCCCGGCGTGGAGATCAGCTGCTCGAAGACGTCGATCGTCAGGTGGAGGTCCTTGTACTCCTCCATGTCGAGGTTGAGGAAGACGTGCGGGGATCGCTGCGCGGCCAGGCGGTACAGCGGCAGCAGCCGCTCCACGAGCCGGTCACGGCTGCTCTCGACGTCCCAGGGCACCAGCTGCGCGGCGACCGAGGAGGCCTTGACCGAGACGTAGTCGACGTCCTCGCGCTCGACGATGGCCCGCGTCGCGGCCAGGCGCCGGTCGGCCTCCTCGTGCCCGAGCACGGCCTCGCCGAGGAGGTTGAGGTTGAGCTGGACGCCGTCCTTGCGCGCCCTCGCGAGGTGCCGGCCGAGCGGCCGGTCGCCGGCGTCGGCGACCAGGTGGCCCACGAGCTGGCGCAGCCTGGCCCGCGCCAGCGGCATCGCCACCCGCGGCAGCAGGGGGGCCACGCGCGCGCCCGCGGCCATCATGAGGCGGTCGGGGACGGAGAGGAAGTCGGGCAGGCCACCGTCTGCTGCGGCGTCGACCATGGCGTTCAGCTCGCGCGCCGCGACGGCGTCGTCCTCGGGGCGGGCGACCTTGTCGACGAAGCGCATCGTCATGTCGACCCCGGCCGGGTCGTGGACGAGCGAGGCGAGCCGCTCGGTGGCCTTCTTCTCCGCCGCCGCCTGCGGGCCCTTGGTCGCGGCGACCCAGCGGTCGGCGCGGGCCAGCGCGGCCTCGACGCACCGCTCGAGCACGTCGTCGGCCGGCGCGGTGGGCACCGAGGCCAGCGCGGCCTGCCACGCCTCCTGCTGCTGGCGCAGGTCGCGGCGGGCGGCCGCGCGGGGCGGCGGGGCGGTCGCCGCCGCCCGGGCCGTCGTGGCGGAGGGCTCGGTGAGCGTCATGGACCCAGGATCGCGGCTGCCCCGCGATCCGTCTTGTACCTTCACCACTCCCATGACGACCCCTGCGGACCAGCGGGGGGCCGGGAGCGGCACCGGCCTCCCGGTCGGCCCCGAGACGCCCGGTGGGTGGCCCGCGCCCGCGCTGGCGAGCGCCCTGCTCGACCTCCTCGACGAGGCCGCCGACGTCTTGTTCTGCGCGAAGGACGCCGCAGGCCGCTACGTCGCCGTCAACGACGCCTTCGTGCGCCGGACCGGCCGACGCTCGCGCCGTGACGTCGTCGGGCTGCGCGCGGCAGACCTCTTCGCCCGGCCGCTCGCCGAGCGGTACGAGGAGCAGGACGCCGCGGTGCTCGCCACCGGGAGGGCGTTGCGGCACGAGCTGGAGCTCATCCGCCGCGAGGTCGGACCGCCCGGCTGGTACCTCACGACCAAGCTGCCGGTGCGTGGTGGTGACGACGTGGTGCTCGGGCTCGTGAGCATCAGCCAGGACCTGCGCACGGACGACAGCGACCCCACGCTGCTCGGGCTGACCCGTGTCGTCGAGCTCGTGCAGGCCCGGGTGGCCGACCCGCCACGGTCCGCCGAGATGGCCGCGGCGGCAGGCTGCTCCCCCGCCGTGCTCGAGCGGCGCGTCCGCAAGGTCTTCGGCCTCTCGCCCCGCCAGCTGGTCCTGCGCACCCGGATCGACCGGGCGGCCGACCTGCTCACGACGACCACGACGCCCCTGGCCGAGGTCGCCGCCGCCTGCGGCTTCTACGACCAGCCGTCCTTCACCCGCCAGTTCGCCCGCCTCGCCGGCGAGACACCGGGGCAGTTCCGCCGTCGCGGCCGGTGACGGGAGGCCGCGAGCCGTCGACGGCCTCGCCCGCGGGTCCCGTCAGCCGCCGACGGCGTCGCTGACGAGCACGAGCGCCCCCGGCACGAGCACGAAGACGCTCAGCACCCAGACCACGACGAAGACGCGGGAGCGCGCTGCCATCTCCCCGAGCCAGCTCGCGAGCCGGAGCGGCACCTCCCGCAGCAGCGGGTTGACGAAGATGAGGAGCAGCGCGAGGACGTTGTAGAGCAGGTGCACGAGCGCGGCCTGGAGCGCGAGCGTGGCCTCCGCCCCCGTGAAGGCGAAGGCGGCGATGACGGCGGTGGCGGTCGTGCCGACGTTCGCGCCGATCGTGTACGGGTACACCTGCCGCAGCGACATCTTGTCGGCCGCCGCCATGGGCACGGCCAGGCTGGTCGCGGTCGAGGACGACTGGACCATGAGGGTCAGCAGCGCCCCCGCGGCGAGCCCGGCGACGGGCCCCCGGCCCACCGAGCGGTCGAAGAGCCGCTCCGCGCGGCCGGTCATCACCGTCTTGAGCAGGCGGGCGATGAAGGTGACCGACAGGAGGATGAGCACGACGCCGACGGCGACCAGGACGATGCCCTGCGCCACCGACCCCAGCGGCGAGGTGAGGGCCGTGAGCAGGTCGTTGCCGGGCTCGGTGATGACGCTCACGACCTCGCCGATGCCGCCGAAGACGGCCGGCAGGACGCCGCCCTCCGTCCCCGACAGCGCCTCCGAGAGCGCGTCCGAGGCCCGCTGGAGGATGCCGAAGAGCAGCTCGAGCGGCAGGATCACGGCGATCGCCAGCAGGTTGAAGGCGTCGTGGACGCTGGCTGCCGAGAAGGACCGGCGGAAGTCGTCGTCACGCCGGGCGGCGCCGAAGCTCACGATGGTGTTGGTCATGGTGGTGCCGACGTTCGCGCCGATGAGGACCGGGACCGCGACGGAGATCGGCAGACCGCCGGCGACCAGGCCCACCACGATGGACGTCGTCGTCGAGGACGACTGCGTCAGGACAGTCGCCAGGATGCCGATGGCCAGTCCGACGAAGGGGTTCGTCGCGAAGGAGAACAGCTCCTCCGCCTGGCCGCCGACGGCCGCGTCGAAGCCGTCGCCGATGGCGGAGACGGCGGTGATGAGCACCCACACCAGGGCGAGCAGCGCGAGGGCCTCGGCGACGTGGAGCGAGCGCCCCGTGAGGCCCCACCGCGAGACCTCGCCGTCACCGCCGTCCCGCCGTTCGGGGGCACCCTCCCCCTGGCCCTTCCGCTGGTCCTGCTGCCGTGCGCCGTGCGTCTCCTGCGTCATCCACGAGCTCCCGTCCAGGGCGGTGGGAGGGTCCTGCGGTGCCTCGGCCCCCGTGTGCTGGCTGCACACGAGAAGTCGAGCAGCAGGGCCGCCCGGGAGCGCGGCCACTGGGTGGAGCCCCGGTGAAAGGCGCGGGACGGCACGGCGGTGGGACGACGACGCCCTGGTGACGGGGCCCAGGACGTGCTGCGCGAGAGGCGTTCCTAGGCGAGCGGGTCGTTGCCCCAGTTCATGAGACTGTAGCGCCACTTGGAGTGCTCGACGTCGTGCTTCGGCTTCTGCGCCTGGTGCCGGTGCACGTACCCGACGACCTTGTGCATGTGCGCGACGTCGTCGTCGGTGAGGTCGTCCTTCTTCGTCCGCTGGATCTCCACGATCCGCCGGCCGCTCTCGTGCCCCGTCGACTCGCCCTTGCCACCGGTGTCGCCGACGGACCTCGACTCGTCCGTCTCCAGCCACTCCTCCAGCTGCTTCGGGGTCATGTTCACGGCGTCCTGCCAGTCGTCCCACACGTCGTCCAGGCCCTCGGGCCGCTGCTTCGTCATGGCAGCACCCTGCGCCAGGCCGCGGGTCACGGCATCTCGCACCTCACCCCCCAGGTGCGTGCATGATCACCGTGACGCCGACGACGCGAAGCAGCTCCCCGAGCACGTCGGGGCCGGTCGGGCGGAAGCCGTCGAGGGCGGCGAAGAGGGGCACGGGACGCAGCACGGTCACGCGGCGAGCCTCGACTCTGCTCGGACGCGGCCCAGCCCAAGGCCCTGCCCCGCCACGGCCGACGAGGCCGGGTCCGGCTCAGGCCCCGGTCACCTCGGCGCCGCCCTCGCCCGCCACGAGCTCGCGGTACCCGCCGCGACGAGACCCCGCCGAGGACTCGCTCGTCGTCCTCACGCTCGCGCTGCTGACGCTCGGGGGGCACGTCGGCGCCGGGGCCGGCGCCGGGGCCGGGGCCGGGGCCGGGGCTGGGGCTGGGGCTGGGGCTGGGGCTGGGCTCGGTGCCGGGCACGGCGAGGTGTTACGAGTCGTGTAGCGGGGCACCGGCTCGCCGACGTAGAGCCGGCAGGGCCCGTAGTCGTAGCCGGACAGCGTCTTCCCCGTCCAGAAGGACGTCCGCCCCATGGCCCCGTCCCAGCCGAGGGAGAAGTGGACGTGGTCGGTGTGCGGGACCGGACCGGTGTAGGCCTTCCACGTGCCCGTGGTGGCGAACCAGATCTTGCGGTCCCAGATGATGTACATGACGCCGAGGCGGCGGGCGTTGCCCGCCTTCACGCCCTGCGCGTCGGGGCCGACCATCCACTGGATCAGCGTCGCGGCCCGCTGCGCCTGGGCGGGGTCGTCCGCCCGGTTCGGCCAGTCGACGGCCCGGCCGTCGTAGTGCTGGCTCTCAGAGGCCTGGCAGAGGCGGGACAAGCTCGCCCGCCCGCCGTAGGTGCGGACGAGCAGGTCACGCAGCGCCACGATGCCGGCGCGGTCCACCGGGTCGCACGCCACCTGGGCGACGTAGCGCGCGGCCGGCTCCGGCGCCCCGCTGTACGTCGACACCGGGCGGGGCGTGGGCACCACCGCCTGCAGGCGGAACTCTGAGCTCGGCCTCGGAGCGGTGGCTCCCGGGCCGGCGACGTCAGCCCCGGCGAGGCTGTCCAGGACGTCCTGGGCTGAGCCGTCGTCGTGGACGTGCTCGTCCGTCGTCGACGCCGGGTCCGTCGACGCCGGGATGGTCGACGCCGGGATGGTCGACGCCGCGGAGGCCGTGGTCCCCGGGCCGAGCGCGGACAAGCTGAGGAGGGCGGCGAGCGCCAGCGTCGTGGCGCGCCCCCGAGCCCTGCGGCGACCGGTCGACCATGAGCCGCCGGCCGAGGTGGGCGCCAAGATCAAGGTGGCGCGCGGCGTCGTGACCATGCCGTGTCCTTCGGCACACCCGGTCGGCCCCTGGAGGGCCGCCCTCATCCCATGTGCGCGTCACCCTTCCGGGCGCCCCCGGGCGGGCAGCTCCTGCTCCACCGCGGCCTGGACGCGCTCGCGCAGCCCGTCGACGCGCTCGTCGGCCTCCTCCTGGGTGAGCCCGCCCTCGGCGACCTCCTCGTCGAGGTGCCGCTCGGCCGCGGCCACGAGGGCGTCGACGAGGTCCTCCGTCGCGACGCCCTGGCCCTGCGCCACGGAGGCGAGCGTGGCGCCGTCCTCGGCCAGCGCGGCGCGCAGCTCCTCCTCCGAGAGCCCGACGACCTCCGCGGCGGTGTCGAGGTCCATGACCAGGCCACCAGGCAGCCCGCGACCACGGATCTCACCACCGGGCCCGCCGTGGCCACGGCCGGGCAGCTGCTCGGCGAGGGTCTCGGCCACCTCCTCCGCCTGCGCCTGGGTGATGGTGCCGGCGTCGACGAGCCCGGAGAGGGCGGCGGCGATCCGCTCGGCGCGCGACGTCGAGGCCTCGCCCGCCTGGTCCGCGGCCGCGGCGACCGCCGGCCCGGCGAGGGTCGCGGCACCCGCGGCGCCGCCCCCCAGCAGCAGCGCCCCCGCGACCGTCATGGTCATGAGCTTCCTGCCCACGGCTCCTCCTCTGCCCGGGCGGCGCCTCCGCCCTCTGCGAGAAGGCTGCGCGGAGCGCCTGTCGAGACGCTGTCAGCCCGACGTGGCTGACCTGGGCGCGGGCGCCTGCTTGGCTGGGGCGGTGACGCTCCCCGCCCTCGACGACGACCTCGCCGACCGGCAGGGCCTCGACCCCGACTTCCTCGGCGTCCGCGTCCCGCTGCCGCGCCCGCGCGACCCGGCCGTCGCGACCGTGCTCCTGCGCTACACGCACTTCGAGGTGCTCCTGCGGCCCGACCGGCGGCTCGCCGCCGTCACGGGCGTCGGCATCGACGGCGAGTCGTTGCGGGACCTCGACCGGGCCGGCATCTCCTGGCGGCGCGACCCGCGCGTCGCGCCCGAGGAGCAGACGGACGACGCGCTCTACGCGCGCAACGACCTCGACCGCGGCCACCTCGTCCGGCGCCGCGCCGCGGTGTGGGGCGAGGACGCGGCGACGGCGAACGTCGACACCTTCTTCTTCCCCAACTGCGCGCCGCAGGCGTCCGACTTCAACCAGGGCCGTGACCTCTGGCTGGGCCTGGAGGACCACCTGCTCGCCAACGCCGCGACCTTCGACCGGCGCCTCGTCGTCCTCACCGGCCCCGTCCTCGCCGAGGACGACCCGCTCTACCGCGGCGTCGCGGTCCCCCGCCGCTTCTTCAAGGTCGCCGCCTTCCGCGACGCCGGCGGGCTCGCCGCGACGGCGTACGTGCTCGACCAGAGCCCGCAGCTGGAGGAGGTGCTCGTCCCCGAGCCGGGGCCCGGCGAGCCCGTGGCCGGGGACGAGGCGCCGCCGGCGCTCGGGCCCTTCCGCACCTTCCAGGTGCCCGTGCCCGACGTCGCGGCGATGACGGGCCTCGACCTCGACCTGCTGGCCGCGGTCGACCGGCCGCCGCAGGCGCCGCCGCCTCCTGAGGGCGACCGGACGCCGTCCGGCTGGCTCCGCCTCGAGCGCCTGGAGCAGGTCCGCACCGCCCGGTGAGACGACCGGCACCGCCGGACCGAGCACCCGTCAAGTATGGGTAGCCTCACCTCATGACCGGGGACGGGTGGGCGCTGCGGACCGAGGACCTCCGCGTGCGCCACGGAGACGTCACGGCTGTCGACGGCGTGCACGTCCACCTCGTCCGGGGTGCCGTCACGGCGCTCGTCGGACCCAACGGCTCGGGCAAGTCCACGCTCCTGCGGGCGATGTCGCGTCTGGTCGTGCCCTCCGAGGGCCGGGTGTCCCTGCCCGACGTCCGCGACGTCACCGCGCTCGGCACCCGTGAGCTCGCCCGGCGCGTCGGCCTCCTCGCCCAGCACCGGCCGACGCCGGCCGGCATCACCGTGCGCGACGTCGTCGGCTACGGCCGGCACCCGCACCGCCGCGGCTGGCGCGGCACCGACCCCGGCGGCCCCGCGGCCGTCGACCGCGCCCTGCTGCTCACCGGGCTCGCCGACCGCCAGCACCTGCTGCTGGAGACGCTGTCCGGCGGGCAGCTGCAGCGGGCGTGGGTCGCCGCCGCGCTGGCCCAGGACACCGAGGTGCTGCTGCTCGACGAGCCCATCAACCACCTCGACCTGCGGTACCAGGTCGAGGTCCTCGAGCTCGTGCGCTCCCTCGCCGACCGCCACCACGTCGCCGTCGGCGTCGTGCTGCACGACCTCGACCACGCCGCCGAGGTCGCCGACCGCGTCGTCGTCCTCTCCCGCGGCCGCGTCGTCGCGGACGGCCCTCCGGCGCAGGCCCTCACGGGCGAGGTGCTCTCGGAGGTCTACGAGATCCCCGTCCGCGTCACCACCGACCCCGAGGACGGCGCCCTGCGGGTGCGGGCCCGTCCGCTCCTCGGCCGCACCCGCGACCTCGGCGTCGCCTGACGCCGGTCCCGACCGGCCCCGCCCACCACCACCTGCGAGGCACCACCTCGCACCACGTCAGGAAGAGCACCCCCATGCGCACGCGCCCTCCCGCCCGCCGCCTCCTGCGCGCGGGCGCCCTCGTCCCGGTCGCCCTCCTGGCCCTCGCCGCCGGGTGCGGCACGACGAGCGACCCGGTCGAGCCCGCCGAGGAGGGCGCCTCGGCGTCCTCCGGCGGGCAGGCCGTGGTCGTCCAGGACGCCGCGGGGGCGGACGTCGTCCTGCCCGACGGCCCGGCGACCGAGGTCGTCGCGCTGGAGTGGGGCCAGGCCGAGATCCTCACGAGCCTCGGGGTCGACGTCGTCGGGCTCTCCGACGTCGAGGGCTACACCAGCTGGGTCGGGGAGTCCGCCCCGCTGCGCACCGAACCCACCGACGTCGGCCTGCGGACCGAGCCGAGCGTCGAGCAGATCGCCGACCTGCAGCCCGACCTCGTCGTCGGGGTGGAGCGCTCGGTGCCCGACGGCGTCCTCGGTCAGCTGGAGCAGATCGCCCCCGTGCTGCTCGTGGGTGACGCCGACGCCTCAGACCCCCTCGGCGCGGTGACCGAGCAGGTGCAGACCATCGCGACCGCCGTCGGCGCGCAGGAGGAGGCCGACGCGCTGGTGGCGGGCATGGAGGAGCGCCTCGCCGAGAACGCCCAGACGGTCGCCGAGGCCGGCCTGGAGGGCACGCCGGTGGTCTTCACGTCCCCCTTCGCCGACGGCGCCAACGTCACCGTCCGCATGCACGGCCCGGGGTCGGCGCCGCAGGCGGTCATGACGGCGATGGGCCTCGAACCCGCGTGGACCGAGGAGGGAGACGCGGGCTACGGCCTGTCCAGCATCGACGTCGAGGGCCTCACCGCCCTGCCCGACGACACCTTCTTCCTCTGGTGGGCCAACGGCGACAGCGAGGACCCGGTGCAGTCCTACCTGGGCGACAACGCGGTGTGGACGAGCCTGCCCTTCGTCCAGGACGGGCGGGTCTCCGCCGCGGCCGAGGGCATCTGGGTCTACGGCGGGCCGGCGTCCCTGGCGGACTTCAGCGACGACGTGACGCAGGTCCTCACGACCCAGGCCGGCTGAGCCGGGCGGGACGGGCAGGTGGAGAGGTCGGGGAGGAGCCGGGTGCGCGGGGTCGAGGCGCAGGAGCGGCGCGGGACGACGGCGGCGGGGGCGCCGTCGTCCGCCCCACCTGCCCGCGGGCGCCCGACCGGCGGCACGGTCCTCGTCGGCGTCGCGGTGGGCGCCTGGCTGCTGGGCGCGGTCGCCGTCCACCTCACCCAGGGCACCGCCGACCTGTCGGTCGCCGACCTGTGGGCGGCGGCGGCGGGCGCGGACCTGCCCCAGGCCGGCGCCGTGCTGCTGGAGTCGCGCCTGCCGCGCGTCGTCGCGGCGCTGGTCGTCGGTGCGGCGCTCGGGACGTCGGGCGCGGCGATGCAGTCGGTCTCGCGCAACCCGCTCGCCTCCCCGGACACGACGGGGGTGGGCGCCGGCGCCTACCTGGCCCTCACCCTCGCCGCGGCGTCCGGGGTGGCCGGCGGGCCGTACCTCGACCTGGCGCTCGCCTCGGCCGGCGGCCTGGCCGCGGCCGCGCTCGTCATCGGGCTCTCGGGCGGGACGCTCTCGCCCGTCCGGCTCGTGCTCGCCGGCTCGGTGCTCACCCTCGGGCTGGCCTCGGTCACCTCGGCCGTGCTCCTGCTCTTCCCGTGGGAGACCCAGGGCCTGTACGCCTGGGGCGCAGGCTCGCTGTCGCAGAACGGCCTCGGCGCGACGACCGCCGTCGCCCCGGTCCTCGTGGCCGCCGGCGCGGCGGTGCTCGTGCTCGGTCGGCGGCTCGACCTGCTGCAGCTCGGGGAGGACCAGGCCAGCGCCCTCGGGGTGCCGGTGGCCAGCACCCGCCGGCTCGTCGTCGCGCTCGCCGTCGTGCTGGCGGCCTGCTCGGTCACCGTCGCCGGGCCCGTCGGCTTCGTCGGCCTCTGCGCACCCGCGCTGCTGCGACTGCTGTCGCGGCGGGTGCGGGCGCTGCGCCACCAGCGCGTCCTGCTCACCGCGAGCGCCGGCGCCGGCGTCGCCCTCGTCCTCAGCGCCGACGTGCTGCTGCGCATGCTCTTCGGCCCCGTCTCCGGCGTCACGGTCCCGACCGGCGTCCTCACGAGCGTCGTCGGCGCCGCCTTCCTCGTGCTGCTGGCCCAGCGCCTGCCGGGCAGCGGCGACGGCGAGAGCCTGGCCGGCCTGCGCGCCGGCACGTCCTGGGGACGCCGGCACCCCGGGCTGCTGCTCGTCGTCGTCACCGGCCTCGCCGTCGCCGTCGCCGTGGCGGGAGTCCTGCTCGGCGACAGCCTCGTCCTGCTGGGCGACGTCGCCCACTGGCTGCGCGGGGTGGCCGCGCCGCGCGTCGAGGTCATCCTCGGCTCGCGCGTCCCGCGCGTCGGTGCCGCCCTGCTGGCCGGGGCCTGCCTCGCGCTGGCGGGCGCCCTCGTGCAGGCGGTCACGCGCAACCCGCTCGCGGACCCGGGCATCCTCGGCGTCTCCGCGAGCGCAGGGCTCGGGGCGGTGCTCGTCATCACGACCGCGCCCGCGCGCAGCGACCTGCTGGTGCTCGCCGCCGCGGGCGTGGGTGCCGCGGTCGCGGCGGTCGTGCTCACGGTCGCGGGCCGCGGCGGGCAGCTGCGCACCGTCCTCGTGGGCATCGGGCTGGGCGCCGGGGCGGCGGCGGTGACGACCTTGCTCGTCCTGCGCACCGACCCCTGGAACCAGGTGACGGCGCTGACCTGGCTGGGCGGCTCGACCTACGGCACGACGCTCGGCCGGCTCCTCCCGATGGTCGTGGTCCTCCTCGTCGCCCTCGTGGTCTGGGCGCGCACGCACCGCGACCTCGACCTGCTGCAGCTCGACGACGTCACCCCGCGCGTCCTCGGCGTCGACGTGCCGAGGGCCCGGCTGCTGCACGTCGGCACCGCCGTCGTCCTCACCACCGTCGCGACGGCGGGCATCGGCGTCGTCGGCTTCGTCGGGCTCGTCGCGCCGCACGCCGCCCGCCTGCTCGCGGGCAAGCGGCACGCCGTCCTCGCGCCCCTGGCGGTGCTGCTCGGTGCCGTCCTCGTGGGCCTCGGCGACCTCGTGGGGCGGGTGGCCCTCGCCCCGGCCCAGCTGCCCGCCGGCCTCGTCGTCGCGCTGCTCGGCACGCCGTACTTCCTCTGGCTGCTGCGGCGGATGCGCGTGGAGTCCTAGCGCGGGGGGTCCTGGCGCGGGGGCGTCCTGGCGCGGGGTCCTGGCGCGGGGCGTCAGCCGGCCGCAGGGCCGTCGCCGGACCGGGCGACGTCGTCGTAGGAGCGCTCGCCGGAGATCTCCCCGGGGCCGTAGACGAGCCGCAGCACCGAAGGCGGGACGGTCTTCGACCTGGACCGCCCAGCAGACATGCAGGCAGTTCCCAGCCGGCGGCGGTTCGCTCCGCACCATGACCGCACGGACGGCCGGCGCGCGCCGGCACCTCTGGCCCACCGCCTCCGCCGCCGGCCTCGCCCTGGCGCTCGCCCTCGCCGGGTGCAGCGGGAGCACGAGCGACGACGACGCCGGCTCCACCTCCACCTCGACCTCGACCTCCGGCTCCTCCTCCACCGCCACGGCCGGCAGCGGTGACGTCGTCGCGCTGGCCGAGGCCTTCTCGGCCACCCTGGACGAGGACCAGCAGGAGGCCCTGGAGCAGGAGTACACCTTCGAGAACGCCGCCAACTGGTCCAACCTCCCGAACTCCCTGCTGGGCGGCGGCGGGGGCCCGGGCGGGGGCGGCGGGAGCACGAGCAGCGGGCGCGTGGGCCTGCAGACCGACTCGCTGACCGACGAGCAGTGGGCGGCCCTGGACGCGCTGCTGGACGGGGTCACGGGGTCCGCCCCGGACGAGGGCTACGACGAGGTCGTGCAGCACCTGGCCGCCGACGACTACCTCGCCGACAACGGCGGCGGCGACGCCTACGGCCGGGGCCAATTCTTCGTCGCCTTCCTCGGGACGCCGTCGGACTCGGGCACCTGGGGGCTGCAGTTCGGCGGCCACCACCTGGCCATCGCCAACACCTACGTCGACGGCCAGCTCGCCGGGGCCACGCCGTCCTTCCGGGGCATCGAGCCCTTCGAGACGGTCGAGGTGGACGGCACCACCGTCCAGCCCGAGCAGCAGGAGGCCGCGGCCTTCAACGCCCTGCTGGAGTCCCTCGACGACGACCAGCTGGCCACGGCCGAGCTCAGCTCCTCCTACAACGACCTGCTGCTGGGCCCGGGCGAGGACTGGGCCTTCCCGGAGACGGCCGAGGGCATCCCCGGCTCCGAGCTCACCGACGAGCAGCGCGACCTGCTGCTGGCGGCGGTCCAGACCTACGTCGGCGACATCGACGACGAGAACGCCGCGGCCGTCCTCGCCACCTACGAGAGCCAGCTGGACGACACCTACGTCTCCTGGGCCGGCTCGACGGCGATGACCGAGATCGGCGACTACGTCCGCGTCGACGGCCCGCAGGTGTGGATCGAGTTCTCCCAGCAGAACGGCGTCGTCCTCGACGGCGCCCACCCGCACGCCGTCTGGCGGGACAAGGTGACCGACTACGCCGGCACCACCTCCTGACGTGACCGCCGCCCCGGCCGCCCCCACGACCCGCGCGACGACCCGGCCCCGACGGCTCGGCCCGCTCCTTCGAGGTCGTCGGCTCGCCGGGGCGGCCGGCGCGCTCCTGGCCGGGGCGGTGGTCCTGCTGGCCGCCGCCCCGGCCTCGGCCCACGTCGTCCCGTCCACCACCCTCACGCTGCACGTGCAGGAGGAGCCGGCGCAGGTGGTCGCCGACGTCGTCCTGCCGGCGGCTGACCTCGTGACGGCGAGCGGCGTCGACGTGCCGACCGACGGCAGCCCGCTCTCGGCGCCGGCCGCCGCGGAGGTGGCGGACTACCTCGAGGGCCACGTGGCAGTGACCACGGGCGAGGACGCGTGGGACGTCGCCGCCTCCGACGTGGCGACGACGCAGGTCGAGCAGTGGGGCACCGGCGAGTTCGCCGCGGTGACGGCCACGCTGACCCTGACCCCCGACGACCCGGGCGACCTGCGGACCTTCGTCCTGGACTACGACGCGGTGATCCACCAGGTCGTGACCGCGGACATCTTCGTCCTGCTCGCCGCCGACACCGACACCGACACGGCCACCGGCGAAGGGTCGGCGTCCGCCCTGGGCACCATCGCCGTCGACACCGTCACGGGCGAGGTCGCCCCGCTCCCGGTGGACCTCACCGGCGCGGGCACGGGGTGGGCCGGCTTCTCCGGGATGGTGCAGCTCGGCGTCTCCCACATCGCCGAGGGCACCGACCACCAGCTCTTCCTGCTGACGCTGCTGCTGCCGGCCCCGCTCCTGGTCATCTCGGTCACCGGACGACGCCGCTGGGACGGCGTCGTGGGCACCCCTGCCGCGGTCCGGCGCATCACCGCCGTCACCCTGGCCTTCACGCTCGGCCACTCGGTGACCCTGGCCGCCGGGGCGCTGGGCCTGCCGGTGCCGCAGCAGCCGGTCGAGGCGGCCATCGCCGTCAGCATCCTCGTCGCCGCCGCGCACGCGGCCCGGCCGCTGTTCCCCGGCCGCGAGCCCCTCGTCGCGGGCCTGTTCGGCCTCGTGCACGGCCTCGCCTTCTCCAGCACCCTCACCGAGATGGACCTGCGGGGCGGCCAGCTCGTGCTGGCCCTGCTCGGCTTCAACGTGGGCATCGAGATCATGCAGCTGGCCGTCGTGCTGCTCGTGCTGCCGCCGCTCATGGTGCTGGCGCGCACGCGCGCCTACCGGCCGCTGCGGGACGCCGCGGCGGTGCTCACGGCGCTGGCCGCCACCGGCTGGCTGCTGCAGCGCGTCGGGTACGACACACCGCTCGGCGGCGCGGCAGACGCCCTCGGCCCGGCGACCCCGTGGCTCGCCGGCGCGCTCTGGGTCGCCGCGCTGCTCGTGCTGGCCCAGCGGCACCGCCGGCGCGGCGCCGCCCCGACGGCGGCCGACCGGCACGAGGCCCTGGACCGTCGGGACGCGCCCGTCCCCTGAGGTCGCGGGAGGCCTGAGGTCGCGGGAGGCCTGAGGTCGCGGGAGACCCGAGGATCTGGGCATGAGCAGCCCCTTCGTCGCCCACGTCGACGACGGCCAGTGGTACGGCTGGGACGACGAGCGCCGCGGCGTCCTGTCCTACACCTCGCCCGTCGGGGACGGCACGCCCTCGGACACGCTGACGGCGGGGCTCGTGCGGGTCCCGCCCGGGGGTGGCTCGGCCGGCACCGCCACGAGGCGACCGAGGTCTACGTCGTCACCGGCGGCGAGGGCGTCGTCCACCTCGACGGCCAGGAGGTCCCGGTCCGGGCCGGGAGCATGGTCTACCTGCCCTCGGGCTGTCTGCACGGCCTGCGCAGCACCGGTGAGGAGACGCTCACCGTCGCGTACGTCTACGCCGCCGACTCCGCCGACGACGAGCGCACGCGCTACTCCTACCCCTCGGACGCCCCCGGCACCCCCGGGCCAGCCACCGGGCCAGCCACCGGGCCAGCCGACCCCAGCGGCCGGTAGCGTCGGCGCCCGTCTCACCGTCGGCGGGCCTGGAGGGCACGTGATCGAGATCCTCAGCCCCACCGAGCTGGACCGGGCCCGCGCCAGCGGCGCCCTGGTCGCCCGCATCCTGCGCACCGTCCGTGAGCGGGTGCAGGTCGGCACCAACCTCCTGGAGGTCGACCGCTGGACGAAGGAGATGATCCTCGACGCCGGGGCGGTCTCCTGCTACGTCGACTACGCCCCCTCCTTCGGCCGGGGCCCGTTCGGCCACTACATCTGCACCTCGGTCAACGACGCCGTGCTGCACGGGCTCCCGCACGACTACCGGCTGGCCGACGGGGACCTGCTGACGCTCGACCTCGCCGTGACCCTCGACGGCATCGCCGCCGACTCGGCGGTGAGCTTCGTCGTCGGTGACGCGCGGCCCGCCGGCAGCGCGGAGCTCGTCGAGGTCACCGAGCGGGCGCTCGAGGCCGGCATCGCCGCTGCCGGGCCGGACGCGCGCCTCGGCGACCTCTCCGCCGCCATCGGCACCGTCCTGACCGGCGCCGGCTACCGCGTCAACACCCAGTTCGGCGGCCACGGCATCGGCTCGACGATGCACCAGGACCCCCACGTCGCCAACGCCGGCCGCGCCGGCCGCGGCTACCGGCTGCGCCCGGGCCTGCTGCTGTGCCTGGAGCCCTGGGTCATGGCCGACACCGACGAGCTCGTCACCGACGCCGACGGCTGGACCCTGCGCAGCGTCACCGGCTGCCGCACCGCCCACAGCGAGCACACCATCGCCATCACCGACGACGGCGTCGAGGTGCTGACGCTGCGGTAGGCGGGAGCCGCCCACCCCGCACCCCGCCCCCGGGCGACGACGCACAGGGTCGCCACAGCGTCCGCAGGGCCGCCGCTGTGCGTGCCGGCCCACGCTCGTCCCACCGGCGAGGCAGTCCCGCCGGCAGGAGGGACGGACGTCATGGGAGCAGCACCCGGACGATCACGGGGACGAGCGGCGGGCGCAGCAGGCACCGCCCTGCGCGCCCGCGGACGGCGGTGGGCGCGCAGGGCGGCCGGCGGGCTCGCCGCGGCGATGGTGGTCGGCACCGCCGGTGTCGCCGTCGTCGCCGCGACCAGCAGCACCAGCAGCACCGAGGCGAGCACCACCGGGTCGACCAGCACGGGGTCGACCAGCACAGACACCGGGAGCAGCACGAGCACCGGGACGTCGTCAGACCAGACGAGCAGCAGCACCTCCTCGGGCAGCAGCTCGGGGTCGACGTGGACGCCGGGCAGCACGTCGGTCTCCTCGGGCAGCAGCGGCAGCACCGGCGGCGCCGGCGCCAGCTCGGGCGGCTCGTGATGGCCCCGCTGGTGGAGCGGCTGCCCGTCACGGCGGCCGTGCGGCAGTGGTCGGCGTGGTCGACCACCGCCCGCGTGGTGCTGCGCGAGGAGGACGCCCGCGACGACCCCGCCGCACCCGACCGGGCCGCCCGGCTCGTCGCCGACCGGCTCGCGGCCGTCGACGCGGCCTGCAGCCGCTTCCGCCCCGACAGCGAGCTGGCCCGCGCCGAGGAGGCCGGCGGCGCGGTGGAGGTCACCCCGCTGCTGGCCGACCTCGTCGCCACCGCGCTGACGGCGGCCGCCCGCACGGACGGCGACGTCGACCCGACCCTCGCCGCGGCCCTGGACGCCCTCGGCTACGACCGGGACTGGGCCGAGCTCGGCACGAGCGCCGGCGTCCCCGTGCGCGTCCCACGCCCTCGGCCACGCCCGGCCAGCGGCTGGGGCGACGTCGAGCTGGACGGCCGTGTGCTGAGGGTGCCGGCGGGGCTGCGCCTGGACCTGGGCGCCACCGCGAAGGAGCGCGCCGCCGACCTCGCGGCCGCCGACGTGGCCGAGCGCCTCGGCGTCGGCGTCCTGGTGGCCCTCGGCGGCGACATCGCCACCGCGGGCCCGGCGCCGCACGGCGGCTGGAAGGTCCGGGTGCAGGACGACGGGCCGGAGGGCCCCGGGCCGGCCACGACCGTCCGGCTGGCCGCGGGTGGCGCGCTGGCCACCTCCTCCACGCGCTCGCGCACGTGGACGACCGGTACCCGTCGCGCCCACCACCTGCTGGACCCGCGCAGCGGGCTGCCGGTGCAGGCCGTGTGGGCGACGGCGTCCGTCGCCGCCGCGAGCTGCGTCGAGGCGGGCACCGCCAGCACCGCGGCGCTCGTCCGCGGGCACGCCGGCGCCGCCTGGCTCGCCGCGCTGGGCCTGCCCGCGCGGCTCGTCACCGACGGCGGGCGCGTCGAGCTGGTCGGCACCTGGCCGGCCGAGCACGACGACGACCCCGCCCTCTCCCGGCCGGCGACCACCGGGCCTGCGACCGCCGACCTGGCGACCACCGGGCCGGCGACCACGAGACCGGGCCCGGCCGCATCCGCAGGAGGGACGCCGTGGAGCTGATCGCCACCTCGCCGCTGTGGGTCCTGGCCCGCGCCACGGGCGTCGTCCTGCTCGTGCTGCTCACCCTCGTGCTGGCCTCCGGCATCGCCACCAGCGCCGGCCTGCGCCTGGCCGGGGTGCCACGGTTCGCCGTCCAGCTGCTGCACCGCGACGCCGCCCTGCTGGCGCTGGTGCTGCTCGTCGTGCACGTGGTGAGCGTCGTCGCCGACGGCTACGTCGACGTCAGCCCGCTGGCCGCGGTCGTGCCCTTCGTCTCCGCCTACGCGCCGCTGTGGGTGGGGCTGGGCGCGCTGGCGGTGGACGTCATGGTCGCGGTGGTCGTCACCTCGCTGCTGCGGGCGCACCTGCGCCTGCGCACCTGGCGGGCGGTGCACCTGGCCGCCTACGCCTGCTGGCCGCTCGCCGTCGCGCACGGCGTCGGCGTCGGCGTCGGCACCGACGGCACGAGCGCCTGGATGCTCGCCGTCACCGCGGCCTGCGCGCTGCTCCTCGTGGCCGCCCTCGCCGTCCGCGCCACCACCCGCTCCGCCCGTCGTGCCGAGGCCGACCGCACCGCCCCCCGCCGCTCCCTCACCCCCGCAGGAGCCCCCCGATGAGCCTGCTCACCCCCCTCCCGGTCGCTGGTGCCGCACCCCCGCCGGCTGCGCCCGGACGTGCCGTGCGCCCGCTGCTGCTCGGCGCGCCGGCGCCCCGGCTGGCCGACCGCCTCGGTCTCCTCGGGCCCGTGCCGGCGGCGACCGCGGACGACGTCCTGGACCTCGTCCGCGCCGCGGGTCTGCGCGGCCGCGGCGGCGCCTGGCGGCCGACCGCGGTGAAGATGGACGCCGTCCGCGAGCGCGCACGGCGCACCGGCCGCGCGCCCCTCGTCGCCGCCAACGCCGCCGAGGGCGAGCCCCTGAGCCGCAAGGACGCCGCGCTGGCGACCGCCCGGCCCCACCTCGTGCTCGACGGGCTGCAGCTGGCGGCCCGGGCGGTCGGCGCGCGCGAGGCGCTCGTGCACGCCCACCCCGGCCTGGGGCTCGACGCCCTGGCCGCCGCGGCCAGCGAGCGCGCCGACCTCGACCCGGTGCCCGTGCGGCTCGTCGTCGTCGAGCGGGCCTACGTCGCCGGCCAGGAGAGCGCGGTCGCCCGGGCCGCCGAGGGCGGGCCGGCGCTGCCCCGGCCGCGGCCCCGCAGCGGGGGGCCGGTGGAGGTGGCGGGCGCCCCGGCGCTCGTGCTCAACGCCGAGACCCTGGCCCGGCTGGCCCTCGCCGCGCGCGGCCTGCCCACCCCCGGCCCGCTGGTGAGCGTCAGCGCGCCGGACCTCGAGGCCCGTGCGCTGGAGCTGCCCCCGGGCGCCCGGGTCGTCGACGCGCTGGCCGCCGCGCACCCGACGCTGCCTGCGCGCACCCACGCCGTCCTCGTGGGCGGCTACGCCGGCACCTGGCTCCCCCTGGCGGCCTGCCGCGGGCGTGCGCTGACGCCGGAGGGGCTGGCGCCCGTCGGCGCCACCCCCGGGGCGGGCGTGCTGCTGGCGGCGACCACGGGCACGTGCGTGCTGAGGACGACGGCCGTGGTCGCGCGCTACCTGGCGGACTCCTCCGCGCGCCAGTGCGGGCCGTGCTGGCGTGGGCTGCCGCACCTGGCGGCCCTGGTGGAGGCTCTCGCCGCCGGCACCGCCGACGCGCAGGGGCTGGCACGGCTGCAAGAGGCCGTCGGCCTGGTCGTCGGCCGGGGCGCGTGCGCGCACCCCGACGGTGCCGCCGGGACCGTCGCGAGCGCCCTGGCGGCCGTGCCGGGCGACGTCGCCGCCCACCTCGCCGGCCGCTGCGAGCAGGTGGCGGCATGAGCGCGCGTCCCGACGCCGCGAGCCCCGCGGCGTCCCTGCACGTGGACTGGACGGCGTGCGACGGCCGCGGCCTGTGCGCCGAGCTGCTGCCCGAGGTGCTGGCGGCCGACCCGTGGGGCTACCCCGTGGCCGCTGGCCCTCACCCGGAGTCCGGCGGCGAGCCTGGCGTCGGCGGCGCGCCCGGCGTCGGCCCGGCGCCCTGGCCTCGGCGCGAGGGCGTCGCGGTGCCCGCCGCCGCGCTGCCCGACGCCCGCCGCGCCGTCCGCATGTGCCCGCGCCTGGCGCTGCGGCTGGAGGGGGCCGGCGGGGACCGCCGAGCCTGAGGAAGTGGTCGAGTCTGACGAAAGGCGGGTCCGGCGCGGCCGGAAGCGTCCGTACGTCGGACTCGGGGCGCCGCGAGCTCGCCCCCGCGGTCCGGCGGTCGGCGCTCGTCCGCCGTGCCGCGGTCTCGGACGTGCGACGACGACGGCGCGCGGGTTGGCTGGAGTCCATGCGCATCTTCCTCACCGGCGGCAGCGGCAAGGCCGGTCACCACGTCGCCCCCTACCTCGCCTCGCAGGGCCACCAGGTCGTCAACGCGGACCTGACGCCGCTGCGCCACCCCGACGTCGTCGACCTGCGGGTGGACCTGACCGACGCAGGCCAGACGTACTCGGCGCTGGCCGGCGTGCCCACCCACGCCGACTTCGACGACGCCGGCCTGGACCTGACGCACGGCTCCGCCTACGACGCCGTCGTCCACCTCGCCGCGGTCCCCGCCCCGCTGCTGGCGGCCGACTCCGTGACCTTCGAGACCAACATCCTGGCGCACTACCACGTGCTGGAGGCCGCGACCCGGCTCGGCGTCCGCAAGGTCGTCTTCGCCTCCTCGGAGACGACGTACGGCATCTGCTTCGGCCAGGGCGACCGCAAGCCGCTGTACGTGCCCGTCGACGAGGAGCACCCGGTCGTGCCGGAGGACTCCTACGCGATGTCGAAGGTCGCCGGCGAGGTCGTCGCCCGGTCCTTCCACGCCCGCACGGGCGCCGACGTCTACGGGCTGCGCATCAACAACGTCATCGAGCCGCACGAGTACGAGGAGCTCTTCCCGGCCTTCCTCGAGAACCCGTCGCTGCGGCGGCGCAACCTGTTCGCCTACATCGACACCCGCGACCTGGGCCAGATGGTGCTGAAGTGCCTGGAGACCGACGGGCTCGGCTTCGAGATGTTCAACGTGGCCAATGCCGACATGTCGGTGGCCGCGACGACGTCGGAGATCATCGAGCGGTTCTACGACGGCGTCCACGTCCGCCGAGAGATGGGCCGCGACGAGACCTTCTACTCGGTCGAGAAGGCCCGCCGGATGCTCGGCTACGAGCCGCAGCACTCCTGGCGAGACGTGCTGGCCGACCCGCGCGCAGGGTCCTGAGCGTCGGGAGGGGGTGGCCCGCAGGTCTGAGCCTGCTCGACGGGCCCGCGGCCACCTCCCGCCGTAGCGTCGTCGGCATGGGTGACACGACGGTCGTCAAGGTCGACAGCGCGCACTCCCCGCGGGGGGCGATGGGCCAGGTCCACCTCGCCAGCGGGGCGAGCACGAGCATGCGGATGTGGCAGGAGCAGCCACCCGGCGACCCGCAGCCCGAGGTGGCCCGCGACTACGAGACGGTGGGGTACGTCATCGCCGGGCGCGCCGAGCTGCGCACCGAGGGCCAGGTCGTCGTCCTCACCGCCGGCGACTCGTGGGTCGTCCCGCGGGGGGCCGCGCACTCCTACGTGATCCTCGAGCCCTTCACCGCCGTCGAGGCCACGCACCCGCCGGCGCAGGTCCACGACCGCGACGAGCCGGCCGCCGGCTGACCCGTGTCTGGCGCGGCGCGCCGTCTCGCCGACGACGAGACCCTGGATCGTCCGTCAGCCCGGAGGGCGACGACGTCGCCGTAGCAGGCAGCTCGCGCGACGCGACGCGCCGTCAGGGTCAGCCCTGCTGCTCCGCCGTGCACCACCACGTCGTCCGACCGCCGACCTGGCCGGTGGCCATGGCGGCGCCGCAGCGAGGGCACCGCCGGCCCTTCTTCCGTGAGCCGATCACCTCGCCGGTGTGCACGCCGCCGTGGCGGACGGCGGCCCGGGTCGCCGCGCGCAGCACCCGGTGCAGGTCGGTCAGCTCGTCGGCCGACAGGTCGCCGGCGGGGCGACGGGGGTCCTGGCGTGCCTGCCAGAGGGTCTCGTCGGCAAGCAGGTTGCCGACGCCGGCGAGCACCGACTGGTCGAGCAGGCGGGCCTTGAGCGGCGCCGTCCCGCGCCCGACCCGGGCCCGGAAGTCCGCGACGCCGATCTCCGCCGCGTCCGGCCCGAGGTCCTCGAGGGAAGGGTCGAGGCGCACCCGGCCGAGCCGCCGCTTGTCGAACAGCCGCAGGCTGCCGCCGTCGTCGAAGGTGAGGGTGAAGCGGTACCACTCGGGCTTGGCCACCGAGGCGTCGGTGCCGTCGGCGCCGCGCACCGGGTCGCCCCCGTGCACGGTCTCCTCGTCGGCGGTCCGCACGATGATGCGACCGCTCATGCCGAGGTGGACGCCCAGCTGCGGTCCTCCCGCCTCGCCGCTGCTGTCGCCGTCCCCGTCGAGAGCGCTGGTGTCGCACCACATCGTCTTGCCGCGGCGGTGCGCGGCGGTCAGCTGCCGGCCCAGCAGCGCGGCGCGGACCTGCCCCGGTGCGTGCGGGCGGCAGACCCACTCGTCGGCGTCGTCGACGTCGACGATCGTCCGGCCCAGCGCCGCCCGCTCGATGGTGGAGCGGGCCAGCTCGACCTCCGGCAGCTCGGGCACGAGGGCAGGCTAGGCGGAGTCGGCGGCACGACCCGTCGGAGTCGGGCTCGACGAGCCGACCGGGGGCAGACACCGCTCCTCGGGGCAGCACCTCCCGCCCCACTGACCGCGCCGGATACCGTGCCGGGCGGAGGGACGAGCGGAGGCCTGATGAGGACGACCGAGGCGACGACGGAGGAGGGCTCTCCCCCCATGCCGCGGCGCTGGCCCCGACGTGTCGCCGTGGCGGGCGCAACGAGGGGCCGCTGCCCGTCCGGCTGACGGACGCCGTCCCGAGGCTCGCGACGCAGGAGCCCGTCCGCGTCCTCGGCGACGTCGACCTCACGGTGCCGGTCGACGTGTCGCAGGCCGCGTGGCGGCCGCTGGGTGAGGGCGTCGTCGTCGAGCCCGGCACGTCGATGCCCCTGCGGATGGTCGGCCGCACCGGGACCGCCTGCGGCAGCGACGCAAAGCCGGTCGACGAGGGCGGGAGCGTGGGCACGGACCGCTTCGTGGACCTGAGCTGGACCGTCCTCGGGCTGCCCCGCGAGGCCAGCCCGGCGGCGCCCTGGAGCGTGCTCTTCGAGGGACCGCTCGGCTGCCCTGCGCCGGTCTCCTGACCCCCGCAGCCCGACCGGGCCCCAGCAGGGTCCCGGCAACGCCTATCGTCAGGACGTGCTCGAGCCCAGGACGTCCCGTGCCTGACGCCACCGCGACGACGACGACGCCCGGCACCTACCGGATCGCCGACGGCTCCGCCGTCGCGTTCCCCGACGCGGTCGACGCCTGGGCCCGGGCGGCCCTCGCCGTCCTCACCGCCCGCGCCCGCACCTACAACGCGACCATCGGCTACGGCGACCTCGCCCGCGCCCTGTTCGCCCGCTCGGGCGTCGCCACCCGGTCCCTGCTGCAGAACTGGATCGGCGACGTCCTCGCCCGCGTCTCCGACGCCTGCGCCGACCCTGGCACCGACCACCCGCCGCTGGACGCCCTGGTGGTCCGCGAGGCCGACGGCAGCGTCGGCGCGGGCTACGGCGACGCCGTCGAGCGCCACACCGGCACGCGGCCCGCCGACGTCGACCGTCACGCCGCGCATGCCCGCCTGCAGTGCTACCAGGCGCTGGCCCGCGACCTCCCTGCCGACGGCGGGCAGCCGACCCTCACCGCCAGGTCCACCTCCAGCCGGAGCCGCGGGGCGGGCGTCCCGCCCCGGCGACGCACGGTCGCCGCGCCGGCCGCCCCACCGCCGCCGCCCCCGGCGACGTGCCCCTCCTGCCACATGCAGCTGCCCCGCAGCGGGCAGTGCGACATGTGCGACTGAGGACCGGGAGCTTCTGGGGTCGTCGCCGAGCTGACCCGGCGTCCGAGTCCGACGGCGCGCAGGTCACCGCGCCGGCAGACCTGCCTGGCGTCGGACTCGACGTCCGACGGCGCCACGCCGGTGACCTCTGACCGCGGCACGCCGTCGAGGTCGTCGGCGGGCGAGACCCGCACCAGCAGCGCCCCTCCTGCGACGCCGCGACGCGCTCGCGCGCCGCGGCGTCAGCCCTCCAGCGGGTCCACCGACCAGGCGGTGGAGCCGCGGGTCAGGAGCTCGGCGTGGCCTCCGCCGCGTCCGGCTCCGTCGACGAGTCGGACCCGCCCTGCGAGGCACCGCCGTCCTCACCGCCGGGCCCACCACCGGGCCCACCACCGGGCCCACCACCGGGNGCCGTGGCCGCCACGGCCGCCGGCCGGCGCGGTCGACGTCACCGCCTCCTCCACCCGCTCGCGGACCTCGGCGAGCCGGGCGTCGGCCTCCTCCTGGGTGAGGTCACCGGCCTCGACGCGCTCCTGGACCCGCTCGGTCTGCGCCGCGACGAGGGCGTCGACGAGGGTCGACTCCTCCACGCCCTGCGCCTGCGCGACCGAGGCGAGGGTGGCGCCGTCGGCCGAGAGGGCCTCCCGCAGCTCCTCGCCCGTCAGGGAGAGGGCCTCGGCCGCCGCCTCGAGCCCACCCGGGCCGCCCACGCCGCCGGGGCCTCCGCGACCACCCGGCCCGCCGGGCCCGCCGGGCATCTTCTCGACCAGCGTCGAGGCGACCGTCTCGGCCTGCTCCTGGGTGATGGTCCCGTCGTCCACCAGCCCGGCCAGGGCCTCGGTGATGCGGTCCACCCGCTCGGCGAGGGCCTGCGCGACGCCCTGGTCCGCCCCCTCCTCAGCGGCGGCCGCCAGCGCCGGCCCGGCCAGGGCCGCCGCGCCGACCGCGGCACCACCGAGGGCCACCGCGCTGGCCACCACGACCGTCGTGATCGTTCTGCGCATCGTCGTCCTCCTCTGCGACGGGCGGTCTGTCCGCCCGAGGAAGACGCTCGGCGCCGCACCTGTCAGGAGGCTGTCGCTGCGGCGTGGCCCGCCTGCAGATCGGCCCGGCGGCGAGCACCTCGCCCCGACCGCACGGGGTGGGGCCTCCACCGACCCCACCGCCCAGTACGGTTAGGCATTGCTTACCTTCCCTCACGACCGAGGAGCCTCGTGCTGACCACCACCCCCGCTCGACGCCGCAGCGCCGCCCTGGGCCTGGTCGGCGCTGCGCTCCTGCTCGCCCCGGCGTGCGCCGGCCCGGGCACCGACTCAGGCGACGCCGCCCCGACGAGGACCGTCGACACCGTCATGGGGGAGGTCGCGGTGCCCGAGCCGGAGGACATCGACTCCGTCGTCGTCCTCGAGGGTCGCCGCGACACCGACGTCGTGCTGGCCCTGGACCTGCCGCTCGTCGGCTACCCCAGCCGGGACCCGGCCGACGGCTACGAGCTGCGCGGCCCGCTCGCCGACGGGCTCGAGGCCGCCGACGCCCAGGGCGCGCAGCCGCTCTTCCTCGTCGACGAGATCAACCTCGAGGCCATCGCGCAGGTCGCGCCGGACCTCATCGTGTCCCGCTCCACCGAGCTGGAGCCGATCATGGCCGAGCTGCAGGCCATCGCCCCCGTCGTGCCCATCGGCAACCAGGACGAGACCACCTGGCAGGCCGACCTGCTGACGGTCGGCGCGGCCACCGGGCGCACGGCCGAGGCCGAGGCGCTCATCGCCGAGTACGACGCCCGGGTCCAGGAGATCCGCACCCGCTACGCCGAGCAGATCGCCACGACGTCCGTCGTGCCCTTCGAGTACGACGACGAGGGCACCGACGTCGGCGGCGGCCGGCTGGAGTCGATGGTGCTGCAGGACGTCGGCGCCCTGCCGTCCGAGGCCTTCGCCCAGGCGCTCGACAGCGGCGAGACCGTCGAGTTCAGCTTCGAGCAGACCCGCACCGCCTACGACGACGCCGACGCGATCCTCGTCTTCGTCACCTCCGCGCAGATGTGGGCGTCGATGGGCCAGGACGCCCTGTGGACCTCCCTGCCGGCGGTCGAGCAGGGCCAGGTCGTGCGCGGGGACAGGCTGACCCACGACGGCGGGCCGCTGACCGCCCTGCACGTCCTCGACCAGGTCGAGCAGCTGTACGCGAGTGTCTGAGCCGGCCCTGCACCCCGACCGGGTCCGGCGCCCGCCCCGGCCCGGCCTGCGACCCGGCCCGGGCGACGTCACCGGCACCGGGCTCGCGCGCACGACCGGCGCCCGGCTGCGCTGGCTGCTGCTGCTGGGGCTCCTCCTCGCGCTGGCCGTGCTCGCGGGCGGCGCCGTCGGCTCGCGCTCCCTGGGGATGGGTGAGCTGTGGGCCGTCCTGCGCGGCGACGGCAGCGTCGAGGCGACGGCGGTCCTGCTCGACCAGCGGGTGCCGCGGACCCTCATCGCCCTCGTCGCCGGCGCCGCGCTCGCCGTCGCCGGGGCGGTGATGCAGGCGCACACCCGCAACCCCCTGGCCGACCCGGGCCTGCTGGGCGTCACCGCCGGCGCGGCGCTGGCCGTCGTGCTCGCCATCGCGCTCCTCGGCGTGACCAGCGCCACCGGGCACCTGTGGGCCGCGATGCTCGGGGCCGCCGCCGCCGCGACGGCGGTCACCGCCCTCGGCCTGCTCGCCGGCAGCCGCCGCGACGCCTCGCCCGCGACGCTCGTGCTGGCCGGCGCGGCCCTCGGGGCGGTGCTCAGCGCCGTCTCGGGCATCGTGCTCGTCGTCAGCCCGACGACGTTCGACGTCTTCCGCTACTGGAGCGTCGGGTCGCTGAGCGGCGTGCAGGACCTCGCGGGCCTCGCGCCGGCCTTCGTCGCCGTCGGCGCGGGACTGCTCCTCGCGCTCGCGCACAGCTCGACGATGGACGCCCTGGTGCTCGGCGACGACGCGGCCTCCTCCCTCGGGCGCGACCTGGGCCGCTCGCGGCTCGTCGGCCTCGGCGCCGTCACGCTGCTGGCCGCCGGGGCGGTGGCGTGCGTCGGCTCGCTCGGCTTCGTCGGCCTCGTCGCGCCCCACCTCGTCCGCCTGGTCACCGGCCCCGGCCACCGCCGGCTCGTGCCGGCCAGCGCGCTCGTCGGCGCCCTGCTGGTGCTGCTGGCCGACCTCGTCGGCCGCGTCGCCCTGGCGCCCGCCGAGGTGCCCGTCGGGGTGGTGCTCGGCGTCGTCGGCGCCCCCGCCTTCGTCGCCGTCGTCCTGCGCGCCACCCGGCGGACGGCGTGAGCGCGGTGGTCGAGCGCCGGGTCGCCGCGCCGCCCGTGCCCCCGCGCGAGCCCCTGCTGCCGGCCGTGCGCGTGGGTCCGGCGAGCCTCGTGCGGCGGCCGCGGGTGCTGGCCGTGACGGCGGGCTTCCTCGGGGCGGCGCTGGCCGTCGCGGTGCTCGCCCTGGGCGTCGGCGACTACACGCTCACGCCCGGGCAGGTGGTCGCGGCGCTCGCCGGCCAGGGCAGCCCGCAGGACCTGCTCGTCGTCCAGACCGTGCGCCTGCCGCGGGTCCTCACCGGGCTGGCCGCCGGCGCGGCGCTCGCCGTGGCGGGGGCGCTGCTGCAGACCACCGCCCGCAACGCCCTGGCGACGCCGGACCTGCTGGGCATCACCGCCGGCGCGAGCGCCGGGGCGGTCGCCGTCATCACCCTCGGCGGACGGGCCTCCACGGCCGGGCCGCTGCGCGACGTCGGGGTCCCCGCGGCCGCCCTCGCCGGCGCGGCCCTCGCGAGCGCGATCGTGCTGCTCATCGTGCGGCGGTCGGGCTTCGCGGGCACCAAGCCCCTGCTCGTCGGCGTCGGCGTCTCCGCCTTCTTCGCCGCCGTCGTCAGCTGGCTGCTCATCGCCGCCCCGCTCAACGACGCCTCGCGCGCCAACGTGTGGCTCACCGGCTCCCTCAACCAGCGCTCCTGGCCCGAGCTGTGGCCGCTCGTCGTGTGCCTGGCCGCCGCCGTCGTCGTGCTGGCGCCGCTGGCCTCCCGGCTGGGCGCGCTGCAGCTGGGCCCCGACCTCGCGCGGGCCACCGGCGCAGGGGTGCGGGGCACGGCCGCCGCCACGAGCCTGGTCGCCGTCGTCCTCACGGCCGTCGCGGCCGCCTCGGTGGGGCCGATGGGGTTCGTCGCGCTCGTCGCCCCGCACGCGGCGCGCCTGGCCAGCGGCTCCTCGCGGCCGCCGCTGCTCGCCTCGGCCTGCTGCGGTGCGCTGTTCCTCGCCGCGAGCGACCTCGTCGCCCGGATGCTCCTGGCGCCCCTGCAGCTGCCGGCCGGCGCCGTCGTCGCCGTCGTCGGCGGGCCCTTCCTGGCCTGGCTGCTCGTCGTGCGCCGCCGGAGGACGACGTGAGCGGGCCCGGCGAGGTCGACGGCGCGGGCGCCGCGCTGGGCGCTCGGGGGCTGTCGGTGCAGCTGGGCCGGGCCCTGGCGGTCGACGCCGTGGACCTGGAGGTCACCCGGGGTGCCGTCACGGCCGTCGTGGGCCCCAACGGCTCGGGCAAGTCGACGCTGCTGCGCGCCCTGGGGCGCCTGGTCGCGCCGACGGCGGGCACGGTGGTCCTCGACGGCGCGGACGTCGCCCGGCTGCGCAGCAAGCAGCTGGCGCAGCGGCTCGGCGTGCTGCCCCAGGGGCCGGTCGCGCCGGAGGGCCTCACGGTCGTCGACCTCGTCTCCCGCGGCCGCGACCCGCACCGCCGCTGGTACGACCAGTGGTCACGCGCCGACGAGGCCGTCGTCCTCGACGTCCTGGCCCGCACCGGGATGCTCGACCTCGCCCACGCCGCCGTCGACGACCTCTCCGGGGGCCAGCGCCAGCGGGCCTGGATCGCGATGGCCCTCGCCCAGCAGACGCCCGTCCTGCTGCTCGACGAGCCGACGACCTACCTCGACGTCGCCCACCAGCTCGACGTCCTGGAGCTCGTGCGGCGCCTGCACGAGGAGGCCGGCACGACCGTCCTCATGGTGCTGCACGACCTGTCGATGGCCGCCCGCTTCGCCGACCGCGTCGTCGCCCTGCGCGACGGGCGGGTCGTCGCGCACGGCACTCCCGCCGAGGTCGTGACGCCGGAGACCCTGCGCGCCGTCTTCGACCTCGAGGCCCACGTCGTCGCCGACCCCACCACGGGCCGCCCGCACGTCATGCCCGTGGGCCGGGCGAGCACGGGGCCAGACGGCCGGCGCGGCGGCGGAGCCCAGGACGACGTCACAGCGACAGGGACGCGGCGCGCCACGTCGTGAGCTGTGCGCCACCACGGGCGCCCGTTCCGCGTCCTGGGCCCCTCACGGCGGACGCGGACACCCTGCGGGTGGCGTGACACCGGGGGTCCTGTGGCCTCGATGGCTGGGTGGTCATGCCCCCCGCGCCTTCGGCGCGCGACACCGCCCATGTCCGACGAGGGATCGGTGCACCGACTCTCGGGCTCACGGGGTGGTCGCAGCACCTCTTCCCCGAAGGCGTGGCGGCTGCACCGGGGCGACGGCGTTGAACATGCGGCGGCGCTCGGCGTCGACCGAGCTGCCCGCCTCATCCGCACGCCACCCCACATCAGCGCACGATGTGGCCACACGTGCGTAGCGGGAGGACCACGCCTTCCCCGTCGTCGACGGCTTCTGGCGCCGGTCGGCGATGGACGGTGGCGACTGCGCGTGCCTCGTCGTCGGCCCTCAGGCGGACGCCACGACCGCGCTGCCCGCGCACCCGGCCTTCTCCCGGCCCCTCGACGAGGTCGCCATGGGCGAGGCGGCGGCGCAGGCCGCCGGGCTCACCGGGTACGACGTCGTGCGAGCGTGGCGGCCCGCAGAGGCTTCGTCCTGTGAGCGGGTCTACCCGGCCTCCTGTGGCGACAACACCAGCACCGATGACCTGACGGCGGACACACCGGAGCGGTGCGTCGAGTGCAGGTCGCGGCGCAGCTACTCGCCCGGTCAGGACCGCGGCCGCTGCTCGGAGCGACGGCTCCCCTCACCCGACGCGCGGCCGCACCCAGGTGCTGGAGCGCCGGGCGACGTCGTAGACCCGCGCCACCTCGTCATCCGTCAGCCGCTGCGGCTGAGCGATGAGCCAGCCGGCCAGCTCCCGCCGGCTGGTGACGGTGACGTCGCCCGGCTGGCTGCGGATCGTCAGGCCGCCGCGGACGCCCACGAGGGCGACGACGCCGGCCACCTCTACCGGCCCGGCGCCTGCGGCGGCGAGCAGCCTGGCCGCGCGGCGCGCCTCGTGCCGGCTGTTGCGCACGTACCGCGTGCGCTGACCGTTCACCAGGACCGTGCTGCCGCCGACCCACACCCGGGCCCGCGGGTGGTTCTTGGTGTTGATCGTGAAGACTCCGCCCGGGCCGACCACGACGTGGTCGATGTCGCTGTCCCGCTCACCGACAAGCACGGCGTGCAGCACCCGCCACCGTCTATCGAGCCTGGCCAGCTGCGCCGCGACGGCCTCCTCCCCGTCCGCGCCGATCCGCCACGCCCGTTCCTCGGTGTGCCTCCCGAGCAGCCGGGCGACGAAGGTTCGGACGGGCGCCGCCCGACGCAGCTCGAGGGCCTTGGCGCGCGCCGCTGCACCGGCGCGGTTGGACGCCAGGTCGGTCCACGCACGTCCGAAGGTCTCGGGTCCCGACGAGGCCGGCTCGGAGGTCGCCGCCGCCTCCGCCGGCGCGGGGACCCGCGGCACCGGCACGGCCGCCACCTGCTCATGGTCGGCGTCCGGGATGCCGGCGGTGCCGACCGGCACCACGACGTCCGGGTGCCCGGCGAGCGCGGCGTCGAAGGCGGCCCGGCCCGCGGCGTCGCACTCTGGGGTGAGGACGGCCGTGGCGGTCGTGCAGTCCCAGTAGCCGAGCTGCTGGCCGTCCGAGCGCTGCACGTAGAGCCGGTGGTGGCCGTACCGCCGCCAGCGCTGCACCTCGAGGTCGCCCATCCCCCGAGACTCGGCCTCCCTCGGCCACCGGGAGACGCCATCACGGCGCTGTCACCCGGTCGGTCCCGGCGCCTGACCCCTGACGGGCCAGTGGCCCGCGGCGGCAGGTCGCCGGTCAGAGGACGTGCTGGGCGATCAGCTGGCCGAGCTGGCGGACGTCGGCCCGGCCCTTGAACTCTAGCCGCACCTTGCCGAGCCCGCTGAACCACAGGTCGAGCTCGGCGTCGAGGTCCAGCGTGCCGGCCGTCTCCACGCTGAAGGCCTGGACCTTGGCGTAGGGCAGGCTCGTGAAGTCCTTCTTCTTGCCCGTCATCCCCTGGACGTTGACGGCGATGAGCCGCTTGTCGGTGAACACGACGTAGTCCCGGATCGCCTTGAAGGCCTGCAGCACCCGCTCGCCGGGGACGAGGAGGTCGGCGACACCATCACCGACCTCGGCTGGGTTGACGGGAGCGAGCTTGAGGAAGGTGCCGTTCGTGAAGTCGATCATGGTCGGCACCGTAGGCAACGCGACCCCGGTCAGTCAGGGAGAACGGCGCCTTCGCGCCCTCTCGGCGACAGCAGGTGTGAGTGGCGCTCACCCGGCGAGGCGCGACAACCCCGACCCCCGCACGTCTGGCACGTCGGTGAAGCCGCGGCGGCCCGGGCCCGCTGCCGTGGCGATCAACGGCCTCTCGTCCCACCGGTCCAGCGCCGAGTTCCCGAAGCAGCCGGGCGGGCCGTCGACGTACTGCTGAGCGGCGCGGCAGCGCCGGCTCGAGGTCCACGCCGCGCGGGGTCGGCGAGGTAGGTCGCGTCGTCGACGAAGGACGTCGTCACCCCGCGCCGGCCGTGCGTGAGGGAGGCCGTGCCGGCGCGGGTGGGTGCCCTGTCGAGGTCGACGTGCACGCCCAGCTCGGTGATCGGCGTGCTCACCGACGCGGCGGCGCGGGCGCGGCCGAGGTCGGTCTGCCACGGGTCGAGCGAGTCGACGAGCCGGTTTCAGCGACCGAGCGCCCGGGCGACGCCGAGGACGGTCTCCAGGCTGACGCCGACCTCGCCGTTGCTCCAGGCGCCGCAGCGTGTCCCGCGAGATGCCCGCGCGCTCGGCGACCTGCTGCGCCGTGAGGTCCTGCAGCTTGCGCCATGCGGCGAGCTGGCTGCCGATGTCTTGGCCGGCGCGGCGGACGCGCGCGGGCGTCGTCTTGGCAGCCACGGTGCCACTTGACGCCCAACCGATCAGTCATCAAAGGGACTGGTGGCGGAGTTGTCAGGCATCGACGCCTCGCCGGCGCAGACCAGGACCGGCCCGTGGGACACCGACGGCGTGACCTCGTCACCTCCCTCGCCGCCTCACCGCCACGGTCGGGCGACCAGGTGCCGGCCTAGCCGCCTCACCCAGATGCTCGAGCGCCGGGCGACGTCGTGGACGCGCGCCACCTCGTCCTCGGCCAGCCGCAACGGCTGAACGGCAGCCCTTGGAACCGCTCACCGACGCCCTCCTCAGCCGGCGCGACGCACCGCCTCGTGGAGGGCGCGTCGCACCCACGCTGAGCGTGAAGGACCCGCACGCTCGGCGGCAGCTCGTATCGCCTCGTCCAATTCACGCGGCACGCGCCCCTCAGCAACGGCGACTCACCCGCGGCCGACAGCGACGGACGGCCACGCCCGCGCACCTGCTCGAGCGCGTCCTCCACCGCCGCGTCGACGACGGCCAGCCGCTGCTCGGGTGCGCCTTCGTGATTGGTTTTCAGCGCGAGAGACATGGCCGTTGTCGAGACGGCAGCCACCGGCCGGGACGCGGTCGCGCCCTGCCGCTCTACCGCCGTCGACGTCGTGCTCATGAGTGTCCGGATGTCCGTGTTGAACGGCGTCGAGGCCACCCGCCAGCTCACCGCGCTGGCGGACCCGCCGGCCGCCGACCTCCTGACGACCTCTAGCAGCGTCACGGCGTCGCCGACGCCCTGCTCGCCGGAGCGCGGGCCTTCCTGCTCGACGACGTCGACACCGAAAAGCTGCTCGGGGCGATCCGCAGCATGCACCGGGGGCAGTCGGTGATCGCCCAGGCGGCGACCGGGCACGACGCCTCAGGAAGATGCCTCGGTGCATCCAGGTGCAGTCCGCCAGGGAGGGCCGCCGCATCAATCGCCTCGGTTATCGGCCTCGACGCAACACTCCGAGACGTTGAAGGCACCGGTCCTCGCGACACGTAGACCTGGGCACACCGTGCGCCAGACGGCCGTCATGTCGACGATGACGCCAGGCCGCACCTATTGCTCCGTCGATCACCTTGGCGCGCGTACAAGCTCGATAGGGCACGCCCGTCAGCTCGATGTCGTCATGCAGCCAGCAACTTCTACGATTAGCAGCCCCTCGTTCGCGATGAGCCGGTCAAGCGGAGTCGAATTCTCGCGCGAACCAGAATACCGGGTCGACGGCACGAACTGAGCCGTTGTCTGTGCGGACAATCTGCAGGAAGCTGCGGTAGCTGCTGCCGTCGCTCAACTCGCCCTGCACGAAGACCACTCGTGAGCCATCGGCTAGTTCCTGCTGGCCGACCTCCGTATAGGAGGTGGAATAGATGCCTTCCATTGCATCGAGGGAAAGCCGGCACATTGACTGATCGCTGGCGTACTGGTCGCAGAGATCTGGCTCTCCTGAGTGTTGGGCCGCAGAGTCGAGAAGTCCCGACGCCTCGCTGGTAGTTATGGGTCCGAGTGATGGCGGGCGGACCGTGAGAAGCGTGCCGGCCAAGGCGACTGTTCCTGCGCAGACGATGGCGAAGTGTGCGACTCTCCTCTGCGCGCTGAGGTGTCTCATGTCGCGGTCAGATCCGAACATAGGCAGTGAGATCCCATCCGAGACTGAAGGCCGGGACCTTGCCATTAGGGACACCCACTGCGATTTGGGATTGGACACCTCGCTCGGTAGACGCCTTCGCGATGGAGGTCCAAGCCGACGTGAAGGACCCAGCAGCGGATCCCTTGGTGATGTCGTTGGTCTCGCAGGCGTCGTAGCTGCCGCCGACGTTGACGACGCCCGCAGTGACGGCAAGGCTGATGCTGCGGCACTTGCCGTTGCTGTCAGCTCTCGGAGCCCAGTCCTCCCAGTACTGAGTTGTGGACCCGCTCTTCTTCGTGCTGCTCAGTTTGCACATCCCGACTTGCCATCCGCTGGTGCTCTTGCAGGTGCCGTACTGCTTAAGAACCCAGTGGTCACGGCTGCTGTCACCGTCATAGGCGATTGAGCCGAACTGACGGCAGTGGTCGAACCAGCCGCCCGTCTCGGTGTAGCGGGCGTAGCAATAGGGACTCTGCCACTTGATGGAGCCCCCCGCCGCCGCGACCCGCGTGGCTGATGCGTCGGCCACGGGCCTGCGCACCGTAGAGGTGTCGGCCACAGGCGTCGGTACGGCGACTGTCTGCACCGAGACCTTCGAAACCTCGGTCGAGGTAGCAGAGGTCTTGACCTCAGGCAAGGGCTGCCCCGCGGGCACTACCCACGTTGCCGCCTCGTCACCCTCCACGCCCGTGAACACCAGATACTCGGGCGTCTTAAGGCTGGCCACGCTCGACAGAGTCTCCCCCGGTGCGTTGACCTGGCTTGGTGCTGCAAATGCTGCGGTGCTCACCTGCATGCGCTGAAGCATCGCTTGGCCGGCCTTGGTGGCGGTGATGTCTCGGGCTCCCCCTTCCGGGAGCCCAGCGCCGGTCAGCAAGGCGGGGGCCAGTAAGCCGAGAATAAGCATGGCCCCATTGAGGGGGCGCAGGCGCCCGAAGCGGGCCGTTGCCTGGTCGATGCGGGTACGAGGCATGGGCTCGCCCATCTGTGACGACCGCGACGTCGGCGCGATCCAACTGATCGGAGCAGGACGCCAGCGCCGTCGGCTAAGACAGTGCTGGGCGCCACGCGCTGGTTGACGGTTGTCATCGGCGAAGACCGGAGACAACTACTTTGCCAGTGGCGGCTGGCGGAAAGTAGCGACTGGCGCGGTCCGCGTCAAGGCGGGTGGGGCCAGCGGGTGTCAGGCCGCGGTGGTGAGCTCGGACGACTTGGGCTCGTCGGTGGTCGTGGTGGGTTAGTTGATCCCTGCCGCGGGCGGCAGGCGTAACACCGCGGGCAGGCCGGTACGGGGGGTGAACCGTTCGGGGTGGCCTGCGTGGGCGGCGGCCAGGGCCTCGCGGCGGGCCTCATCCACGCCATCGGTGCGGTGGTGGTGAACGTCGGCGGGGGTGTGCAGCCCGATGCCGGCGTGGTGGTGGTCGTAGTTGTACCAAGCGGCGAACTCCGCCATCCAGGACCGCGCCTGCGCGAGGTCGGGGAACCGTTCGGGAAAGGTCGGCGCGTACTTCACGGTCGTGAACAACGCCTCGCGGAAGGGGTTGTCGTTCGAGACCCGGGGGCGGGGGTGGGAGCGCTCCACCCCGAGGTCTTCGAGCAGCTGGGCGACGCTCTTGGAGGTCATCGAGGTCGCGCGGTCGGCGTGCACGACGTGCGGGATGCCGTGGACGCCAAAGACCTCACGCATCATCGCCTCGGCCTGGGGCCCGGACTCCCGGGCGGGCACGCCCACCCGAACCCGGCGCGGCGGACGCGCGCGGGCGTCGTCTTGGGAGCCACGGTGCCACTTGACGCCTGATAGATCAGTCATCAAAGGGACTGGCGGTAAATTCGTCAGGCATCGTCGGCGGAGCGGTCAGCCTCGCCGGCGCAGACCGGGGACCGGCCCTCGGGACACCGATGGCGTGACCTCGTCACCTCCCTCGCCGCCTCACCGCCTCGGTCGGCGACCAGGTTCCGGCCCAGCCGCTGTCGCCCCCGACACCTGCTCGTCACGCACGACCGGTCCTGACGACCCCCCACGCGGCCAGCGTCCCCAGCAAGACCGTGCCGACGAGGGCCGCCGGCACGGTGACGGCGAGGTGCTCGTCGTCGAGGAAGGCGGCCCAGGACCACGGCACCAGGAAGCCGACGGCGCCCAGCGCCTGGCTGCTGAAGACGAGCAGCCCCAGCACGACCCCGCAGCTGGTGGCCAGCAGGCACCCGAGCACCCCCACCACCGTGACCAGCCAGGTCGAGAGGCATACGAGGAGGCACCCGACGAGGCACAGCATGGCGCCGAAGCCGAGCGCGGTCACGGGCCCCATGCCGGCGACGGCCAAGCCGCCGACGACCACGACAGAGCACCCGGACACCACCGCCACCATCAGGCCGAGGAGCCGCCGCCCCCACCGCACCGGGGCGGGTCGCCGGGTCGCGACGGCCCGCAGGCCCTCGCGCAGGCGGGGCACCCAGAGCACGGGAACCAGGGCGGCGCCCAGCGGCATCACGAGCAGGGCCCAGAAGGACGCCACCTCACCGGGCTCCCGCCACCGCAGCAGCGCCAAGGTGCCCAGGACGGCGAGGATGGCGAGCGGAGGAACGGCCGAGCGGCGGACGACCATGACGACGGCCCCGCCGTCACCGCCCCGAAGAGCTCCTCCGGGTGCGGCCGGAGGACGCGCGCCGCGGCGAGCGGACCGGTAGGTGGCCGCCGCGCCGGGCCGCCACGCCTCGACGGTGCACGCCTCCGCGACCCGGACCACGACGAGGGCGGTGACGGCCAGCCCGGCGGACAGGGCCACCGCCGCGCCGGCGCCGGGCAGCGCCTGCCCACCCAGGGCGACGCCGTTGGCGTGCGTGCCGATCAGGGGCAGGGCGGGGCGGACCTGCCACGCGGGAGGGCTGGCCCACCAGTGCGCCGACTCGGCGGTCAGGACGCCGGTCACGCTGGAGACCACACCGACCGCGCAGCAGCCCAGCAGCCCGGCCACCTCGCCGACGACGACGAGCACGGCGACGTACCCGACGGAGGAGACCGCCAGGACGGCGACCAGCCGAGCGGCGTCGAGACCTGCTGAGGCGAGCGAGGTCTCGCCCGTCCCGGCGAGGGCGAAGAAGACCAGGGTCGCTCCGAGGACGGCGGCGTGGCCAAGGACCGACCACGTCCAGACCACGGTGACGAGGGCGAGCCGCCGTCGCCACGGCGCCACGCCGCGGGCCAGGGTCCCGCCGCGACCGCAGGAGGCGCCGACGCCGGCGACCCAGCCCGCGAGGACGGCCGTGAAGGCCGGCCCGACGGCCACGACCCACAGGTTCTGGTAGGCCAGGAAGGAGCTCCAGCCGGCCTGCCCGGTGCTGAGGAGCAGCAGCGAGGTGAGCACCCCGACGCCGCCGGCGGCGACGAGCGACCGCCGCAGCGGGGAGGAGGACCACACCCGGACCTCGCTCGCCACGACGGCCCGCAGCCGAGGCCCCGGGCGCCCGAGACCGGTGCGCCGCAGCACGCCGGCGCTCACGCCGGCGTCCCCGCGACGAGGTCGAGGTAGGCGCGCTCGACGTCGCCGTCCGGGGCGAGGTCCGCGAGCCGCCCCTCGAACCGGCTGGCCCCCGCGACGACGCAGCCGACGTCGTCCGCGAGCGCGGCCACCTCCGGCAGCACGTGGCTGCTGAGGACGACCGTGCGGCCGGCGTCGGCGAGCCCGCGGACCAGGTCGCGCACCTGCCGGACGCCCACCGGGTCGAGGCCGTCCTGCGGCTCGTCGAGGACGACGACCTGCGGCTCCCCCAGCAGGGCGATGGCGGTGGCGAGGCGGCTGCGCATGCCGGTCGAGTACCTCCGGGCGCGGCGGTCGGCCACCTCCTCCAGGCCCGTCCGCGCGAGGGCTTGCCGGACGGCCTCGCGGTCGACGCTGACCAGGCGCGCGTGCACGTCGAGGTTCTGCCGGCCGGTGAGGTGGCCGTAGACGCTCGGCCCGCCGACGGACGCCCCCACGTGCGCCAGCAGCTCACGCGACCACGGCCGCCCGAGGAGCCGGACCGTCCCGGCGGTGGGCCGGACGAGGCCGAGCGCGACGGCCAGCGTCGTGCTCTTGCCCGCCCCGTTGGGCCCGAGGAGGCCGTAGACCCGGCCGGGTGCGGCGTGCAGGCTCACGTCCCTCAGCACCTCGACGCCGCCGAGGCGGCAGGCCACGTGCTCGAGCGCGACGTCCGCCGGGCCCGTCACGGCGCCGGCCCGGGTGGTGGCGCCCGTGGTCCCCTCGGCGCCCCCGGCGGTGGTCCGGTCGTCGTGGTCGCGCCCGGCGCCGGCCCTGGTGGTGTCCATGGCGGCCAGCGTCGTCACGAGCGCCCGCGCGCGGACCCTCCTGCGGTCCAGACTTCAGCCGCGAGGGCTCCTCCGCGGGGAGGAGCCCGCGCGACGTCGGCTCGTCCCGGGGAGGGAGGACAGAGGGTGCTCGAGACGCCACGCTCCGTGCCCATGGACGGGTCCGCGCGCGCCGAGCAGCTCGCCTGCTCGGCGCAGCGACGGCGCCGGGACCTCGTGCGCCGGGCCCCGCGCGGCGACCTCGTGCTGTCCGCCCTCGGCCTGGTCATGACCGCCCTCTACTGGGTCGTCGCGGCGCAAGAGCCGTCGTGGACGAGCCTGGCCCAGGCTCTCCTCACGACGGCGCTGGCGGCGCTGCTCGTCGTCCGGCGCACCGCCGTCGTGGCCGCCGCTGTCGCCACGACCCTGCTGCTCGCCGCCATGGCTGTGCTGGCGCTGCTGGCCCCCGTGGCGCTCGGCGCCAACCCGGTCCTGCTCTGCGCCCCGCTGTCGGTCGCCGCCGTCACAGAGGGGGCGCGCCCGCGGTGGGCGGGCGTCGTCGCGCTGGCCGTGGGGGTGGCGGGTAGCGCCGTCAGCCCCGTCGTGCTGCAGTCGCAGGCGCGGTGGTGGGCGTACGGCGCCCACGTCGCCGTCCTCCTGCTGGCCTACGTGTGGGCCAGCCGGCGCCGGGCCGTGCGGGCCGGGCACCGACGGGAGGTCGAGGCGCGCGTGGCGCTCGCCCGCGCGCAGGAGCGGGTGCGGATCTCCGCCGAGCTGCACGACGTGCTCGGGCACAGCCTCACCGTCATCCACGCCCAGGCGAACGCGGCGCTGGCGCACGACGACGGCCGGCGCGAGCGTGCGGCGCTGCTCGCCGTCCGCTCGGTCGCGAAGACCTCGCTCGCCGACATCCGCTCGCTCGTGACGGTGCTGCGGGGCGAGGAGGGCGAGGACGCGCACGCGGAGCTGGACGTCACGACGTCGCTGCACCAGACGCTCGCGCACGCCGAGGCGGCGGGCCTGCGGGTCGAGGCCGATCTCCCGCCGCGGGAGGTGCTAACGCGGTGGCAGTCCGAGCTCGCGCCCGCGACGCTGCGGGCGCTCGCCCGCTGCGTGCAGGAGGGGACGACGAACGCGGTGCGTCACGCGGGGCCCGGCCAGTGGCTGGGCGTGCGGGTCTCCCGGGGCGCCGGCGGGGTCGTGGTGGCCCTGAGCAGCACGAGCGACCGGCGGGCCGACGCGGTGGGGTCCGGCCACGGGCTCCTCGGGCTGGAGGAGCGGGTGCGGCTGCTCGGCGGCACGTTCTGCGCGGGCCCGACGGAGACGGGGTTCCGCGTCGAGGCCGTCCTGCCGACGTCGCCGGGCGCCCCGGGCGGCGAGCGGTGACGGCGATCCGGGTCGCCGTCGTCGACGACCAGGCGCTGCTCGTCTCCGCCTTCGCGTCCCTGGTCTCGAGCGCGGAGGACATGGTCGTCGTCGGGACGGCGGCGGACGGGCGCGAGGCCGTCGCGCTGTGCCGCGCCACCGCCGTCGACGTCGTCCTCATGGACGTCCGGATGCCCGTGCTGGACGGCGTCGCGGCGACCCGGCTGCTGGGCGAGCTGCCGGCGCCGCCGAAGGTCGTCGTCCTGACGACGTTCGACCGCGACGACTACGTGCGGGACGCCGTCCTCGCCGGCGCGCGCGGCTTCCTGCTCAAGGACGCCGGCACCGAGGACTTCCTCGGCGCCATCCGCGCGGTGCACCGCGGGCAGAGCGTCTTCGCCGACGCGGCGACGACGCACGTGCTGGCGGCCGTGCGGTCGGCGCAGGCGGCTCTCCCCGACGCCGACGCCGACGTCGACGGCGGTGGGGAGCAGCGGGCTCTCGCCGAGAAGCTGCTGCGCCGCACCACCTCCCGTGAGCGCGACGTGCTGCGGCTGGTCGGCTGCGGCCAGAGCAACACGGAGATCGCCCACTCCCTGTGCGTCGCGGAGACGACGGTGAAGACGCACGTCAGCAGCCTGCTGGCCAAGCTGGCGTGCCGGGACCGGGTGGGCCTCGTCGTCCTCGCGCACCGGGTCGGGCTGGCCCCCTAGGAGGCTGCGGTCTTCTGTGCTGCACCCCACCCGGGCCCAGAGGAACCACCCTTCACACCAGCGTCGCGTCGTGCTCCGTCAGCACCGCCATGACGAGCGCGAGCCCCGCGACGGTCTCCGGCGACAGCGTGATCCCCGGCGCCCCACGAGAGCCCGCGGACTCGTGGCGACGCCGCGTCCGGGCCGTCGTCGACGAGCACGTGCACGAGTAGGTCCGCGTCGCGCCGGCAGCGGTAGCGGAAGCCCACGACGTCGGGCAGCCAGGCGCGTTACGGCCGCGCCCACACGCGCGCCACGTCGTCGTCGCTCAGCCGCAGCGGCCGGGCAGCGAGTCACCGGACCAGCACACGCCGGCTGGTGGCGACGACGACGCCCGGCTGGCTGGCTGGCTGGCTGGTGAGGCCGTCGCGGGCACCCACGACGACGACGCCGCCGGTCTCCTCCGCCGGCGCGGCGCCCGCCGCGTCGAGCAGCCTCGCCGTGCGGCGCGCCTCGTGCCGGAGCGCGCCAGCTCTCATGGCATCGCGGGAGCCGCAGACGGGTGACGCCCGTGGAGGCGTGCGTGCCGGCTGCCGATGCCACGACTCCGGGGAAGGGCGGTCAGGTGGAGCCAGGCGCAGGAGCGGCAGACCAGGCACGGCGGCACGCCGCCCGTGCCGAACGACTGGCTGCCCAGCAGTCCCTCGAGACCACCGACGAGGCCCGCGCCGCACTCGAGCGCGCCCAGCGCGCGGCCCAGTGCTGGGCGGCGGGCGCGCAGGGCGAGGTCGAGGTGGCGCAGGCCCTGCGCGACCTCGATCGCTTCGGGTGGACAGCACTGCACGACGTGCGCTGGCCCGGTCGGCCCCGCGCCAATCTCGACCACGTCGCCCTGGGACCCGGCGGAGTGGTCGTCGTCGACGCCAAGAACTGGACCGGGCAGGTCGGCGTCCGCGACGGGACGTTGCGGCAGAACGGGCACGACCGCACCCGAGAGGTCGAGTCCGTCCTGGCCGCGGCCGCGGCGGTGACGGTCCTGCTGAACCCCACGCACCGCACCGCGGTGCGCGCCGTGCTGTGCCTGGCCGGTCAGGACATGCCCGCCACGACCACCAGCAGCGGAGTCGTTGTCGTCGGCAAGGCCCACCTGGCCGAGCACCTCGCCGCACTGCCTCCACGACTGAGCCCCTACGAGGTCGCCGACCTCGGGCGTCACCTGCACGACCAGCTCGAGCGACGGGCGTCCGCACCGACGCGTCCGCGGCGCTCGACCCAGCGCGCCGTGCCCCGCAGCCCACGGCGCGCGCCCGTCCGCCGCCGACGGCGAGGGCTCGGCGCCCGGCTCGCCGCGACGCTGGCCATCGTGGTCGGCGTGTGGCTGGCCCTGCAGATGGCCATGGGTGTCCTCACCGGCTACCTCGACGACCTGGCCACCCCACCTGCGCCCGCGCCGGCCACCAGCCTCGCCCCGCCTGCATCTACGGCGTCGCCCGGCACGGGGTGACCGACGGCACCGGCCACCGTGGCGGCGGAAGGTCTCGACCACCGCCCACGACCCGTGACGCCCGACGCTGGTCACCCGCCGGCACGGGCGTGAGACGAAAGTGACTGAGTGCGACTCAGGCGCAGCTGCTCGGAGAAGAGACCGCGGGTCGCGCTCCCACGGCTGCAGTGGCGGGTCCGCAGCGAGGGCCTGCGTGCAGCGGCCCGATGAAAGCAGACTGCAAGCATGGTCAACATCCTCGTGCGCGACGTCCCCGACGACGTCCACGCGGCCCTGCAGCGGACGGCGACGCGGCGTCACCAGTCGATGCAACAGCTCCTCCTCGAGGAGCTGCGCGAGGTCGCCCGGCGGCGGTCCGTCGCCGAGCTGCTCGACGAGGTCGAGGCGCAGCGTGGCGGGCACGTAGGCCCCGCGACCGCCGTCGCTGACCTCGACGACGAGCGCCGCGGGGGATGACCTCGACGAGCACCGCGCGGTGATCGTCGTCGACGCGTCTGTCGTGGCCAACGCCCTCGCCGACGACGACGAGGACGGCGCCCTGACCCGGGCCGCGCTGCGCTCCTCCGGTGGGCTGGCGGCCCCCGACCTCATCGACGTGGAGACCGCGTCCGTGCTACGGGAGCGGTGGCTGCGCGGCCATCTCGACGACGCCCGCCTCGAGACCGCGGTCAGCCACCTCGAGCAGCTGCAGCTCCAGCGCGTCCCCGCCCTGCGCCTGGTCCCGCGAGCCCTCGACCCGCGGCGGAACCTCACGGCGTACGACGGGTGCTACGTCGCGCTCGCGGAGGCGCTGGGATGCCGGCTCGTCACCGCAGATGCCCGGCTCGCCTCGGCCGCAGCAGACACCTGCGAGGTGCAGGCGCTCTCCCGACCGAGGACCCCGTAGGGAGCTCGACCGACAAGGCAGCTCGAGGGTGCGCCCCTCACGCCAGCGTCGCGTTGTGCTCCCGCAGCACCGCCATCACGAGCGCGAGCCCCGCGACGGTCTCCAGCGACAGCGTGCCCCCCCCCCCCCCGCACCGCACGAAGGGCCCCGCGGGCCCGTCGCGACGCCGCGTGCGAGCCGTCGTCGAAGAGCACGTGCGCGAGCAGGTCCTCGTCGTGCCGGCGCCGGTAGCGGAAGCCGGCGACGTCGGGCAGCCAGCCGCGCAGCGACCGCGCCCACGCCCGGGTCGTCAGGTACTCCCCCGCGTTGCTCTTCGTCAGCTCGAGCGGCGCACCCACCTGAGTCAGCGCGGCGCCGTGGAGCACCAGGACGGGCAGGTCCCGGACCACCTCGACCGTGCTGATGCGGCAACCGGCGAGCTGTGTGCGCGGCACCAGGCGCGCCGCGCCGCCGACGGGCAGGTCCCGGCAGAGGGTCTCTGCGACAGCCCTGGCGAAGGACATGTCTTCTGCCCCGGCGACGCGGGACGTCCTGCTCGGAGCGGCGGTCGGCGCTGCCGCACCTCTTCCTCTCCTCCGCCGTCCGCGCTGACCTGACTCAGCCAGCTACGACCAGCTGAGGTGGTAGTAGACCGACCCGCGGCCCTCCAGGGCGGTGCGGCCGACCTCGACCTGGATGGTCGCCGGCGACGCGACCTGGGTGTCGAGCACCCGCGAGGTGTCGGACGCCAGGTCCCCGCTGATGTCACGCAGCGCGAGGTCACCCGCGACCGGGTCCACGCCGAGCTCGAGCACGGCGGTGTCGACGACGTCGCGCAGCTCCTCGTCGGTGAGCCCTCGCCGCAGGACGACGACCTCCTCCGGCGGGGAGCTCCCGTCAGGAGCACTCACGAAGACGGTGTCGGCTGGAACCGCGAGGACGGGGTCGTTGGCGGTGGTCACGACGACTTCCACGGTGCCCTCGTCCGCCTCCAACGGGATCGAGGTGCGGCCGGGCGGCAGGGCGAGGTCCTCGCGCGAGGGCGGGTCCGTCAGGTCGATGCGCAGCGTCCCGTCGGCCAGGACCTCCGCGACGGCCGCTCGCTCCGCCTGGCGGCTCCCCGTCCCGCCGCGCTCGTCGTCGGGGGAGGACGTGGTCACGGTGCACGCTCCGGTGAGGGCGAGGGTGAGGGTGAGGGTCAAGGTGACGCCGCGACGGCGCGCCCGGGCGGAGGTCACTGCTCGACCTCGACGTGCCAGTCGGCCAGCTGTGCGGCGATGTCGTCGAGCCGGTGGGGCAGGGTCCGCATCTGCTCGACGCGCTCGCCGACGTCCTGCTGCAGCAAGGCCCGGACGACGTCGTGGTCCTCCTCGAGCAAGGTCCGGTACGCAGGCAGCGTGTCAGCCGCGGCGAGCTCGTCGAACTGGTCGTCGACCCGAGCCAGCACGTCGTGCTCCACGTGCAGCGTCCCGTCGCCCATTGGCCCCCCTCGTCACAGGACAGTAGATCCGCGGGCACCCGCGCAGAGGCCTTCGCGGCAGAGGGCACCCGGCCGGGTTGAACCGACCACGCGCCTGGGTGGCGGCTGCTTCTCGACCGGCCCGCCGCCAACGGGCATGCCACCGCGCAGACCGTCGTGATGGACGGCGACGTCACCTGCGACGCATCCGTCGACATCTCCCTCGGGGGCGCCTCTCTGGCAGAGGAGCCTCCGCGCACCGCACTTCGTCGACAGAGGCGGCAACGACCCATGGTGGCCGAGGTCACCCGAGCGCCGGCCGAGCGCGGCGAGGCCACCCGGTCCTTGGATCGGTGCACGGGCGCTGTGAGCGTGGTGTGGTCGACGTTGCTGCGCACCGACGACCACATGCGGACGGCTTCGGGATGGCCAGACGCTCGACACCAGCGACCACGACAGGGGCAACGCTTCTCCTCCGTCAACGGCGACGACCGTGCAGCCGCCGCGCGGGAGGCACTCCACTCGACCAGCACCTGACCGACGTCGTAGCGGTTCCCCCACCAGCGGAACGACGCCCGCCCTGGGCCACCACGTCCTCCCCTACCCGGCCGTCCCACCGCGCTTCTGGGTGGTCTTCCTCCGCGAGGACGGCGACCGGGCCCGCCTGTGGTCGGTGCTCGGGAATCGCGGCGAGGTCGCGGACGACGGCGTCTGGCGCACCTTCGACCTGGTCGAGCCCGAGCACCTGGCCGACCTGAAGGATCGGCTCGTCGTCGGCTGGAGGTCGCCGCGCACGTCGCGCCTCCCAGGACCCACGGCGCCCGGCTACCCAGTCGTGAGGATCGCGGACGCCCACCCGCAGTCCTTCCCCGGCTTCGACCTACTCGTGCTCGACCGCGCGCAGCTGGAGGCGGTGGTGCGCGACCACCGGTACGCGAGCTGGCGCACCGCCCTGGCGTCGCCGGTGGACCGGCCCGTCCCCCTGGCCTACCTGCAGATCGACCAGGCCATGCGCACCGTCGGGCGGGACCCTCACCCGCGGCGCGGCGCATGAACCTCTTCATCGCCGCCACGGCCCTGGCGCGCGACCTCCGCCTGCTGACGCTCGACCCGGACGACGACGTCGGGCTGGCGCACCACGGTCGACGTCGCCGCTCCCTGACGGGTGCCCCGCGGCACCTCTGCCGGCGTCGGCGCCTCCACGAACCGGCTGGTCAGCGCCTCTTCGGCTTCTCCCGCCCAGCCTGGTCGGCGTGGAAAGCCAGCGCTGCCGCCATCCACACGTCGAGGTCCTCCTCGCTCGCCACGGCCTGCTCGTCGACGGCGATCCACCCCGTCCCCATCGACCGCCCCGCGCCCATCTGCCCGCGCGCCGCCCCCTGCCGCTGCACGAGCTCGGCATCGTCGTCGGGCGAGACCCGCACCAGGAGGGCGCCTCCTCCGGCGCCGACGCAGACGACCATCCGGTCGTCCACCATGAAGGCGAGCCCGCCGAACATCTTCTGCTCGCGAACCGGCCGATCCGCGAGCGCGTCACGGACCCGCTCCGCCAGCTCCTCGTCGTAGGCCACGCCGGGAGTCCTCCCCCCCGACCGCCCAGCGGGGCGGGAGGAGAGGTCTGCGCGTGCGTGACCGCGCACGGTCACCGGTGCACGGACCCTCGGACCCGCCGGCTCCTCAGCCCCGTCCCAGCGCCGTGCACACGCAGACGCGGTTGCCCTCGGGGTCAGCGAGCACCGTGAACGACGGCGCCGCACCCGTGTCCACGACGCTTGCGCCAGCCGCGACGGCGGCGGCGATCCGCTGCTCGGCGAGGTCGTGCGGCACCCACACGTCCAGGTGGAAGCGCTGCCGCGGCGTCTCGTGGGCGTCGGTGTGCTGGAACCACAGCAGCGGGGAGCGCCCGCGCGGGTCGCGGACGTCGTCGCCGTCGACATTCGCAGCTTCCCCGGTCAGCAGCGCTGCCCACACCGGCCCCTGGGCGGGGAGGTCGGCGGTGTCCAGACCCAGCTCCACCTCGGCGAGCAGTTGCGGCTGCGCCGTCAACCCGTGCTCGGCGGCGAGGTCGCTGACCGTTCGCGCCAGGCGCAGGTCCCGGCCCGTCACGCGCCGCACGTCATGGCTGACCAGCGACAGGTCAACCGACGTCATCCGCAGCGTCACCTCCGGGTGGTGGTCGGCCTCCTCGGCCGCGGCGACGACGGCGCCCACGAACGCCGCGCCCGCCGTCATCCCGTCCGCGGCGAACCGCGCGTGCAGGCCCGAGCCCAGCAGCCGCCAGTCCGCGAGACCGGCGGCCTCGACGTCCTCCACCGTCACCTGCGCCATGGACCTCAGCATCCACCGGCCGAGCCGGCCGCGACAGTCCCGAGATGATCGGGACGTCGAGTCCGAGCCGCCGGTGGACGCATGCCTGGGGTACCGAGCCGGCTCCCCGGAATCCTCACTGGCCCCAGACCTCGCGCGAGAGCCACCGCGACCGCCGCCGGTCAGACGGAGACGACCTCGACGAGCTCGTCCGCGCCGACGAGGTCGGCGGCGTTCCTCGCGCACAGCCGCGCACCATGGGTCAGCGCGGTGGCCGCGATGAGGAGATCAACCGATCGCGCTCGAGGACGCCGACCGGCAGCGACCACGGCCGCGGTCAGCCGTCCGTAGCTGGCGGCCACGGCGTCGTCGACGGGCAGCGGGTCGCACCGGCGCTGCAGGTGGCCGAGACGGCGCAGGCGCTCGGCGCGGACCTGCGGCTGCGAGGCGACGAGGACGCCGTAGTGGAGCTCCGCGACCGTGACCGCGCTGACGGCCAACTCGCCCGTCAATGGCGGTACGTCGTCGGCGATGACGACGCTCGTGCCAAGCAGTGCCCTCACCGGTGGGTCCAGGGATCGACGAGCTCGTCTTCCACGAGGGTCCGGTCTGCCTGTCAGTCGGGGTCCGCCGGCCCTCACCCAGGCCCTCGACTCCCTCGCCCGCTGACCCCCACTCCCCCTCACAGTAGGAGCCCTCATGGCGCAGACACTCGACACCACCTACGACCGCGGCGACGAACCGCCCGGCCAGAGGAGGCGCGCAGCGACGCCCGCCGCCCCAGCGCGAAGGTCGCCGCCGTCCCCGCGCTCATCGCACTCGTCATCTTCGTCGGCGGCATCGGCGTCCTCGGCTACCCGGCCGAGCTCATGCTCGTCCTGGCCGGCGTCCTCTTCGCCGGCCTCGCCGTCGCCCGCGGCGCCCGCTTCGAGCAGGTCACCACCGGCATGGGCGAGAAGATCAAGCAGGCCCTGCCCGCCATCCTCATCCTCTTCATGATCGGCGTGATCATCGGCTCGTGGATGGCGGCCCGGACCATCCCGCTGCTCGTCTCCTACGGCCTGCGGCTCACCGACCCGTCGTTCCTCTACGTCCTGGCCTTGGCGACGACGGCCGTCGTCTCCACCTTCACGGGGACCTCGTGGGGCTCGGCCGGCACCATCGGCGTCGCCCTCACGGGCGTGGCCGCCGCGATGGACGTCTCCGTCGCCGTCACCGCCGGCGCCGTCGTCTCCGGCGCGTACTTCGGCGACAAGATGTCGCCGCTGTCGGACACCACGAATGTGAGCGCCGTCGCCGCCGGGGCCAACCTCTACGAGCGCATCCGGCACATGCTCTACACGACCACCCCCGCCTCGGTCCTCGCCGTGGTCGTCTACCTGATCGTCGGCCGCTCGCTCGGCGGCTCGGACGCCAAATTCGGCGACGTCGAGGCGATCCTCACCGAGTTCGACACCTCCTTCGTGCTCACCCCGTGGCTGCTGCTGCCGCCGCTGGTGGTGCTCGCCGGGTCGATCCTGCGCAAGCCCCCGCTCGTCGTGCTCTTCGCGTCCTCGACGGTCGCCGTCGTCCTTGCGCTCGTCGTGCAGGGCTCCTCGCTGGGCACCGTGCTGCCGCGACGACCTCTCGGCATCACCACCGACATGCTCCCCACCGGCGGCGAGACCAGCGACGCGCTCACGACGCTCGTCGAGCGCGGCGGCCTCTACTCGAAGTACACCGCCACGTTCTTCGTCTTCGCCGCGTTTTTTTCGCCTCCGGCCTCGAGGCCTCGAAGGTGCTGCGCATCCTGCTCGAGCCCGTCGTCAGCCGCCTGCGCTCCACCGGCGGCGTCGTCGTGACGACGCTCGTCTCCGGCTTCGCCATCGTCAGCGCGACGTCGACCGCCCTCATCAAGTGCTTCCTCGCGGGCGACCTCTTCGGCGGCGCCTTCGCCCGCCGCCGCCTGCACCCGGTCAACCTCTCCCGCAGCATGGAGGACTCCGCGACGCTCACCGAGGTCCTCATGCCCTGGACCGTCTCGGACGTCTTCATCGCCACCACCCTCGGCGTCGGCAACTTCGAGTTCCTGCTCTGGGCGGTCACCGACTGGGCCGGGGTCCTCTTCCAAGCGCTCATCGCCGTGCTCGCGCCGGTCACGGGGGGGGCTTTGGCATCCGACGGCCCAACGACGTCGAGACGCCCGACCATCGCACGGTGGGCGCCCTCTGCACCTGACGCCTTCGACAGTACGGCTGGTCCCGCAGGCACCACCCGGGACTCGTGACGTCAGGCGCGCGGACCCGGGCCCGGGCGGCCCCAAGGGACGCGACACCCTAGATGGTGGTCACGAACTCGCTGACGTGCCGCACGACGACTGCTAGCGTCCAACCTAGGGTGCGGACAGGAAGGTTCGGTGCGCGAGATGACTGAAGTGGACCTGCTCGATTGGTTGCTCGGCACCTGGCCAGATTCGGTCAGCCCAATCTGCGTCGTCGAAGGTTTCAGCGGGCTGGGTAAGACAAGCTTGGCGCACAAGGCTCGCCGCGCTTGGGACGGCCCGGCCGTTCTCGTATCAGCAACAGCGACGGACGACCTCGAGACGCTTCTGTTCTTGATCGCATCGAAGTTGCAGTCCGACGGCTGTTCAATTGTCGCCGACCATGAAGGCGGGAATTTTCGCGCCGGACTCCTGGCCCTGCTTCGAGAGAAGTCACTTGTAATCCTTGACGACTTTGAAGCGTTGCTCGCCCCAGAGACCCGGCTCCCTTCGGCCCACGGTGTTGTCGAGTTGATCCGGGAGATTGGGAATGGAGGCGGAAGCGGTCGCCTACTCCTGCTCACCACAGAGTCTCTTTGCGATGGTGAATGGCTAAGGCATGCCGCCACCAAGACGCTATCGCCCCCCTCGGCTCAGGACGCCACGAAGATGCTCGTCCGCCTGTTGCGAGATCGCGACCTAGAGGAGCAGGTCCCGGAAGACAGTATCGCCGACGTCGCCGAGTGGCTTGGCAATAATCCGCGAGCGATGGAAGCTTTCGTCGCCTGCTTGCGGGATGCACCCCTCGACGAACTCATCGACCTTGACCGTGACGCATGGGAGATTAGGGGCTCAGCAACATCACCGCAGATGGTCGCGCGTCTTGAGGCGAGGTTTCTCAGTAAGACGCTCGGCCGACTCGACGCCCCCACCCGCCTGCTGATTGAGTCCCTGGCCACCTTCCGTCGCTCCTTCACCGTGGAAGCCTTCAAGGCCATGACGCCTAAGGGCAGCAGTCACGAGGCCCTGAAGGATGGCCTCACAAGCCGCTTCCTGGTGAATCGAGACCGCAAATGGTATACGCTCAACCCCATCGCTCGGCAGCTCTGTCTCGCCGCATTGGAGGAGACTCCACGACGCAGGTCAGCGATTCACGGACAGGCAGCCTTTCAGTACACCAAACGCCTACGGGCCGTCGCGCCGTCACTCTCTACTAACCAACGAGCCCACATCAAGTCCGGTGCGGACTTCGTCGAAGCGCGATTCCACCTGTTACAGGCCGGGAGAGCCGCCGATTTCGATCAACTTGCGGCCGATTACCGAAGGGTATTGCTCCAAAACTATCGCGACGTCTCAGAGGTCCCGAGCGACCCCACTTCGGCAGCCGAGTTGCTTGCCACGCTTTCGGCCGCCCTTAAGGACACGAACGAAGCCTACAGCCAACTGAGAACTGTCTACGCGCAATTGCTTGTCGACCGCAACGGGCAAGGCGACCGGCTGAATGCTTATCGTGAAGTCACGTTAGCCTCGCGATCCTCCAAGAGTCCCCACACATGGATCCTCAGGACGGTACTGGCCTGTGAGATGGAGGGCGACGCTGGCATACTTGCCGTTGTCACACAAGGACTCGCCGTTTTGAATGATCGATACGGCCTGCTTGTAGTCAAGCGGGCCGCAGAAGCGCTCGCGGGTCGCCCGTCCGCCGATACCGCCATTTCGGTGGCCGAAAAGGGCCTGGGCGCCCTCGATGCAACTGGTCGCCGAGAATTGTACTCGATTTTGGCGTTCCTACTTACCAGGTCCGGTCGACACCGAGAAGCTATCGACCTACTCATTGCCGGTTATGAGGATGTGGGCCCACAGACAGCGAAGAGTTGGCGCCTATTTGAACAGGCGGCCTTTCTTGCCTTTCAACGTCAGGACCGGCCGAAGCTTCGCCAGATTCGTGACATGATATCGGACGCTGGAATTAATGAGCACCAGCCCGTTCTCTGCGAGATTCTCCTGCTTCAACTCCAGCATGAGTATTCGAGAGCGGCCCAATTGGCTGAGTTGCACGTTGACTACTTTGGGATCGTGGCGCAAGGGGCGTTCTGTTGGCTGGTGGAGGGGCGGGTCGAAGAGGCCGCTTCCCTCTTTGAGCGAGGACGTTTCGTGTCTAACGACGCAACCTGGTGGCTTCGCGCCCTGATTGCTCTTTGTCAAGCAGTGCCGGCTGTCTACGCGGAGGCTATATCTCGGATCGTCGGTAGCGAACCAGTGCGCGATGGTGCACCCGACCCAGAGCAGTGGGTCCGACTTTGGTTCCAACCGCCGCCGCGATGGATTAGCGTTTTCCCCGCCTTCTACTTCCCCCGCTTGCCCACAGGATTGACCGGACTCGCGGACGACATGACGGTGAGCGACAGGTCCGTGCCTCTTGAGATGCTTTACGACCTCAATGCTCTTCGTTTGCCGCAGGAGTCTCGTGACGCTCGTGACGGTCAGGGACATGCAACCGTCAAGCTCGGAGATCCATCCCACAATCGCGATAGCGGCGTTACCATCAATAACAACATATACAACGCTTCAAGCCAGGAGTACACCATGGGTGACAACTACCACGTCGGCAGCGGAATAGGGATTGGCCGGGGCGCCCGCGTTAAGAATGCCACAGGTGGGCGCGACGTTTCGTGGGCGAGCGGCCTGTCTCCGGCAGCGTTACACGCAGAACTTGGACGACTGATCGAGCATGTCGCTGGACTTGACGAAAGCGACCGGCAACCAGAAGTGCAACAACTCCAGGACGCGCGGGACGCTATTGAGGAGGGTGACGAAAGTACAGCAGAGGTTAAACTTCGTAACGCGGGTCAATGGGCACTTGACCGGGCCAATGCCATCGGCGCATCTGTCGCGGCGGCGGCCATACAGGTTGCCATTGGCTTAAGTTAGTCGGTCTGCTCGTCAAGCGGAGGGACACGGGGCGGTGCGCCTCCTCCTCTTTTGCCAACCTCGCCCTTCAGTGATCACACTTGGCGACGAGCCCCTTTCATCGGCGATGACAATAAGATGGACACACGCCTCAAGTTCGCTCCCAGTGGGTCTAGCCGGCGCCGAGGGACCCTGCTCTCCCTGCAATGAGCGCGAGCACAACACTGGCCAGTCCTGCGACTATCAATGTGCGCACCGCCCATGCCATCGGCTCAAGTTGTTCCGCCCCCCGTTACCTTCCTCGCGCTCCCTCGTCGAGGGGGTTCCTGGTCGCCAGGTCCGGTATGACTGATCGCCCCTGTCGTTGATGATCCGGGGGGTGTTGTCGCCGGTCCTGGTGGCACTGGTGGACCGCTGATAGGGACATGGCCGCCCCTCGCGGGATAGGTCTCAACGCAGACGTGGCTGCCGGCATCCGGTGCTCGACTGGCCAGGACAAGGTCTCGTCGGGGAAGGACTCGGCAGTGGGCGACAAGCACCGACCAGGACCAGTACAGGTGACGGGCTTCGGGGTGTTCTGCGGCCTGGACGTCGGTAAGGGCACCCACCACGCGGTCGCCCTGGCCCCGGACGGACGGCGGCTGCACGACGGGCCGCTGCCCCAGGACGAGACCCGGCTGCGGGCCCTGTTCACCGACCTCGCCGGGCACGGCAGCGGGCTGGTCGTGGTCGACCAGCCCGCCACGATCGGCGCGCTGCCCGTCGCGGTCGCCCGCGACGCCGGCACCCAGGTGGCCTACCTGCCCGGTCTGGCGATGCGCCGCATCGCCGACGCCCGCCCCGGCACGGCCAAGACCGACGCCCGCGACGCCTACGTCATCGCCGACGCCGCCCGGACCCTGCCGCACGCCCTGCGGCGGGTCGACGCCGGCTCCGACGCCCTGGCCGACCTCGGGGTGCTGGTCGGCTACGACGACGACCAGGCCCAGGAAGCCACCCGGCTGAGCAACCGCATCCGCGGCCTGCTCACCCAGGTCCACCCCGCCGCCGAGCGAGTCCTGGGCCCCAAGGTCACCACCACCGTGGTCCTTGAGCTGCTGGCCCGCTACGGCGGACCGACCGGCCTGCGGGCCGCCGGACGCCGCCGGCTGCTGGCCACCGCCCGCGCCCACGCACCCCGCGCCGGCGCCGGGCTCGTCGAGGACCTGCTCGCCGCCCTGGAGGAGCAGACCGTCACCGGCACCGCCGCGGCCGAGAAGGTCCTGCCCCGCCTGTCCGCCTCGCTGCGGGAGGTCCTCGACCAGCGCAAGGCCATCGCCGCCGAGGTCGAGGAGGTCCTGGACGCTCACCCTCTTGCCCGGGTGCTGACCTCGATGCCCGGCGTCGGGGTCGCCGGCCGCCGCCCGGATCCTGCTCGAGGTCGGTGACGCCTCCGCCTTCCCGACCGCCGGGCACCTGGCCGCCTACGCCGGCCTGGCACCCGTCACCCGTAGGTCCGGCTCCTCCATCAACGGCGAGCACCCACCCCGCGGCGGCAACAAGCAGCTCAAGCCGGCTTTCTTCCTGTCCGCCTTCGCCGCCCTGAAAGACCCGACCTCGAGGGCTTACTACGACCGCAAGAGAGCCACCGGCAAGAAGCACAACGCCGCCCTCATCTACCTGGCCCGCCGCCGCGTCGACGTCCCCCCGCGCCATGCTCCGCAACGCCACCCTCTACGAGCCCCACCCCGCACGCGCCGCTTGACCAACGTCATAGGGACACCCCCACTCCTATACGCGAGCGCGAGCCAGCGCAGGTAGTAGGCGAGGCTCGCCACAGTGTTGACCACCAGCACCACCGCCATCCACTCCGCCCCGCCGTCCCACGCCGCGGTCGCGACGAGCAGCTTGCCCACGAACACCGACGTCGGCGGCGTCCCCAGCAGCCCGAGCAGGCTCACCAGCAGCGCCCCCGCCAGCCACGGGTGCGCGCGCGCCAGCCCGCGGTAGTCCTCCAGCGACTCCCGCCCCGGCAGCGCCGCGACCACCGCGAACGCCGTCAGGTTCGTCACCGCGTACGCCGCCAGGTAGAACAGCAGCGCCGGCTCGGCGAGGTCCGTGCGCCCCACCACGGCCACCGGCAGCAGCAGGTACCCGACCTGGCTGACCGTCGACCACCCCAGCAGCCGCCGCACCGCCGTCTGCCCCAGCGCCGCCAGGTTGCCCAGCGTCATGCTCGCCACCGCCAGCACCGCGACGACGAGCTGCACGTCCAACGCCGCCGGCATCGCCTCCACCAGCCGGAAGACCGCAACCAGCGCGCCGATCTTCGGCACCGTCGTCAGGAACGCCGCCGCCGTCACCGACGCGCCCTGCGCCGCGTCCGGCACCCAGAAGTGCCCCGGCACACCCCCGGCCTTGAACATCAACCCGACCAGCAACGCCACCGCGCCCGCCGCCACCGCCCCAGCCGGCGCCCCCGCCAACGCGGCGGTCAGGCCCGCGTACCCGGCCTCGCCGCCGCCGACGCCCAGCAGCACCGTCACCCCCGCCATCAGCACGATGCCGAGCAGCGCTCCCAGCAGGTAGGTCTTCATCGCGCCCTCGGCGGCCGGGCCCGTCCGCGCCTGCCCCACCAACGCGTACAACGGGATGCTCCCCAGCAGAAACGCCACCACCATCACCAGCAGGTCCGCCGCCCCGCCGAGCACCACCGCGCCCGTCGCCGACAGCAGCAGCAGCGCGTACGTCTCGCTCTCCTGCCGGTGCCCCGCCACCTCCTCGACGCCCAGCCCGATTACCAGCAGCGTCGACGCCGCCACGACCAGCCGCACCACGCCGGTCGCCGTGTCGACGTCGTACGTCCCCGAGAACACCGGCCCGGCCGGCGACGCCAGCCCGAACCCGGCCGCGACGGCCGAGGCCATCAGCGCCGCGACGGCCACCAGCCGCACCCGCCGTTGCTGCTCGCGCGGGGTGAACGACCCACCCACCAGCGCCACCAGCGCCCCGGCGAGCAGCAGCACCTCGGGCAGGACGGCGACGACGTCCGCGCCCATGCTCATCGCCACAGGCTCAGCGCCCCACCAGCGCGACGACCGTCTGCGCCGCCGGCTCCACGACCTCGAGCAGCGGCCGCGGCAGCACCCCGATGAGCGTCGCGAGCACGAGCAGCGGCGCGACGGCGACGAGCTCGGACGCGCGCACGTCGGCGACCGACGCCGTCATCTCGCCGGGTGCGCCCGTCAGCAGCCGCTGCAGCGCCCGCAGGAAGAGTGCCGCCGTCAGCAGGATCCCGACGAGCGCGACCGCCGTCCACGGCACCGCGGCGATGGACCCGGCGAAGACCTGCACCTCCGCGACGAACCCGGAGAAGCCCGGCAGCCCCAGCGAGGCGAACGCCGCGACGGCGAAGAGCGCCGCGTACCGCGGCGCCCGGCCGGCGAGCCCGCCGAAGCGGCTAATCTCGTAGGTGCCGGCGCGGCGGTGCAGCACCCCGGCGAGGAGGAACAGCGCGCCGGTGATGAGGCCGTGGCTGACCATCTGCGTCACCGCGCCCGTCACCGCGAGCGCCCGCGCCTCCTCGGCGCTGCCCCCGACGACGCCCGCGGCGCCGACCGCCACGACGACGTAGCCCATGTGGTTGACCGACGTGTAGGCGACCATCCGCTTGAGGTCGGTCTGCGCCAGTGCGACGAGCGCGCCCCACACCACCGACACGACGCCGACGGCGATGAGCACCCAGGCGGAGGACCGCCACGCGTCGGGGAGCATCGGCATCGCGATCCGCACGAACCCGTACGTGCCCATCTTCAGCAGCACCCCGGCGAGCACCGCCGACCCGACGGCCGGCGCGTCGGTGTGCGCCGGCGGCAGCCAGGTGTGGAAGGGGACGGTCGGCGTCTTCACGGCCAGGCCCACGAGCACCGCCGCCAGCACGAGCCCGCCGGTCATGCCGGCGCCCACCAGCGGCGGGTCGGCGGCGAGCGCGACCATGTCGAAGGTCCCCGACGCGACGTACAGGCCGATGAAGCCCAGCAGCAGCGCCAGCGACCCGAGGAACGTGTAGAGGAAGAACTGCAGCGCCGACCGCTGTGCTGATCCCGGGGCGTTGCCGTGACCCCACCCCGCGATCGCGAAGTACATGCCGACGATCGACAGGTCGAAGAAGAGGAAGAAGACGACGAGGTCGGCCGCCGCGAACAGGCCGAGGCACGTCGTCTGCAGGAAGCAGAACAGCGCCGCCTGGCTGCGCGGACGCGTGCTCTCGGCCAGCGCATAGACGGCGCACGCCGCGAACACCACGGCCGTCAGCGCCATGAGCGGCAGGGAGAGCCCGTCGAGGCCCACGTGGTAGCTCGCCCCCAGGCCGGGGATCCACTCGACCTGCTGGTCGAAGGCCAGTGCTCCAGGTGCGGGGGTTTCGTACCGCGCCCACAGGACGCCGACGAGCAGCACCTCGACGAGCGTGACGCCGACCCACGCCCACCGGGCGGCGGCGTCGGGCAGCCCCCGCGCCACAGCGAGGACCACCGCGGCCACGAGGGGCAGGAAGATCACCAGGCTGAGCACGCTCACCTCAGGGAGACGTAGAGGACGAGACCGACCGCCGCGGCACCGAGCACCACGACGAGCTGGGCGTAGTAGTCGTGCAGCTGCCCCGTCTGCGCGCGACGCGCGAGCCCGCCGAGGCGCTTGGTGCCGGCGGCGACGCCGTGGACGGCGCGGTCGACGCCGTCGTCGGCCCGCGTGACGACAGCGGCGAGCCCGTCGGTCCGCCCGGCGAGGCCGCGCACCCCGGCGTCGAGGCGGTCGTCGGCGGAGCGCGTCGCGCCGGCGGTCCCGACGACGCCGCGAGCCAGGGCGGCGGCGCCGCGGGCGAGTGCGTCGTCGGCGCGGGCCGCGGCCTCGGCGGCCCGCAGGGTGGCGCGGACGACGGCGTCCGTCGCCGCCCCCAGACCCAGCCACGCGCGCGCCCACGCCGGCTCGGGCAGCCGGTCGGCGCGGACGAGGAGGACGACGGCCACGAGCGCCGCGACCGCGACCACCCCCGAGACGACGAGCTCGAGCGCCCCGGCGCCGGCCGAGGCCGGGTCCTGCCCGAGGGTTGGTGCCAACGCGCCCACCGCGGGCGGCAGGCCGAGCACGGCCAGGCCCAGCGCCGCGAGCGCGAGGACGACGAGGGGCGCCTGCGCGAGCCGCGGCACCGCGCGCGTGCCCTGCTGCTCGCTGTCCCAGGTGCGGCGGGCCTCCTCGCCCCGCCGTGGCCGCCCGAGCACCACCACGAGCACCTTGCCCGCGTACGCCGCCGACAGCGCCGCCCCGAGCAGCCCGACGGCGTAGAGCGCCGGTGACGCCTCGAGGGCGACGGCCATGACGGCGTCCTTCGTCGTCCACAGCGCGAACGGCGGCGCCCCGGCCAGCGCGAGGGCGCCCATCGCGGCGGCGCCGCCGACCACCGGCCAGATGCCCGCGGCCCCGCGCAGCCCGGCCAGCTGCTTGGTGCCGAGCGCCGTGAGCCACGCCCCGGCGACGAGGAACAGCAGCGCCTTGACCGCCGCGTGGGCGACGAGCTGCGCCGTCCCGCCCGTCACCGCGCCCACCCCGGCGGCGAGGACGACGAATCCGAGCTGCGCCGACGTTGACGCGGCGAGCAGCTGCTTGAGGTCGCGCTGCGCGAGGGCGACGACGCCGAGCGCCACCGCCGTCAGCGCGCCGACCCACGCGGCCGCCGTCGCCGCCCACCCCGTCGCGGCGAGCAGCGGCTCGACGCGCAGCAGCAGGTACCCGCCCATCGCGACCATCGCCGCGGAGTGCAGCAGCGCGCTCACCGGGCTCGGGCCCTCCATCGCCCGCGAGAGCCACCACGAGAACGGCAACTGCGCCGCCTTGCCGAGCGCCGCGACGAGCAGGCCGCCGGCGACGACGTCGCGCCAGCCGGGCGGAAGGGCGGCGAGGTCGCCGAGCGCCAGCCCGCCGGTGGGTCCGGCGCCGAGCAGCCCGCCACCGACGGCGCCCGCGAGCGCGACGTAGAGCCCGAGGTCGCCCGCGCGGGTGGTGACGAACGCCGTCGTGCCGGCGCCGACCCGCGCGTCGTCGCGCCACCAGAAGCCCACGAGCGCGTACGACGCCGCGCCCATGACCTCCCATGCGAGCAGTAGCGCGGGCAGCGTCGTCGCCGTCGCCGTCAGGGACACGGCGGCGGCGAAGAGCAGCATCAGCCCGGCGAAGCGCGCCCGGCCCTCGCGGACGTCGGCCCACGCGAAGACGAGCACGAGCAGCACCACCGCCGCGACGGCGGGGACGACGACGGCCGAGAGCCCGTCGACGCCCAGGCCCAGCGGCGCGCCGGCGAGGAAGGGCGCCTGCGCGGACGCGCGGGTAGCCGCTGCCAGCGCCGCCAGCCCGAGCGCGGCCGCCGCGGTGGCGACGGCGAGCGGGAAGGCAGCGCGGTCGGCGACGGCGCGGCCTCGGGGGCCGGCCGTCGTCCCGGCGAGCGCCAGCGCGACGCCGACGACCGCGGGCCCGAGGACGAGCGCCGCGAGGGCCAGCTGCGGCGTCACTGCTTCAGCTCCGCGGCCATGTCGGTCATGTCCGCGCCGGACGTGCGGTGCAGCAGCAGCGCGACGGCGAAGCCCATGGCCATCTCCACCGTCATCGCCGCGAGCACGACGACGAGCAGCACCTGCAGGCTCGGCTCCGGCGCGGTGAACCACCAGAAGCCCGCCGCGGCGAGGACGACGCCGTTGAGCATGAGCTCCAGGCCCATCATCACCATGACGACGACCTGCTGGGACAGCGCGCCGTACAGCCCCACGGAGAACAGGGCCGCGGCGAGGACCAGGACCACCTCAAGGGTCATCGGCGGGCCCCCTTGAGGTCGTCGCCGAGCCGCTCGTACCGGCCGGAGGCCTGGGCGAGGACGACGCCGGCGACGATCGTCGCGAGCATCACCGGGCTCACGACCATCATCACGAGCATGTGGTCGCCCATGAGGGCGTCGCCGAGGGAGTACGTCGTCGCCCCGCCTTCAGTTGATCCGGCAGAGCCGTCGGGCGCAGCGGTGGCGCGGGTCGGCCACTCGACGAGCAGGATCCCCACGGTCAAGACGACGAAGGACGCCCCCGCCGCGACCAGCGCCCGCCGGTTGCTGTGGACCATGGACATCGGCATGAGCGCCGGGTTCATCCCCATGAGCATGACCATGAAGACGCCCATGACGGCCATCTCCATGAGCATCATGAGGACGACGACGACCCCGACGTAGTCCAGGTGCAGCGCCACCACGGCGGCCCCGACGGCGACGAAGGACGCGGCGAGCAGGTACGTCGCGCGCGCCATCGAGTCGACCCGGAAGACCAGGGCGCCCGTGACGACGGCGACGACGCCGAGCGCCGTCACCGCGACGCCTCTCAGAACAGACAGAGAGGGCAGCACGCTGAGGTCGGGCAGCGGCGTCTCGAGCAGCGACTGCAGCGTCATGAGCGCACCACCACCACGACGCTGACGAGGAGCAGCTGCAGCAGCGCCGCGGGCAGCAGCACGCTCCAGCCGAGGGCGAGGAAGCGGTCGGGGCGCACGTCGGGCAGCTTCCGCCGGACGACGACGAGCGCCGCGGCGAGCAGCGCCGTCTTCACCAGCACCCACAGCCAGCCGGGCAGCAGCGGCCCGGACCCGCCACCGAGGAACAGCGGGACGGCGAACGCCGCGCCCGCGACGAGCAGGCCCGCGCGCCCGGCGAGCACGAGCAGCCGGTCGACGCCGGACAGCTCGGCGAGCACGCCGCCGCTGGTCGCCGGCCCGCCCGCCGGGGACAGCGGCCCGCGCACCGAGAAGGCGAGGACGCCGGTGCAGTAGACGACGAACGCGACGGGCATCCACACGACGTACGGCAGGCCCGCCCCGGCTGCGCCCGACTGCGCGGCCGCGACGTCGCCGACCCGCAGGCTCCCCGCCGCGAGCGCCGGCGCGGTGAGGCTGAACATCAGCGGCAGCTCGTACGCCATCGCCTGGGCGAGGAAGCGGTACCCGCCGGTCAGCGACCACGCCGCGTTGGGCCCCCACCCCGCGAGCCAGACCAGCACCCACACGAGCACGTCGACGGCGTTGAACCAGACGACGCCGACGCTCGCGTCCGCGAGCACCCACTCCCCCAGCGGCACGACGGCGACCATGAGCAGCGGCGCGACGGCGAACCCGCCCACCGCGACGTGCCGCAGCAGGGTGTCGGCGGCGACCGTCGTCCGGCGGCGCTGGCGCAGGAGGCGCGCGGTCTCGACGAGGGGGTGCTGCGCGCCGACCGACGCGGGGCGACCGGCGGCCCGGGCGGCGAGGGCGCCGTCGAGGGCGGTGACCCCGAGCGCCGCCACCCCTAGCAGCACCGCGGCGAGGAGCACCCACGGCGCGGCGACCTGCACGACGTCACCCATGGGCGTGCCCGTGGTGCGCGTGCTCGTCACTGCCGTCGTCGTCACTGCCGTCGTCGTCACCGCTGTCGTCGTCCTCGCGGGGGGCGAGGGCAGCGAGGTCGTCGGCGTCGAGGGCGTCGGTCCGCAAGTCGAGCGCCGCGACGAGCAGCCGCGCGCCCACGACGTCGACGCCGACGAGCCGCTCGGGCAGCGCGTCCAGCGCCGCGCGGGTGCGCCGTCCTGGGTCGTCGTCGGGCCCGTCGGGGTCGAGGAGGCCGAGCAGCAGCGTCCGGACGTCGTCGCGGGTCCGCCGCTGCGCGTCGAGTCCGACGTCGCGCAGATCTCCTGCCGCTGAGACGTGCGCAGCGTCGGACTCGGCGCCGGACGTCGGACGCGACATCGCGACGTCCGCCTCCCGCAGCGCCCAGGCCAGCACCCGCGAGCGCTCCACCCGCCCCCGCAGCCCCCTCACCTCCCCCGCACTTCGTCGTCCTTCTGCCGCACCTGCGCCTCCCCCACGGCGATTAGTCGACGAAGTGCGGGGAGAAGCGCCCTCCTGAGGGCGACGTGTCGACGAAGTGCGCGGAGAAGGGGCGTCCTCAGGGCGTTGTGACGACGAGGTGCGGGGGTCGAGGGCGGCGTCGCGGAGGCGGACGGCGCGGGCGGCGAGGTCGTCGGCGCCGGCGAGGCGCAGCACCTGCGCGGCGGCGTCGAGGCGACGGGCGACGTCGTCTGCCGGGCTCCGGCGCGCCGCGGCGCCCGGCAGCACCTCCACCCGCGCGCGGACGACGACGTCGCCCGAGAGCACCGTCCGCAGCACGAGCCCGGCGGGCCAGTCCGTCAGCACGGGCCCGAGGGGCACGCGCAGGACGTCCATCTCCAGGCCGTCGCGGAGGTCGTCCTGCCCGCCGGCGAGATCGAGGCCGGCGGGGTGCATGTCGTCACCCGGCGCGACGCCCTCGGCGACGAGGTCGCGCGACGCCGCGTCCGCGCGCTGGGCGTCGTCGTCGAGCAGCGACGCCGCCAGCCCGTCCAGGGCCACCCCGGCTCCGGCGACGGAGGCCACCGACGCCCGCGCCCGCGGCCCGGGCAGCTGCGCCCAGGTGCGCTCCAGCACCTCCTCCCACCCGGGGCCCGGAGCGCCGCAGACGAGCAGCGCGTCGGCGTCCGCGGGCGACGAGGCCGTGCGCCACCCCCGCTCCGCCAGCGCCCGCTCGACGGCGACCCGCGCCGCCCACCCCCCGGGCGCCTCCACGAGCAGCACCGCCGTCCCGCGCACCGCCCACCGGGCCAGCAGACCTCTCACTGCCACGAGAAGGCTCCCTCGCGGTGCGCCCACAGCACCCCGAGCAGCAGCACGCCCAGGAAGACGAACATCTCCACGACGGCCGAGAGCCCGACGTCCGCGACGACGAGCACCCACGGGTACATGAAGAGCATCTCGACGTCGAAGGCGAGGAAGACGACCGTCACCGGGTACCAGCGCGCGTGGTACCGCGAGAGCGCGTGCTCCGGCGGGTGCCAGCCCGACAGCCACGGCCACGCCGTCAGCCCTCGCGGCGCGACGGCGGTGAGCCGGTGGACGGCGAAGGCACCCGCGACGCCGACGCCCCCGAGCACGAGGACGGCGAGCAGCCCGGCCCAGCCCGACGTCGCCGGTTCAGCCACGACCCCACCTCCGCAGGCCTCCTGCGCCCCCCGTGCGACCGGAGGTCACCACCGCATCCCGCACGACCCACCTCCTGCGACGATCGCCACCGGGCGGCCGGACGCTACACCCGGACGACCGCACGGATGTCGTCGCGGCCCCGCGCGTGACGAGCCGCCGAGCACCGGAGGAGACGTGAGCGACCACGCCCACCCCGTCGACGCCGACCGCGTCGCCCGCGCCCGGGCCCGGGTGCCGTCGCGCGAGGACGCCGTCGCCACGGCCGAGGTGCTCACCGTGATCGCCGACCCCACCCGGGCGCGCGTCCTGCAGGCGCTCGACGCCGTCGAGGAGCTCTGCGTCGGCGACCTTGCCCTCGCGCTCGGCGCCAGCGAGGACGCCGTCGGCTACGCGCTGCGGGTGCTGCGCGGCGCCGGCCTCGTCACCAACCGCAAGGCCGGCCGGGTCGTCTTCTACCGGCTCGCCGCCAACTTCCCGGAGCCGCTGGCCGAGCACTGCCTGCGAGCCCTCGCCGCCCTGGCGCGGGACGGGGGCGGCCCCGGCCGCTGAGGCCACCGGGCACCCGACCCGCCCGACCCGGCAGACACACCCGACCCGCCCGACCCGCCAGACCCACCCGACCCGCCGGACCCGACGGCTGCACCGCCCGACCTCCCCGCGGACGCCCGGCTCGGCCCACGATGGGCACGTGCTGCACCCGACGAGCCTGCGCGCCGGCAGCCGCCTGCCGAGCCAGGTGCAGCGCTCCAGCCACCACCTCGGCTGGCAGGACGTGCTGGCCCGCACCTACCTCGAGCCGCGGGAGGCCGAGACCTTCACGACGGCGCCGACCCCGGACCTGCTCCTCGTGGTGCAGCTCGCCGGCACCAGCGAGGTCGAGAGCCGTCGCGGCCGCCGGTGGGTGCGCGCGCGCTACACGCCGGGCTCGATGGGGGCGACGGCGCCCGGGGCCTCCGCCCGGCTGCGGCTGCTCCCCGGCGAGGACGCCGGCGCCGTGCCCGTGCGCACGCTGCACCTGCACCTGGGCGCCGACCTCCTGCAGCGCACCGCCGAGACGCTCGGACGGCCCGCCGCAGTGCGCCAGCTGCCCGACGGGCTCGTGCTCGACGACCCGGGCGTCCGGGCGACCGCCCGCGCGGTCGGCGTCGCGCTCGCCCGGTCGGCGGACCCGCTGGCCGGGGACGCCCTCGCGCAGGCGCTCGCCGCCCAGGTGCTCACGCTGGCCGGCGGCCCGCGAGCCACCGGCGGCCGCGCCGTCACCCCGCTGGGCGCGACCGACCTGGCGCGGGTCGAGGAGCACATGCGCGCCCACCTCGCCGAGCCGGTGCGCCTGGCCGAGCTGGCCGCCGTCGTTCACTCCAGCCCGTACCACTTCGTGCGCCGATTCCGCGCCGCGACCGGCACCACACCGCACCGCGAGCTCGTCCGCCTGCGGGTCGAGCACGCCGCCCACCTGCTGCGCACGACGCCGGCGGACGTCCGCACCGTCGCGCTGACCTGCGGCTACGCCAGCGTCGCCCACTTCGCCGACGCCTTCCGCCGCCACCACGGCTGCACGCCCGGGGCCTACCGCGGCGGGGCCGTCGGCGCCGGCCGGCGCTGAGGCCCGGCCCTCGGATGGGCGTGGCCTGGGCGCACGGACGGGTCCTCGCCCTCGCCGCGGTGGCGAGCCCAGCGACCGCTTCCGATGCTCGTGCCCGACCAGCGAGCCCTCGGGAGGGGAAGCATGAGCGAGACCACCGCAGCCGGACCCCGCGTCGCGATCGTCACCGGCGGGTCCGGCGGCATCGGCCGGGCCGTCGTCGAGCGCCTCGCCGCCGACGGGACGGCCGTCGTCGTCCACTACTCCGGCAGCGCCGGACGGGCCAAGGACGCCGTCGAGGCCGTCACCGGCGCCGGCGGCCAGGCCATCTCGGTGCAGGCCGACGTCGCCGACGAGGCCGAGGTCGCCGCCCTCTTCGACACCGCCGAGAGCACCTACGGCGGCGTCGACGTCGTCGTCAACACCGCCGGCATCATGCTGCTCGCCCCGTTGGCCGAGGCCTCCCTCGACGACGTCGACCGGATGGTCCGCACCAACCTGCGCGGCACGCTCGTCGTCAGCCAGCAGGCCGTGCGCCGGCTGCGCGGCGGCGGCGCGCTCGTCAACGTCTCGACGTCGGTCACCCGGCTGTCGCTGCCGACCTACAGCGCCTACGCCGCGACCAAGGGCGCCGTCGAGGCGATGACGCCGATCCTCGCCAAGGAGGTCCGCGGGAGGGACGTCACCGTCAACGCCGTCGCCCCCGGTCCCACCGCGACGCCCCTGTTCCTCGAGGGCAAGCCGCAGGAGGCCATCGACAACCTCGCGAACATGGCCCCGCTCGAGCGCCTCGGCCAGCCCGACGACGTCGCCGAGGCCGTCGCCTTCCTCGCCGGGCCGGCGCGCTGGGTGAACGGCCAGACGATCTTCGTCAACGGGGGCGTGGCCTGATGACCGGCAGCCCGCACACCGTCCTCGTCACCGGCGCCTCCAGCGGCTTCGGGGCGATGACCGTCCGCGCGCTCGCCGACGCCGGGCACACCGTCTGGGCCGGCATGCGGGGCACCGAGGGCCGCAACGCCGCCGCGGTCGCCGAGGTGCAGCAGCACGCCCGCGAGCACAGCGTCGACCTGCGCGTCGTCGAGCTCGACGTCGCCGACCAGGGCTCCGTCGACACCGCGGTCGCGACCGTCCTCGCGGCCACCCCAGGCCTGGACGTGGTCGTCCACAACGCCGGGCACATGGTCCTCGGCCCGCTGGAGGCCTTCACCCCCGAGCAGCTGCACGCCGTCTACGACACCAACGTCGTCTCCTGCCAGCGGCTCAACCGCGCCGTGCTGCCGCACCTGCGGGAGCGCCGCGACGGGCTGCTGGTGTGGGTCGGCTCGACCAGCACCCGCGGCGGCACGCCGCCCTACCTCGCGCCGTACTTCGCCGCGAAGGCGGCGCAGGACTCCCTCGCCGTCAGCACCGCCGCCGAGCTGGCCCGCTTCGGCGTCGAGACGACGATCGTCGTGCCCGGCTCCTTCACCACCGGCACCAACCACTTCGCCCACGCCGGCAGCCCGGACGACGAGGCGACGGCGCAGGCCTACGAGGCCGAGTACGCCGGGCTCATGGGCCAGGTCGGCGAGCGCCTGCAGGCGATGTCGCCGCCCGACGCCGACCCGCAGGAGGTCGCCCGCCGCGTCGTCGACGTCGTCGGCGCCGCCAAGGGCGAGCGGCCCTTCCGCACCCACGTCGACCCGGCCGACGACGGCGCCGAGCGCGTCAACGCCGTCGGCGACGAGGTGCGCCGAGACTTCTACGAGCGCATCGGGCTGGAGGACCTCCTGCACGTGCGGACCTGAGGCCGGCCGGCCCGGGCAGCACCACCGGCCGCCCGGACGTCAGCGCCTCGGCACCGTCGCGTCCAGCACCGCCCCGGGCTGGGGGACCTCGCTCGCGCGCGCTCGCGCCGGTCGCGGCGCCGGCACCGCGACCGGCGGCAGGACCTGTCGAGGGCCGAGGACCTCGTCGGCGAACTGGTCCGCCGGCAGGGCGCGGCTGAACAGCCACCCCTGCCCGAGGCTGAAGCCCAGCTCGACGAGCCGCTCCTGCTGCTCCGGCGTCTCGACGCCCTCGGCGAGCAGCTCCAGCCCGAGGGTGCGCGACATCGCCCCGAGCCCCTCGAGCAGCTGCCCGCTGCTCCCCGTGACGTGCATGACGACGGCCCGGTCCACCTTGATCACCTGCACCGGGAAGCGCCGCAGGTACTCCAGCGAGGTGTACCCGCTGCCGTAGTCGTCGAGGTCCACGTCCACGCCGAGCTCCTGCAGCGCCAGGAGGTTGACCAGGCAGGTGGCGTCCTCCTCGAGCGGCTCGTGCTCGGTGATCTCCACGTGCAGCAAGGTGCCGGGGACGCCCGCGCGCCGCAGCCGCTCCGCCACCCGGCCCGGCAGGCCGGGGTCGACCAGGCTCGACCTCGTGAGGTTGACGCTGACGGGCAGCACCTGACGGCGCTCCCGGGCCCAGCGGCCCAGCTGGTCCACGACCTCCTCCAGCACAGCGCTGTCCAGCTCGGCGTCCAGCTGGGAGGTGCTCACGTGGTCGAGGAAGGCAGCGGGCATCATCAGCCCGTTGTCCGGGTGCTGCCAGCGGACCAGCGCCTCGGCGCCGACCGCCTCGCCCGTGGCCAGCACGACGATCGGCTGGTAGTGCACCTCGAGCCGTCCGACCGACGACGAGCGCCCCGAGAGCAGCTGGCGGACCTGGTTGGTCAGGGTGAAGCGGCGCAGGGCCTCCTCACGCTGGTCGGGGTGGTAGACGCACGCCGTGTCGCGCCCGGCGCCCTTGGCGGCGTAGAGGGCCACGTCGGCGTGGACCAGGTGCTGGGAGAAGGTGGCCCCGGCCTCGGCCGGGGCCACGCCGACGCTGCCGGTGGCGCGCAGGGCGAGGCCTCGCAGCTCCACGGTGGGCCGCAGGGCGGCCACGACCCGGTCCGCTGCTGCGGCCTCGCTCCCGCCTGGCACGAGCACGACGAACTCGTCGCCGCCGAAACGCGCGACGACGCCGTCCTCACCGGCCGCCTCCCGCAGCCGGTCGCGCACGTGCAGCAGCAGAGCGTCCCCGACCTCGTGGCCGTGGGCGTCGTTGACGCCCTTGAAGTCGTCGAGGTCCACGAGCAGCAGGGACCAGCCGGCTGCGGGGGCGCGGTCGGCGAAGACGCGGTCCAGCCCCCGCCGGTTGGGCAGGTCGGTCAGGGGGTCGTGCTCGGCCAGGTGCTCGGAGTGCCGCAGCGCCGACGACGCCCGCAGGACGCCCACGGCGGTGCCCACGGCCCCGACGCTGACGTGGGCCCACATCGGCATGGCGTGGGTGCCGGCGGAGGCGTCGACCACCCACAGGCTCGCCGGGACGAGCGCGAGGGGGAGCAGCCCCAGCACCTCGCCCGAGCGGTGCCTGCCCGCCGGCACCGACGTGCGGTCCAGCAGGTGCCGGGTGCTCGGGTGCAGCACGCCGCCGCTCAGCAGGGCGGCGCCGAGGAGAGGGAGGAGCGTGAGGAGCGGGCTGCCGGCGACCGGGCCGAAGGTGCCGGTGCGCACGAGCTCGTTCACCGCGAAGACGAGGCTGGCGAGCAGGATCAGGGACCCGCCGAACGGCGCCTTGATCCGCATGACGGCGAGCCGGGCGATGAGGCTGATGATGACGACGTCGACCGTCGCGGCGGCAGCGCCTCTGGCCGCGGGCGTGCCCATCCCCACGAGCTCGACGTACTGGGCGAGCCCCAGCCCCAGGACCGCCGCGAGGGTGGCGACGTCGAGGACGTCGACCCGTCCTCCCAGCGAGGCGACCGTCCGGGTGACGACGACGCCGACGACGACGCCGCACACGGCCCCGGTCGCGGTCAGGCCGACGGACAGCGCCGCCCCTCCCCCGTCGGGCGCGAGAGCCCTGACCATCCCGCCTGCGCCGACGCACAGCTGCGCGACGGCGAGGCCGAGCCACAGGGGCAGACGCGCCGGTCGGTGGACGACGCAGGCGACGAGGACGCTCACGCCCGCAGCCACGAAGGTCGTCGGCCCCAGGCCAGTACCGGTCACCGCGGTGAGCAGGAGCGCGAGGCCCGGCGCCAGGGACAGGCCGAGGACCCATCGCGCGACGACGCGTCGCGATGGTGCCGACCGGCTCATGGCTGCCCTATCGGCTGGCGGCGGCGTCACCCTCACGCCGGGCCGACCCCACCGCCCACCACCACGCGGACGGCGCAGCGCAGACGCCCCGGTCGGGCCGCCCCTCGGGCCCTCCCCCGAGGGCCTCGCCTACCCGAGGACCGCGGTGCGCTGGCCCCGGCGCCCGGGCCAGCACGCAGCCAGCGCGAGCGCCGCCGCGACGCCGTCCTCGACCAGCGCGGCCTGCCAGTCGGCGTCGAAGGGCGAGCGCCGGCTCGCCGCCCAGGTGCGCCAGGCGAGCCCGGCGTAGGAGCCGCCGAGGGCGCCGAGCAGACCGGCCGCCGCCGGGGCCGTGGGCGTGCGGTCCTCCCGGGCGGCGAGGGCCGCCGCTCCACCGGCCCCCGCGAGCAGCCGCCCGCCGAGGGGGCCGGGCGCGGTGCGCGGCGGCGTCGAGGCCTTCTTGTCCATGACCACCTCGCCGACGACGCCGGCGGCCGCGCCGACGCGGGCCAGCGCGCCCGGCCCGTCGGGGCGGGCGTCGGTGAGCACCGGCGCCGCCAGCCCGAGGGAGCTGCGCCCGCCCGTCGCGACGCCGAGCACGAAGGAGCGGGCCACGAGGCCGCCCGAGGCGGGCCTGCGGACGACGTCGCCGGGCTGCGGCGACATCGCCTCGAGCGTCGCGTGCGTCGCCAGCCCGTAGGCCAGGTGCGGGACGACGTCGGCGGCCCAGTCGCCCGCCGTCCACGTGCGCGGGTCGCTGACGCCGAGCGCGGCGGACGTCCCGTCGCTCGCCGCCATCGCCAGCGCCCCGGTGGCGACGCCGCCGAGCGCGCCCGGCAGGGCGTACCCGCGGCGGCGGGCGAGGCTGGCGACGACCCCGGTGGCGAGTCCCGTCGTGGTGCCCAGGAGCGCGCCGAGGGCGGTGCGGCGGTGCCCCTGCCGCTCGCCGTCGCCGGGGACGCCGAGCCCGAGCCGGCCGGCGAGGGCGTCGGCGGTCTGCCCGGGCGCCTCGCTGGCGGGCCGGCCGCGCAGGGCCATGTCGGCGTAGGTGACGGCCTGCAGGACGGTGGTGCCGACGGCTCCGGCGGTCAGCCCTCGCGTGAGTGCGCTCATGGCGGACACGCTCGCGGCGGGGCCTGGAGGCGGCAACCCGGCGCGTCGTCGCCGGCGCCGAGGGGGCGTAGCGCGCTCGTCACGGCACGCAACCGGAGATGGGGGCGGTGAGGCACGAGTGACGGGGCACGCACGGACGGTCATCGCGGCGACGCCGGCCGCGACGGCACCATGATCGGCGAACCACAGGTGTGTGATTCGTATGGGCCTGCCGTGCAGCCACTCTCACAGGTGACACATATTCGCCCGGACGGGTTGTCACCTGCTCGTGACATCACCTACCGTCGCCGCGTCCTCGGGCCGGCGCGCACGCGCCGAGCCCCCGGCCGGCGCCCGCTGGTGCCGACGACGTCCGCCCGCGCCCCTCGCGCGGGCCCCGACAGCCCGTCCGCCTGCGCCTCCCCGCCCGGCGGACGTCACCCTCACCACAGCGCAGGGCGGGGCGCGGTCCACCGCGAGGCGCATGCGCGAGAGGCCAACGCCATCACCACGCAGACGAGCTCTCCCGCTCGACGCACGACCCGTCGCTCCCGCCTCGGCCGCCCGGTCGGCCTCGGCGCCGTCGCCGCCCTCGCCGTCGGCCCGCTCGTCGGGCTGTCCACCGCTGGCTCGGCGTCGGCCGCGACCGACGCGGTCTGGGACCGACTCGCCCAGTGCGAGAGCAGCGGCCGGTGGGACATCAACACCGGCAACGGCTACTACGGCGGCCTGCAGTTCTACCAGCCCACGTGGGACGGGTTCGGCGGCCAGCAGTACGCCGCCCGGGCTGACCTCGCGACGCGCGAGGAGCAGATCGCCGTCGCCGAGAAGGTCCTCGCCGTGCAGGGCTGGGGCGCCTGGCCCGCGTGCACCGCCCGCCTCGGCTACGGCGAGGCCGAGAAGCGCGGCACGCCCACCCCGCCCGGGGGCGGCAGCTCCCAGCCCGCGCCGCCGGCCGACCCCGCCCCGGCGCCGCCGTCGGGTGCGACGTACACCGTCCGCAGCGGCGACACCCTCGGCGCCATCGCCGCCCGCTACGGCACCACCTGGCAGCAGCTGTACGCCGACAACCGCGACCGGATCTCGAACCCGGGGCGCATCTACGTCGGCCAGGTGCTGCGGGTGCCGGGCAGCGGTGGCGGCGGCGGTGGTGGTGGCGAGACGCCCGCGCCGTCCGGCACCTACACGGTGCGCAGCGGCGACACCCTCGGCGCCATCGCCGCGCGCAACGGCACGACGTGGCAGGCGATCTACGACCTCAACCGCGACCGGGTCTCCAACCCCAACCGCATCTACGTCGGCCAGGTGCTGCGGCTGCCCTGACCCGGCTCGCCCGACCCGGCTGCCGCGGTCCGGCTCGTGCGACGGCCCCCTGGCCGGGCCACCTGGCCCGGCCGCGGGGGCCGTCGTCACGGCGCAGCCCGTCGTCGGGGCGCAGCCCGTCGCGGGGACGCGGGACGTCGTCGCCGCGCGTCGCCCTGCGCCGTCAGCACTCGCTCCACCGCGGACCTCGCGGGCCAGCCCACGGCGCGTCGACCCGCGATCTCCGCGCCCACCCCGAGTCGACGGCGCGCCGACCCCACAAGTCCGCGAACCGCGGACCCCGCGGGCCAACCACCACTGCCCTGCCCGCGACGTCCGCGCACCGCGGACTTCCCGGGTCAGGCCTCCGTCACACCACCCCACAAGTCCGCGCACCGCGGACTTCCCGGGCCAGGCCCCGCTGCGCCGCCTTCGTCCCCACCACCGCGGACCTCGCGGGGCAGCCCACGGCGCGTCGACCCGCGATCTCCGCGCCCACCCCGAGTAGACGGCGCGCCAGCCCCACAAGTCCGCGCACCGCGGACCCTGCGGGCTAGACCGGACGGCGCCCCTCCCGCCAGCACGCGCGCGCGGGACGGCGACCCTCAGGACCCCTTGGCGGCGGTGAAGCCCTGCTCCAGGTCGGCGAGGATGTCGTCGAGGTGCTCCAGCCCGACCGACAGCCGCACGAGGCCTGGTGTGACGCCGGCCTTCTCCTGCGCCTCGGGCGAGAGCTGGCTGTGCGTCGTCGACGCCGGGTGGATGACGAGGCTGCGCACGTCGCCGATGTTGGCGACGTGGCTGTGCAGCGAGAGGCCGTCGACGAAGCGCCGGCCCGCCTCCAGGCCGCCGACGATCTCGAACGAGAGCACGCCGCCGGCGCCGCGCGGCGCGTACTTCTGCTGCCGGGCGTGCCACGGGCTGGACGGCAGCCCCGCGTACTGGACGCGCTCGACGTCCTCGCGCGCCTCCAGCCACTCGGCGACCGCCTGGGCGTTGGCGACGTGCCGCTCCAGCCGCAGGCTCAACGTCTCGATGCCCTGACCGAGCAGGAAGGCGTTGAACGGGGAGATCGCCGGCCCCAGGTCGCGCAGCAGCTGCACCCGCGCCTTGAGGATGTACGCGAGGTTCGCCCCGAGCTCGCTGCCGACACCAAGGTCCCGCGCGTAGACCAGACCGTGGTAGCTCTCGTCGGGGGTGTTGAAGCCGGGGAAGCGCTCGGGGTGGGCGGCGTAGTCGAAGGTGCCGCCGTCGACGATCACCCCGCCGATCGCCGTCCCGTGACCGCCGAGGTACTTCGTCGCCGAGTGCACGACGACGTCGGCGCCCCACTCCAGCGGGCGCGAGAGGAACGGCGTGGCCACCGTCGCGTCCACGACGAGCGGCACCCCCACCTCGTGCGCGACCGCCGCGACGGCCTCGACGTCCAGGACGTCGCCCCGCGGGTTGGGGATGGCCTCGCCGTAGAAGACCTTCGTGTTCGGCTGCGCCGCAGCGCGCCACGACTCCGGGTCGTCGGGGTCCTCGACGAAGGTCGTCGTCACGCCGAGCTTGGGCAGGGTGTAGCGCAGCAGGTTCACCGTGCCGCCGTAGAGGCTCGGGCTGGCGACGACGTGGTCGCCGGCCTCGGCGACGTTGAGGATCGCCAAGGTCTCCGCCGACTGGCCGGAGGCCACGAGCAGCGCCCCGACACCGCCGTCGAGGTCGGCGATGCGGTTCTCGACCGCCTCCGTCGTCGGGTTGGTGATGCGTGTGTAGATGTTGCCGATCTCGCTGAGCGCGAAGCGGGCGGCGGCCTGCTCGGTGCTCGCGAAGGAGAACGACGTCGTCTGGTGGATCGGCAGGGCCCGCGAGCCCGTCGTCGGGTCCGGCGCCGAGCCCGCGTGGATTTGTCGGGTCTCGAAGGACCAGCCGCCCGGCGCGGGCGCGTCGGACAGCGGGCCCGCCTCGGCGACGTCCGGCGTCTGCGGCTCGGCGGCAGGTGTGCTGGTGGGCTCGACGGACATGGGGGCGCTCCCGTGCTCAAGGGCTCGCGTGAGCCCGCGCTTGCCGCGCCCGGACGGACGACGGCCCGGTCATCACCCGGGGCACCCCGCCGCAGGAGGAGGGTTGCCGGCCAGCGAGCCGGGGCTTGACGCTGGCGCTCATGACCTGGCGAGGACGGTAGGACACCGGCGGCGACGCCCGGGACCCGCGTCTCAACCAGCGGGACGCACAGGGGTGACGCCGGCCCCGGGCAGGCGGAGCACCGCAGCCGTCCCCCGGGTCCCGTCGGGGCGTGGCGCCAGGACCACGTCGCCCCCGTGCGAACGGGCGATGCCGCGGGCGATGGGCAGCCCCAGGCCTGCGCCGCCGGCGTCGCGGGAGCGCGCCTCGTCCAGGCGCACGAGCCGCTCGAAGACGCGCTCGCGGTCCGCCTGCGGCACCCCCGGGCCGTCGTCGAGGACCGTGACGACCGCGTCGTCGCCCTCCCGGCCCGTCCGCACCTCGACGGAGCCGTCCGGACCAGCGGCGCGGACGGCGTTGTCGAGCAGGTTCGCGAGCACCTGCGCGAGGCGGTCGGCGTCGGCACGCACGCGCAGCGGCGGTCCTGACGCCAGGTGCAGGGCGGCCGACGGCCGCAGGCGCCGGTCCTCGACGGCCGTCCGCGCCAGGTCGCGCAGGTCGACGTCGGCGAGCTGCAGCTCCAGCCCGCGGTCGATGCGGGCCATCGTCAGGAGGTCGTCGACGAGCCGCGACGCACGCCGGGACTCCCGGGCGACCGCGGCGGCGAGCCGCTCGGTCTCGGCGCGGGGGCGCTCGGCGCGCACGAGCAGGTCGGCCGCCGCGTGGACGCCGGCCAGCGGCGTCCGCAGCTCGTGCGCCGCCTCGGAGAGCAGCGCACGCATCCGCTCCTCCGAGGCGCGGGCCCGCGCCTCGGCGCCCTCGACGGCGTCGAGCATGTCGTCGAACGCCGCCGCGGTACGGCCCAGCTCGGTGCCGGGCCGGTCGGGCCGCAGCCGGCGACCCCGGTCGCCGGCGGCGATGGAGCGCGCCGTCGCGGTGATGCGGTCCAGCGGCGCCAGCACCTGTCCGACGACGGCGAGCAGCGCCAGGGCCGCCAGCACGAGGACGACGACGCTCGCCACCGCGAGCACGGCCCGCACCTGCGCCACCGTCGTCCGCACCTGCGAGGCGTCGGCCGAGAGCACGAGCGTGCCGTCGTCGAGCTCGGTGGTCGTGCTCAGCAGGTCCCCGCGCTGGCGGACGCCGTCGCGGACGCGGTCGCCGCGCCCGCCGGTGCCGGCCGACGGCGCCGGACCCGCGGTGAGGACGCCGTCGTCACCGGAGTACCGGACCGAGACACCTTGTCCCGCCAGCTGGTCGACGAGGTCGTCGGCGTCGACCTCCCCCTGGAGCGCGACCGCGACCGCCGCACGGTCGAGCAGGCGCTGCTCGATCTCGCCCTCCAGCCGCGCCCGCAGCGCCTGGTCGACGACGACGCCGAGCACGAGCAGCAGCGCCGTCAGCAGGGCCAGCACCGTGACGACGACGCGCCGGCGCAGCGAGCCGGTGCGCAGCCGCTCGACGCGGCGGCTCCTCACGCCAGACCTGCTCGTGCCGAGCCCATCTCAGCCGGCCCGCAGCACGTAGCCGACACCGCGGACGGTGTGGATGAGCCGCGGGCCATGGGCCTCGGTCTTGCGGCGCAGGGCGCTGACGTGCACCTGGACGAGGTTGTCGGCGTAGTCGTCGTACCCCCACACCTGCGTGAGGATCTGCGTCGTCGACACGGCCCGCCCGCGGGAGGCGACGAGGAAGGCCAGCAGGCGGCGCTCGGTCGCGGTGAGGTCCAGGGCATGGCCGCCGCGGGTGACGACGCCGGCGCCCTCGTCGAGCACGAGGTCGCCGACCTCGACGGTGCTCGGCAGCCGGCCCAGCCGGCGCAGCAGCGCCTGCAGCCGCAGCACCAGCTCGGCCATGGCGAAGGGCTTGACGACGTAGTCGTCGACCCCGGCACCGAAGGCGCTCACCCGGTCGGCGAGGTCGTCCAGGGCGGTGAGCATGACGACGCCGGCGTCGGTGCGACCCCGCACCACGCGGACCAGCGCGCGACCGGGGCGCCCCGGGAGCATCCAGTCGAGGACGACGAGGTCGGGGCGGAAGCCGTCGAGCTCGGCCTCGAGGTCCTCGCCGTCGACGAGGCCGCGCGCGACGAGCCCCTCGTCGGCGAGCGCGCCGAGGACCGCCTCGCGGATGGCCTCGTCGTCCTCGACGAGCAGGACGCGCGCGGGTGCGGGGGCGGCCATGCCGGCAGTCTGACGGGAGGGCCTGGGCGAGAGCCATGACGGCCCCGTGGGCTCACGCCTTCTGAGGGCCTCGAGCCCCCGCGGGCGTCGACGGCTCAGCCGCGCTCGTCGTCGGCCCGACGGGCGCGCCGGGAGAGCAGGCGGCTGCCCTTCTGCAGCCCCGAGGAGACGGCGCCCGGTCCGCGGGAGGCCTCGAGCCGGCGCCCGGCCGCACCCATGGCCCGACCGGCCAGCGGCAGGGCGAGACGGGCGACGAGGTACCGGCGGATCAGGGTGATGACGACGGGCACGTCGGCCTCCAGGGCTGCGGCGCGGGTGGGGCTGGACGCCGTCGGGCGGCGCCCGACGGACCGGAATTGTCGCGCCAGGGCGGCGAGCCGGCGAGCCGGCGGCGGGTCACCTGAAGGTCACCTCATGCCCGTCCCGGGGGCCTCGTCCTTGAGGAGGTCTTGAGGAAGCCGGGCGACGGTGGTCGGGCACGACGTCCTGCGTCCCACGGGCGCCCCCCGGGTGGGGGCCACGGACGCCACGCCCCGACGAAGGAGCACCGATGACGACGACACCGACACGCCCGAGGACGCCGGGAGTGCCGGCATGCCCAGCCCGACGCGGCGAGGGGCAGGGCTTCTCGTGACGTCGCTGCAGGAGCTGGCGTCCCAGGCGACGCTCGTGGACGTCGTCGCCCTCGCCGTCGTCGTCCTCGCTGCCCTCGGCGGCTGGCGCTCGGGCGGCGGGACCGTGCTCGGCCGGCTCGTGGGCGGTGGCGCCGGGCTCGTCGGCGGGCTGTGGGCCGCGGCCGCCGTCCCGGCGCTGCTGCCCGCGGTCCAGCCCGGGTGGCTCGTGCCCGTCATCTGCCTGGTGCTCGCCGTGCTCCTCGGCCTGGCGGTCGGCGGTCTCCTCGGCGGCGCGGTCTCGGGCCTGCTGGCCCGCCTGCACGTCGGCGTGCTGGACAGGGCCCTCGGTGCCGTCGCCGCCGGCGCCGTCGCGGCGCTCGTCTGCGTCGGGGTCGTGTCGGCGGCCGCGGCGTGGGGCGGCCCGACGGTCGCCGACCACGTCGCGGGCGGCGTCGTCGCGTCCGCCGCCTCCGAGCTCAGCCCGTCGGCCCTCCTGGACGAGGTGCCCCGCCGCACCGACCTCCCCGCGCCCCCCGTCCCCGACATGTGACCTTGACGCGCCAGACCCCGACCCACCCGACGTGTGACCTTGACGTGCAGCCCGTCGCCGGGAAGGCGCACGTCAAGGTCACACATCGGGGAGAAGGCCGGGGAGAAGGGGCCGGGGACGGCGACCTGCGTCAGCTCTCCTGGGTCTGACGACGACGCAGGAGGACGACGCCGGCCGCGCCCGCTGCGGCGACACCGAGACCACCGGCGACCAGCGCCGTCGTGGGCACTCCGGCGGCGGTGCTCCCGAGACCCGTGCCGGCGCCGCCGACCGGGACCTGCCTCAGCTGGCCGCGGACGGCGCCGGGCACGAACTGCGAGGTGTGCGTGTCCCCGAAGTAGGCCGCGGGGTCGGCCTCGATCGCCGAGAGCGAGAAGCCGGCCGCCGTGTCCTGGCCGTCGTCGCCCTCGACCCCCGTGGTGAACGGCCCCTGCAGGCAGCCCGAGCTGGTGCGGACGTCGCCGTCACCCGCGGGGTTCGGGAAGGCCAGCCGCGGGGGGCCGGGCTGGCCCGACGGGGCCTCGTGGACGTGGGTCGCCGTCTTGGCCGGGCTCTCGTACGGCGGCTCGACGCCGCGGGTCGTGATGTCGTAGCAGACGACCTCCTCGTCGCTGTTGATCCGCAGCTCCATCGTCCCCGAGCTGCCCTCGGGGCCGGGAGCCGGCTCGCCGTCGGCGTTCACGACCATGTCGGGCGACAGGTCCGCCGTGAAGGCGCTGGTGAAGCTGTCGGGCTCGGAGACCTGGGTGGCCGACGCCGGAGCGGCGGCGGTGGCCGTGAACGCTGCGGCCAGGGCGAGGGCGCCGATGCCGGCGCCGGTGCGGGCGGTCAGACGACTCATGGAGGACCTTCCTCGGGCAGGGCGCGGCCGTGACGACCGCCGGTCACGAGGGGGTACGTCGCCACCTCTGCCGCCGTTCAACGACGGAGCGGCCCAACGCGTGTGACGCTCGTCACACGGCAGGCGGTGAACGGTGTCCCCGACGCCGACGTAGCCCCCTGCGGTGCGTACGGTGCCCGCGCACGTCGACGGCGGGTGCCCGCCCCGGAGCCCACCACCCGGTGGCCGGGGCGCCGGCAGGCGACGCGGCGGAGGTGCTGGTGCTGGGGGGCGGAGGTGCGGTGGCTGCGTCCGGCTCGCGCGACGTCCCCGGCCCCCGCGGGACCGAGCCGACGGGCGCCGGCAGGGCAGCCGACGTGGACCGGGCAGCCGACGTCGAGCAGGGCTTCGACGTCGAGCACGCCTTCGACGCCCACGCCGGTGAGCTGCTCGGCTTCGCCACGGCAGCAATCGGCGACCGCGGCGCGGGCGAGGACGCCGTCCAGGAGGTCTTCGTGCGGGCCTGGCGCGCCCGGGACGGCTACGGCCCCGGGCGCGGGTCGGTGCGCACGTGGCTCTTCGCGATCGCCCGCAACGTCGTGGTCGACGTCCACCGCGCCCGCACGCGCCGCCCCGTCCTGGCGGCCGAGGACGACGACCGCCGCGAACGCCCCGGCGGTGACGACCCCGCCGCGCAGGCGGTGGACCGGCTCGCCGTCCTGGACGCCCTGGGCACGCTCTCGCAGGAGCACCGCGCCGTCGTGCTGGAGGTCTACCTCGCGGGCGCCGGGTACGCGGAGGTCTCCGCGCGGACCGGCGTCCCCGTCGCGACGCTGCGCAGCCGGATGCACTACGCGCTGAAGGCGTTGCGCCGAGAGCTGGAGCTCGGTGGTCACACCGGCCCGGCAGCAGGGACGATGGAGGGCCGGCCGACCGGCCGGAGGAACGCGCAGGAGGTCCACCGTGAGCGGTGAGGAGCAGCGCCGCGGCGAGCTCGTCGCCGGTGCGGCCGTCGGCGGGCTCGAGCCGCACGAGCAGGCCGAGGTCGACGCGCTCGTGGCCGCCGACCCCGAGGCCGCGCGCGAGCTGGAGGAGTTCCGCGCCGTCCTCGCCGCCCTGCCGCCGCGCGGCGAGGGATGGGAGTCCGCGCGCCCGTCAGCCGCCCTGCGGGAGCGGGTCATGGCGGCGACGATCGGCGCGTCGGGCGGCGCGGCGCATCCAGGGGGCGACCGCACCGACGTGGGGCCCGAGCGCGTCGCCGAGGTGACCGAGCTGGCGCCGCGACGGCGTCGCACCGCCGCGCAGGCCGCGCTGGCCGCCGCGGCCGCCGGCGTCCTCGTCGGTGCGGTCGGTGCGCTCGGTGTCAGCGGCCTGGCCGACCGACCGCCGGAGGGCGGGCCGGGGACGCTGGGCGCGGTGGAGCAGGTCGACGTCGTCGGGGAGCCGCCCGGGGTCACGGTCGACGCCTCCGTCGTCGCGCACACGTGGGGCACGGAGACGGTCGTCGACGTCGACGGGCTCGACGACGGCGAGGACTACCTGCTCGTCGTCCTCGACGCCGCCGGCGAACCGGTCGCCTCAGGAGGCTTCGTCGGCGCCGCCGACATCGTCGAGTGCCGCCTCAACGCGCCGGTGCTGCGTGAGGACGCGACCCGGCTCGAGGTGCTCGACGAGGACGGCGACCTGGTCATGGCCGCCGACCTGCCGGCGGTCTGAGCCTGCGTGCCCGAGCGGGCCCGCGGCCGTCGCCCGAGCGGCCACCGGGCGCGGGCTAGGCCTGCTCGGGCCAGGGACCTGCGGGGACGCCCTCCATCAGCTCGTGGACGAGGTGGAGCCGCACGTACCGCGGACGCATGACGAGGTACACGGGCAGGGTCACCACCCACAGGAGCAGGCAGCACACCACCCACCCGGCCACCCCTAGGTCCGCGAGCCGGCTGCCCAGCACGCCAGGACGCACCTGCAGGCGCGTCGCGTCCAGACCCAGCCAGACCGCCGTGCCGATGCCCAAGACCATCATCAGGCTCACCATGGGCCACCTCCTGACGTCTTCTGTCGGCACCTGAGGGCCCGCCTTGAGGTGGGTCCGGCGGCCCGCGCTCGTCGTCGACGCGGCGACGCCGTCCGTCGGCGGGTGCGACGACGTCGTCGAACGCGGGACCGCGCACCCGGGGCCGCGGAGCGGCTCAGTACAGGGTGTACCCGCCGTCGGCCACGAGCACCGTCCCGGTGCAGAAGGACGACGCGTCGCTGGCGAGGTAGACGACGCTCGCGGCGACCTCCTCCGGCGTCGCGTAGCGCTGCATCGGTGCGTCCTCGATCCACATCCGGCGGAAGCGGGGCTCGTCCACCGGGGCCATCTCCGTCTTCACGTAGCCGGGCGCCAGGGCGTTGACGCGGATGCCCAGCGGCGCCCACTCCGCCGCCAGCGACTTCGTGAGCTGGTGCACCGCAGCCTTGCTCGCGTTGTAGATGGGCTGCATCTGCGGGCGGTTGACGACGTGCGCGCTGATCGAGCCGATGTTGACGACGCACCCGCGCACGCCGCCGTCGCCCTGCTGGGCCAGGTACGGCGCGGCGACCTGGCTGGGCAGCCAGACCCCGCGGACGTTGGTCTGCAGCACGTCCTGGAAGTGGTCGTCGCTGACCTCCAGGGCCGGCTCGTGGATGCACGTGCCCGCGTTGTTGACGAGCACCTGGAGCCCGCCGAGCTCCTCGGCGACCCGCGCGAGGCCCGCCTCGACCTCCGGCCGCGACGTCACGTCCATCCGCAGCCCGAGCGTCCGGCGTCCCGTGGAGGCGGCGATCTCCGCGGCGGCCTCGACGCTGCGGGCCTCGTCGCGCGCCGCCACCGCGACGTCCGCGCCGGCCTCGGCGAGCGCCTGCGCGAAGGCACGGCCCAGGCCGCGGTAGCCACCGGTCACGAGCGCGACCCGACCGGCCAGCGAGAACCGCTCCAGCACCCCGCCCGGCGTCGTCCCCGGCGCCTGGCTGGTCGTCGGCGAGGCGCTCACCGCGGCCCGCCCGCGACGTCGACGACGGCCTTCATGCTGAGGGGGTCGGAGTCGGCCAGCAGCGCCTCGTCGACGGAGTCGAGGTCGTAGCGCGCCGTGACCATGCCGTCGAGGTCGACGGCGCCCGTGCGGGCCAGCTCGATGGCGCGCGGCCACGTGTCGACGTACCGGAAGACCCCGGTGAGCGTGAGCTCCCTCGTGGCGACGAGCTGCACCGGGATGTCCATCGTCTCGGCCCCGAGCCCGACGAGGACGACGGCGCCGCCCCCGCGCACCGCCCCGATGCCGGACAGCACGGCCGGCGTCGCGCCCGTGCAGTCGACGAAGGCGTCGGCCTCCATCGACGCGATCTCGGCCGCTGACTCCCGCGGGTCGAGGGCGCGCGTCGCACCGAAGGAGAGGATGCGCTCACGGCGGGACTGCACGAGGTCGGTGACGACCACCTCGGTCGCCCCCCGCGCCCGTGCGGCCATGGCGACCATCGCGCCGATCGGGCCGGCGCCGGCGACGAGCACCCGGTCCCCGAGGCCCACCGCAGCCTTGTGCATGGCCCAGATGCCGACCGAGAGCGGCTCCAGCAGACCGACCGCCGCGTCGGAGAGGCTGTCCGGCACGGGGTGGGCGAAGTCGGCGGGCGCCGTGACGTACTCGCAGAAGGCGCCGTCGACCGGCGGCGTCGCGTAGAAGACCATGTGGGGGCAGAGGTTCATCCGCCCCGCGTGGCACTGCCGGCAGCGCCGGCACGGCTTCTGCGGCTCCACCGCCACCCGCTGGCCGAGGCGGCTCTCGGGCACGTCCCGGCCCACGCCGACGACCGTGCCGCCGACCTCGTGCCCGAGCACCAGCGGCCCCGTCACGACCATGTCGCCGATGCGTCCCGCGGTGAAGTAGTGCACGTCGCTGCCGCACACCCCGACCGAGCCGACCCGCACGAGCACCTCGTCGTCCCCCGGGGTCGGGACGGGCCGCTCCTGCACCTCGACCTGCCGCACGCCGGTCATGACGCTGGCGCGCATGGTGGACGGGACCTCGCCGACGTCCTGACGGGTGCCCGTGTCGCTGTCCGCGGTGGTGCTCACGCGTCGTCGCCTCCTGCTCGCCGAGCGGCGCGCCATCACGCCGCAGGCACGATGATGCCGCGTCCGGAGCCCGAGCGGCACGAGCGGCCCGGCGGGCGGGCGTGGCCCCGAGGTCCCGGGCTCGCCCTGCGCCGGCCGCTTGGCGCCGGCGCGCCTGGTAGAACCGCGGCATCCTGCGACGCGGCCGCCCGCCGCACCCCCCGACCGAGGAGACGACGTGCCCGAGCGCCTGCGCGTAGCCGTGGCCACACCCCTGGACGAGCGCAGCCGAGCGGTCGTCACCGAGCGCGAGCCACGCGTCGACCTCGTCGTCGGCCCCGACCTGCTGCCGCCCGTCCGCCACGCCGGGGACCAGGGCGGGGACCCGGCGTGGTCGCGGGAACCGGCGCGGCAGGAGGAGTTCGAGGAGCTGCTCGACGGCGCCGACGCGCTCTTCGGCGTCCCCGACGCGAGCCCCGCCGCGCTCGCACGGGCGGTCCGCGCCAACCCCGGCCTGCGCTGGGTCCACACCATCGCGGCCGGCGGCGGGCAGGCGGTGCGGGCCGCGCGCCTGTCCGAGGAGGAGCTGCAGCGGGTCGCCTTCACGACGTCCGCCGGCATCCACGGGACCCCGCTCGCCGAGTTCGCGCTGCTGGGCCTGCTGGCCGGCGCCAAGGGGGTGCCGCGGCTGCAGGCCGACTCCGCGGCCCGGACCTGGCCATCGCCGTACTTCATGGGGCAGCTGTCCGCGCAGACCGTCCTCGTCGTCGGCCTGGGCGGCATCGGCTCAGAGGTCGCGCGGGTGCTGTCAGCGCTCGGGACGACGGTCATCGGCTCCAGCCGCCACGGGCGACCGGTCGAGGGCGTCGACGAGATCGTCGACCCGGGCTCGCTGGCCGACGCGGCCGCGCGCGTCGACGGCGTCGTGGTCACCCTGCCGGGGACGCCGGCGACCAAGGGCCTGCTCGACGCCGACTTCTTCGCCGCGCTGCGACCGGGCGCCACCTTCGTCAACGTCGGCCGCGGCACCGTCGTCGACGAGGAGGCCCTCGTGCGGGCCCTGGACGACGGCACGGTCGGCTACGCGGCCCTCGACGTCGTCGCCCGCGAGCCGCTCGACGAGGCCAGCCCGCTGTGGGACCGGCCTGACGTCCTCATCAGCCCCCACACCGCCGCGGGCGACCCGACGATCATGGAGCGCATCGCGGACCTGTTCGCCGACAACGCCTCCCGCCTCCTCGACGGGCGCGAGCTGCGCAACCGGGTGGACACGGTCGAGTTCTACTGACCCGCGGGGCCCGCCGACGCCGGCTCGTCGTCGACGGGTCTGCCTCGACCTGCGCGTCGCCCTGGCCGAGGCGCCGGTCGCGGGGCAGGCTGGGGCCATGAGCTCCCCCGCGTCGGGCGCTGAGCCCGAGGGCATCCAGGGCTGCGTCTACATCGGGCTGTCGGTCGACGGCTTCGTCGCACGGCTGGACGGCGACCTGGACTGGCTCACCGAGCGCGGCGAGGCCGCGGGCGAGGCAGGCTTCCGCGACTTCGTCGGCAGCGTGGACGCCGTCCTCATGGGCCGGGGGACCTACGAGGTCATCGCCCCGTACGACTCCTGGCCCTACCAGGACAAGCCGGTGCACGTGCTCAGCTCCGCGATGAGCGAGCGCGAGGACGCCCGCGTCACCGTGCACGGCGACCTCGACGACGCCGTCGCGGCGCTCGCGGGCGCGGGCGCCCGACGGGTCTACGTCGACGGGCCGCGCGCCGTGCAGAGCTGTCTCGCCGCCGGCCTCGTCACCGAGCTGGTGCTCTCACGGGTGCCCGTGCTCATCGGCGCCGGCGCCCCGCTCTTCGGGCCGCTCCCCGCCGACGTCGACCTGGTCCACCGCCGCACCGAGGTGCTCGGCGGCGGCATGGTGCAGACGACGTACGACGTCACGCCGCCAACCGATCGCTGAGGACGCCGGTCCTGCCCCCCGCCGCCCCGCAGGACACCTAGAGGTCGACGGTCCCGCGGACGGCGACGAGCGTGCCCCCGGCGACCCAGACGTCGTCGCCCTCGCGGCGCACGTGGACGCGCCCGCGCCGCCCGAGCGCCGTGCCCTGGGCGGCGACGTAGGTCCCCGGCAGGTGGCCGAGCGGCTGGAGCCACTGCGCGAGCGCGGCGTTGAGGCTGCCGGTGACGGGGTCCTCGTCGACGCCCGCGCCGAGGGCGAGACCACGGACCTCGAGGGCGACCTCCGAGCCGGCGGGGTGGGGCCCGGCGAGACCGACGAACAGCCCCTCCAGGACGCCCCGGTCGGGGCGGGCGGCCAGCACCGTGGCGGCGTCCCGCAGCAGCAGCGAGACCCAGCCGGGCCCGTTGTCGGTCCACGCGGCGTCGACGACGTCGTCCTCGACCAGCCCGAGCCCGCGCCGCAGCCGCGCCTGCAGGTCGGCGTCGACCGGTCCGCTGCGCAGCAGCGGCGGGGCGGCGAAGGCGAGCCGGCCCTCCTCCCGGCGCACCCGGACGAGCCCGGCGCCGCACTCCTGCACGACGTGCTGCCCCGCGGGCACACCACCCGCCGCGAGCCACGCGCTCGCGGAGCCGAGCGTCGGATGCCCGGCGAAGGGCAGCTCCGTCTGCGGGGTGAAGATCCGCAACCGGTAGTCGGCGCCGTCGACGGTGGGCGGCAGCACGAAGGTGGTCTCGGAGAGGTTGGTCCAGGCGGCGAAGCGCGCCATCGCGGCGTCGTCGAGCCCCTCGGCGTCGTGCACGACGGCGACCGGGTTGCCCCACCCGGCCTCGGCGTCGTCGGTGAACACGTCGACCTGGGAGAAGCGGCGCACGCGGCCACTGTGCCAGCCGGGCCGGACCGGTCAGTGCTGCGCAGATATGACCGTGCACGGTCATATCTGCGCACCACTACCGGGCGAACCGGTCGAGGGCGGCGACGACGGCGCCCGTGAGGTCGGCGCCCGAGTGCGCGGAGTCGACGACGACCAGCTCGCCGTCCGGCCAGGCCTTGGCCAGCTGCCACGCGACGTCGAGCGGGCCGCTGACGTCGTGGCGGCCGTGGACATGACGCCGGGGAGGCCGGCGAGGCGGTGCGCCTCGCGCAGCAGCTGCCCGTCGTCCATCCTGCCGGGGCCCCCGTCGAGCTTCGAGGCCCTGCGCAGGCTGAAGACCTCGCCACGCCTCCCTCTCCCGACGTGTGGCCTCGTCGCGCCCCACCACCCCCGCGACGTGCGCAGAGCGTCGGACGACGCCGTCAGTCGAGCGCCCGCCGGAGGAAGCCGCGGGTGCCGGTGGCGGTGAAGAGGGCGAGGAAGCCGGTGAGGACGAGCAGGCACACCCAGACGGGGATGTGCGGGGCGTCCGGCAGCAGCGCGCCGCGCAGGCCCTCGGAGACGTAGGTCAGCGGGTTGAGCGCCGTCAGCACCTGGAACCAGCGGAGCACCTCGAGCGAGGCCCACGGGTACTGCGCCGCACCGGTGAAGAGCAGGGGCGTGAGGACGAGCGCGAAGACGGTGTTGATCTTGCGCGCAGGCACGAGGGTCCCGAGCGTCAGCCCGGCTGCGCCGCCGGTGACGGCCCCGAGGACGACGAAGAGCACGACGAGCGGGAAGGCCTCGGTGCGCCAGGGGATCTCGCCGAGGATCCAGATGCCGAGCGGGAACATGGCAGCGGAGGCGACGAGCGCCCGCAAGCTCGCGAACGCGATCTTCTCGAGCGCGACCATGACGGTCGACGTCGGCGCGAGCAGCCTGTCCTCGATCTCCTTGGAGAAGGAGAAGTCGATGACGAGCGGCAGCGCGGTGTTCTGCAGCGCCGTCAAGAATGCCGTGAGGGCGACGACGCCGGGGAACAGCAGCTGCGCGTAGTCGCCCTGGAGGAAGTCCAGCGACCCCAGCACCTGCCCGAAGATGAAGAGCACGAAGACGGGCTGCAGCAGCACCTGGGCGAGGAAGCCGGGCAGCTCGCGCCAGGTGACGAAGAGGTCCCGCCCGAGGATGGCCAGCACCGGTCGCAGCTGGCTGGGGCGGCCGTTGACGGTGCGGCCTGCGCCACCGGTCGTCGTCTCGGCCGTCGGCTCGCTCGTCGTGGTCATCGCAGCTCCCGCCCGGTCAGGCTGATGAAGACGTCCTCCAGGTCGGCGCGGCCGAGCCGGACGTCGGTGATGACGGCGCCCGCCCCCGTCACGGCCTCGGCGACGCGCGCCAGCAGCTCCGCGGGCTCGCCGTCGACGTCGACGCGCAGCCGCCGCTCGCCCTGCGGTGGCACGCCGCCCGGCGGCTCGGCGCCGCGTACCCCCGGCACCCGCGAGAGCGCCTCGGCGACGGCGGCGTCGGAGGCGGACTCGCCGTCGGCCGGTTCGAGGACGACGTCGATGCTCCCGGCGCCACCGTGCTCGGCGACGAGCGCCGCGGGCGTGTCGAGGGCCAGCACCTTGCCGTGGTCGACGATGCCGACGCGGTCGGAGACCTCCTCGGCCTCGTCCATGTCGTGCGTCGTGAGGACGACGGTCGTGCCGCGATCACTCAGCTCACGCACCCGCTCCCAGACGAAGAGGCGCGCCTGCGGGTCCAGCCCGGTGCTCGGCTCGTCGAGGAAGAGCACCTGCGGCTCGTGCATGAGCGCTCGCGCGACCATGAGCCGTTGCGCCTGGCCGCCCGAGTAGTTGTCGACCTTGTCCTTGCCGCGGTCGCCGAGGCCGAAGCGGTCGAGCAGCTCGTCGGCCCGCCGGTTGCGCTCGGCCCGCCCGACCCCGTGGTACGCCGCGTGGAAGAGCAGGTTCTGGCGCGCCGTCAGCGACCGGTCGAGGTTGATGCGCTGCGGCACGACGGCGAGCAGCGCCCGTGCCGCCGAGGGGTTCGCACCGATGTCGATGCCGCCGACGCGCGCCGTCCCGCTCGTCGCCCGTACCCGGGTCGTGAGGATGCCCATCGTCGTCGTCTTGCCGGCGCCGTTGGGCCCGAGCAGGCCGAAGACCTCCCCACGCGCGACGGTGAAGCTGACGCCGTCGACGGCGTTGACCTTCGCCTTGGGGTAGCGCTTGACGAGGTCGACGACCTCGACGGCAGGGGCGGTGTCGCCGCGGCGCGAGGACTCGGTGCCCTGCCGGACAGCAGGAGGGGCGGAAGTCACGACCGGCATCTTCCCCCGTGCGGGACCCTCGGTCGTCGTCCGGGGACCGGGTCTGACGCTTCGCCGAGGTGGCGGTTCGACACCGGCCACCTTCGTCGGTGTCGCGGGGGGCGGGACTACTCGTGGAGGTCGGCGACGGGGGTGTTGGGGCCTTGATAGGTGACGACGGGATGGGGGTCGCTGTCGACGTGGGCCTGTCCGGGGATCGGCAGGTAGGGGCCGCCGGCGATGGAGTACTGGCCGG